>DCJK01000047.1 GCA_002320005.1 Firmicutes bacterium UBA1702
CCGGCTGAGCCGGTAGTTATGATTTGCCGAAAACCTTTATGGTAAAGACAATATCATCGCCGCTGTCATGCACGCTGACGAACTGAATATTGCCATGACCGAAAAGTACGGCAGGCCGGTCTACCACTATCATCTGCACATCATGGCATTGCCGGTGGTAGACAAAGAGGTGCACTGGACGAAGCGGTGCAAAGATCCCGAACTCGTCGGTAAGGTCAAAGAGGTCATCCATCAAGTGAGCCATTCAAAGAAATGGAAGTCTGAAAAGGCCGTAGACGAGGATGGCAACCCCATCCTCAACAGCAAAGGAAAGCAAGTCTACCACGCTTCCTACAGCGTTCTCCAGGACAAATTCTTTGAGCATATGTCCGGTGCTGGATTCGAAGGCTTTAGCCGTGGTGAACGCGGCAGTACCGCCGAACACCTCACTTCGCTGGAATATAAGGTCAAGCAAGACGAAAAGCGCTTGTCCGATCTGCAAAGCAAAATCGCCGGTGAGCAGGTTACCTATGCAGACAACCACAAAGCGTTTATGACCTTCGGTGAGATCGATAGCCCCGGCAAAAAGACCATCATGGGCAAGTACACCGTGTCTGCAGAGGCCTACGAAAAGCTGACCACCCTGGCCAAGCAAAGCTATTCCGCTGTTGCAGAAGTAAAAAAGCTGAAGGAAGAAAACAGAAGGTTGTCCAACAGAATATGGTCGCTGGAATCGGAAGTGTCCCGGCTCAAAACGGCATTGGCTGAACTGAAGGAAAAATGCAAGCCGTATCTGGATGCGTTAAAGGCTGCGCCGAAAGCGGTCAAGGAATTCATCGATAGTATTCTAGAAAAATTCAAGAAGCAGGAGAAGGACATCATGTATGATACGATCCCCGCAGACAAGCCTCTGCCGCAAAAGAAACCCAAAAGCAAGGATTACGAGCGATAACATCAAGAGCCGGAAAAAACGCCAAAAATCCGATGGGAGTGTTTCAAACGATGCCTATATCGTTTGGACACTTCCCATTGGAAAATCCACCCACTTTCCCGGTTCAAGAGCCGGGAAAAATTCCCCATTTTAGGAGGTATTTCATGAAAACAGGACTTACTAAGAAGCAGAAAGTCACTGAGGTATATTGCAATGCTAAAGATCCCACCGCAGAGATCTACACCCACGACACAAAATTGAAAAAGCGGTTACTGACCTATGCCGCCCAATTTCCGGAGCTGTGCCAGCAAACCGACGATGATGAGCAAGGCGGCCTGCGGTTCGAGATCGATAAAAGTAGAATCAGCATCCGGCTGACGGCACCGTATAGCGCAGAGCGCCGGAAGGCGTATAGAGATTATGCGAAAAATCATAGAGAGCGAAGAACTGAAAGAGTTTGATCCTCGCATTTGGCTTGAGGCTATTGAAAAGGTTACTGTTGATCACGATAAGCGTGTTGTGTTTACATTCCAGGATGGTAGAGAGATTACCTCTCAAGTGGAAGATGCTACATAAATAAACGGATATATTTATTGAACGAGCAGATTCGAGTTTGAGATACGGATAAACAATCCCCTTCGCAGTAGAGCAATTTGCTGTATTGCGAAGGGAATTTGCTTACTTGGCCGAACACGAAGCCACCAATTTGACACAATTGTTTTCTTGTGTATAATAACAGGCAAGGATAACAATATCTACTACCGTATCCTGAAAACCACATTTTACGAAGGAGACCCGAAAGAAATCACCGGATTACATACGGAAGCCCTGGGAGCGCTTTTCTCGGTTGACAGTATGGACAGCTGTGAGGAAATGATGATTCAGGGCTGGCCGGGCGCTCTTTACAAGAAAGATGACACGGCATTTCTCTGTTGGACTTATTCTCCGGAAGTCACTTATGTTCTGGAATACACTCCAAGCAAAATTGATGATTCCGAAATCATCAAGATGGCTGAAAGTGCAGAACCTGTAAAATAAAAACCACAGTCTACACTTCAAATCGGAGCGTGACTGTGACTTTTTATTTATGCACGGGCATGATTTTTCTATCATTCCTTCTTGGAAAAATGTGATTTTATCACGGAGAGCGCCTCCGAAACAGGTTATACTACAAATACAAAACACAAGGAGGTATTCTTATGAGACTGAAAGATAAAGTTGCAATCATCACCGGAGGCAGCCGTGGCATTGGCTACGCTACCGCAGACAAATTTTTGAAGGAAGGTGCTACGGTAATCCTGACCGCAAGCTCACAAGGTTCTGCTGACAAAGCGGTTGCGCAGCTTAAAGAAAAGTACCCTGATGCAACAGTTGCGGGAATCAGTCCTAACCTGTCCAATTTGGAATCTGTCCGCAATGCGTTCCGAGAAGCTGCCTCAAAATACGGTTGCATTGATATTCTGGTGAACAATGCCGGTGTATCCGAAAGCACTCCCTTTACCGAGTATACGGAGGAAACCTTTGATAAGGTTATGGATCTGAATGTAAAAGGCGTGTTCAATGCTACAAGAGCCGCCAGTGAGTGCATGATTGCAAAAGGTCAAGGTGTTATTCTCTCCACCTCCTCAATGGTCAGCATTTACGGCCAGCCCAGTGGCTTTGCTTATCCCGCATCCAAATTTGCTGTCAATGGCCTGACGGTTTCCCTTGCCCGAGAATTGGGTCCGAAGGGTATTCGAGTGAATGCAGTCGCTCCCGGTATTACCCTGACCGATATGATGAAGGCTGTTCCCAAGGAAGTAATTGATCCGCTCATCAAGCAGATCCCTCTGCGCCGCCTGGGTCAGCCGGAGGATATTGCCAATGCATTTGTGTTCCTGGCATCTGACGAAGCATCCTATATCACGGGCGTTGTGCTCAGTGTAGACGGAATGGCAAGAACATAAAAAAGGAAACAGGGCAGCTGGAAACGGCTGCCCTATCTTCAAAATATGGAGGTATACACATGAAAAGAATCATTCCCATTTTAATGACTTTACTGCTTCTCTCTGGTTGTGCAACGCAATCCGCTGAAAAAACCTATCGACAGATTACTATGGAGGAAGCTATTACGATGATGGAGGAGGAAACCGGATACATCATCCTCGATGTTCGTACTGCTCAGGAATATAGCGAAAAGCATATTCCCGGTGCTATCAATATTGCCAACGAATCCATTGGCACAGAGGATATCTCTGAACTGCCGGATAAAGATCAGCTGATTCTGGTATACTGCCGCAGCGGTAATCGGAGTAAGCAGGCATCTGAAAAACTGGTGAAACTGGGCTACACCAATATCATTGAGATCGGCGGAATTAATAGTTGGCCCGGTGAAACAGTCACCGGCGATAAGTGATAAAGTCACAGAACAAGGAACGACTACTGGATATAATAAAGCCATAAAAAAGAAAACAGGAGGACTTAAATATGTCTGCTATCAGTGTTAATAAAAACAATTTCAATCAAGAGGTTTTGAACTCGGACAAGCCCGTCCTGATGGATTTCTGGGCTCCCTGGTGTGGTCCTTGCCGCATGGTAGTTCCTCTGGTAGAGGAGATTGCCAAGGAGCGCTCCGATATCAAGGTTGTTAAAATTAATGTGGATGAGGAACAGGAACTGGCTATGCAGTTCGGTGTGATGAGCATACCCACTCTGGTGGTTATGAAGAACGGAAAGATTGTCAATCAAGTCACCGGTGCCAGACCTAAGGCTCAGATTCTCGCCATGCTGTAAGGAGGTGCAAAGATGAGATTCTTCGATTTCCTGAAAGGCCCTGACATCAATCAGGGTGTCAAAGAATATAGCACTACGGATGGCGCAGTCCTGCTGGACGTTCGCACACCCGACGAATACCGGCAGGGGCATATCCCCGGCAGTAAAAATGTTCCTTTGCAGTCCATTGACAAAGTGGCTGGCATGATTGACAATAAAGCTACCCCCATCTTTGTACACTGTCTCAGTGGTGCAAGAAGCCGTCAGGCAGCTGCTATTTTGAAGCAGATGGGTTATACCAACGTGAAAAACATAGGCGGAATTTCCGCTTATGCAGGAAAGGTGGAACGATAATATGAAAGTTGTCATTGTGGGCGGTGTGGCAGGCGGTGCTACCGCTGCCGCCCGTATTCGCAGACTGAATGAGCAGGCAGAAATCGTAGTTTTTGAGCGCTCGGGGTATATCTCCTATGCCAACTGTGGTCTGCCATACTATATCGGTGATGTGATTACCGATCGGTCGGATCTGACCCTACAGACCCCGGAAAGCTTCTTCTCCCGGTTCCATGTAAACATGAAGGTGCGCCATGAGGTCACGGCTATCCATCCCGAAAAAAAAGAAGTTACCGTGAAAAATCTGGAAACCGGTGAGGAGTTCGAGGAGAGCTATGACAAGCTGATTCTCTCTCCCGGAGCCAAGCCTACCCAGCCCCGGCTTCCCGGTGTAGGTCTTGATAAGCTGTTTACCCTGCGCACTGTTGAAGATACCTTCTGCATCAAGGATTACATCCATGCAAACCATCCCAAGTCTGTTGTGCTGGCAGGCGGTGGCTTCATTGGATTGGAGCTGGCAGAAAACCTGCGAGAGCTGGGGATGGATGTCACCATTGTCCAGCGTCCAAAACAGCTTATGAATCCCTTTGATGCCGATATGGCTTCTTTCATCCATAATGAAATGCGCAAGCACGGTGTAAAGCTGGCACTTGGTCATACCGTAGAAGGGTTTGAGGAAAGGGACGGCGGCGTGGATGTGCTGCTGAAAGACGAACAGCCTCTCCACGCGGATATGGTAATCCTGGCCATTGGTGTTTCTCCCGAAACCACCCTTGCAAAGGATGCCGGGTTGGAACTGGGCATTAAAGAAAGTATTGTGGTCAATGACCGAATGGAAACCTCCATTTCCGACATCTATGCCGTGGGCGATGCGGTGCAGGTGAAGCACTTCGTCACCGGGCAGGATGCTCTGATTTCTTTGGCTGGCCCTGCCAATAAACAGGGACGAATCGCTGCGGACAACATCTGTGGCGGAGACAGCCATTATACCGGCTCCCAAGGCAGCAGTGTCATCAAGATCTTTGGCATGACTGCCGCTACTACCGGCGTAAATGAGACCAACGCCAGAAAAACAGGGCTGGATGTTGATACGGTTATCCTGTCGCCCATGAGCCATGCAGGTTACTACCCCGGCGGGAAAGTCATGACAATGAAGGTGGTCTTTGAAAAGGCGACTTATCGCCTGCTGGGTGCGCAGATCGTAGGCTATGAAGGTGTGGATAAGCGCATTGATGTGCTGGCCACCGCTATACGGGCAGGAATGAAAGCCACGGAACTGAAGGATCTGGATCTGGCCTACGCACCGCCTTATTCCTCTGCGAAAGACCCGGTAAATATGGCTGGCTTTATGGTTGAGAATATCGCAAACGGTGTTCTGAAACAATGGCATCTGGAAGATGCAGATCGTCTTCCTCGTGACGGAAGCGTAACTCTGTTGGACACCCGCACTGTGGAAGAATTCGCACACGGACACATTGACGGCTTCTTTAACATCCCGGTGGACGAGCTGCGGGAGCGGCTGGATGAGCTGGACAAGCGTAAGCCTGTCTACGTCATCTGTCAGAGCGGTCTGCGCAGCTACATTGCCTGTCGTATCCTGGCCGGAAACGGCTTTGACTGCTATAACTTCTCCGGCGGCTTCCGGTTCTATGATGCTGTGACCAATGATCGCTGTCTCATTGAATCGGCTACGGCCTGCGGAATGGATCGAGCATAAAATCAGGACATCTGCTTGCAACTAATAGCAAGCAGATGTCCTTTTTGCTTAATCATTTTGCAATTGTTCCAGTCTGATTTTGTCTGTAACCTCCACTGTTCCACGACTCAGCCTGACCATACCCTCGTTCTGGAAATAGCGAAGCATTCGGGTAACTACCTCACGGGCGGTACCCATGTGGCCCGCAATGGTTTCATGGGTAATCTTGAGGATGTTTGTTTCCTCTAAGCTGCATTCCTCCAGAAGAAATTCTGCCAGCCTTTTATCAAAGCTTTTCCACATGATCTGCTCCATGAGCCACATAACCTCAGAAAAACGGGTAGCCATAATTTCGTTGGTAAAATTAGCTACCACAGCAGACTCTTTCATAATGCGCTGATAAGTGTCAGCAGAAATAACCCACATCGTGGTATCCTTCTGCGCCTCAACGGTGATCTCAAACTGAATGCTGTTCATCATACAGGAGGCGGAAAACAGGCAAATATCCCGATCAAACAAACGATAGAGGCTAATCTCTCGTCCTTCATCGGAAAGAATATAGGCACGAAGCTGTCCGCTTCTTACCAGCAGAAGACCGGTACACTCCACAGTTCCGTTGTGAATCACAGTCCCTTTGTCCACTTTTCGTAAAACTGTATTTTGCTCCAAAATCTGCTGCTGGGTCGGTGTCAGTTTGTTCCAAATTGGAAAATAGGATGAAAAATCCATGGATACACCTCCTTGAATATACATAGTATAAAACAATTTGTGGCATATGTCAATAACTCCGTTGACATATAGGAAAAGGAGATGTACAATGGTTGTATAAATGGCATATGCCGCAAATAATATGGAGGTGAATCTATGCCAAGACCGAGAAAATGCAGAAAAGTTTGTTGTTTGCCGGATAATGATGGTTTTGTTCCGGTTCGTGGCGGCGAGGAACTGACTCCCATTGTCCTGAATTTGGATGAGTATGAATCCATTCGCCTGATTGACCGTGAAGGTTTTTCTCAGGAGCAATGCGGAGAATATATGCGTATTGCCAGAACAACGGTTCAGCAGATTTATGCAGCTGCCCGCAAAAAACTGGCCGATGCGCTGGTTGAGGGACTTCCTCTGCGAATCGAGGGAGGGGATTTTACACTCTGCAGCGGAAACAGCGCAGCCTACGGGTGCAAAAATTGCTATCAGCAAAAAATCCATCCGATGCACGAAAAACCGAAAGGAGATAATATTATGAGAATTGCAGTCACTTATGAAAACGGAGAAATCTTTCAGCACTTCGGTCACACCGAACAGTTTAAAATCTACGATGTGGAAGATGGAAAAATCATTTCGTCTGAGGTTGTGGATGCTGGCGGCAGCGGACATGGTGCACTGGCAGGCGTCCTGAGTGCACTGAAGGTGGATGCCCTGATCTGCGGCGGTATTGGCGGCGGTGCCCAGATGGCACTGAGCGATGTGGGTATCCGGCTTTATGGTGGTGTTTCCGGCAACGCTGATGCAGCAGCAGAAGCACTGGCAGCAGGCGAGCTGGACTTCAACCCCAATGTCCGGTGTGATCATCACGACCACCATGGGGAAGGTCACTCTTGCGGTTCCCACGGCTGCGGCCATCACTCCTGCGACTGAAATAGGTGATTAAGTCACGGAATATGTGTCGTGATTTGATAAAATATAGATAAAGGAGGAGGTAAAACCTATGAAACAATATGTTTGCGGCATTTGTGGATATATTCACGATGAAGCTGTCGGTGGCAAGTGGGAAGACCTACCTGCCGATTGGAAGTGTCCTGTCTGTAAAGCAGGCAAAGACGCTTTCAAACCCAAAGAAGAAAAAACAGCGTCCCAGGAGGTCCTTGAAAAGCCCCATGTGGACAAGGAACTCTCTCCCATGGAAATGAGCATCATCTGCTCCAATCTGGCCCGTGGCTGCGAAAAGCAGTATCTGCCCCAGCAGGCAGATGATTTCAGAAAACTGGCAGAGTTCTTCAGAAGCAAGGCTGCGCCCGTCGAGGAGGCCAGCACAGCCAAACTGCTGGAACTCATTGACAAGGATTTGTCTGTAGGGTATCCCTATGGCAATGCTATAGCCGGTGAAAAGCCTGATCGGGGTGGTCTGCGCTGTCAGGTGTGGAGTGAAAAGGTTACCCGAATGCTCCAATCTCTGCTGACTCGATATGAATCTGAGGGAGACAAGATGTTGGAAAACACCGGTGTCTGGGTTTGCACGGTCTGTGGTTTTGTCTATGTTGGTGACATAGCTCCGGAGCTATGTCCGGTGTGTAAGGTTCCCAGTTGGAAATTTGAAAAAATGGAAGGGAGGGCATAACTATGGCTGAAAAATATGCAGTAAGAAATCTTCGCTTATGTACCAAGGATTGCCTTTGCCTCTATGTCTGCCCAACCGGAGCGACTGATACAGAGAACAGCATCATTGATCCTGAAAAGTGTATCGGCTGCGGTGCCTGTGCCGAAGCCTGTCCATCCTCTGCAATCTCTATGGTTCCAAAAGAACTGCCGCCGCAGCAGCCGAAAGAAGAAAAAGTTGTCGAAGCACTTCGTGGCTTAGTTCAAAGCAAAGCCAATGCAGAGAACATTGCTTCGCAGCTTCCTGATGTCTTGAGCGTCGCTGTGGAAAAATCCTCTCGCCTGATGGCTGAGGATCTGTGCAGGGAAGCCGGCTTTATGCTGCCTCAGAGCAGCAACACCAGATCGTTTCTGGAAAGTATTAAAACGTATCCCGGCATTCCTGTGGATGCTGTGGAATCCCTGTTAAAAAACATTCAATTCAATGAAAAAACGGAGGAAAAGAAAATGGAAAAATGGAAATGCACAGTCTGCGGTTACATTCACGAAGGCCCTATGACACCTGATTTTAAGTGCCCCATCTGTAAGCAGCCTGCCAACAAGTTTGTGAAGATTGAGGATGCTGCGGCTCCTGCAAAGAATCCCTATGCAGGCACCAAAACCGAGAAAAATCTGTGGGAAGCCTTTGCTGGCGAATCTCAGGCACGCAACAAATATACTTACTTTGCTTCAGTAGCCAAGAAAGCCGGTTACGAGCAGATTGCTGCTCTGTTCCTGCATACTGCACAGAACGAGATGGAGCACGCCAAGTTGTGGTTCAAAGCTCTGGGCGAGCTAGGCGATACTGCCGAGAACCTGCTCCATGCTGCTGAAGGTGAGAACGCCGAGTGGACGGATATGTATGACCGCATGGCTCGTGAAGCTGATGAGGAGGGATTCCATGATCTGGCTGAACAGTTCCGTGGCGTAGCTGCCATTGAGAAGATGCACGAGGAGCGCTACCGCAAGCTTTTGAGCAACGTGGAGGCCATGCAGGTGTTTGAGAAGAGCGGCGTTACCATCTGGGAGTGCCGTAACTGCGGACATATCGTAGTAGGAACCAAGGCTCCTGAGATCTGCCCTGTCTGCAAGCATCCTCAGGCATTCTTCGAAGTGCGTGCGGAAAATTACTAAGAATCAATCAACATATAAATAAGGAATTCTATTCCGCATACCTTTATCTCAATTTTTCAAACTATTTCGTGGGAGTCGGGCTTGGCGGCTTTGCCAACTGGTATAAAATTCAGGCTCAGGAAGAGCGTGACCACGCCATGCTTTTCTATCAGTACCTGCAAAACGAAAACCAGAAGGTGACGCTTGAAGCCATTGACAAGCCTGATCTGAATGCAGCTTGCCATATGGATGTTTTGAAGGCAGGTCTTGAGCACGAAAAAATATGTGACCTCGCTGATTAATGATATCTATAGTGAGGCTTACGAAACAAAGAGGTGATGTCTGTAGGCATCACCTCTTTTGACATTTGTGTGAACCCTATTGAACTTTTCGAAAAAAATGAGTATAATAAAGCTATCGGGAACAGATTGTTCCAGATAGAAAGCGAGAGATAAAGAACCAATAAGAACATTTGGTAATGTGTTTCAGGAATATCTGATGTGTCATCTTTGCAACTGTTGCAGCAGGAAACCCACATCCGATAGCACCACCAGCATAAGATAAACAAATTCCAATTTGTCTAACTGATCATTACGCTTGAAAAGAAAGTAAGGCTCCTGCCATCTCGGCGGGAGCCTTTTATCCTATCCGGCGAAGATCCTCACATCAAAAGTTCCACAGCATCTTGATTTTTTCTCGTTTTGCGTATAATAATTATATCAAGGTAACAACCACCCGGAACAATTACCTCGAACTGCTCCCAATCATTTATCACCGCTGATAAGATTTTGATAAGCATCCATCGTATAGCTATGATAATATGGACAATCAAAATAATCAGAATAGCAGGTATCATATTCACTAAACGTATTTGTTTAAGTAAAAGATATCTGCAACGAGTGGGAATAGCAAACCAGGTTGCTGTAAGCCACAGACGATGCGGGAATCGCCGGTATGCATTTTGCCGAAGGGGCAAATTTACGAGGTGAATTTGAGACCCCGGACGGCTGAATAACAACATATAATAAAAAAGCCCTTGGAAGTCCAAGGGCTTTTGTGCTTTTAGATATTAAGACCGGAGAGTAAAAACGAAAGCTTAAATAAGAAAATATGAGAAGTAACAGAAATTCAGAGAAATGTGGTTTCCATGTGCGGAATACTACCCCACTGCCCAATCAAAATGCCCGGCAGTATCATTGACGCACCAAAAAAGGTAAAAAGGCCGATAATATAATTGTTTTTGAAAACAAAAAAAATAAAGATTGTTTGACTAAATACAACAAAAGTGATATAATGTCGCTCGTATTGTGTTGCAAGTAATATTTTTAGTACAGGAGGAGCAATGTCGAACAAAATCAATGGAGCAGTTGAAATAAGATGGCACGGAAGAGGTGGACAAGGTGCGAAAACTGCATGCCTGATGCTTGCAGATATAGCTTTTACGGCAGGCAAGTATGTTCAGGGTTTCCCTGAATATGGTCCGGAAAGGCAGGGTGCACCTATTACCGCATATAACAGAATTACAGACAAGCCTTGTAAGGTACATTCAAATATATACACACCGAACTATGTTGTTGTTGTTGATGAAACCTTGTTGAAGTCTGTTGACGTAGCTAAGGGAATTAAAAAGGATGGAGCTCTGATCGTCAACAGCAAGAGAAGTCCTGAAGCCTTAAGGCCGTTGCTTAACGGTTATAAGGGGCGTATTTGTACAGTTGATGCAGAAAGCATTTCCATTGAGTGCCTGGGGAAGAATTTCCCTAACATGCCTATGCTTGGTGCAATTGTAAAAGTAAGTAAGGTTATAGACGCAAATGAATTTGTGAATAACATGCGCGAATCCTTTGAGCACAAATTTGCAGGCAAAGAAAGCGTAATTGAAGGAAATATGAAGGCTGTAGTTAAAGCTATGGAGGAGGTTGAGGCAGGAGAATGATCACTAAAGCCAAAGATATAAATGAAAAAATAACATGGCAGGAGATAACTACAGGCGCAGAAATTTATGAGCCTGCAACTTCACTGCTTGTTGAAACAGGTGACTGGAGAGTAATGACTCCTGTATTTAAAGAAGATGACTGCAAGCAATGCATGCTATGCGTTTTATATTGCCCTGACAGTTCCATCCCGGTAAAAAATCACAAGAGACGTGATTTCGACCTGGTTCACTGCAAAGGCTGCGGCATATGTGCAAAAGTTTGTCCTTTCAAAGCTATAGAAATGGTAAAGGAGGATAAGTAATGTCAAGAAGAGACAGAATGTCAGGAAATGAAGCCGTAGCAGAGGCTATGAGACAGATAAATCCGGATGTAATGGGTGCATTCCCTATTACGCCTTCTACAGAAATTCCTCAGTATTTTTCAAAATTTATCGCTGACGGAAAGGTTGATACAGAGTTTGTTGCTGTAGAATCGGAACACAGTGCAATGTCTGTGTGCATTGGTGCATCAGCTGCCGGCGCAAGAGCTGTAACTGCAACTTCTTCAGCAGGGCTTGCATATATGTGGGAACTTTTATATGTAGCAGCATCATCGAGATTGCCAATTACCATGGCTGTAGTAAATAGAGCTTTAACAGGCCCTATCAATATAAATAATGACCACTCAGATACCATGGGTGCAAGAGACTCCGGCTGGATTCAGATTTATGCGGAGTCAAATCAGGAAGTATATGACAACTTTATTCAGGCAATGCCGATTTCTGAAGAAATGAGATTGCCTATTATGGTATGTCAGGACGGATTCATTACAAGTCATGGTGTATCAAATATTGAATTGCTTGAAGATGAAGAGGTGAAAAACTTTGTCGGAGAATTCAGGCCGGAGAACTATCTTTTGAAGCATGAAAACCCTCTGGCAGTAGGCCCTTATGGAACATCTCCATATTATATGGAAGTAAAGAGAGATCAGGCACAGGCAATGAAGGATTCCATGCCTGTTATTATGGATGTTGCTGAGAGATTCGAAGCATTGACAGGAAGGAAATATGGCTTCTTTGAAGAATATATGATGGACGATGCAGAAGTAGCTATTGTAATTATCGGTTCAAGTGCAGGAACCGGCAAAGAAGCTGTAGACAGATTGAGAATGGAAGGCAAGAAGGTTGGGCTGATTAAACTTAGAGTTTTCAGGCCTTTCCCAAGACAGCCTCTTGCAGAAGCAATGTGCAAGGTTAAGGCAGTGGCAATCATGGATAAGGCGGAATGCTTTTCAAACAGTGGCGGTCCTCTTTTCAGTGAAGCGAGAAATTCACTTTACGATCTTCCAAACAGACCATATGCCATAAACTATATCTACGGACTCGGCGGCAGAGATATTACAGTTGAGGATTTCTATGAAATTTATAACGATCTGTTTATTATCTATGATACTAATAAGCCGGGCGATATCTACAGATACGTTGGTGTAAGAGACAGCAGATATGGTGAACATGGATTTGACCACAAGAAGTACGACGAGTAAGCTTTGATTTAAACGAGGTGAGAAAACTATGGCATATGATTTAAAAAAGGAATTGGAAAAACCGGAGAGACTGGCTGCCGGTCACAGGCTTTGTGCCGGTTGTGGTGCGGGTATTGCCGTAAGAGGCGTGCTGAGAGCGTTAAATCCTGAAGATAAAGCGGTTATCATAAATGCAACAAGCTGCCTTGAGGTTTCCACGTTCATGTATCCTAATACGGCATACTATGACAGCTATATTCACAGTGCCTTTGAAAATAGCGCCGCAACATGTTCAGGCGTGGAAGCAGCATACAACGTTCTTAAGAAAAAAGGTAAAATAAAAGATAATTTCAAGTTCATAACTTTTGGCGGTGACGGAGGGACTTACGATATCGGACTTCAGTCCCTTTCGGGAGCAATGGAAAGAGGTCACGACATGGTATATGTATGCTATGACAATGAAGCCTATATGAATACAGGTGTTCAGAGATCTTCTTCAACTCCCAGATTTGCAGATGCAACAACCTCACCGGTGGGAAGGTTAACATCCGGAAAAGATCAGAACAAGAAGAATCTTACTGAAATAATTGCAGCACATAACATACCATATGCTGCACAAACAACATTTATCGGAAACTTTAAAGATTTGCATGAAAAGGCTCATAAGGCAATTTATACAGAGGGACCTTGCTTTCTTAACATACTTTCTCCTTGCCCGAGGGGATGGGGATACGAAACATCAGAGATAGCTGAAATCTGTAAACTGGCCGTTGATACATGTGTATGGCCTATGTACGAAATTGTAGAAGGACAGTGGCATCTGACATATGAGCCGAAGAAAAAACTTCCCATTGAAGTATTTCTTAGAAAGCAAAACAGATTCAAGCACATGTTCAAGGAAGGAAATGAATGGATGATTGAAGAAGCCCAAAGGTATGTGGATGAACAGTGGAACAAGCTCCTGTTAAAATGCAAGTAGATTCCACAATCAGGAGGCAACAAGCCCGCTTATAAGAGAAAAAAGGAAATCATGTGTTGGTTCATTGCGGCAGGCCTGAAGGCATCTTCGCTTGTACAAAAAGGATATACCTCAGAACAAAGGACAGAGAATTTTTAGGGGCAGAAAAAGAAAAGCATCAGAACCCGGAGAAGGCGATCGCAAGAGATTTTGATAAGGATTTTGACGCGAAAAAAGCTGCCGCAAAGGGAAAATCTTACCAATAATTATCTGTTGCATACGGAATGCCCGAATGAGTAATCAGTAATGAACAGACTCAGCTGCACAAAACATTTGCAAGACAATCTTTTGTCATAAACAGATGTTTTGTGCAGTTTTTTATTGGAAATCGTCCACTTGATGTCCTGTTTATGGTACATCACGTGGCGTACAATAAGAAAAAAAGGAACGGAGGTACTGTTATGGGATACTATACAAATCCGGCGGCTGTGTTTCTGGGAGAAGACAGCGATTACAGCTATCCTTCACCGGAAAGAGAACTTCTATGGAGAATAGACGATCTTGAGTCAAGACTTGATGAACTGAAAAGTAAAAATGCATGTTTTGAGAGCCGTATCACAGTTTCCGGAGACATACGATACGCATTACCTGAACACCTTGCTACAATATCCCAAGTGAAAAGAGCTATAGAATTTGCAAGAAATGATTTGAGAGATAAATATGGCATCGATCTTGAGGCATGCATCAATCATATGAAAACGGAATATGAAAAGAATAATACGGAAGAAGAATATGAGCAGATTTCCTTTATCGAGCCATACACTCAGATTACAAAATATGATGATAAGCATGTGGCCTAAAGAGAAGGAGAGGGTGATCGTATGGCAGCATTAATTATTATAATTGGAATTGCAGCTTTTATCTGCGGCAGCATAAGTGAAAATAATAAATGTTGTAAAATGACACCGCAGCAAAGACAGCAGCAAGAGAAAAAATCATGCGGACCTTTGCCGGGCTGTCGGTAGGAATGGCAGAAGGCACGGTTGTACCGGTAAAGACTCTTTTGGATAATAGTGATGGAAAAACAAGGAGAAGATAATGAGAATAGGATTTAATACAGAACCATTTGACAATAAACCTGCAGAGGCAGAGTGTGTAGAGCCGATAACGCAGCCGGCTCCAAGGAAATCCGTGGTGCAGGTATATTTTGCAAGGCGTAATATGAAACTGGCTTACTACAATGACAGGTTTGATCTGAAGTGCGGCGACATGGTATATGTAGACGGTAAACTTGAGGGAATACCGGGTCGTGTTACTGAGGTAAGCTATAATTTCAAAATCAAAATTTCTGATTATAAGCGTGTAATCGCCCTGGCAGACACCGATGTAAAAGGACAGTTTTTTATGGCAGGAAGCCACTTCATTTCATTTGACCGCAATGCGCTGCCGGCGGACAAGATAATAACCTGGTTCAAGGGTCCGGCGAAAGAGGAGGACGAATTCGTAAGTGGGAGTGACGACACAGCTTTTCTTCTGGAAAATCTCAATGAAATGAATGTGAGCAGCGCCACGGCAGAGCGAGGTCATGAATATTATATGGAAAACAGAGTCAGGTACATATGCATCGACGGCCATCAGGGATATGCCATAGTGGAAGGAACCGAAGCATACGAGATAGAATTCCAATTTGCCAACGGTGAAATCAGCGGACTTACTTGTTCCTGTTTCTGCAGCGGCAGCTGTAAACATCAATTCGCCGCCATGCTTCAGCTGCGCGAAACCTTGGAAATCATAGAGAAACAGTATGCTGAAGAGTACTCACGCACCGGATATTTTGCGGCGGTCTGCAAAGGGACGCTGTTTGCATTTGCTGTTGACGGAAAGGATAGCGGGAGCTTTGTCTTGTAAGTAGGTTCATAAAATAAATAATTATGATGAAGTCTAAAGCATGAAGCTGCTTTGCCGGGTAGCTTTTTGTTTCGCATTTAAAACTACACCAGTCCGTTTTATAGTACATCAAGTGCTATACAATAAAAGAGCAAAAGGGAAAAAGCCAGGAGGACAAAATGGAGTACATCATATTAGATCTTGAATGGAATCAGCCGGTATCAAGAAGCAGGATGATTAAAAGTCCCATAAGATTAAGCGGCGAGATAATTCAAATGGGAGCAGTAAAGGTAAACGAGAAACTGGAGATTCTTGATACCTTCGATGTGGATATCAAGCCGGTATACTATAAAAAGATGAACAAAGTGGTTTCGGACATTACAGGCATAAAAACAGATGACCTGGAGGAAGGGATTCCATTTACCGAAGCCATAGAAAAATTCAGACTGTGGTGCAATGGCGAGGTTTTTGTAACATGGGGACCTTGTGACTGCCAAATGCTTGTGGATAATATGCATATTCACAATGTGGATTCATCGTGGCTTCCGGAAATGTACGATGCTCAGGAAATCTTTGACGACCAGGTAACAATGGAGGGGAGACAGTTCGCACTCAGCTATGCGATTTTTTATTTTAAGATTAAACCTTTCGAGGCGCACAACGCACTCAACGACACCCTTAACACTGTAAAAGTTTTGGAAAAACTGAACTTTCTCAAGGGCATTGAGGCGCAAAGGGAGTATTACTATGCAAATGTGATGTAGGGTATACAAAACAATTCTTAATAATCAGAAACTTGTTATGGGGAATACGATGTAGTATTATATAATATATGAAACGCTTGCCATTCAAATATATATGTCATCTGAAAACATATGAAATCAAAGAAAACCGCACATATAGTTCTTATGGTGATTTTAAGTAAAGTTGAAAAAGGAATTCAGAGTATCTTTTATGTGCACAGAGAAGAATCCAAAAAAGACCGTTATAAAACCGATTGTATCTGTTTTGACATGAAGAGATGATTTTACACTTAATCGTTGGTAAACACAGAATAGTTCATCTGAAAGGAGCACCATCATGCCGAAATCATCAAATCAGAAACTGAAACTCATATACCTGGCCAGGCTTATGCATGAAAAGACCGACGATGAGCACGGTCTTACCATGCCCGAAATCATCCACGAACTGGATCTTTGCGGAATAAAAGCGGAACGAAAAAGCATCTACGATGATTTTGAAGCCCTCGGTACCGTTGGAATGGATATCGAAAAAGAAACTGCAGGCGGCAGGACTTTCTACTACCTTGCCGGCAGAGATTTTGAACTGCCGGAACTTAAGCTTCTGGTGGATGCGGTGCAGGGTTCCAAGTTTATAACTCGCAAAAAGAGCGAGGCACTGATTCGAAAAATCGAAGGTCTTGCCAGCATATATGATGCCAAAAAGCTTGCCCGTAACGTATATGTTGCAAACCGTATCAAGACAATGAACGAGAGTATCTACTACACTGTGGACGATATATATAGTGCCATAAATGAGAACAGGAAGATTTCTTTCCTGTATTTCAAATGGAACGAGAAAGGCGAAAAACAGTTTAAACGGGACGGAAAGATCTATAAAGTCAGCCCGTGGGCACTGACATGGGACGACGAAAACTACTATCTTGTGGCTTTTGATGCAGAAGCGGGAATCATCAAGCATTACAGGGTTGACAAGATGCTTAAAATGGAGGTGCTGGATGAACGAAGAGAGGGTGCTGACTATTTTAAGAACTTTGACATGGCTCTTTACTCAAAGAAGACCTTCGGTATGTACAGCGGAAAAGATGAGCACGTGACGCTGAGATGCAGGAATCAGATGGCGGACCCGATTATTGACCGTTTCGGACAGGATGTGCTTATGAGACCTGTTACCGGAGAGGACTGTTTTGATGTGACCGTAAAGGTGGCGGTTAGCCCCCTTTTCCTGACATGGATCATGAACTTCGGTGGAGATATCAAGATTATGGCGCCGGAGCATGTAGCCACTCAGCAGATTGAGCTTGCAAAGAAGGTAATTGCCGCATATGAATAACCGTAAATATTAAGCTGCCCTTAAAGGCAGCTTTTTTCGGCTCTATGTCAAATTTTGGGGTGGAGCACACTACAAATAGAAATTGATTTTTTTCAGAGAGCTTCGGCTCTCTGTTTTTTATCACCTGCAATCAAAGTGACTTCATGTAATTCACTATGCCGTAACATGTAGTATTCTTTTTCTTAACCTTTTGAAATTACGTATGCCGTAAGCATTCCTCTTGATAACTTTAATTTTGTTGTTACAGCCCTCTGTATATCCGTTTGAAAGTCCACTCTCAAATGCATTTAGAATCTCACTTTCCCACTTGGAAAATGTCTCTACACATTTGTGAAATCTCTCGAATTCTTTTGAATCAGTAGTCCCTACATGCATATACCAGTCGCTTAATCGTTTCTTAACCGTATGTACATACGGAGAGTGAATGAACTTCCTGAATTCATCAATAGAAATCACTTCAGGAAGAGAATCGCAGGAATATCTCATGTGGTCAAGAATTCTTGCAACAGCAGAGGCGGAAATGTTTGCCCGTATGCCGATTTCCTTCATGGATTGAACCTTGGAAGGCTCGTCAATTACAAAAGCCCAGATTCTCTGAGTATTCCTCTGGTACTTAGGTACAAGATGATAAAATAGAAAATGGAATTTGTGCAGAAGAAGCCGGTGAAGAGGTTCTCGACATGTTTAGAGGAATGTTTCTGGCAGCAGGTGATGAACTTACAAGGCAGAGAGCGACAGATGTGGACGATATTAAAGCCGGGCTGCTCAGAATTCTGCTTGGAGTGAAAGAGCAGGATCTGACAGATATACCTCCTGAAAGCATAATAATCACGGAAAACCTTACACCATCAATGACAGCCGCTCTCAACAAAAACAATGTGCGAGGCATTGTGACCGAAAATGGCGGCAGAACCTCACACTCTGCAATTCTGGCAAGAGCCCTTGGGCTTCCGGCTGTGCTGAGTGTGCCGGATGCAGTTTCAGTGATGGAGGATGGAATGAAGGTAATTGTTGATGGAAGTGAAGGAATTGTCATAGCAGAGCCCGACAAAGAAACACAACAGTTTTACATCGAAAAACAGGCGGCTTTCGCTGCGGAGAAAAAACTCCTCGCAGACTATGCTGGCAGGCCGACGGTTACTGCAGATGGGAAGAAAAAGGAAGTTTACTGCAATATCGGCAATATCAGCGATGCCGTTACAGCGTCCGAAAAAAGCGGGGAAGGCATCGGCCTTTTTAGGACAGAGTTCCTTTTTATGAAAAGTGAACATGCCCCGGATGAAGAACTTCAGTTTGAGACATATAAAAAAGCCGCACAGCTTTTTAAAGAAGGAAGTGTCATAATACGTACGCTTGATGTGGGAGGCGATAAGAATATTACATATCTCGGGATGCAGTCGGAAGCTAATCCGTTTCTGGGATTCAGGGCAGTCAGGTATTGCCTTGAGAATAAGGAACTGTTCAGAACACAGCTCAGGGCAATATTAAGAGCAAGTGCATTCGGCTGTATCAAGATAATGGTACCTCTTGTTACAAACGTCAGTGAAATGCGACAGGTCAGACAGCTGATAGATGAAATCAAATGTGAACTTGAAGCTGAGGGAACAAACTTTGACAGAAATATTCAGTTGGGAGCAATGATTGAAACTCCTGAGGCAAGTATGATTGCCGATCTCCTGGCTAAAGAGTGTGACTTTTTCAGCATAGGCACCAATGACCTTACTCAGTATACAATGGCGGCAGACAGGGGAAACCCACAGGTATCATATCTCAACAATGTTTATGAACCTGCAGTGCTGCGTTTTATACGGCATATTATTAAATGCGCAGGTGAGGAGGGAATTCCCGTGGGGGTGTGCGGTGAAGCTGCGGCAGATCCAATGATGACTCCGCTTCTTTTAGCCTTCGGACTGGATGAATTCAGTGTTAATCCTGCTTATGTCCTTAGGACAAGATATAACATTTCAAGATGGACAAAGGAAGAAGCCGACAGAATAGCCGATGTTGCTATGACTTTTGATACAGCAGAAGAAATTGAAAAGTACCTCAAAATGACAATAATTAAATAGCGACGAAGGGATGTTTTCTATAATAGATCTCCTTAAATAAATGCAGACAGAAAAGCCCGGAGCAGCTTGAACTGATCCGGGTTTTTCTGGTTTTTGAGTAATTGAGTACAATTTGAGTGTAAAGCAATAACCCCGGATCCTTGATATTACAAGGATTATGGGACTATTGCTTTCAAGTGGATGCAAATTGAACACACGGAGGCACTTCTCTTTAGCCGCCAAGAACTCTGCCGGAATTCTGCCAAGGTGACCGGGTGCTTAAATTTGCCTGCCAAAGCAGAGATGGTGCAGATTCCATTAAGACAGAGGAAGAAGACATACCTTTATACGGGCGGACAGCAGAAAAAAATGGAAATTCGCAGCTTGCGATTTTAAATTTTGAGATTTATAATAAAATGCATATTTGATGTTTAGAGAGGAGATTGTTATGGGATTATTTAAATCAAATAAAAAACAAACGGAAAAAGACAGAGAACGCCAGCAGTGGGAGGAAATCCATTCACCTGAGGCTATCGCAGCTCGCAATCAGGAAAAAGCCCAGGTAGCATCCATGTTTGATGGCGAACGCACTCTGATTTGGGGAGAATCCATGTTTTTGAACATGATGGTACATGATTTTACATGTAAGGCAGAGAATGTAGTAACCTTTGTCTCCAAAGAGCCGGAGAAACTCCTGGAAAAATGCAAAGAATTTCAGCCGACTATCCTGGTTCTTACAGGAGAACCTGAAAATCTGCCGGAATTTTTAAAACAGATTGCGCCGGGATGTCCGGATGCTGCCATCATTATATCGTCCTCTAAGCCGGAACTTCTTCCGTACTCCAAATCTGAGCTGGAAGCTGCTCATGTGTGCGCTGTACTGAAAAAGCCTTTTGTCAGAGAGGATTTTCTTGGTGCAATTCAGAATATAAAGGATAACAAATAATATATATGCCACCGGATGCCACCGGCTGGTAAGGCTTTGCTGCTGTTGATCGGCAGATGCCTTTGGGACGATATCCCCATATAAATATCAAAGGACTCGGTTGCCTTATATAGGCTGACCGGGCCTTTTTATATTAAAAATGAACAGGAAGCTGCATACTTACATAATTCCCCTTTTTTGTCAGATTGCCTGAGCTATACCTTTCATGATATAATTGAATCAAAAATCAGGAGATGTGAAAACATGGAGATAAAATCAGAAGCAAAGCTGACTACATTTGAGGCAATAAGCATGATTGTGGGCAACAGCATAGGAACAGGAATTATTGCGGTGCCTTATCTTGCCACGAAGAACAGCATGCTGGATGTTATATGGATGGTGGCTATTGCCTATATAGTCAACGTTATACTGCATCTGATAATTGCGGAACTGTCATATAACAATGGTGGGGTACAGCTGGTAAAAAGCTTTGAAGGAGAGCTGTTCCACGGTGTTATGAAGAAAATATTCAGCTGGGTGGTTTTTGTCGTTTACGGACTGGCTATAATGACAGGTGTAAGTGGCAATATTAACGGAGGCGCACAGATTTTTACAAACTGGTTCGGGATTCCGCTATGGTCCGCTCAGGTGATATATTATATTATTGCAGGTATAGTGGTTTTCATGGGAATGAAGGCGGTGGGAATAGCACAGAAGTATGCAGTTGTGCTTCTCATGGGAATAGTGGCCGTCATGACGGTGGGAACTTTTTTGCATCCTGTGAACACACTGTACACGGCACCTTTTCACTGGAATAACCTGCTTGCCCTCTACAGCATGGTGGTTTTTGCCACATCAGCCAATCAGGCAGTAATACAAGTTGTGAAAGGTCTGGATGGTAACCCGGGGAAAATCAGAAGCTGCATCTTTATAGGCTTTGGACTTTCTTCCATATTTGTGCTCATTGTAACCATGACAGTACTCCTTGGAACAAAGGGCGAAATAACCAAGGAACTGGCATATATGCAGCTGGGAGAAAGCATAGGAAGCTGGGCGGTTGTACTGGCCGGAATCTTTTCTCTTTTTGCGCTTCTCACCACTTTCTGGTCAAATACGCTGGCGCTGCGTGACGTGGTTCATGAGCAGATAGGTACGGGAAATCGCATAAGCTGGCTTATTGCCACCATTCCCTGCATCCTCTTTGCGGTCTTCGGGGTAAACAGCTTTATAATCCTTACGCGTATTATGAGCGGAGTTGTGGTTCTTGTAAGTGTCATGCTTGTGCTTACCTATGGGAAATCAAGAAGGAAAGCCGGTGCCAGTCCTATATGCGGTGTAATCGGAACAGTGCCTTTCCAGGTACTTATGGTTATATCCACAATAATTTCTGCGGTTGGCTCCCTTATACCGTTGAGTTAGGAGGCAGATGTGTACATTTCGGACAGGTTAAAACAGAAGGATAATGAAACGTTTTCATTTGAAATAGAAAAGGACAGAGATTTCAGGATTCTCCAGCTGACAGATCTTCATATGGGATTCGGCTTCTTATCAAGGAAAAAGGACAGACTTGCCATGACATCCATAAGAACCCTTATCGAAGAGACCCGGCCGCACATGATTGTGCTTACCGGAGACTCAACTTTCCCTTTTCTGCCAAAAGCAGGAACTCTGAATAATCGCAGACAGGCAATAAAACTCATGGAGTTTCTGGATGACTTTGAGATTCCATACACGCTGGTTTTCGGAAATCACGACTGTGAAATGGGATGCGTATGCAGCAAGAGGGAGCTGGCAGAACTTTATAAAAAAGGGAAGTATTGCATTTTTACAGAAGGAAGAGAGGACCTAACCGGTGTAGGAAATTTCATCATAGAGCTGACAGCTGATTCGGGAGAAGTGCTTATGCCGATGGTAATGCTTGATTCCAATATGTATGGGGAGGGGGGCTGGTTTTACAGCGGCTTTGACAGAATCCATGACGATCAGGTGGACTGGTGCATGGAACGACTGAAACAACTCCAGCAGAAGAACACTGACATTAAGGCTATGGCATTTTTTCACATGCCTCCTGCCGAATTTAAGGAAGCATATGAAAAAATGAAGCTGGGGGACAGAAGCATCATCTATTGCCATGGCAGTGTGGGTGAAAAGGATGAGTATTTCGGAATATCAAGATTTGAAGGCACGTTTTTTGACAGGGCGGTAAATAACGGTGTCATAAAGTGGATCTTCTGCGGTCATGACCACCTTAACACCCTTTCTTTAATCTATAAAGGAATACAGATTACTTATGGAATGTCCATAGATTATCTAGGATATAAAAATATACACAAAAGCCATATTCAGCGGGGCGGAACCCTTATCACAAGGAAAGCCGGAGGAGATGTGGAAGTAAGAATGGTTCCGCTGGGGCCGGTGGTATCCGCCAGGGTACGAGGTGTGAAATAAAGTAATATATCAAAAAAGTCCGAAAATGTCATTTTGCATGTTTTCGGGCTTTTTACATTCTTACTTGTTTTCTGAATTAAACAATTATCTTGGACACTTCTGTCGCGATTCCGGCAGAATTGCACGGAGAAGGGAGATGAATCCATCTATCAGTTCTTTCTTCGATGTGGCTTCCGGAGGTGTGAGGATATATACATTGGTGGAAAGGTCACGATCCAGTTCAGGAATTACTTTAAGTCTGTTGGCTGACAGGTCATCTTTAATGAGCCGGGTAGGGAGAAGTGTTATCACATGTCCCTCATAAGCCAGCTCTTTGATGGTTTGCAGGTCACCTATATTTTTTTCTGCAGAGAAGAATTCAGAAAAACAGAGCCCTGCATTTTTTAGGATGCCTGTAACTACAGGAAGAGCCATGGTGCATAAGAGTATGTTATGCTCACGAGAATTAAGCAGACCAACTTTAAAACATATGTGCTTAGGTGATGTAACGAAAGAGAGTGGCATCTTACATAGAAATTCACTATGAACTTTTGATGAACTGAACTGCGGCTCTGCAATAAGGCTTACATCGCACTGATTGGTTGAAATTTTTTCAACGGCAGTGTCTGTGGTAGATTTGGTATATTCGATTTCAACGCTTGGATATTTCTTGATGAATTTGTTTATGAGAGGATTTATCAGAGACACATTGACTGATTCGGTTGCTGAAACACGTATTATGCTGTCATGAAGTTTGAACGTAGTCTGAATGTCGTCTATTATGTCTAAAATTTTTCTGGCATAATCTAAGAATAAGAACCCTTTTTCGGTAAGATATATTCCCGTACTTGTACGTTCATAAAGCTTGGTGTTCAACTCCATTTCTAGAGCTTTGAGATGGCCCTGAACCGTTGAATTGGAATAATTCAGTTCCAGGGCAGCTTTTGAAATACTATTATATTTTGCAACATACATAAAGGATTTAATGTGAGTTGTATTCATAAAAAACACCTTCTTTTGCAAAATGAAAATATACTTACTAATAAGTATAACATTTTTTCGTATAACCAACAAGTAAATTTGCATCAGGCAGATTACGGTTATTCAAAAAACGTATTTCGGTTTTCCGAAATCGCAAAAGGGAAAACCATGTTACAATTTAAACAAAGAAAGAGAAGATAAATTAAGAGGAAGATAGATGAAGATAAAAGTTATAAACCCGAACACTTCTTGGAATATGACGCGGGAGGTTGAAGAAATAGCAAAGAAGTATGCTGGGGAAGGGACAGAAGTTTATGCGGTAAGCCCTCCTACTGGACCGGATTCAGTAGAGTCTCTGTATGATGAAGCTCTGGCGGTTCCCGGAGTTATATCGGAAGTGATAAAGGGTGATAGAGAAGAAAAAGCAGATGCTTTCATTATAGCCTGTTTTGGAGATCCGGGACTTGAAGCAGCAAGAGA
Source organism: Firmicutes bacterium UBA1702 (assembly GCA_002320005.1). GTDB lineage: Bacteria > Bacillota > Clostridia > Peptostreptococcales > Anaerovoracaceae > Fimisoma. Next base: position 24,372 of record DCJK01000047.1, read on the forward strand.
AGTAACAGATAAACCGGTAATAGGAATAGCCCAAGCAGCTATCGCTATGGCAAGGCTCATGGCCCCCAACTTCTCCATACTTTATGTACTGGACAAGTCTCAGAAAATAATAGAAAATGTTCTGACTCTGCATCATGCCAATAAGGAGTGCTGTTCCATAAGAAGCATAGGTCTAGGTGTACTGGAATCAGAAGACAAAGAAAAATTAGAGAAGGCTTTATACGAGAAAGGAAAAATCTGTGTTGAAGAAGACGGAGCTGAATGTATACTGCTGGGGTGTGCCGGATATGTGGGCTTCGCCGAGACGCTGAAAGAAAAATTAGGCGTGCTGGTTCTTGACGGAGTGGTTCCTGCGGTGAAACTTGCTGAAGCAGCGGTTTCCATGGGAGTAAAAATACCGAAAAAGACAATATGCAACTTCCCGGATGAGAAGACGATTCTCGGCTTTGATGAGTTGCGTAAATTCTGATTTGACTGCACAAACAAAATTAAAGAGCAAGTCGAATCGAAAGCGAGTTGAGAATGAAAAAGATTAATATAGACAGACTGAAAAGTAGCCTTATGGAACTTGCCCAGATCGGAAAAGATCCTAGGGGAGGCATTACTAGGCTTGCGTATTCAGACGAATATTATCGCGGCGCACAGCTTGTAAAAGATTTAATGGAGGATGCAGGACTAAAAGTCGAAGTAGATGCCGTAGGCAATGTTCTCGGAAGAAAAGATGGATGTACAGACAGAATCATATTGGTGGGTTCTCATACAGACACGGTGGAAAACGGAGGACCTTTTGATGGTAGCCTGGGAGTTATGGGTGCCATTGAAGCAATGAAAACTCTTGATGAAGAAGGAATTTCCCTCAATCATACAGTAATCGTTGCTAACTGGGCTGAAGAAGAAGGCAATGTAATCAAAGGCCTCATCGGAAGCGGATCTTTTGTAGGAGAAATAGATAAAGATATACCTGCCATAGAAGAAAAACTTCGTAGTCACGGTATAACACCTGAAGATATTAAAAAAGCGCGTTGCGATGAACTGGAGAATATAAACTGTTATCTGGAACTGCATATAGAGCAGGGTGGCGTTCTTGACAACACCGGAACAGATATTGGCGTGGTAAGCAGCATTGTCGGAGAGGACAGATACCTAGTCACTATCTATGGAAAAGAAAATCATGCAGGCACCACTCCTATGGTATACAGGGATGACGCACTGATAAAGGCTGCAAGGCTGATGCTGAATCTCAACAGCCAGTGCAGAAAGATAGATGACACCATGGTATGCACTGTCGGTTGGATAAAAGCTTTTCCGGGTGAACAAAACATAATACCCGGCAAGGTTCAGATGACAGTAGAGATGCGTTCAGTCAACGAGGAATCCATAAAGGCGCTTGCTGATTATATGAAAGCGTGGTGTTCAGGCGAGTTCAGTGAAATTCAGTTGACATTATCTCAGAACCCGGTAAAAATGAGCTCAAAATGTATGAATGCAGTTTCTGAAGCGGCAGATGAACTTGGACTCTCCCGAAAGGTGATGCAGAGCGGTGCCGGGCATGATGCCATGATGATTGCAAATGTAATAGAAAACACAGGCATGATATTCGCGCCCAGTGTGGGTGGTGTGAGCCACTGTCCGGAGGAATGGACAGAATGGAAGGATATCGAAAACAGCGTAAATGTATTGCTGAATACTATATTGAAGCTTGATAAGCAACTGTAACATTTATTAGGAGGAAAAACAGATGAAAACACTTGTTAAAAACGGCACAGTGGTAACTTCGACCAACGAATTCGTTGCCGACATTCTTATTGAGAATGAAAAAATCGCAATTATTGGTCAGAACATAGAAGTCCCTGATGCAAAAGTAATTGATGCGACAGGCAAATATGTGCTACCAGGAGGAGTTGACAACCATTCACATTTTGAAGCCCTTAATACAGACGGAGTTACAACAAATGCAGGATATGATACCACATGGGTTGCTCTTAAAGGCGGCACTACAACCATTGTAGACTTCTGCAACAACGAACCCGGCATGAACCTGATGGACTCCTTAAATTATAGGTTAAATGTCCGTGCAAAGGGTAAACTTGCACCAGATATGGCTCTGCATACTTGCTGCACCGACTTCACCGACGAGACTCTTGACGAGATTCCTAAAATGATTGAATTCGGCGTTCCGACCATGAAGCTGTTCCTAGCATACAAGCCTACTCCTTTGTACATGGACGATTTCAAACTCCTGAGCTGCATGAAGAAAGCTGCAGAACACGGAATGACAATGATGGTACATGCAGAAAACCCTGACATACTCAATTATGAAAGGGATACCATGGCAGCTAAGGGATGCCTTGAGCCGAAATATCATTATATGACAAGACCTCCTTACGGAGAGGCAGAATCAGTATCAAAGTCTATCAGACTGGCAGATGCAACAGGCTGCCCGCTCTGCGTTGTTCACGTAAGTTGCATTGAAGCTGCACAGGTTATCCAGGAAGCAAGAGCAAAGGGCTCTCTGGTAATTGGTGAAACTTGCCCGCATTATCTGGTTTTAGATAAACATAAAATGGACAATCCTGATTTTGATCAGGCTTGCAGATGGGTATGCTCCCCTGCCCTCAGAGATAAAGAGGATCAAGACTATTTGTGGAAATGCCTGAACCATGACTGGATTTCCATCGTAGGTTCCGACAACTCTTCAATTCCGCTTTATCAGAAACACTGGGGAGAACATGACTTCAGAGCAATTCCGAACGGATGCCCCGGAGCAGGAGACAGACTCAATGTATTATGGACATACGGTGTTGAAAAGGGGAGAATTACAAAACAGAAGTTAGTGGACATCTATGCTACATTACCAGCAAAATTAAACGGCATTTTCCCACAGAAGGGTACCATAGATGTCGGTTCAGACGGAGACCTTGTAATCCTTGATCCGGAATACAGAGGAACCATCACCGTTGAAACAAACCCTACGGGAGTAGAATACAACGTATTCGAAGGCATGGAGCAGATTGGCCGTGCTGACACCGTATTGCTTAGAGGTGAAGTTGTGGTTGAAGGCGGGGAATATCTTGAGAAGCCGGTAATGGGTAAGTTTGTACCTGGAAAACCGTATGGTTTAGCTTATGACCTGAAGAAATAAGGAGGTAGTTAAAAATGGATGTTTATGAAAATCTGAAGAGAGACGGTTATAAAATTCCGCAGATGCTTGAAGCAAAGGGGCTCTATCTTCCGGTTAATCAGACAGGAAATCTCGTTTACCTTTCCGGTCAGGGCAGTATTGAAAACGGGGTAAATCTTGCCGGACGTGTAGGAGTTGACGTAACACTGGAAGAAGCTCAGCATGCAGCAGAAGTGTGCATGCTTAATACTCTGGCTGCTCTGGAGAATTATCTGGGAGATCTGAACAGAATAAAGAAGGTTATTAAAATTCTTGCCTTTGTTGCGGGAGCAGACGACTTTACACAGCAGGCCAAGGTTGTAAATGCTGCGTCTCAGGTTCTTATATCTGCTTTTGGAGAAAACGGAAAGCATGCAAGATCTGCAATAGGAACAAATAATCTGCCGCTGGGACTTACAGTGGAAATTGAATCTATTTTCGAAGTTAAATAGCGGAGGTTCAATATGAGAGGACAGAATTTAAGAAAAGTAACAGTCCCGGATCTGGTTGTTGCAAAAAAACGACTCGGCGGATATCTAAACAGTACGCCGCTGGTGACAAGTGAACTTCTGAACCTCAATCTGGGAGGCAAAGTGTATCTCAAGCTTGAAAACCTTCAGCCTACAGGCTCCTATAAGATAAGGGGGGCTCTCAACAAGAGCATAAGCCTGAAGGAAGAGTTTGGAAGTGATGTTTCAACTATTACTGCATCATCAGGAAATCACGGACTGTCATGTGCCTATGCTTCACAGCTTCTGGGAATGAAGTCAAAGGTATATGTTCCTGTAACAACTCCTCAAATCAAAAAAAACAGCATCAGAGCTCTAGGTGCTCAGTTGGTGGAAACAGGAGCCACTTATGATGAGTCTTTTATCAAAGCATGTCAGGAGGCAGAAAGTTCAGAAACCCTTAATTATGTTCATCCTGTATCCGATGTGGACGTGGTTGCCGCACAGGGCACCATAGGACTGGAGATACTGCAGCAGCTGGAAGATGTCCAGCAGGTTCTTATTCCTCTAGGAGGAGGAGGGCTGTCATCGGGAATTGCCTTCGCCATAAAGAATCTCAAACCTGATGTAAAGGTAATATCAGTGATGCCGGAAGGTTCTGATGTATACGTGAAGAGCAGAGAAGCAGGAAAGCTGGTCACAATAGAAAACCCTCACTCCATAGCTGATGCAGTAGTAAGAAGATGCGGTGAAGAGTATCTCTTCCCTTATATCGAAGAATACGTAGATGAAATCAGAACCGTTTCAGAAGATAAAATAAAGGAAGCGATTAAAACTGCTGCAATTTATGGAAAGGTAACACTGGAAGGCGCAGGAGCAATGCCTCTGGCAGCTGTACTGGAGGACAAAGGTCTGCTGCAGAAAAAAACAGTTCTGATATGCAGCGGCGGTAACATTGATGCCGATCTTTTTAAAGATTGCATAAATAAATAATTACAGAGGAAAGGAGAACATCTTTCTAAACTAATTTACTCGGTATCGTTTAAAAGTTTATTAAGAAAGGAAGAGAAGATGGAAGCTATTGATTATGGTATCTTATGTTTGATTCCCCCTATCGTAACCGTAGTGCTGGCACTGATTACAAAGCACACAATCTTATCCTTATTCTTAGGCATCTGGGTCGGATCCACAATCATTAACGGATGGAACCCTATAGTCGGATTTATTAACATACTTCCAGACTTTATGGTACCTTCACTTGGAAACGAATACAATGCAGGACTGGTACTGCTGGTAACCTTGGCAGGTGGCATGATAATCATGCTGAGAGAGACAGGAGGAGCATATGCATTCGCCAAGCTGATGTCAAAGAAAATCAACACCCCGGCAAAGGGACAACTGCTGACAAGCGTATCAGCACTTGCATTCTGTTATACAGAGCCATGCCTGATTCTGGGAACAATCATGCGGCCGGTAACAGATGCAGTAAGAGTATCCAGAGCAAAACTGGCATACATACTTGACTCTCTGGGATGCAACCTGGCATCGTTCTCACCGATTTCCAGTTACGGACCGTTCATCACAGGACTTATTGCAACAGAAGTTGCTCTGGCAGGACTTTCAGCAAATGAATGGAGCGTATGGGCAGGAATGCTGAAGTACAACATGTATGCGCTGTTTGCAATCGTGGCAGTAGTACTTGTAGCAGTAGGCGATATCAATATCGGACCTATGTACAAGGAAGAGATGAGAGCAAGAAGAGAAGGCAAGGTAATAGGAGACGGAGTACAGCCACTTACACCGGAAAAGAAAGCAGACTTTCCGGAAGGCTATGAGCCTACAATGATCTGCTTCGTAGCGCCTATGGCATCCTTGTTTGTAGCACTGTTCGGAGTAATATTCTGGACAGGAGACATCGGGGCAAACGGCTTCACAGGAGCATTCAGAAATGCAAACATCACGACAGCAATAATGATTGCATTCATCACATGCGCAGTAGTGGCAGGAATTGTGGGAATATCAAAGGGACTGTGGAAGCCTGTAAAGGCATTCAACACCTTCATCAACGGAATGATCGAACTGATCAACGTGCCATTCATCCTGGTATGTGCATGGTCACTTGGGAAAGTTGTATCAATGATGGGAACAGGAGCATATCTTGCAGGAATCGTAGAACAGTACCTGACAGGAGGACTTGTACCAGCCCTTATCTTCGTGGCAGGAGCAGTAATATCCTTCGCAACAGGATCATCATGGGGAACATGGTCATTACTTATGCCAATAGCATTCCCGATGGCAGTACAGTTCGGAATACCGCCGGCCTTCATCGTAGGATGTGTAATTTCCTCAGGATTATTCGGCGACCAGTGCTCACCGATATCAGATACAACAGTATTATCATCAACCGGAGCAAGCTGCAACCACATCGTACACGTAATGACACAGCTGCCATACGGTCTGACAGTAGGAATATCAGCCTTCATCGGCTACCTCTTTGGAGGACTGACAGGACAGTACATGTTAAGTATAGCAGTGACTGCAGCAGTACTGGTAGTAGGAATGCTTATCTTAAAGAGCATGGCAAAGAAGACTAAATTAGCCGACACAGCGGCAGCGTAACTGAGAAAGTTATATAAAGGGAAATCAGAAGCAGTAGATTCAGTCTGCTGCTTCTGATATTAGAGATGGAGGACATTATGAAGAAAGTTGACATGATCGTAAAAGCTCCATTTTTTTATACAATGGAGGGAGAAGGAGTAGGATTCAGAGCTGATTCAGCCATGGTTGTAAACGGAGGAAAGATAGTGGAGATTGTGCCGCTGAAGGACGTTGACAGCATGTACAAGGCAGAAGAGGAACTGAATCTTGCTCATCATGCCGTACTGCCTGGTTTTATAGATGGACATATGCATACTTCTGACAATCTGTTCAGAGGCCTTGCGCAGGACACAAACAGCTGGATGATGTACGGACTTCAGCCTTTTGCCAATGCCGGCAGGTGGGAAGAAAGAATTTCTGCAGGCAGACTGGCAATAATTGAAGCCATCAAAGCTGGCACTACAACCTTGGGTGATTACCATTATGTCATGGATGACACTTGCGAATTCATTTATAAAACCGGCGCCAGAGGTAATCTGACCCAGATGATTCGTGCTGCTAAACAGAGAGTTTACAAACCAGGCGAGCTTTATGAATTTGAAGATGAAGCTGGAGAGAAGAGTCTGAAAGAAAACATTGAGCTTTATGACAAATGGCACAACAAGGACGGAAGAATCCGCATCCTTTTCGGACCTCAGGGAGCGGACTTTGTCTCCCCTGAGTTGCTGCTGAAAGTGCAGAAAGTTGCAAAAGAGCGTAAGACAAAGATACACATGCATGTGCAGCAGGGCGACCGTGAGACTTATCAGATTGAAAAGAGGTACGGCAAGAGGCCTACTCAGTTCTTAGACGATCTGGGATTTCTGGACAGCTCACTCATTGCAGTGCATCTCACCGATTGTACAGACGAAGAAGCAGCGCTCATAGCAAAGAGAGGAGCGGGAATGGTGGTAAATCCGGCATCCATAGGAATTATTGACGGAATCGTATGTCCAAGCATGGCATTCCAGGAAGCAGGCGGAAACTGCGCTCTGGGTTCAGACCAAGCACCGGGCAACAACTGCCACAACATCATTCATGAGATGAAGAATGTATGTCTCTTCAACAAGATAAAATATCAAAATCCTGAAACAATGCCAGCATGGAGAGCTCTTCGCATGGCCACCATCGAAGGAGCAAAGGCAATAGGAGTGGATGATATAACCGGGTCGCTGGAAGCAGGAAAACAGGCAGACTTCATAGCAATTGATTTGGACTATCCATCTATGATGCCGGTATACACATATCCGATGAGAAACATCGTTCCTAACATGGTATACAGCGCAAGGGGGCATGAAGTTGCACTCTCGGCAGTGTCCGGAAAGATTATCATGAAGGATCAGAAAGTGCTTAATGTTGATGAAGAAGCGATAAAGAGAGACGTTGAAAAGCTTCCTGAAGAAGTGGGAAAGAGAGCTGCTGCGGAGTTCTACGAAATAAACGGAACCAATGCTCAGTTCATGAAGACTGACAGATTATAGAGTACTCAGCTCATCTAATATATATTATTTGCAGGCATGGTACTCAAATTTTCAAGTACCATGTTTGCAATGAAAGACTTTTTTATTGAATAGCTTATAGGAAAGGACATCCAAACAGAATGACAGCTTTAATTTTAACCATAGTATCTCACTCTCTTGTAATGTTTGCCATGCGATTTACAGAAGTAAACAGTGGAAACAGATATGCTGCCACTGTGTTCACCTATGTGACTGGTGCCATAATTACATTTTTCGTGGTGGATACTTCTGCTCTGTCCAATCCTGACGTAGATTTCCTTTTTACATTTTTAATGGCGGCGTATAACGGTGTCTGCATGACTATGGGAATGATCATATGCAGAATCAGCATGGGTGTAAACGGAACACCAATATCAACAACCTTCAACCGCCTGGGAGTGCTTATACCTACTGTTTCATCAATACTTGTTTTCGGAGAAAGACCGCAGATCGTACAGTTCATAGGAATAGCCATTGCCGTAATTGCAATTATATATATAAACTCCGGAAAAGATTCAAAGAGCAGCAACCACATCAAAAGCATAAAGCTGCTTATTGCTCTTTTTATTGTAGGGGGGCTGATTGATTTAAATACAAAAATATATGATACCTATGGAAGCCAGGAACTGAAAGGCTGCTATCAGTTTATAACCTTTATTTTCTGCATCATTGTCAGCTTTGCAGTAATGATGGCAAAGAACAGAAATTTTTCTCTCAAGGATGCGGTTGTGGGGGGAGTAACGGGGATTCCCAACACGTTTATTCTTTATTTCAGCATAAAGGCAGTGGAAAGCCTGCCGGCATATATAGTATTTCCGGCTTACAGCGCAGGCGTAATTCTTGTAGTGAATGTGGTAAATTATCTGCTGTTTAAGGAAAAATTATCAAAAGAAGAAAAAATAGCTACAGTCATGGTGGCGGTAGCTCTGATACTTATAAATATGTAAAAAATAGATTCATAAAAATGCAAATTATCCGCAGAGGCGGAATAGAAAATAAATCATAAAAAATAGGAGGCACCTAAATGAAGAAAAAGAATTACGCCGTAATGGACGGTAATACGGCAGCTGCACATGTGGCCTACGCTTTTACGGAAGTGGCTGCAATCTACCCGATTACACCATCATCACCAATGGCAGAAAAAGTAGATGAATGGGCAGCAAAAGGAAGAAAAAATCTTTTTGGAAGCACCGTTGATATAATACAAATGCAGTCTGAGGCAGGGGCTGCAGGGACATGTCACGGAGCTCTTCAGGCAGGAGCTCTTACTACAACATTTACTTCCTCTCAGGGACTGATGCTGATGATTCCTGCCATGTATGCAATGGGTGGGCAGTTTCTACCTAATGTTATGCATATTGCATCAAGAGTAGTAACTTCAAACCATCATTCGATATTTGGAGATCATACAGACTTTATGACATGCCGTACTACAGGATACGCAATGCTGATGTCATCCTCGCCACAGGAGGCAATGGATCTGGGAGCTGTTGCGCATCTATCGGCCATAAGCTCAAAGTACGCATTTATGCACTGCTTTGACGGGTTCAGAACTTCCCACGAAATGCAGCGCATAGAAACACTTGCCTATGAGGATCTGCGAGATCTTCTGGACTATGATGCGGTAAAGGAATTTCGCCGTACTTCCCTCAATCCTGAGCATCCTGTTAACCGTGGAAATAATACTAACCCTGATATATTTTTCCAATGCAAGGAAGGTGCCAATGAAAAGAGCGATGCCTTGCCGGAAAAGGTTCAGTATTACATGAATAAGATAAGTGAATTGACAGGAAGAGACTATAAGTTGTTTAACTATTACGGAGCAGAAGACGCAGAAGAAGTTGCCGTTATCATGTGTTCCGGCGCAGAAGCCCTGAAAGAAACAGTGGATTATCTCAACAAGCTGGGTAGGAAGGTAGGCGTGTTGCAGGTGCATCTGTACAGACCGTTCTCTGTTAAGCATTTTATAGGGGTAATTCCTACTACATGCAAGAAGATCGCGGTGCTTGACCGTTCAAAAGAAATCGGTTCAGTTGGCGAACCCCTGTATCTGGATGTGTGTACGGCACTTAACCAAGGCGGTAGAGGAGATATAAAAGTTGTAGGAGGACGGTATGGTTTGTCCTCAAAGGATACGACCCCGGGACAGTTTGTTGCAGTGTTCAACAATCTGAAACAGGAGCAGCCGAAAAACAATTTCACCATCGGCATCATTGACGATGTTACTAATACCTCTTTAGATTACGAGGAAGTGGATCTTGCACCGGAGGATCAGATCTCCTGCAAGATCTGGGGCCTCGGTGGCGACGGTACCGTAGGAGCCAACAAAAATGCCATTACAACAATAGGCATAGTCGGAGAGAAATATGCACAGGCATATTTCTCCTACGATACCATGAAGTCCGGCGGACTTACCCAGTCACATCTACGTTTCGGAAATAAACCTATAAGATCAACTTATCTGATTTCCTCTGCAGACTTTGTAGCTGTTCATGAACCTACTTATATAAACAAATATGATATTACAGAGGATCTGAAGGAAGGAGGAATATTCCTGCTCAACTGCCCGTGGGGCGCAGATGAGCTAGAAGAAAGACTTCCCGGAAAGATGAAACGGGATCTGTACAACAAGAAAGCATCTTTCTACATAATTGATGCTGCAAAAATTGCCGGAGAAATCGGTCTCGAAAAGCGTGTAAATAATATACTTCAGGCAGCATTTTTCGCACTGACGAAGGTGATTCCGTTGGATGTGGCTGTAGAAGATATGAAGAAAAACAACTATAATTCCTACTTCAAGAAGGCAGGGCAGAAGATAGTTGATCTAAATAATCAGGCTGTGGAATTGGGGATAAGTGCGGCAGTAAAGGTGGAAATCCCTGAAAGCTGGTCTGACGCAGAAGATAAACCGGCAAAAGAAATCGAGGCCACTCCTTTTGTCAAGGAAATCGTACTTCCTATGGATAGACAAAAAGGAGACAAGCTTCCTGTGTCAGTATTTAAGAAACATGGTATGATAGACGGCACCTGGGAGAATGGCACCTCAGCATACCTGAAGCGTGGAGTGGCAACAAAGGTTCCAAAGTGGGATGCAACAAAATGTGCTCAGTGTAACCGCTGTTCCATGGTATGTCCTCATGCGGCCATAAGACCAGTGCTCCTTACAGAAGCAGAAAAGGATGGTGTTCCGGCTTCCTTTGAAACCGTTGCAGCAAAAGGTCTGGGAAAAGACGTACCTGATTATCAGTATAGAATTCAGGTTTCTCCTTATGATTGTCTGGGATGTAATGTCTGTGTAAAGGCTTGCCCTGTTCCTGGAGCTCTGACCATGACTCCTTTCGAAGAAATGAAGAGCGAACAGCCGAACTTCGATGAAGTGGCAATGAATGAGACATATCTAAAGAAAAATATTATAAGCACAAAGAATGTAAAATCCATTCAGTTTGCAAAACCGTACTTCCAATTCTCGGCCGCCTGCGCAGGCTGTGCTGAAACTACATATATCAAACTGCTAAGTCAGATTGCAGGCGACCATCTCTATGTAGGAAATGCTGCTGGATGTTCTTCAGCATACAGCGGTGGGGCACCGATACTCCCGTATTGCCGTGACCATCGCGGATTTGGACCTGCATGGGAGCATTCCCTCTTTGAAGATAATGCTGAGTTTGCTTACGGCTTCTTCCATGCACAGGATGTTTTGAGAAAAGAACTTATAGGTCGTGTGGAAGCTCTGAAAGACAGCGGCATTGCCGCAGAAGAGGCAGAAAACTATCTGAGAGATTGGGATGACAAAAATAAATCGAGGGATGTTTCAGACGCACTCATTGCAGCCCTTGAGAAAATTCCTCTTAACTCAGATGCTGAATACATCCTAGAAAACAAAGAGTACCTTTCAAAAAAATCCGTATGGGCAATCGGTGGAGACGGATGGGCTTATGATATCGGCTTTGGCGGCATAGACCATGTTGTGGCACAAAACAGGGATGTAAATATGCTTGTGTTAGATACGGAGGTCTATTCCAACACCGGCGGTCAGTCTTCCAAAGCCACCCCATCTGGAGCTGTGGCAAAATTTGCTGCAGACGGCAAAAAGATTGCGAAGAAAGATCTGGGCCTAATCCTTATGAATTACGGATACGTTTATGTGGCGCAGGTAGCCATGGGATATGATCAGGAACAGACCTTGAAAGCTTTGAGAGAAGCAGAGGAATATCCGGGTCCTTCAATTGTAATATGCTATTGTCCATGTTTGGAACATGGTATAAAAGCAGGCATGAGCTGCACTCAGGAAGAAATGAAGAGGGCAGTAGAAGTGGGCTACTGGCAGCTTTACAGATACGATCCTCGCCGTATTCAAGAGGGGAAAAATTCGTTCCAGCTGGATTCACCTGAACCTGATTTTGACAAGATGCTGGACTATATAAAGGGCGAAAACAGATATGCATCGCTGCAGAACAATTTCCCTGAGAAATCCGAAGCCCTGTACAAACAGACCGTATCTGATGCCAAAGCGCGTTATGCAAAGTATCGCAAACTGGCCGAGGAAAATTAGGAGGAAATTATGTATAACACGATAAAATTTCAGATAGTCCGGGACAACATAGCAATGGTTACAATAAACCGGCCGGAAGCGCTCAATGCTCTTAACAGCACTGTAATAGGGGAGCTGGAAGATGTAGTAACAGAAATTGAAAATGATGAATCTCTTCGCGCAATGATTCTCACAGGAGAGGGAAGGTCTTTTGTGGCAGGCGCAGATATCGGAGAGCAGTATGCTTTGGATTTGCAAGGCGGCAGAGCGTGGAGCCGCAGAGGCAGTGATCTCATGCGCCGTATAGAAAAACTTGAGATACCTACCATAGCTGCAGTAAATGGTTTTGCGCTGGGAGGAGGATGCGAGATAGCTATGGCATGTGACATCATTCTGGCGTCAGAAAAATCAAAGTTTGGTCAGCCTGAAGTAGGTCTGGGAATCACTCCGGGGTTTTCGGGCACCCAGAGGCTTCCGAGACGAGTTGGAAGTGCCAAAGCAAAAGAACTGATTTTTTCCGGGAAGATGATAAAAGCAGAGGAGGCTGAGAAGATCGGCCTTGTAAATCATGTATACCCTCCGGAGGAACTTATCGATGCGGCGCTGGAAATGGCCGGATCTTTTACGGTCAATGCACCAAAAGCAGTGAAGTATTCCAAGGCATGTATAGACAGAGGAATGCAGATGGATATTGACGACGGAATAGCCGTTGAAAATGAGCTTTTTGCCATGTGCTTCGCAACTGAGGATCAGAAATCCGGAATGAAGGCATTTTTAGATAAAGATAAAGCAGTGTTTAAGAATAGATAAAATAGATTTGGAGGAAACACATGGAATTCAGTTATTCAAGAGAACAGCAGATGGTAAAGCAGATGCTGAAAAGCTTTGCAGAGAAAGAAATAGCACCCATAGCGGCAGAAATAGACGAAAAAGCCATATACCCATATGAAACCATAGGTAAACTGGCAAAGCTGGGTCTTATGGGAATGCCGTTTCCGCCTGAATACGGCGGAGCAGGAACAGACTACCTGACATACATAATGGCAATAGAAGAGATATCCAAGGTTGATGCGTCCCACGGAGTAATCATACAGACCCATAACGCTTTATGCTGCTGGCCAATCTACACCTATGGAACCGAAGAACAGAAGAGGAAATACCTTCCTGAACTTCTGTCGGGAAAGAAGCTTGGGGCCTTCGGTCTTACAGAACCTAATGCGGGAACAGATGCCGCAGGAACCCAGACAAAAGCGTATCTTGACGGAGACGAATGGGTTTTAAACGGCTCAAAGATATTCATTTCCGGAGGCGGAATAGCAGAAGTATATATCATCATGGCGATGACGGATAAAAGCAAAGGAACGAAAGGAATCAGCGCCTTTATCGTGGAAAAGAATGACCCGGGATTTTCAGTGCCAAAGCACGAGAACAAGATGGGAATCAGAGGTTCAATAGCAGCAGAACTGGTATTTGAGGACTGCAGGATACCAAAGGACAGACTGTTAGGACAGGAAGGAAAGGGCTTCAAGGTAGCCATGTCATCACTTGATGTAGGAAGACTGGGAATAGCAGCACAGGCACTTGGAATAGCCCAGGGAGCCTTTGACGAGACGGTAAAATACATGAAACAGAGGAAACAGTTCGGAAAGACACTGAACAAGTTCCAGGCACTGTCCTTTGAGATGGCGTCAATGAAGGTTAAGATAGACGGAGCAAGATACCTTCTGTATGATGCATGCTACAGAAGAGATCAGGGACTTCCGGCCAGCGTACCTGCGGCAGAGGCAAAACTTGCATGCTCAGAGGCAGCATCCTATGTGGTTGATAAGGCAGTGCAGTTCCACGGAGGATACGGATATATCAAGGATTACCCTGTAGAAAGAATGTACAGAGATCAGAAGATAACGGAGATATATGAAGGAACATCTGAAGTAATGAAGATGGTAATGTCCGGAGAGATCTTTAAGTAATCAGGAGGGAAAAGACAATGAAGATAATCGTATGTGTAAAACAGGTGCCGGACACGACAGAAATCAGAATAAATCCGGAGACAGGCACACTGATCAGAGACGGAGTACCGAGCATACTTAATCCGGATGATGCAAATGCGCTGGAAGAGGCGCTGAAGATAAAAGATACAGTACCCGGAACGAAGGTCGTTGCAATAACCATGGGTCCACCGCAGGCAAAGGAGATGCTGCAGGAGTGCATAGCCATGGGAGCAGATGAAGGCATACTGCTTTCAGACAGAGCCCTGGGAGGATCAGACACCTGGGCGACATCAAATGCACTTGCAGCAGGAATCAGGAAAGAGGGAGGCTATGACCTTATCTTTGCAGGCAGACAGGCCATAGACGGAGATACGGCCCAGGTAGGACCGCAGATAGCAGAGAAGCTGGGACTTTCCCAGGTTACATATGTAAAGGAATTCAATCTTGAAGGAGAATATGTAAAGGTAAAGAGAGCACTGGAAGACGGATATGAAGTGCTTAAGGTAAAGCTGCCGTGCGTTCTTACAGCCATA
>DCJK01000042.1 GCA_002320005.1 Firmicutes bacterium UBA1702
AAGTCAGCAGAAGCCATAGTAGTGTGGAAGCTTCAGTAATGGAAGTGGAGCGAAGGGCTGAACAATTCAAGAGTCAAATGGACTTGCAAAAGTAAGTACTCATGTCTGACGAGGAAGATAGTAGCGAAGACGTAACGGAGAGAAGCTTCCATAGGAGGTAGGATTTAGAGAGTGCGAAGCATAACGAAGAAAGGAGACAAATCTATGTCACAACTGTTAGAGGAGATTCTCAGCAGAGAAAATATGAGACTTGCATACAAGAAGGTCAAAGCCAATAAGGGTGCAAGTGGAATCGATGGAATTAACATAGAGGAAATCGACGACTATCTCAAAGAAAACTGGGTAAATATCCGAGACAAAATCCGAGAGAGAAAGTACAAGCCAAAACCGGTAAGACGAGTAGAAATACCAAAACCGGATGGAGGAGTACGAAATCTTGGAGTACCGACGGTAGTAGACAGAATCATCGAGCAGGCAATTGTGCAAAGACTGACGCCGATAGTTGAACCACACTTTAGTGAGTACAGCTATGGGTTCAGACCAAATCGCAGGGCTCAGCAGGCGATTGTGAAACTACTGGAATACTTCAATGATGGATACACTTATGTAGTGGATATCGACCTCGAAAAGTTCTTCGACAATGTACCACAGGACAAACTTATGACATTAGTGGGGAAACTCATACAAGACCCTGATACCGAATCACTCATTAGGAAGTACCTTAATGCAGGAGTAATGGTAAGGGGCAGATATGAAGAAACCAACAAAGGAACCCCGCAAGGTGGCAATCTTTCACCGCTGTTAAGCAACATAATGCTTAATGAACTGGATAAGGAATTAGAAGCCAGAGGACTGCACTTTGTAAGATATGCAGATGACTGTGTGATAGCAGTAGGAAGTAGTGCAGCAGCTAACAGAGTAATGCACACAATTACAAAGTGGATAGAGAAGAAGCTTGGGCTAAAAGTGAACGCAACCAAAACAAAGGTTACGACACCAAGCAAGCTGAAATATCTGGGTTTTGGATTCTGGAAAGGAACAGAGGGCTGGAAGGCAAGACCACACAAGGATTCAATTAAAAGGTTTGAAAGAAAGCTGAAACAGCTGACGAAAAGAAGCTGGTCAGTGAGTATGGACTACAGAATTGAGAAACTCAATCAAGTCATACGTGGATGGATAAACTACTTCAGAATCGGAAGTATGAAGAAAAACCTCATCAGAATAGATGAACATCTGCGTACAAGAATGAGAATTGTCATATGGAAACAGTGGAAGAAAAGTGGAAAACGCTATTGGGGATTGAGAAAACTGGGAGCACCCGAATGGATGGCAAAACAGTCTGTTGGACTTGGAGACCACTATCAGGCGGTGGCAAAGACAACAGGACTACACCTCATTAGCAAAGAAATCCTCGCAAAGCGAGGACTTCTCAGTTGTTTAGATTATTATTTGAATTGAACCGCCGTATGCCGAACGGCACGTACGGTGGTGTGAAAGGGGCTACTAGTTAGCCCCTATTCGATCGGCTTCAGCGCATTGATGATTTTTAACAGACGTGCAAATCAGAAATGCAGGCATGGGGACCGTAATTTCCGGCGCGTAGGGAATTATGCATAATAAGCAGGCATAAAAAGCGCCTTTAGGCGCAGATGGAAACAAGATTTATAGGACCGGTTCATACTGCTGGTTTGACTGGCGGCTCTGATAAAGCGCTGACGGCATGAATACAAAGAACAGGGAAAATCATTGCAAAGAACAGTTCATTATGCTAAAATATAAGGCAAAGAATTGGGAGGAAGGATTATGAAGACAAAGGCGCTGTATGCTGGTTCCTTTGACCCGCTTACATTGGGACATTTAGACATTATAGAACGAGCGGCCAACCTCTTCGATCAGGTGGTAATCGGTGTAGTGGTGAACCTTGAAAAGAAAACCATGTTCACCTTTGAGGAACGCATGGAAATGATTAAGGAAGCCACCGCCCATCTTGAAAATGTTACAGTGGACATGTGTGACGGACTGCTGGCTGATTTTGTAAACAAAAATAAGTTTAACGTGGTCGTAAGAGGGCTGAGAGGTATGAGCGATTTTGACTCTGAACAGCAGATGGCCCAGCTGCATCGTTACCTGTACGAGAATAATACCGAAACAGTATTTCTGATGGCAGATTCCAAATACGCCTTTATCAGTTCCACAATGGCTAAGCAGGTCATTTCTCTGGGAGGCAGGGGTGAAAACCTGGTACCGCCCTGCGTATTAGAAAAAATGAAAGGAAGATTGAACAAGTAATGGAAGATACGATGAAAGTTTTAAAATTACTGGAAGAACTGGAAGATATAGTTGATGAAGCCACCGGTCTTCCTTTGTCAAACAAGATCATGCTGGACGCAGAGGAAATATTTCAGATTGTCAGGGAAATAAGACTGGCGCTGCCGGATGATGTTCAGCAGGCAAAGTGGATCAGAGACGAGAGAGACAGAATACTGGCAGAAGCCAAGGCGGAATACGAACGAATCATAAGAGAAGCCAAAAAGCAGGCCGATTATCTTGTTGAAACAGATGATATAACTTTAAGGGCAACCAAGCTTGCCGCAGAGATAAAGCAGGACGCCGAGACTCATGCAAGAGTTATGCGCATGAGAACTTACGATTATGTGGATAAGATGCTTTATGACATGCAGGGCAAAATGGATGAGCTCAACATGAAGTACTTTGGTGAAATGTACACCAGTCTGGAAAACACTTTCAATTCCATAAACGAGGTTCTGGCATCCAACAGAGAAGAAATGAAAAATCTGGCATATAAGACCCAGAATGAAGTTGAATCAGGAACCTTTGCGCCAAGTGAAGAAGAATAGAAAAGATACAGGATGTCCGGGAAACTCCCTCAGACATCCTTTTTTTCGCTGTGGAATAAAGCCTTGATTTTATGAATAGAATTGCAACATGAGAATGAGCAATTATCATAAAAACAGGTGCATAGCCATACTGGCAGCTGCTTTTGCCATGGCCATGGTTATATTTCCGGATATAACCGAGGAAGGATCCAAAACTGCAATAATAATATGGGCGAACTCTATAATCCCCGTACTGCTTCCGTTTTTCATTTTTTCGGAATTTATAAAAAACACGGGAAATCTGCAAAGCCTGCCGCCGGGAATATATCCTTTTGTGATGGCTTTTCTGTCGGGTTATCCCATGGGAGCCAAGGCGGTGGGAGATTTTGTAAGAGAAGGAAGACTTACCGCAGAGCAGGGACGCTTTGTGTTGAGTTATTCTCTTGTCACAGGCCCGGCTTTTATAATATTTACGGTAGGTACTTTCATAGGAAGCAGGGAAGGCGCGCTTATTGTTGCGTCAGCTCATTATGGAGGAGCGCTTTTAAACAGTCTGCTGTACATGTCGGAAAAAGGGAAAATGCGTAGCAAAGGGACCGTAATTCCGGGGGGAAGCAGTGACTATCTGGAAAACTTCAGCAGAGCCATAGGTGCAGGCTTTAAAGATATGGCAATGATTCTGGCGTATCTTATGTTTTTTACCATAGGCATAAATTTAATGGAAAAAGCCGGATTATCAGCTATTATACATAATCAAGCTGCATCAGCCTGTCTGAAAGGCATAATGGAAATGACAATAGGAACAAACATGGTAGGACTGTGCGATATAAGTATGGCATATAAAGTTATTATGGCATCAGCACTGGTATCCTTCGGCGGGCTTTCTGTAATAGGTCAGTCCATGTCAATGACAAGGGGTTCAGGTCTGGGACTGAGGGAGATAATATCAATAAAGGCAACTCACTGCATTATTGCCGTAATTCTTGCTGCATTATTTGTTAATATTGTGGTATTATAATTTTATGAAAATGAAAAGCGTAGGAATAACAGCAGAATATAATCCTTTTCATAACGGTCATCTGCACCACCTCAGACGTTCCATGGAAGAAAGCGGGGCGGAGGTTTCAATAGCCGCCATGAGCGGATATTTCCTTCAGAGAGGGCAGGCATCCATAGCTGATAAGTGGCAGAGAGCTGAGGCTGCCGTAAAATGCGGTGTGGACCTTGTGGTTGAAATACCGGCGGTCTTTGCGTGCAGTTCGGCGGGATACTATGCCTCAGCAAGTGTTGAAATTCTTGAAAATCTGGGAGCAGACTTCATTTCCTTCGGAAGTGAATCGGGAAATATAGAAGAACTTAAAGCCATTGCCCGGGAAATAAAGGACAATAGAGGGCATATAGAGGATTGTATCCGAGACGCTGTAAAAAAAGGAATATCATATCCAAGGGCCAGAAGCGAGACAATCTGTCAGCTACTGGGTAAAGAGGCAGAGAAGATTGTGGAAAGCCCAAACAATATACTGGCACTGGAGTATATAAATGCAATGAGAACAGCACAGCCGGTTGCAGTGGCAAGGACAGGACCGGGATACAATGACAGATGTCCCGATGAGGAAATGGCTTCTGCCACGGCCATAAGATATCTTTTAAGTGAAAAAAAAGATATTTCAGCATTCTTACCTCCTGAATCGGCAGAGGTTTTTGCCGGAGTACAGAGTCCTTCAGATGATATATTTTTTGAACTGCTGAGATATAAAATCCTCTCATCTGAGGCATATATTCTGGAAAAAGCTCCTTCGGGAGGAGAGGGCCTTGGAAATAAGCTGAAAAAGTGTCTCAGAAGCTGCAGCAATATGGAAGAACTGGCAGATTCCATGAAATCCAAAAGATATACCAGAACAAGGATAGACAGATTTCTTCTTCAGGTTCTTCTGGGCATAGAAAAAGATACTGAATATAACAGCTATATTAGAATTCTGGCATTTAGCGAAAAAGGAAGCACTTATCTAAAAGAAGTGAAAAAATCCGGACGATGTGCTTTGCCTGTAATTACAAATATAAATAGAGAAGCTGCGGCATATCCGGAAATAAGAAACACCTTGGAGAAAGATATTCTGGCTGCTGATTTGTACAATATTGCGGCAGAAAGAGATTTGTACACCTTTTCGGAATATCTCAGAAAACCCTTTTACAACAAAGGGAAAATTTAGGCAGAAAAGGCAGAAAACCCTTGCAATAGCAGGGTTTTTTGTTTATACTATTTAAGGTTAAACTGTTATATAAATTATATGGAGGAATAGATATGAAAGTTTTAGTTATCAACTGCGGAAGTTCTTCGCTTAAGTACCAGGTTCTTGACATGACAAACGAATCTCTGCTCTGCAAAGGTCTTGTAGAAAGAATCGGAATGGATGGTTCCGTTATCACACACGAAAAAATAGGAACAGACAAAGTTAAAACAGAAGTGCCTATGAAGGATCATAAGGATGCTATCGAACAGGTTCTCAATGCCATTCAGGATCCTGAACATGGAGTTGTAAAGTCCATGGATGAGATCGGAGCAGTAGGACACAGAGTAGTACATGCCGGAGAAAAATTTGCATCCTCAGTACTTATCACAGAAGAAGTTATCAAAGCTCTGGAAGAGTGCGTGGAACTGGCACCGCTTCATAATCCGCCTAACCTTTTAGGTATTGCAGCATGTCAGGAACTCATGCCGAATACACCAATGGTTGGAGTTTTCGATACGGCTTTTCATCAGACTATGCCGCCTGAATCATACATATACGCTATTCCTTACGAATATTATCAGAAGCACGGAATCAGAAGATACGGATTCCACGGAACTTCACATAAATATGTTGCAGAAAGAGCAGCAAAGATGCTCAATGTAAATCTGGATGACCTTAAACTGATTACATGTCACCTTGGTAACGGTGCATCAGTTTCTGCTATCAAGAGAGGTAAATGTATAGATACATCCATGGGATTTACTCCTCTTGAAGGCCTTGTAATGGGAACCAGATGCGGCGACATTGACCCTGCAATTGTAACTTACATCAGAGAAAAAGAAAATCTCCCTCAGGGTAAGGCCAACGAGATATTAAACAAGAAATCAGGTGTTCTCGGCATTTCCGGAGTTTCCAGTGACTTCAGAGATATTGAAGAAGCAGTTGCAGAAGGTAACGAAAGAGCAGCCCTTGCACTGAAGGTATTTGCCCATAAGGTAAGATTCTATATCGGTGCATATATTGCAGAAATGAATGGCGTTGATGCCATCATCTTTACTGCAGGAGTAGGTGAGAATGACGTTACCATGAGAGAAATCATCTGCAATAACTTGGGCAATCTTGGAATCAAGTTGGATCCTGTAAAGAACAAGGTAAGAGGCAAGGAAGTTGACATAGCCACAGAAGATTCAAGGGTAAGACTTCTCCTCATCCCTACAAACGAAGAGCTTATGATTGCAAGAGATACATTCAATATCGTTACAGGCAGAATGTAGTAAAATTTCTGTTGACAAAGGCACCGGTTAAAGTATATACTTAAGTGGTTGATATACATTTGTCAGCAGATATTAAAATTGAGAATATTAACTTCACATAGAAGTGTACTTGTAAGGAGGTGTAAAACATGGCAGTACCTAAACGAAAAACTTCAAAAGCCAGAAGAGATAAGAGAAAATCCGCTAACATGAAGATGACCGCACCTGGACTTTCAATCTGTCCTCAGTGTCATGAACCTAAACTCCCTCATAGAGTTTGCCCTAACTGCAATTACTATGACGGTAAAGAAATCGTACAGGCTTAATATGGATTTTGAGACGGCAGCCGAAGGCTGCCGTTTTTTTTTGTAAAATAATCCTCGTGTTTTGGCGGAGGTGATCAGATATTTTTCGCCATACCTTTGTCGTGTTTTTCCCTCAGCCGGTAGAGGCCAATGTAGCAGCTCGCCTCCGGATCTACCTTATTTGCTGTCCCGGGCAGGGTTTAAAATACCCTTTTTAAATCGCCGATTCCAAACTGTGCCCGGCCTCCGCCACAGTTTTTTCCAATATCTTTTTCTTTGCTAACAGTCCCATAGTGTGTACATCCTTATAACAAGGCTGCTTCTGTGAAGTCATATATGCGATATGATTCCTACATGTGACTTCGCACCGGAATTTATCATAGAGCCTTCAACACGGGTCTTGACAACAGAAAATTAAAAGACTAAAATATTTGTCATCATACAATTATTAACAATGTTAATAATTGTACCTGAAAATAATAGTTTCAGGAGCAGAAAAATATTTAATTAAGAAGGGAAGATTTTAAATGACGAAGGAGCAACTGGAGTTTTTAAATATCATGACCGAATTGCGAAAACTGAATATATCCAGCATGTTACCGGAAATAACCATGGGAGAGTTTGATATCCTCAAGCGGATTGAAGATGTGAAAGGTGAAGACGGGCGTGCTCGCATATCATGCGTAGTCAGAAGCATGTGCATGCCGCCTCCGGCAATATCACGAGCTATGGGCATCCTGGAAACCAAAGGATATATCCGGCGTGATGTGGACAGAAGGGACCGCAGAAATACATTAGTGGAGATTACAGCTTCAGGTGAAGCTTTGATTAAGGAAGTTGATGCGATTATGGAAGAGTTTGCCGATGCTGTATTCGGTAATATGGGGGAGGATATAATGCAGAAACTCAACGCATATCTTAGACAATTTGCTGAGACTTCCAAAGCAGAAGTGGCTAAAAGAAAATACAAGGGCAACAGATAAAATCAAAAGGAGTAATAAAGTATGAAGAGGATTTTTAAAAATCTGATTCCCTACTGGAAAACAGTAGTCGTTATTGTACTGCTTCTGGTAGTTCAGGCCTACTGCGACCTGTCACTGCCGCAGTACACATCCAATATAATAGATGTTGGGATTCAGAACAGCGGAATTGCACATATTGTACCTGAAAAAATAACTGAAAAGGAATTTCAGGAAGCACAGATTTTTATGGATGATGACGAGAAAGCAATCTGGACGGGAATCTATGAGAAAGAGGGAGAGACTTATCGGCTTACGGAAAAAGACGAGGATAAGCTCAACGACATAGATGAACAGCTGATGACATCCATAGTTCTGACCTATCAGCTGGGACATATGAGTGAATCTGATTTAAGAAATACGATTAAGGATGCTATGGAAAAGGAGCCGCAGACAGCGTTCATTGCCTCACAGATTGATACAATGTCAATTACAGAAATTGGAGAACTGCTGCATACTGATATCTATACCTTTGAGGCAGAGGACGAAGAGGGAAATAAAGCAACATATGTTGATATGAGACCGATTATGGAAAGCATGATTGCGTCAGGGAAGATGGATAAGGCTATGGTTGAAAAATCAAGAGAAACCATGGAGGACACCATAAGCGCTATAGGAAGCCAGACACTGAAGTCAATGGGCATAGCATATGCGGCCACGTGTGACGAGGCAGCAGGAATGGATATTGATGACATGCAGATGTCATACCTGTGGAATACCGGAGCGAAGATGCTGCTTATTGCGCTGGTGATGCTGTCATCTATGACTCTCCTGTCACTTCTGGCAGCCAGAGTAGGAGCCGGAGTAGGAAGAGATTTAAGAAGCCGGGTCTTCCGACATGTTGTAGAATTTTCCAATAGCGAAATTGACCGATATTCCACGGCATCGCTTATAACAAGAACTACCAATGACATTCAGCAGATCCAGATGGTCAGTACCATGCTGCTGAGAATGGTGCTGTATGCTCCGGTTATAGGAATCGGAGGAATATGGAAGGTATGGCAGACCGGAGCATCCATGGGATGGGTCATAGCTCTGGCAGTCATTGTAATTATAGGGTTTGTTTTGGTCCTTGTTTCTGTTGCAATGCCTAAGTTTAAAATAATGCAGAACCTGGTGGACGCCTTGAACCTCGTATCCAGAGAAATCCTGACAGG
The DNA here is from genome assembly GCA_002320005.1 of Firmicutes bacterium UBA1702. GTDB lineage: Bacteria > Bacillota > Clostridia > Peptostreptococcales > Anaerovoracaceae > Fimisoma. The sequence continues at coordinate 8,803 of DCJK01000042.1, forward strand.
CCTTCCTGTTATACGCGCTTTCGGAAGAGAAAAGACAGAAGAAGAGCGATTTGATGCCGCAAATAAGAATCTAAAGAAAACACAACTGTTTACAAACAGAGTAATGACATTTATGATGCCGGGAATGATGCTCATTATGAATTGTCTGGTTGTACTGATTACATGGGTAAGTGCTCATCGAATTGACGCAGGAAGCCTGCAGGTAGGACAAATGACGGCATTTATCACTTATTCCATGCTTATTGTAATGTCATTTCTTATGCTCACCATGATGTCAATCATGCTACCAAGAGCAGGAGTGGCTGCTGATCGAATTGCAGAGGTTCTTGAAACTGAATCTTCAATAAGGAATCCGGAAACTCCGAAAAAAATTTCACAGCATAAAGGTGTACTGGAATTTGACCATGTATCTTTTCGATATCCGGGAGCAAAAGAAGATGTGCTCCATGATATCAGTTTTAAAGCAGAGCCTGGTAAAGTAACTGCAATAATAGGTAGCACGGGAAGCGGAAAATCCACTCTGGTTAATCTGATACCAAGATTCTACGATGTGACAGAAGGTAAGATAACCATGGACGGAGAAGATATAAGAAATATATGTCTTGATGAGCTGCGTGAAGAAATAGGCTTTGTTCCTCAGAAGGGCGTGCTGTTTTCCGGAACGATAGCATCAAACCTTCGCTTCGGAAGAAAAGAAGCTTCTGACGAAGAAATAAGGAAGGCGGCAGAAATTGCCCAGGCAGCGGAATTTATAAATGAAAAAGATGATGGATATGACAGTTATATTTCTCAGGGAGGAAGCAATGTATCAGGCGGACAGAAACAGAGACTGGCCATTGCAAGAGCAATTGCAAAAAATCCCGAAATATATGTATTTGATGACAGCTTTTCTGCTCTAGACATGAAGACAGACGCAGCTTTACGTAAAGCGCTGGCTGCAGAGGTGGCAGACAGCACCGAGATTATAGTTGCACAGCGAATAAGTACAATTCTCCATGCAGACCAGATTATCGTGCTGGATGACGGCAGTGTTGCAGGAATTGGAACTCACGAGGAACTGATGACAAACTGTGAAGTTTATCAGCAGATTGCTCAGTCTCAGCTTTCTGAAAAGGAGCTTGCATCTCTGAGTTTAAAAGATGAAAAACATCTGGATAAAAATGAGAAGAAGGGGGTGAAAGATCATGAGTAATGAAAGACAGGAATTTAAAATGCCCAAGCGCAGGCGCGGCCCCATGGGCGGACACGGCCCTATGGGAGGCATGATAGGCGGCGAGAAAGCAAAAGATTTTAAAGGATCTTTCAGCAAGCTGCTTGCATATATAGGCAGGTACAAGTTTGCAATTCTTACAGTAATGATCTTTGCAGCAGCTTCGACAGTATTTTCGGTTATAGGCCCTAAGGTTATGGGAAAAGCAACCACAGAGCTTGCAGAGGGTCTGATGCGTAAAATAGGCGGAACCGGTGGCATTGATTTTGACAAAATAGCCCATATTCTCATGCTTACTCTTGGACTTTACCTTTGCAGCGCAGCCTTTACATTTATACAGAGCTGGATTATGACGGGGATAACCCAGAAGATATGCTACCGCATGAGAAAGGAAATATCCGAGAAGATAAACAGGATGCCTATGAAGTATTTTGAGAGCAGAACATACGGAGAGGTGCTGTCAAGGATTACTAATGACGTAGACACTCTGGGACAGGGACTCAATCAGAGTGTAACGCAGATTATTACTTCAACGGCGACTATTATAGGTGTTATAGTCATGATGCTTTCCATATCGCCTCTGATGACGCTTATTGCACTGGTGGTACTGCCTGTTTCGGCTATTCTGATGTCAACGGTTGTAAAGTTTTCCCAGAAATATTTCAGAACGCAGCAAAATTATCTTGGCAAAATCAATGGTCAGGTGGAGGAAACCTATTCCGGTCATCTGGTTATCAAAGCTTTTAACAAAGAGAAAGAAACAATTGAGAATTTTGACAAGACAAATAATGTTCTGTACACTTCAGCGTGGAAATCCCAGTTTCTTTCGGGACTGATGCAGCCGATTATGATGTTTGTGGGAAACATGGGTTATGCAGGCGTGGCTATCAGCGGAGGAATATTGGCCATAAGGGGAACTATCGGGATAGGTGACATTCAGGCGTTCATCCAGTATGTAAAAAATTTCACGCAGCCTATTCAGCAGATTGCTCAGGTCATAAATCAGGTTCAGTCCATGACAGCTGCATCTGAACGAGTTTTTGAATTCCTCGGAGAAGAGGAGGAAGACCAGACGGCTGAAAATCCGGTAGCTCTTACCAACCCTAAGGGAGCTGTAACCTTCAGCCATGTGAGATTCGGATATGATCCAAAGCAGGTAGTTATAAAAGATTTCAGTGCTGATGTAAAACCGGGACAAAAGATAGCAATTGTCGGCCCTACAGGTGCAGGAAAAACAACAATAGTAAAGCTTCTTATGCGATTTTATGATGTGGATAGCGGAAGTATTTCTCTTGACGGTCATGATATCCGCGATTTCAACCGTCATAATCTCAGAGACTACTTCGGTATGGTACTGCAGGATACATGGCTGTTTAAAGGGACAATTATGGAGAATATCCGCTATGGAAGACTTGATGCCACTGATGAAGAAGTTATTGCAGCAGCCAAGGCTGCTCATGCAGATCATTTTATAAGAACATTGCCGGAAGGATATGAAATGGAGCTTAATGAAGATGCGTCCAATGTATCTCAGGGACAGAAACAGCTGCTTACAATTGCAAGAGCCATTCTTGCCGACAATCCCGTACTGATTCTGGATGAAGCAACATCTTCTGTAGATACTCGTACCGAAGAGCGCATTCAGAAAGCCATGGATAACCTGATGGAAGGAAGAACAAGCTTTATTATAGCACACAGACTTTCAACCATCAAAAATGCCGATCTTATTCTTGTAATGAAGGAAGGCGACATTATCGAACAGGGAACACACAGCCAGCTGCTGGAAGCAGGCGGGTTCTATGCTGATCTGTACAATTCACAGTTTGAGGAAACAGAAGAAGCAATATAAAAACATGAATAAACAGACAGGTAAGAAATCCCATAACAATGGATGCCTTTGACCTGTCTGTTTTTTTTTGCAGTCTACAAAAGCCCGAACTCCTCCAGTGTATCATAAATCATGTACTGTACTTTATTGGAAGGAGAACAGATAGGCAGCCTGTATTCGAGATTGCACATGCCCATCATAGCCAAAGCAGCCTTAACCGGTCCCGGATTCACTTCACTGAAAAGCGCATCGATAAGAGGCATAAGCGCAATTTGCTCTCTGCCTGCTTCAATACAGTCTCCTTTCATATACTTGTGTATCATTTGCGAAAAGCGTGCCGGAATGATGTTGGAAACTGTTGATATACAGCCTTTCCCGCCTAAAGACAAAACGGGGACTGTCTGCTCGTCATTGCCGGAATATATGTCAAAATTTTCGCTTATATATGCTGCCATACGGCAGATCTGCGATATGTTTCCCGAAGCTTCTTTTATGGCGGCAATGTTGGGATGCTTGGACAGTACGGCAACAGATGGCGGACTTATGTCTACTCCCGTTCTGGAGGGAACGGAATACATTATAACAGGCACAGACACCGCATCTGCTATTTTTTCATAGTGCGCGATCAGACCATTTTCGGTGCATTTGTTATAATATGGAGTAACTATAAGCAGCCCGTCAGCACCGCAGTCGGCCATTTCCTTTGACAGATGCAGAGCGTGTGCGGTATCGTTGGATCCTGAGCCGGCAATAACAGGAACTCGACCCTTTACGAGATCTGATGCGAATCTGACAAGATGGATTTTTTCGGTGTCAGACAGGGTTGAAGACTCTCCTGTGGTTCCGCAGATTACTAAGGCATCTATTCCTGAACTTATCTGCCATTCAATTAGCTTACCCATGGAAACGTAATCCGGCTTACCATCTTTAAAAGGAGTAACAAGGGCTGTTGCGGCCCCTTCAAATAAAGACAAAACAACACTTCCTTTCAATAAATATGGTGCTAAATTATTATATTCATTCATATCTATTTTGTTGAAAAGTCAACAAAAAAGTGATACAATAAATTGTTATAATATTGATTAAACAAGATTCAAATAGAGAGGTAGTTGTTATGAGTGATAAGCTTAAAGTAGGAATTTTAGGTGCGACAGGCATGGTTGGACAAAGATTTATTTCCCTTCTGGATAATCACCCATGGTTTGAGGTGGTTACTCTGGCAGCCAGCAGCCGCAGCGAAGGTCAGAGATACGAGGACGCGGTAGGCGACCGTTGGAAAATAGAAAAGCCTATGCCGGAAAGAGTAAAAGATATAAAGGTTATGAATGTAAGGGATGTTGAAAAAGTTGCATCCACGGTGGACTTCCTCTTCAGTGCCGTCGACATGACAAAAGAAGAGATAAGAGCTATTGAAGAAGAGTATGCAAAGACGGAGACTCCTGTTGTTTCCAATAACAGCGCCCACAGATGGACCGCGGACGTTCCTATGGTTATTCCTGAAATAAACTGTGATCATTTTGAAATTATTGAAGCACAGAAGAAACGCCTTGGAACAAAGAGAGGCTTCATAGCAGTAAAACCTAACTGTTCCATTCAGAGCTATGTTCCGGCAATAGAAGCCTGGAAGGAATTCGAACCATATGAGTGTGTTGTCACAACTTATCAGGCAATTTCAGGAGCCGGAAAAGATTTTAATTCATGGCCGGAAATGGTTGAAAACATTATTCCTTATATCGGCGGTGAAGAGGAAAAGAGTGAGCAGGAACCATTAAAAATTTGGGGACATGCGGACATGGAAAAAGGGGAAATTGTTAAAAGTGATGATATTAGAATTTCATGTCAGTGTCTTAGAGTCCCGGTTCTCAATGGTCATACGGCGGCTGCTTTTATCAAATTCAGAAAGAATCCTACCAAGGAACAGCTTATCGAGAAATTGGAAAGCTATCGAGGATTCCCACAGGAGGAAAAGCTTCCTATGGCACCGGAGCAGTTCATCAAGTACTTTGAAGAGGATGACCGACCACAGGTAAAAGCAGATGTCAACAGAGACAAGGGAATGGGAATTTCTATCGGCAGAATTAGAAAAGACAGTATTTATGACTATAAGTTTGTGGGACTGTCCCACAATACTATAAGAGGTGCCGCCGGCGGAGCAATTCTCTGTGCAGAGGCGCTTACCGTAAAAGGGTATATTGATAAAAAGTAAGGAGAAGAGATATGTCATATTTTGAAGCTATAATTTTGGGACTGGTTCAAGGACTTGCCGAGTTTCTTCCTATAAGCAGCTCGGGGCATCTGGCGCTGCTTCAGCAGTGGTTTGGTATTCAGGAAGATAAAGTCCTTCTTTTTGCGGTGCTGCTTCATGTGGGAACACTGATTTCTGTATTCATAGTGTACTGGAGAGATATTGCAGAGCTTATTGTGGAACTGTTTCTCACTATCAAGGATCTCTGCACCGGGAAAGGTCTGAGACTTCAGGAAAGGCCTGTGAGAAAGCTTGGCATAATGATAATCGTTGCCACCATTCCTACGGGAATAATAGGCATTCTGTTCAATGACCTGTTTGACAGCCTTTATAATTCCATAATTCCTATCGGTATCGGTCTCATTATTACCGGATTTCTGCTGGTTATGGCAGAAAGAATGGGGGCTTCAAACAGAGGAATAGAACAGATGAATTTCAGAAATGCGCTGTTTATAGGAACTGTTCAGGGAATAGCCATTTGTCCGGGTATATCACGCTCAGGCTCCACGCTGTTTGGAAGCCTAATATGCAATCTTGACAGAAAATTCGCTGTAAAATTTGTGTTTCTGATTTCGATACCATCCATTTTGGGTTCTGCTGTTATGGAAGCACCTGCAGCTCTAGAAAGCGGGTTTGACATGGCACAGCTGGGACCTGTGCTCGTGGGAATGATTGTCGCAGCAGTTTCAGGACTGATTGCTATAAAAACTATGATAAAGATTGTTTCAGATAAAAAACTCAATTACTTCTCGTATTATGTTTGGGCACTTGGTCTTATTGTAACATGCTATGGCATTTTCTTCGCGTAAGACCATAAAGAAAGGGTTTTGCAATGGCTGAGAAAAAGAGAGGGCCAGGTCGTCCTCCCGGTTCAAAAAACAAGACGACAAAGAACTCTTCTTCTGCCAAAACCTCTACCAAGGCAAAGGAAAAAGCCATGGAAATTCAGGCAAAGAAAAAGGCAGACAGAAGAGTAATTGATGAAATATGGGCAATAATAGCCATCGCGCTGGGCGTGTTTCTGATTGTTGCAACATTGACAGACGGAGCAGGTCAGTTGGGTGAGATAATAGGAAACTGCCTCAAGGGACTGTTTGGGTTTGTGGCATATGTTCTTCCTTTTTATCTTATCCTTTTCGGTATTTTGCTCTTTGCGCGGCAGACAGTATCAATTTCAGTCAGAACAACATTGCTTCTTTTTCTACTGTTGCTGATGCTGTCAACTATGAATTCCGTAAGATTTATTAACGAAGCGGATATAAGCTTGTCATTGACAGTAATCAAAGGCTTTTACGCATCCGGTGTGACACTTAAGAGCGGCGGCTTTTTCGGTATGCTTCTGGCATCACTGCTGATAAAATGGCTTGGAACAGCAGGGTGCTGGATTTTTTCAATAGTGGTTACACTCATATGCCTGTTGCTCATAATAAATACGCCGGTATCACGCTTTATAAGCAAGATAGGTGATAAGATGGAGCAGCGTAGGCTTATAAAGGAGAATGCCCATCTGGATCGCGATGAAAATGATGATACGTCGGTTATTGTTCCTGAAAGCAGACAGCTTTCCGGAAGCGACATAAAAATAGTAGATGGGAGAACAGCCGCAAATGAGTATCAGAAATCGGCTTCTTCTAATTCTGCGGGCAAAAACAGTATATTAAAATATATGCAGGATGACTCGCTTTTTGGCAAGACACCGTCATCAGGAACTTTCGGTCTTGAAGAAAAAAGCAGCTGCGTTGAAGGCTTCGGAATTGACGGAACAACGGCCCCATCAACTTCAACGCCTACTGTGGGAATTAAATCTGTCGGAACTGAGTTTCAACCAGAATCTGAATATTCTTCCATGCCGGAAAAGAAACTTTCCAACAAGGAAGCGGCGGCTGCAATGCTTACAAAAGAAGACCTTGCACCATCCGTGACGGTAAAAAAATATAAAAAACCTCCGATAAGTCTTCTTGATAAGGCTGAGGGAGGTATAAAGACCAATAACAGGCTGCTGACCGAGAAAGCAAGAAAGCTTGAAGAAACACTCCGCAATTTTCACGTTGACGCAAGAGTTGTTCAGGTGACTCAGGGGCCTACGGTAACCAGGTATGAAATCCAGCCGGCAGTGGGAGTCAAAGTTAGCAGTATAGTCAGACTTGCAGACGATATTGCCCTTAATCTGGAGGCAAGAAATATCAGAATTGAAGCCCCGATACCGGGAAAGGCGGCCGTAGGAATCGAAGTGGAAAATGACTCGGTTACCATGGTGCATATACGGGACATCATCGATTCAGCCGAGTTTAAAGAGAGTAAATCAAAGATTACCTTTGCCGTAGGAAAAGATATAGGAGGAAAAGCTGTTGTAGCTGATCTTAAGTCAATGCCTCATCTGCTGATTGCAGGATCAACAGGATCCGGCAAATCTGTGTGCATTAACGGGATTATAACCAGCATTCTGTACAAAGCCGATCCGGACGAGGTAAAGCTCATACTAATAGATCCTAAGGTTGTGGAACTGGGAAACTACAACGGAGTTCCTCACCTTATGATTCCTGTCGTGACCGACCCTGCCAAGGCTGCAGCGGCTCTGAACTGGGCTGTGGCTGAAATGACTGACAGATACAAAAAATTTGCAGAAGAGGGTGTGCGCGACCTGGAGTCATACAATGAATATGTTAAAGCCAACGAAGAGGCGGACAAAGTCATGCCTCAAGTGGTAATAATAATCGATGAACTGGCAGATCTGATGATGGCAGCGCCTTCACAGATCGAAGAGTCTATATGCAGACTGGCACAGATGGCAAGAGCTGCAGGAATGCACCTTATCGTAGCCACACAGAGACCTTCGGTAGATGTAATCACCGGTGTGATAAAAGCAAATATCCCATCAAGGATAGCATTTGCTGTCTCATCACAGGTGGACTCAAGAACAATACTTGACATGCAGGGGGCCGAGAAGCTTGTGGGAAAAGGTGATATGCTTTTTAATCCTATGGGAATGGGAAAACCCGTAAGAATTCAGGGAGCTTTTATTTCGGATAATGAAGTACATAAGGTTATAGAATATGTCAAGTCACAGGTAGAGGATGTAGACTATAATCAAGATGTACTGACACGTATCGAGAGAACAGATGCCGGTAATTCCGGAGAGGATACAGACGAATTATTGCCGGAGGCAATAGATCTGGTGGTAAAAAGCGGACAAGCGTCTGTTTCGATGCTTCAGAGAAGATTCAGAATCGGTTACAACAGAGCTGCCAGAATAATGGATATGATGGAAGCCAGGGGTATAGTAAGCCCTCAGGATGGAAGCAGACCTCGTCAGGTACTGATTTCAGAAGAGGAGCTGGAACAGATGAAAAAGGATACGGAGAATTTATAATGAAAGTATATATGGAGACCTTGGGCTGCCCCAAAAATTTCAATGACACACAGACAGCAAAAGGTATAATGACTGCAGAAGGAATAACCATCACGGACGATGCTGAAAACTCGGATGTGATGATTTTAAACACATGTGGTTTCATAAACGATGCAAAACGGGAGTCTATTCAGAGAATATTCGAACTGGCGGAACTTAAAGACGAAAATAGAAAACTTGTTGTTTCAGGGTGTCTGGCGCAGAGATATGCTGATGAACTTTTTGAGGAGATGCCTGAGGTAGACTGTTTTGTCGGAGTTAACCAGTACCCGGAACTTCCAAAGATTCTCAGAGAATTATGTTGCGATGAAAAAAGAATAAAATCCATTTCGTTGTGCTGTGATACGTCTCTTGGTATACTGCCACGGGTTCTTGAAGAAAACCCATATACCGCTACTTTAAAAATAGCGGAAGGATGCAACAACAGATGTGCCTATTGTGTCATTCCCGATATAAGAGGTCCTTACAGAAGCAAGAAAAAAGAAGATATTCTTAAAGAAGCCCAATGGCTTGCAGATAAAGGATGCAAGGAACTGATACTTATAGCTCAGGACGTTACTCTTTACGGCACAGATATCTACGGCAGACAGGTTCTGCCTGAACTGTTAAAAGAACTGTGTGGAATAGAAGGAATAGAGTGGATCAGACTTATGTACTGCTATGAAGACAAAATCACCGATGAACTCATAGAAGTCATGAAAAATGAGGAAAAAATATGTCATTACATTGATATTCCTATACAACATTCCAGTAACAACATTCTTAAAGCTATGAACCGGCGTTCGACAGAGAATTCCATCAGAGAGACTGTAAAAAAGCTTAAGGAAGCTATCCCTGATATTCACATAAGGACGACAATTATCACAGGATTCCCCGGTGAAACTGAAGAGGACTTCGAAAATCTGCTTTCTTTCGTTGAAGAAATGCGATTTGCCAGACTTGGTGTGTTTGCCTATTCTCAGGAAGAAAACACTACGGCAGGCGAAATGGAGAATCAGGTCCCGGAAGAAATCAGGGAGCATAGAAAGGATGCTGTGATGCGGCGTCAGCTGGACATTTCACTGGAATCCAACAGAGAAAAAATCGGTCAGATAATGAAAGTTCTGGTGGAAGAAAAAGATGAAGACGGAAGCTATATCGGGAGGACGCAATATGATGCCCCTGAGATAGATGACTCGGTGTTATTTACGTCCGAAAGGGAGCTTAAACCCGGAGATTTGGTTAATGTTATAATACAGGATGCATTTGATTATGACCTGACTGGTATGGAGGTTTAAAATGAATTTACCTAACAAACTTACAATCGCACGAGTTGTTGCGGTACCTTTCTTTATTGTTGCTTATTACTTCGGATGGTACATGGTGGCCTTTCTTATTTTTGTTGCGGCATCATTTACTGATATGCTGGATGGAAAGATTGCTAGAAAGCATAATCTGGTGACAAATTTCGGAAAAATAATGGATCCGCTGGCAGACAAAGTGCTGGTATATTCCGCCTTATGCCTGATGATTCCGTATTATGTACCTGCATGGATGCTTATTGTTATCCTGGCGCGTGAATTCACTGTGGCAGGAATGCGTACAGTGGCGGCATCTGAAGGAATAGTTATTGCAGCGGGAATGAGCGGTAAAATCAAGACAGTTCTTCAGATGATTGCAGTATGTCTGCTGCTTCTTGTACCGGCTTTCCCTGAATTTGTCGTACTTTGGTATGTTTCACAAGCTTTTCTGTGGGCATCACTTGTTATGACAGTATATTCAGGTGTTGAATACGTTGTACAGAACAAACAGGTGTTTTCACAGAAATAAGGAGGCGTATTTAGATGAAAACAGCGATTCTCACAGTGGGAACCGAGATACTTTTCGGACAGATAGTAAATACCAATGCTGCATTTCTATCAAGAGAACTGAATAATCTCGGATATGATGTAATGTATCATTACAGTGTAGGAGATAATCCGGGAAGGCTGGCCGAACTTATAGAATTTGCATTCAGAGATTGTGATATGATAATAACCACAGGGGGACTGGGACCTACTCAGGACGATCTTACCAAGGAGGTAATAGCTCAGGCGATGGGTGATCGCCTCGTGGTAAGCCCGGAAGCGCTTTCGGCACTTAAGGATAGATACGAAAGATCAGGAAGACCTATGACAGAAAATAACCTTAAGCAGGCAAATATGCCTGAATCTGCCCAGATACTTCCTAATGATCAGGGAACAGCTCCGGGATTCTGGCTCGAAAAAAAAGGCAAAATAATAGTATCTATGCCGGGACCTCCTCGTGAGATGACCAATATGTTTGAAAAAGAAGTTAAACCCAGACTCATCAGCAGACAGGACAGTGTAATATACTATAAGATTCTCAGAACCTTCGGACTGGGAGAATCAAAGATGGAAACTGTGCTGCTTCCGCTGATAGACGGGCAGACGGATCCTACCATTGCGACCTATGCAAAAGAAGGGGAATGCAGCCTCCGCATAGCATCCAAACGCCCGACAAAAGAAGAGGCAGAAGCTGCAGTAGAGGATATGACAGCCAGAGTCATGGACATAATCGGAGAATATGTTTACAGCACAGATAACGAGGAACTGGCAGATGTGGTTGCAAACATGCTGCTAGATAAAAACATAACCATTTCCTGCGCTGAATCGTGTACCGGAGGGTTGTTTGCCGGAACACTTATAAACACGGACGGTATTTCCAAAGTATTTGACAGAGGAATTGTGACATACAGCAACGAAGCAAAAATTAAGGAGCTGGGTGTGAAGGCGGAAACTCTTGACACCTTTGGGGCAGTCAGCCCCGAGACCGCTGCGGAGATGGCAGAAGGCATCAGAGCAAAGACCGGAACAGATATGGCGGTGTCAGTCACGGGAATAGCAGGACCCGGAGGGGGAAGTGCCGATAAACCTGTGGGTCTGGTGTACATAGGCATTGCGTATGACGGAAAAACTGATGTTGTAAAAGCTCAGATGAGGAATGTTACAAGAAACTGGAACAGAAATTATGCTGTACTTAACATGCTGTACGAAATATATAAGAGAATAAAATAGAACATCAGAAGCCTTGATGCATTGCGAAGATGAAAGGCGATGCAGAGGGCTTCTTTTGATATATTATACCCGCAGCAGTGGTAAGTGCCGGCATAATATTTAACCTGGGAAGGTAAAACATATGTTGACAAATATCTGATCAGGATATAATATATTTACATAAATTTACAGTAAAAAGCACTTGACCAGCAGAATAATATGGGGTAATATACAAATAAGAACAAATGTTCGATTCAGAAGGAGAATAACATGGCAGTAGATAAAAAAGAAAAAGATAAAGCCCTGGAGGCCGCTTTATCGCAGATTCAGAAGCAGTTCGGCAAGGGCGCCATCATGAAACTCGGAGATAAAAGTGCTCAGATGAATGTTGAGACCATATCTACCGGTTCTATAAGCCTTGACCTTGCCACAGGCGTGGGCGGCGTTCCAAAGGGAAGAATCGTAGAAATTTTCGGCCCTGAATCCTCAGGAAAGACAACCCTTACCCTGCACATTGTCGCTGAAGCTCAGAAAGCAGGCGGACGCGCAGCATTCATTGATGCAGAGCATGCATTGGATCCCGTATATGCAAAAAATCTGGGAGTTGATGTGGAAAATCTTCTCGTTTCACAACCTGACACAGGAGAGCAGGCATTGGAAATCTGCGATATGCTGGTCAGAAGCGGAGCACTGGACGTTATTGTTATCGACTCAGTTGCAGCATTAGTTCCAAAGGCAGAAATACAGGGAGAAATGGGAGATACTCATGTAGGTCTTCAGGCCAGACTGATGTCTCAGGCTCTTAGAAAAATTACCGGTAGCATAAATAAATCAAATACATGCGTTATTTTTATAAACCAGTTGAGAGAAAAAGTGGGAGTTGTATATGGAAGCCCGGAAGTGACTACCGGAGGAAGAGCTCTTAAATTCTATTCCTCTATGCGACTTGACGTACGCAAAATAGACACCATCAAAGTCGGAGATACCATAACAGGTAACAGGACCAGAGTCAAAGTCGTTAAAAATAAAGTCGCACCTCCTTTCAAACAGGCTGAATTTGATATAATGTACGGTGAAGGAATATCAAAAGTAGGTGATATTCTGGATTGTGCGATAGATGCAAAGCTGATTGACAAAGCCGGATCATGGTACAGTTATAAAGGTGAAAGAATCGGACAGGGTCGTGAGAATATAAAAAACTACCTCAAAGACCATGCTGAGGTAGTGGATGAACTTGAAGGAAAACTTCTTGATCTAATGAAATCTGACGAAGAGCCAGCCGGCGAACCTGGAGTGTCTGAAGAAGACTTCTCAGAAATAATGGATATGTTTATCGATGAAGATGGAGTAATCATCGAAGAGTAAATAATAACAAATTCTAATTATAAAAACAGAACTTTTTTATGGCTTCTGCAACACCTGCGGAGCGCTTATTACGGCATACATAGTCGGCAGCTGCTTTAAGTGAGTCAACAGAATTCGATACAGCAACGCCTGTGCCTGCCCATTTTATCATTTCTGCATCGTTGGTGTTATCGCCGCAGGCCATAACTTCATCAGGGCTGATTCCAAGCTTTTTGCACAAAAGAGCAAGGGAATTGGCCTTATTTATGCCTGCAGGCATTATTTCAATAAGATAACTTTGAGATTGAGCAAGGTATACGCAATTACCAAGAAATTGTGAAAGTTCATTTTGAAGATGCTGCAGTTCTTCAGGCTTTACGACGATCATAGCCTTTGGAGACGGCTGAAATTCATAGTTGTTGAAGTCATGCACCTCTATTGCCTCAGTATTAAGCAAATCGGGATCTATAGTTGTACCCTCTGTAATTTTTTCAACCAATATCTTGTGGTCTTTATAAAATTGGCAATACAGATTCCTCTCCTTACAAAAAATGACTATTTTTTTCATTATATCAGTTGAGAGGGTTGCAGAAAACAGTTCACTTCCATCAGGCTGCGTGATTAGTGAGCCGTTATAACATAATATTTTGCAAGCAGGGCTTATTTCTTCGGCATATTTGAGAGCCGAATACAAAAGCCTGCCGGTTGCGATTACTATGGTTATTTCGTGCTGTATGCATTTTCTGAGCAATGACAGCACGTCTGCAGGTATTGTGTTGTCTTCTGACAAAAGAGTATTGTCAAGATCCAGAGCTATAAGTTTAATCATATCAGTACCTATAAGAGTTTCAAAAGTGAGTAAATCAGACAGCCGATAAGAAGAATCTGAATTATCCAGTAAAATGATATGTAGAGGTTTTTAGTCCTTGGCTTAAAAAGAATTTCACCAAGAGTCGTGTAGGCAATGGGCTTTCTTATTCTGAAGCAATAGGCGGGCGTGTCTTTCAGCCCGGGAATGGATTCAACTGTTTCCATAAGATCAGGTGTTTTAAAATCTGCGTCCTCAAACAGGCTTATGTGTATCATTTTATAACATTCCTGTGCATAATACAAATGCCTGTTAAATGTATTATTCCATCTTGACGTAAGCAGAATGGAAAGAAATCCTGCCAGAACAAGAGAAAGATACACAATAGCGGCAAGTTCAGAACCCAGAGAGTTGGCAAAAGCCAGTGCCCCTGCTGCCAGCGCAAGAAAAATACTGTTGAAAGTGAGACGTTCATTTTCAACATGACGAGCGTGGGCAAGATTTTCTTTCATACATTCAGTCAGGAAAGTCGTCTGCGCTTCATTAAGCTTTTTCCCTTCAAGACGTTTCCATATTGAATCTGCATAAATTCGTTCATCAGATGCAGCTTGTGTTTTGTCATGCCTTTTTTTAAAATTTATCATATTGCTGTGATTCTCCCGGCGATTTAAATTTTCTGTCAAATATAGTATACTTAACAATGGCAAAAATTGCAATTTTTTTATCTATAATTTTAAAAAAATACGCCTGAAACCTTGACATCAAGCCATTTTCATGTTATTATAACCGAGTTGAGCCGCGCAGACCGGGTAATAAGTGATTTTAAAATCCACCCGCAATGGCGAGACCGGATAGAGGAGGAAAAATAAATTATGTACGCAGTAATCGAAACCGGCGGCAAGCAGTACAGAGTACAGGAAGGTGATGTAATCACCGTTGAAAAGCTTAATGCAGAGGCCGGAGAAAAAGTTACCTTTGACAAGGTGCTGCTGTTAAACGATGATAAGGAAGTAAAAGTAGGAACACCTTATCTGGCTGAAACAGTAACAGGAACCGTTGTAGAAAACGGAAAAGGAAAGAAAGTTATAATCTTCAAGTATAAGGCAAAAAAGGACTATAGAAAGAAACAGGGTCACAGACAGCCATATACAGCAGTGAAGATTGATTCCTTAGGCGGTGCAGCAAAGGCATCTTCGAAGAAGGAAGCAGCTCCTAAGGCTGAAGTAAAGGAAGAAGCTAAAGAAGCAAAGCCTGCAAAGAAGGTTTCTGCTTCAATGAAAAAAGATGAACTGATTGCTTTTGCTAAAGAAAATAATATAGCTATCGACGAAAAGGCTACAAAAGCTGTTATCATTGAAGCTATAGAAGCAGCATTAAAGTAATCTTCCAATAAGATAGGAGGGGAAACAATGGCAAGTAAAAAAGGTGTAGGAAGCTCCAAAAACGGTCGTGACTCCGAGTCCAAACGTCTTGGACTGAAAGCAGGCGACGGACAGTTTGTAAGTGCCGGAAGCATTCTGGTAAGACAGAGAGGAACAAAGTTCCACCCAGGCAACAATGTAGGCATCGGCGGAGATGACACTCTGTTTGCTAAGATTGACGGAGCAGTTAAGTTTGAAAGAAAAGACAAGACCAGAAAACAGGTCAGCGTTTATCCGAAAGAAGCTTAATTTCAGTATTTTAAGGCCCTGTAAGCGTTTTACAGGGCTTTTTTGTGAAGTATAAACAAATGGAGAGGAGGTTCTAAAATGTTTGTGGACAGAGCCAAAATCACGATCAGATCAGGTAAAGGCGGAAATGGTGCAGTTACTTTTCGCAGGGAACCTTATGTGCCTGAAGGTGGGCCTGACGGAGGGGACGGCGGAAAAGGCGGCGACATCATTTTTGAAGCCGACAGAAATCTGAGGACTCTCATGGACTTCAGATACAAGAGAAAATACGAGGCAGAAAACGGTCAGGATGGCATGAAGCGCAAGAAATTCGGAAAATCAGGCGAAGACCTTATTATAAAAGTTCCCATGGGAACGGTGGTAATTGACGAAGAAACAGGCCGCATCATGAAAGACCTTACAGAAGACGGTCAGCGCTTTATTGCAGCCAAAGGAGGCAAAGGAGGCCGCGGCAATGTTAATTTCAAAAATTCTGTGCGTCAGGCGCCCAATTTTGCAGAAGCAGGTGGAGAAGCAAGAGAACGCACTGTCATTCTTGAAATGAAGCTTATAGCCGACGTAGGTCTTGTAGGATTCCCCAACGTAGGAAAATCTTCTCTTTTGTCTGTTGCGACAAGCGCTCAGCCGAAGATAGCCAATTATCATTTCACAACTATAGATCCGAATCTTGGTGTTGTCAATATACATGACAGCAGTTTTGTGATGGCTGATATTGCCGGAATAATAGAAGGTGCAAGTGAAGGGCTGGGACTGGGATTCAGATTTCTGAAGCATATTGAACGTACAAAAGTTCTTATTCATGTTGTGGATGTTTCAGGAAGTGAAGGCCGAGATCCTAAAGAAGATTTTGATAAAATCAACAAGGAACTTGAAGCTTACAGCCCGCGCATACTAAAAAAACCGCAGCTTGTAGCGGCAAACAAGATTGATATGATCGGTGAGGACTCGCCGGAATACCTGGAATTCAAAGAGTATGCAGAGAAAAAAGGATACCAGGTATTTCCGATGTCAGCTCCCCTTAATATGGGAGTTAAGGAAATACTTTCGGCGGCTCTCATAGAACTGCAAAAAGTGGAACAGGAGCCTGAAGAGGACTTCTATGAGTATTTTGATTTCGATGCTGAGGAAAGAGATCCTTCCTACAGAGAAATCAAGGCGGGATATGATGAAGAGGAAGGTGTATATACTCTGGAAGGAAAGCAGCTGTCAAAGATATTCCGCTCTACTAACTTCAATGACATGGGCTCACTCAGATATCTTTATAAATATATAGAGGGTAAGGGAGCTATCGAGGAACTTAAAGAAATGGGTCTCGAAGAAGGAGACTATATCCGCATTGAAGACTATGATATGGAATATTGGGATGAATACTGATTTTTTGTCAGTTTATCCATGAAGATTTCCGTTGAAAAGTTATGTGCATTGCGCCCGGCTATAACATATAAAATGCAGCCGGGCCTTTTTATCACATGTCTTATGGCATGATGTTTATATTTATTTCATACATTACCATAGAATTATATAAGTAATGAGGTGTGATGTATGAGGTTAAGAAAGAAACTTGCAGTCCAGGCAATTACATGTGTAATGATATTTACTGCAATAAAAGCTTCCGGAACTCTGGATAGCGATATAATAAAAAAAGCACGGATGACTGCAGGCAAGTATTTTACCGAAAATTATACTATAGCAGATATTCTGGATACGGGGAATGTAATTTTAGATAAGATTAAAGATGCGCCGGCGTCATTGACTTCTGCTGTAGTCTCGGTAAATGAGATGAGAAATTTCAGTGCTCCTATAGACGAAAAAGCAGACAATGATATACAGTCTGTACATGCTGCTGCAGGAGGCATTGTTGCGTATGCCGGAATAGATAAGAATCTTGGTATGTGCATAAAAATAAAGCATCAGAGCAAAGTGTCCGTATATGGTAACTTATGCACCATTACTGCTGTAACAGGAGATAGGGTAGGCAAGGGGGATGTAATAGGAACTTTTAACAACAGTGGTGAAAAAGAATTCTATTATCAATTGGAAGACTCTGTGGTATAATAAAAATCGACTAAAAAAAAAGAAGGTGAAGCCGATGACAAAAAGAATATCGGAGGCAGAAATAACTGAATTATATAAAAAGTGGCATACCCCGGACAAGGTAAAAGCACATTGCAGAGCAGTATCCCAAGTGGCTGCAAAACTGGCAGAAGAACTTAACAGACACGGATATAACCTTGATGTGGATCTTATCAGAGGAACCGGCCTTGTGCATGATGTTGCAAGAACGGAAGATGAGCATGCACTTGTAGGATATGGGATTCTCAAAAAAATGGGTTATATGGATGAAGCGGAAATTGTTAGAGTACATATGACATACCCGCAATATAATTCTGTGGACAAGCTTAACGAATGTGACATTGTATGTATTGCTGACAGAGTTGTGAAAGAAGACACATATGTTGGGCTTGATGAAAGAATTGATTATATATTGAAAAAGGCTGAAGGAAAACCTGACGTGCAGAAGAAAATTTTGAAAAAGAAAGAAGAAACACGAATTCTGCTTGATGAAATCGGAGAAATAATAGGTAAGAGTCTTGATGAGCTGTTTGCAGAAAGCAGAGAAGCCAGATAAAAGAACTAATTACAAAGGAGGCAGTTGATGGAACTGCAAAAAAAACTGGACAGAATACTTAAGAGGGTTGAAAAACCGGGAAGGTATATAGGCGGAGAAGTAAATTCAGCAAAAAAAGATCTGATCTCTGTAAAAGAAAGAATGGCATTTGCGTTTCCTGATTTGTATGAGATAGGAATGTCATACCTTGGAATGCAGATTCTTTATAATGCCGTAAACAAAGAGGAAGTAATGTATTGTGAAAGAGTCTTTGCACCTTCGCCTGACATGGAAAAACTTATGAAAGAGGAAAACCTCCCTTTATTTACGCTGGAGACAAAGACACCACTTAAAGAGATGAATATGGTGGGATTCACGCTGCAATATGAAATGTCTTATTCAACTGTATTAAATATGCTTTCATTGTCGGAAATACCTCTGATGTCATCGGACAGAGGAGAAGAATATCCTGTGATTGCAGCCGGCGGTCCATGCGCTTTCAATCCGGAACCCATGGCTGATTTCATTGACCTATTTCTGATAGGAGACGGAGAAAATCTTCTTCCTGATGTACTTAAACTCCACATGAAATGCAGGGAAAAAGGGCTCTCCAAAAAAGAATTTCTGGAAAAAGCATCAGAAATGGAGGGTGTATATGTACCTTGTTTTTATGAGATTCAATATAATGATGATGGGACGATAAAAAAATTATGCAAACAAAATTCGAAAGCTCCGGATGTTGTCATCAGAAATATTCTCCCTGAGATAGAAACGGCAGACTTTCCTGTAAAACCTGTTATTCCCGTGGTGGAAGCGGTGCATGACAGAGCAGTCGTAGAAACCTTCAGAGGATGTACCAGGGGATGTCGTTTCTGCCAGGCGGGCATGATTTATCGTCCTGTCAGAGAGCGAAGCACAGATAATATTCTGAATATTGCAAAGGCTCAAATTGAGTCCACGGGAAATGACGAACTCTCCCTGCTTTCACTGTCCACCAGCGATTATTCGCACTTTAGGGATCTTGCACTTGAACTGATGGATTATTGCAAGAAAGCAAATGTCTCTTTGTCACTTCCGTCTCTCAGAATAGACAAGTTTGCTTTTGAGGTGCTTGACAAGATACAGGAGTATAAGAAATCCGGACTTACTTATGCGCCGGAAGCAGGCACGCAGAGGCTGAGAGATGTTATAAACAAGGGGGTTACTGATGAGGATATTTACACCTCCGTTGAACAGGCTATTTCGCTTGGATGGCGGCATATTAAGCTGTATTTTATGATAGGTTTGCCTACGGAAACAACAGAGGATCTTGACGGCATAGCTGAAATTGCAAAAAATATAATTGAAATAAATAAAAAATACAATGGACCTAAGGGTGGAAAGTTCAGGCTTACTGTCAGTGTATCCAATTTTGTACCTAAGGCAGATACACCTTTTCAGTGGGAGCGCCAGAATACACCTGAGGAATTTATGGAAAAGCATCGTTATCTTGAAAGCAAATTAAAGATAAAAGGTGTCACTTTTAATTACCATGACAGCTTTACAAGTGTATGCGAGGCCGTTTTTGCAAGAGGAGACAGACGCTGCGGCAGGGCTCTTCTGGCAGCACATGAAAAGGGCTGCAGGCTCGACGGATGGACAGAACATTTTTATCCTGATCGATGGCAAAATGCTTTTGAGGAGAGCGGCATAAATCCTGATTTCTATGCATTCAGAGAAAGAACAGAAGACGAGATTTTACCATGGCAGCATATTGAATGTGGTGTAAGCAAAGCATTTCTCCTTGCTGAAAGGGAAAAAGCATATAGCGAGAAAACCACCCGGGATTGCAGATACGGGTGTGCAGGCTGCGGTATAAACAAAAGAGTGAAATGCATGACGGAGGGAATCTATGGCTGAAAAATTTATAATAAAATTTAGCAAATCAGGATATGCAAAATATACTTCTCATCTTGATCTTCTCCGCTTTTTCAAGAGAGCTTTCAGAAAAAGCGGAGTTGCGCTGAAATACTCTCAGGGATTTAATCCTCATCCCAAACTCGGGTTTGCACAGCCTCTTTCTCTGGGATATAGCAGCAGCTGCGAACTGCTTGAATTTGAGACAGCCGATAATCTGAATGCTGAAGATATCTGCGAAGCTATAACAAAAGAAATGCCCGAAGGTCTGGAAATCCAATGGTGCCGTGAGGCAACGGGACTGGATAAACCACTGGCATCAGTTTGCGAAAGTGCAGAATATCAGGTGACAATCCCTTTCTCTGCTGATACGGAATTTTTAAATCATGTAAAAAACGGATATCTGGAACAAGAATCAATTACAGCATTAAAGCGCCGTAAAAGGGATAAAAAAATGGTTGAGACAGATATCAAGGCAAAGATACGTCGGTTTGAAGTGAGAGCCTTGGGAGAAAATACAGTTCTGGATGTGGAACTTGACTCCGGCAGCGTGTCAAACTGCAGTCCCGAACTTGTAATATCCTCTTTCTGCAGCTATGCAGGGATTGATACACCGCGATATGATATGGAAGTGGAACGCATGTCGCTAAAATTTTACAATAATTTACAATTTTAAAGTTGACAAACCCGGCACTCAAATGTAAAATTATGTAAAAGGGGGTGCAGGGAGAATGAATAAATTAAAGGAAATACGAAGTTTTGAGGAACTAAAAGATCTGATTACTCAGAACAAGGACAAGATAAAAAAAGCAGCCCTGCCGATTACGGTTATGGCTGCTCTTTTGTTTTTTTGGTTATCAGGGGGAAGCACAGGTGCATCAGAGATAAAAGAAACAGATACAGACCAAAGCATTGTGCCATATGAAGAAAATGAAACAGAGTCAGAAATATATGTTGACATAGGCGGGTGCATAAATAAGCCGGGGGTATATAAAATTACAACGGGAACCAGGCTGTTTCAGGTAATTGAAAAAGCAGGAGGACTTTCTGAGGAGGCCGATACTGATAGTATAAACATGGCGGAAGAAGTATACGACGGACAGAAAATAATGATATATTCTGCTAATGACACTGGTTCAGAAGAACAGAAATATGCAGATGCAAGCGACGACGGAAAGATAAATATAAACAGGGCCGATTCAGATGAGCTTGAAAAAATACCGGGAGTAGGACCGGCAACGGCAAAAAAAATAATTGAATACAGAACAAACAATGGAAATTTCAGTTCTATTGAGGAGATAAAAAATGTCAGCGGTATCGGCGAGAAAACTTACGAAAGCATGAAGGAGTATATAACTGTATAAATTTTTCCAATATTGTAAACACTACCTATGAGGTGATTATATGTTTACAAGACAAAAGAAAAATTACAGAACTTTCATATACTGTGCTCTAATAGTGACGATATGCCTTCTGATAGGTGCCCTGCTGTGGCCTAAGGACGTTTCTCCGCAGGTTGAAAAAGTGGATTCCCAGCAATCTGCTGAAACAGCAGGAAAAAATAATGAAGAACCGGAAAAAAATACAGAAAAAGAGAACATTATGTCGGAAGAAAGCTCATATTATTTAGTTAGAAAAGACGGTACAGAGATTTCTCTTTTCTTCGTTAACAATAACGGGAAAGAAATAAAACTGGAGGATACGGAGATAGAATACGAGTTCCTGATGCCTGAGGATCAGGCAGCTTTTGAAAAGGGTGTTAAAGTTGAAAGTCAGGAGGAACTTGCCGCTCTTTTGCAGGACTTTGAAAGTTAGGAGCCTTTAATGAGCAGAAATCTAAAAAAAATAATTGCTGTTTTTTGTATTACCATAGGACTCATAGGAATCGCAGGACTTCTCAGTCATGGAACAGAGGATTCCACAGAGACAGTTGAAGTCGTCAGTGAAAAAATACTCATACCTGGAGGACAGTCTGTAGGTATAAGGATGAATGTAAAAGGTGTTCTGGTTGTCGGCCTTGAAGAAATTGAGACAGAAGATTCCATTGTAAGCCCGGGATATGAGGCAGGGATAGAGATTGGAGATATGATTCTTACCGTCAACGGAAAGGAGGTATGTGATGCTGCGGATATGGCTGAAGCCGTTGAAAATTCTCAGGGGCAGCTGTCTATAAAAGCAGCGAGGAAAGATGAAATTATGGATTTTAACGTGATGCCGGTAACGGAATACGGAAGCGGACTGCGAAAAATAGGTATATGGGTCAAGGAAAAAATTGCAGGCATAGGCACTCTTTCATTTTATGATCCTGAAAACAAGGTATATGCAGCTTTAGGGCACGGAATATATGAGAGCAAAACCGATACACTGCTTCCATCAGGCGGAGGTAAACTTCTGCGTACCGAAGTGAAATCCATAAAAGAAGGGGAAGCAGGAAAGCCGGGAGAAATAAGGGGAATCTTTTACGAAAGCGAACTTCCTTTGGGGGAGGTGAAGAAAAATTGTGAATTCGGAATATATTCGCTGGCAAACAAGGAGTCAGAGCCGGATTATTCAAATGCCATGGTAATGGCGCGTCAGGAGCAGATAAAAACGGGTCCTGCTTATATACTTACGACAATTAACGGAGATAAAGCTGAAAGATTCCGGATTGAAATTACAAAGATTAACAGACAAAAGGATGCAGGCGGAAAGGGGCTTGAAATTGAGGTGAAAGATGAGAGGCTCCTTGCATACTGTGGGGGCATAGTACAGGGAATGAGCGGCAGCCCTATAATACAAAATAACAGGCTGGTAGGCGTTGTTACTCATGTTTTTGTAAACAATCCTACAAAAGGATACGGCATTTTTGCAGAATGGATGGTAGAAGAAGCCGGAAATTTGGAGGGGTAGTATACAATATATAGTGTTAGCCCCTAAAACAGTAACAAAATGAAATAAAAAAGTTGCCCACAAAATGTGATATTATATTACACTTAAAGTGTGATTGGAAAGCGGAATTTGGCAAAAAAGAAAATTCTATGTGTGTACAGGAGGAAAAGATGAAAAAAATAAAAATTGGGATAGTTGATGACAATAAAGATTTCTGTGATGTTGTAAGGGAATATCTTAAAAAACAGGAAAATATGGAAATTTTATTTGAGGCCGGAGACGGGCTCCAAGCAGTGGAATATTTCAATTCCGGAAATGAATGTCCGGATATACTTATCCTGGATCTTATAATGCCTCATCTAGACGGATTTGGAGTACTTGAGGCACTTGCGAGTGCCGATATGGAGAAGTATCCAAGAGTTATAATGACTTCAGCTGTGGGACAGGATTCCATCATTCAGAAAGCAATCGCTCTTGGCGCTCAGTATTATCTGGTCAAGCCTATAAACCTCACTCTGCTGGTTAAAAGAATAAATCAGCTAAATGAAGCAGCAGAAGGAACTTTCGGTGTTGCAGACAGGAATTCCAATTTACGGAAATCACTGGTTATGAAAGACTCTTTACTTAATAATGACCTGGAAATAGATATTACAAATCTTATACATGAAGTGGGAGTACCGGCTCACATAAAGGGATACCAGTATCTCAGAGATGCGATAACTCTGGTGGTGAATAATATGGATTTGCTGAGCGCAGTAACAAAAGAACTTTATCCGGCTATTGCTTCTATGAACAATACAACACCAAGCAGAGTTGAAAGAGCCATAAGACATGCCATAGAAATCTCATGGAACAGAGGTAAGCTGGAGACTCTGGACGCCTTATTCGGATATACTGTAAAAACCGACAAGGGAAAGCCTACCAACAGCGAATTTATTGCCATAATCGCTGACAAGTTGAGGCTGGAAAGAAAAGTATGCTGACGAAAAATTGAAAGTGTGGTTCTTTTTTATCGCGGGAGGAGCAGATTTATGCTTCTCCTGTTTTATTGTCTTGAAGTTTCTCTTTCTAAAAACGCAAATACTGTATACATAGTATACCGGCGTTGACAACTATGCGGAGGGGGGGGTATATACTCCAGATATACGTTACCAATTTAACGAACTATTCGAAAGGGGGACAGCGGACAACGTACATCGGAAGTATTCTTTTAGAAAGGAAGAGGAACATGAAAAAGTGCAGTAAACTATTATGTATTGTTTTGTGCCTTTCCATGATTCTCAGCGGATTTAGTTTTGCATTTGCTGAGGATACGCAGGCAGAAGCAGTAAGCTACATGAGAGAAACCGTTGAAACGCTCGGGGAGCACATTGACGGAGAAGAAATGTTCGACTATTTATCGTACGTCTATCTGGGATGGCGTACTACCGGTGGAAGCTGGCAGAATCAAGTTATTGACAGTTTTGTTGTTGACCAATTGGAAAAGGCCGGTTACACACATAACGGCGCAGGAACCGCTGCTACGGATGAAAAAAGCGCAAACGATATGAGCAGCGCAACCGACAAAGACTATTCATGGGTAACGTATTATGATGTTGATTCCTTAACATGGGATCCTGAATATGCAAAGCTTGAGCTTTCAGTAGATGGGGAACTGGATGGAGCACAGGCGCTTATTGACAGGATTAATGTGGAATCTTACGGTTTTAATCCTACTTCAGATGCATATATCAATCACTACAAAGCCGAATACGGAATCAACAGTATTGATGACATGTGGAAATGGATTACCGAAAAAGATGCCAACGGAAATCGTGTTAATGTCATCAACGGAAAAGAAGCTGAATTGAACTTGAGAGTTCATTTGGCAAGAGACATCTGTTTCACTGATGCAGGCGGAACAAATCCAGCAGATGCAAAAGGTGTAACAGGAGAAGTGGTTTACGTAGGAACAATTTCCTGAAATACATGTAGTGAAGTAGCAGATGTATCCACATTAGCAGGAAAAGTTATTCTTACGGATTCCAGCCTTAGATCAGCATTTACTCTTGCTCAGAATGTAGGAGCTGTGGCAGTTGCCTCCAAGGCAAGCTTAAGCAGCTACAGCACTCCAAGAGATGAGAACGGAAACATTTTAGAACCTTTTGACAAATCAGCAAGGTTTGCAAGCGGAGCAAGTTTAGCCACCACGGCAGCACAGACTGCAACAGGTAAGCCTATTGTAGAATGGCAGTTTTCCAATGATCAGTATGATGCTTTGAGAGAACTTCTTAAGAAAGCGGCTGATGAAGGCAAAACTGTTACGGCTAAAAACATCAGCATAGGAAGAACTTATGCAATGAATGATTCTGCTGAAGGCGGAAAGGGCCAGGCGGTAACATTTGCCGAGATCAAGGGTTCAACAAAACCGGAAGAGAGAATAATTCTCTGTGCTCACGTACAGGAACCTAGCTCCAACGATAATGCTACAGGAGTTGCAACTCTTCTTGGAATAGCAACACAAATGAAAAAGATGGTAGATGAAGGAGCTATTGAAAGACCTGAAAGAACAATAACCTTTATGTGGGGCGATGAAATGACCATGGCAAGGTTGTATTTGAGTTCTCACGAAGATGAAAAGAGCAATATAATCTGCTCAATCGACCTTGATATGACTGGTGAGGATCCTGATAAAACAGGCGGAGTTATGAGAATTGAAAAGACTCCTGACCCATCTGCAATTTACAATTATACGCTGGATACTCTTCCGTGGGAAGATGGTGCAGCATATGACGAAAACTTCAAGGACAGCGACGGAAACTTCGTAAGACTTCCTGATTCTCACACTCTTTGGGGAGCCGGATCTGTCAGCGGAATTTTTGCCGAAGGATACTTCCTCAACGATCTGTACATGTATGCAAGCCAGAATGTAATTGCATATCATGACAGCAACTTCCAGGTGGATGTATGTCCGTATGAAGGCGGAAGCGATCACTCCGTATTCCTGAAGAGCTTTATACCGGCTCTGCTGACATGGCATTTCACAGATTATACATACCACACTTCAGTAGACACTCTTAATATGTCAAGTGCAGACGAAATGGAGAACGTAGGTATTACTTCCCTTGCAACAGCACTTATGATTGCCAATACTACTGATGAAAACCAAGACCTTGCTGTTGAACTGCTTACACAGGTAAGAAATGCGGCTCTTGACAGATTTGATATTGAGCAGCAGAACACTCTGAATCATCAGATATTCACTAAAGCTAACGGTGAAGATTATGCAGCAGCTCTGGAAAATGAAAAAGAAGTTCTGGAAGCTTGGGAAACCTGGTATCAGGATGCCTTTATGTCCATAGAAAATAATCTGCTTGATAATCCTTCTGCAGAATATAAGGCACTGCGCAGTGCTTACGCTCTTGAACTTGAGCTGAGACTTGACCAGGCTAAAGCATTTGCAGAAGAAATGATAGGCGAAAATCCTGGGCATACAGACGTTATAAAAGTTGAAGCTAAGGAAGCTACTGCAGAAGCGGATGGAAATATTGAATACTGGTACTGCCAGTACTGCGGAAAATATTTTGCAGATGAAGCATGCACAGAAGAAATAACATATGAAGATACTATCGTAAAGTATGTTCCTGAATCCGGACCTGGATCTGTACAGCCTGATGCAGATAACGAAAATCCGAATACGGGAGATCCGGAAAATATCATCCTGTTTGCTGCACTTCTGGCAGCTTCTGCAGCTATAGGCGGAGTAAGCCTTAAGAAGAGAAAATACTTACAGTAAAAAATCATAATTGAATTTAAATTTGATTAAGATTAACAATAAGGACCGGGGAACTCCCGGTCCTTATTATATAGAAAAAACTTCTTGATTCATTTTTAAAACAATTCCATATCCGGGTGTTCCGCATCAACAAATCCGGTTTTTAAATCACAACTGAAAAACCGCTCCAGTAGAGATGCCAGTTCATCTCTTGCAGCCATGACTTTTTCTTTATTAAAATCAGCAAAGCCGTCGATAGGGAAGAAAACAACAGAAGAGTCTGCTTCTATTTTTCCGTGTTCACTCTGCCGCCATGTCCATCGGCGAGTACGAATCTGATTTCCTACCGCATACACAACTTCTTTTTCTTTAGGAGTTTCTTCAATACTTTCACCAAAAGGAAGAAAGGTGTCACCGGGGCAGGAAAACCGAACGCATATGTCACTATAGGCATTTTTAAGGTCATGGGCGCCTATCGGAAGCGTATATTTGAGAGAAATAGCATTCCCAAGGTCTACAACAGGATTTATAAACGGCATTCCTTTTCCCTTTGCAATGCGTGTAAATAAGGCTTCAATGGAGCACATATATTTATTTGGATTGATGCCCAGGGATCGGAAAGCTTCTCTGTATGGAATTATTTCCGAAGATTCTTTAACTTTGGTTCCATCCAAGCGTAATGCCGTATTATTTATTGCTTCAGATAGTATATTATGTATTTCCGCACAATTTATGTTGTTTGTTATTCCTTCTGCCATGACGACGCCAAAGCATAAATCAGGAATTTTTTCAAAAATTTCTTTTTCTACGACGAATTTCATTATACCCTCCATCATGCATTTTTTATAAATAATTATAAATACCGTACCATACATATTGTCAAGACAATTTATTTCACATAAAGCATTTTTGTAGAAAAAAATATGGATAAATGATATAATATCAGCAGACAGGAAAAAGGGGGATAGAATATTTATGATCACTCAGGAAATGATAGACAGAATAAATGAGCTGGCTCGCAAGAAAAAAGAGAAAGGACTTACGGAAGAAGAAAAGAAAGAGCAGCAAGTCCTTTACCGCAAGTATCTCGATGCCTTTAAACGTAATCTCAGGGCGCAGCTGGATGCCATAGAAATAGTAGATGAATCAGAAGCTGAAAATTCAGAAAAAGGTGAGCAAATTAAAGAAAAACTCCATAAAATTGAAGAAGATATAGAGGATGAGATAAAAGAAGTAGGAGAAATAGAAACTTCCTTAAAACAATGAATTTTATTGAGATGTGCCGAAATTCCGACAGGTTTTTCGGCTTTTTTATTTTATAATATCTGTGCAATTTAAAACCAGGGGGAATTCAGGTTTTGTATAACCTGATCAGGGAGAAAGGGTAGATTATGAAAAAACATATTATAGCCGGAGCGTCGGTAGTAGTGCTTATGGTGATTTTCTGCACTGCAATAGCCTCTGCAGGGGGAGAGGAAGCTGTTGTCAGAGAACTGATTTGCCGCCGCACAGATACTCTAAGCGGATTTTATGCAGGAGAGATTGATAAAAAGGAAGCAGTTGAAACAATACAGTCCATTGAAAGTGGTCATCTGATGGAGGAGGATCTCCAGAACATAGAGCTATACTTTCAAACAGATATAGAACAGGTAAGAGAATATTCCATAACAAGTATTGACATTGAAGAGGCTGACGAAGACATAATTTACGGGTATGTTACAATTAAATGGAAAGTGGAAGGAATTGATGGTAAGGAGGAATTTTTATATGAATATAGCATTATTTGCAGCAAAGAAGACAATGTATACAAATTAGAGCAATTTTTCTAATAAAATGTTTGAATAGAGCTCCTTTTGGGTATAATACTTTGGATAAAAAGTAAAGGAGCAGTTTTGATTATGAGAAATGTGTATTTGGACTATTCGGCAACGACTCCTGTAAAAGAAGAAGTCTTAAAAGAAATGATTCCTTACTTTACAGAAAAGTTCGGAAATCCATCGAGTTTATATGATAAAGGACTGGAATCAAAAGATGCGGTTACACATGCCAGAGAGCAGGTGGCAGACCTGATAAATGCAAAACCTTCAGAGGTGTATTTTACAGCCGGAGGAACTGAATCAGATAACTGGGCATTGTTTGGTACTGCCGAAAAGCTTAAATCCAAAGGTAACCACATTATAACCACAAAGATAGAACATCACGCAATTCTTCACTCCTGCGCATATCTGGAAAAGGAGGGCTATGAGGTAACATATCTGGACATTGATAAAGACGGAAGAATCAGCCTCAAGCAGCTGGAAGAAGCAATTACGGATAAAACAATACTTATAAGCATTATGCTGGTAAATAATGAGATAGGAACTGTCCAGCCTATCAAGGAAGCTGCAGCAATTGCAAAAAAGCATGGCGTGCTTTTTCACACAGACGCAGTACAGGGACTGGGAAATGTAGATATTGATGTAAAAGACATGGGAGTTGACATGATGTCCATGTCTTCACATAAGATTTACGGTCCAAAGGGCAGCGGAGCACTTTATATCAGAAAAGGTGTGGTGATTGACAATTATCTGCATGGAGGTGCTCAGGAAAACCGGAGAAGAGCAGGTACAGAAAATCTTACAGGCATCGTAGGATTCGGAAAAGCTGCAGAACTTGCAAAGGCAAATTTCAAGGGACATGTGGAACACTGCAGCAGCTTGAGAAACTATTTAAAGGATAGAATCATTTCAGAAATTCCAGATACTTATGTTAACGGAACCATGGAAAACAGGCATCCGGGAAACCTTAATATTACATTTAAATATATTGAAGGCGAGTCAATACTGCTTCTTCTGAATCAGTTCGGAATAAGCGTATCTACAGGTTCAGCATGTTCATCAACTTCTCTTGAGCCTTCTCACGTTCTTACAGCCCTTGGCGTACCTGTTGAAATGATTCATGGTACCGTAAGATTCACTGTGGGTGATTTTACCACAAAAGAGGACATAGATTATGTTGTGGACAACCTTAAAAAAATTGTAGCACGTTTAAGAGAAATATCATCAGTAAATTCAAAGAAAGGCTGGTAATCAATATGGCTTTATATAACGATATTGTTATGGATCATTTTCTTAATCCTAAAAATGTAGGAGAAATTGATAATCCGGACGGAACGGGAATATACGGAAGCCCCGTATGCGGCGACATGATGCAGATTCAGATAAAGGTAGAAGGTGAAACCATTACAGATGCAAAGTTCAAAACTTTTGGATGCGGAAGTGCCATTGCATCATCCAGCATGGCAACTTCAATGATAATAGGAAAAACCATAGAGGAAGCTCTTGAAATTACCAATAAGCAGATTATAGATGAGCTGGGAGGACTTCCTCCTGTAAAGGTACATTGCTCAGTTTTGGCGGACAAGGCTATAAAGAATGCCATCTATGATTATGCTCAGAAGAATAATAAGTATTACAAAGCTCTGGAAGGGTATGATCCGGAAGCAGACGAGGATGACGAACATGGAGAAGTTGAAGAGTAAAAATAAGGTTTTGCTCGGATTAAGCGGCGGAGTGGACAGCACTACCGCTGCTTTGTTATTGAAAAAAAACGGATTTGATGTTACAGGATATTATTTTGATGTAACCGGAGAAAATACAGAAGGTAGAGATGATGCACAAAGAGTGGCGGATCAGCTTGAAATACCTCTTGTATCTGATGACGTTTCCCAAATCTTCAAAGAAACAGTTATAGATAATTTTTTATCTGAATATTCAGAAGGCAGGACTCCTAATCCTTGTGTAGTATGCAATCCCAATGTGAAATTTAAAAAGCTTCTTGAGAATGCAGACAGAATCGGCGCATATTATATTGCCACAGGACATTATTGCAGAATTGTGTATGATCGTGAAAAAGATTTTTACTTTGTCAGAAGGGCAGCTAACGAAAAAAAGGATCAGACATATATGCTCTACAGACTTGGACAGGATGTGCTAAGCCGGCTTATTTTTCCGTTGGGGGAATTTTCTGATAAAAATGATATAAGATCAATAGCCAGAGAGAACAGACTGGATAATGCTGATAAAAAGGACAGTCAGGAAATTTGCTTTATTCCGGAAGGAAAAAGTTATGATGATTATATGAAAAGCTGTGGAATAAAAGATATTCCGGGAGATTTTGTGGACAAAGAAGGAAATATCCTTGGAAAACACAAAGGAATTTCTCATTATACCGTTGGTCAGCGAAAAGGTTTGGGAATTGCGCTGGGAAAACCTGCATTTGTGTTAAGAATAGATAGAAAAACAAATCGTGTTATTATCGGAAGTAATGAAGATCTGTTCAGCACGAAAGTCATATGCGATGATTATATTTTTACAGCTGCTGACGCGGATTATTGGAACGGGAAGAAAGTTTCTGCAAAAATCAGATACTCTGCCATTCCTTCCGAGGCGATTTTAACGATTGACAATAAAAAAATTACAGCAACTTTCTCTGAACCTCAGAGGGCAGTTACGCCGGGACAGTCAATTGTCTTTTATGACGGCGACAAAGTAATTGGCGGTGGATTTATTAAGTAAAATTCTATTATATACAAGTCATAATGGGACTACTTTTTTCAGATAATAATTTCTGAAGGGAGTGATATTATGCAGAAGAAAACGGGTACAATGGTTACACTGGCGGCCATCGGAACGGCAGCTGCCGTTGCTTACGGAATAATGAAACCTGCTGCAAAACAGCAGCTTAAACGCGATGCCAGGAACACAGTCAAAGATATGCAAGGCGTAAAACAGGAGATGATGAATGTAGGCCAGGATGTAACTGAAATGGCCAAGAATCTCAGAAACCAAATGTAAGATAAGTCTACGGTTTTCCGTAGACTTTTTACTTGTGATATGATAAAATATTTTATTAGTTTAGGAGGAATTTTACATATGGAAAAGTTAGGCTTAAATGAAATAAGACGCTTATTCAGAGAATTTTATGTAAGCAAAGGTCATTATCCGGAAAAGAGTGCTTCACTCATTCCTAAAAACGATAAAAGCCTTTTGATTATAAACTCAGGCATGGCGCCGCTTAAAAATTATTTTGCAGGAGTGGAAACCCCGCCATCAAAGCGAATGACTACATGTCAGAAATGCATCAGGACGGGAGATATAGACAATGTCGGAATAACAGCAAGACATGGCACTTTTTTTGAGATGCTGGGAAACTTTTCCTTTGGAGATTACTTCAAAAAAGAATCTCTTACATGGGGTCTTGAGTTTATGACAGAGTGGCTTCATATGCCTTTTGAAAAAATCTGGGCCACAGTTTACAAAGATGACGATGAAGCTGTTGAAATATGGAAGAGCCTTGGCATGCCAGAGGAACGTATTGTAAGGCTTGGCAAAGACGATAATTTCTGGGAAATAGGCCTGGGTCCTTGCGGACCATGTTCAGAACTTTATTTTGACAGAGGACCTGAATACGGCTGTGGAAAACCTGACTGCAAGCCGGGATGTGACTGCGACAGGTATCTTGAATTCTGGAATCATGTTTTCACTCAGTTTTCAAAGGAAGAAGATGGATCATATACTAACCTGGAGCATCCTAATATTGACACGGGAATGGGCCTTGAGAGAATGGCCTGCATTATGCAGGGTGTTGACTCTATTTTTGATATAGACACTATTCGCCACATTCTGGATGGAGTTGTGGAAAAATGTGGCATTGAATATAAAGACGGTCAGGCAGATACCGATATTTCAATAAGAATAATAACTGATCATCTGCGTTCCATGACCTTTATGATTGCTGACGGCATAATGCCTAGCAATGAAGGAAGAGGATATGTTCTCAGAAGGCTCATCAGAAGAGCGGCAAGACATGGCAGAATCTTGGGAATAAAGGGAAACTTTCTTAAGAATTTGTCCGAAAAGGTTATAGATGTCTCCGGAGAAGCATATCCTGAACTTGTAGAGAAAAAAGAATATATTCAAAAGGTGATTTCTGTGGAGGAGGATAAGTTTGCAGCCACCATAGATCAGGGAGAAGCAATAATCGAGGACTATGTTAAAGAGCTGAAAACCCAGGGAAAAACTGTTCTGGATGGCGAAAAGGCATTTAAGCTTTATGATACTTACGGATTTCCTCTGGAACTTACAGAAGAAATACTGGCTGAAAACGGAATGTCTGCAGACACTGAAGGTTTTGCAGAAAATATGAAAAAACAGAAGGAACTGGCACGTTCAAGCCGTAAGTCAACTGAGGATGAGGCGTGGAAAGAAGCAGAGTACGAAATAAGCCTTCCTGAAACAGTTTTTGTCGGATATGAGACTCTGCAGCACAAATGTAAGATTCAAGCTATTATAAAGGAAGGGAAGCTTTCTGAAAGCGCTTCTGCCGGTGATGAAGTTAAAATTGTGCTTGATGAAACACCGTTCTATCCAACAGGCGGAGGACAGCTTTACGATACAGGTGTTATGTTAACTCCGGACATTTCCATTTCTGTAGATGCTGTGGAAAAGAAGGACGGAATAATATTCCATTCCTGCAAGGTAAAAGAGGGAAAGGTTTGTGTAAATGATGCGGTATACTCCAATGTATGCGTATCAAGAAGAAACAGAACTGCCAGAAACCATACCGCCACACATCTTCTGCAGAGAGCGCTCAGAGAAATTCTTGGTTCTCATGTTCAGCAAGCAGGCTCATCTGTAAATGAGAATCTGCTGAGATTTGATTTTACCCATTTTGAGGCTTTAAGCAGACAGCAGCTTGATGAGATACAGAAGATGGTCAATTATGCTATTGATGAGTTTCTACCTGTTGATATTGCTGAAATGTCTATGGAGAAAGCTCAGGAAATGGGAGCCATGGCTCTTTTTGGAGAAAAATACGGAAAAAATGTCAGAGTTGTCAATGCCGGAGACTGGTCAATAGAACTTTGCGGAGGAACTCACGTTAAGAACACCGGAGAAATCGGTGCCTTCAAGATCCTATCTGAAAGTGGTATTGCTTCCGGAGTAAGAAGAATAGAAGCTGTTACCGGAACAGGAGTTCTTTCTGAAGCATTAAAGGCTGAAAAACAGCTAGAGGGAGCAGCTGAAATACTTAAATGCAGCAGAAATAATGTTACTGATAGAGTAAAGTCTGTTTCCGATGAGCTGAAGACAACAAAAAAGGAGATAGATGAACTAAAAAAGGCTGCCATGGGAGATGAAGTTGGCAAGCTGATGTCAGATGCGGCTGTAATAAACGGAATCAGACTTATAACAAAAGAGTTTGACGATTTATCTATAAATGATCTTAGGAACCTTTCTGATGATATTAAAGCATCTGAAAAGAATACCTGCATGGTATTTGCAACGAAGTCCGGGCAGAAAGTTACTTTCCTTGTATCACTTACTGACGATGTCGTAGAAAAAGGATATCATGCCGGTAAAATGATCAAAGAAATTGCTGCAGCCTGCGGAGGCGGTGGAGGCGGTAAAGCTGATATGGCACAGGCAGGTGCAAAGGATTCCTCAAAAATAAAAGATGCCTTTGATGTTGCACAAAAGCTTTTATCATAGTATAATTTTGGTAGACAGGTACAGTGGGTTTATTAAAGAGAGGGATATAATAAGTATGGATAAGAATACCAAGATGTTTGATTCTTTTAAAACACAAAAGACTAACAAACAGATTGTAAAAGAAGTGTATCAGTGCCTTCAGGAAAAAGATTACAACCCGATAGATCAGTTGGTTGGATACATTATTTCAGGAGACCCGTCATATATAACCAGTTTTAACAATGCCAGAACGTTGATAAAAAGTGTTGATCGCGATGAATTGGTTGCGGAGATGCTCAAGGCATATATTGATGTGTAATATGATTTTAAAATAATAATGACCATGCCGTTTTTGGCATGGTCTATTATTTGTTTAAAGGAGAAAAAATGAGAAAGATAGGGCTTGATATAGGAGATAAAACCGTAGGGATTGCAATATCGGATCCGTTAGGATATACCGCTCAGGGGCTTATGACTCTGGAGAGGGTAGGGATAAGAAAAGATACGGGAAAGATACTGGATTTAGTCAAAGAATATGAATGTGATACAATTGTCATGGGACTTCCTAAAAAATTAGATGGAAGTGACAGTATCCAGACAGAAAAAGTTTATGAATTCAGAAAAATGCTTGAAAATAAAATGAGAAGTACAGGAATTAAAGGTATTGAGATAGTCTGGCAGGATGAAAGGCTGACAACTGTAATGGCAGAAAAAGTTTTGATAGAAGCTGACTTAAGCAGAAAAAAAAGAAAAACAGTAATTGATAAACAGGCAGCTGTTATAATACTTCAAAGCTATCTTGATAAGAAAGCTATGGAAAACAGAAGCCGGCAGGAGTAGGATACTATTCCTGCTCTCATGGAAAACTATTCCTAAAATCATAATTTTGGGAATAGTTAACGCCTTTTGAAAAAGCCTCTTTGTATTCGAGGCTTTTTTGATGCATTTGATTATACATAATAATGTTAAATTTGTTATCAACCAATCAGAAAATCTAAGATATCCATGGTCCCGTCTTCCGGTGCTTTATATAATTCTGTATAACCGCACATTGTACATGTTATTGTTGTGAACCTTTTGTTCTGTACATCAAACAGCTTTGCGAAATTTCCGCCTGTTGCCTGGAACCTATCGCTTTCATAAGCTGTATTGCCGCATTTGGGACATCTGTACTGTTGTCTATCCATATTATGTGCCTCCTTTTGATTATATGCAAAATATTACATGATTGATTCTAACATAAGTGGCAGATTGTGGCAAGATTACTTCAATGCTGAAAAAACGAGGTTCTATTTTGCGTTTTAAGCGATTTTTTTATATACGGTCAAGGATTTATACCACCTGAATTTATGCGAAGAAACGGCGAAATGACTGAGATGTCAAATCAACCGTTTCTTCATTGAATTAGTTAATCGGGACCTGAATTGTCATGCCTGCCTGAAGATCAGCGGCTGTAATGTTATTTATCCTGCACAATTGGTAAACACACTCTCTGATATCTGAGTTCTCCGACATGTAGCTGCCGGCAATCGACCAAAGAGTATCACCGGGTTCAACTTCAATTTGAATATATTCCGGAATTGTAGAACTGTCTGCAACGTTAAAACCTAAAGCAAAGTTTACTGCTGTGGTGAATAATACAATTACGAGTACGACGAATATTGTAAATCTTATTCTGCTTGTTATTCTGAATTTCTTTGTCATCAGGCTCACACCCCTTCCAAACGTTTGTTCTTTTCTATAATATAACAGAATGTGCGTTCGATGTCAACATAAAAATGAACAAATGTTCGATAAATAAACAAAAAAACAGCGGTTCCGAAATCAAGCATGTTTCTGAACCGCCACAGAATCAATATAGATTTTAGCTGGTAATTTTATTATATATTTTGTCCAGCAAGCCGTTTATTTTTTTTCGGAAGATTATACAGGTAACAAAAGCCGCAACTGCCAGCACACATAATGCAATCATGCCGAAATATTCCTGCTTATGCCACATACTGCCTATCATTATGCTTCCCATCATACCGGGTAGCCTTCCTATTACTGAAAGTATGAGAAAAGCTTTAAATTTCATTTCTGAAATTCCTGCGGCATAGCTGACAACATCCTTTGGTATTCCCGGTATGAGATATATAAGGAATACGGCCATATATGCTTTTTTTGAATTGAGCTTTTCAACATATTCCAGAGTTTTTTCTCGACCAAAGAACAAATGTACGAAATCGCTTCCTAAAAAGCGAGCCAGGTAAAAGCTCACCATAGTTCCGAGAATCGCGCCTGTAACAGACAGAATCAAAGCAGGAAGAAAAGTGTAAAGATATCCTGCAGCAAGCTGAAATACCTGCCCGGGAATAACACTTATAACTATCTGCATAATCTGAAGGCCGATATATATAGGAATAGCCTCCAGCTTATATTGACCCAGATGTTCTACCACAGCATTAAAACTGTCAAATTCCATAAGACGTTCTCTTTGGAAAAAATAAATATAAAGAGGTATTCCCACCACAATTATGAGCAATAGAAATATTTTTAGAACTGATATTATTACTTTACGTTTGTTTTCCTGTTCTTTTAAATTATTTACTCCCATTTTTCCAAATCCCCTTGTAAATTAAAGCTTGATAATCCCCTTTTTAAGCAATGTGTCTAAAGATTTTATTACCCCGAATTTTGAGTGTTCATAAGTCAGCCCGCCTTGAAAATAAACATTATAAGGCTCTCTCATAGGTGCATCGGCACTGAGCTCGATGGAAGAACCCTGAACAAAAGCACCTGCTGCCATTATGACTTGAGATTCATATCCCGGCATGTCCCATGGAATGGGCGAAACGTGAGAATCTACCGGTGCAGCGGCTTGTATGGCTTGACAGAAAGCTTCAACAGCCTCCGGTGTTTTAAGGCGTACCGCCTGAATTATGTCACTTCTCTTGTCTTCGGGTTTAGGGCATACTTCAAATCCCAGCTTTTCATAGGCTTTTCCGCAGAGAATAGCACCCTTAACAGCGCCGTTAACAACTTTTGGAGCCTGAAAAAGTCCCTGGAACATGGCTCTTGTCTGACCGAAGGTAAGGCCGCATTCTCCGCCTATTCCCGGGCACGTCATTCTGTATTGTATCTTATCGATAAGATCTGCTCTTCCGCATACATATCCGCCGGTGAGTGCAAGTCCTCCTCCTGGGTTTTTTATGAGTGAACCGGCTATAACATCAACTCCCACATCTGTTGGTTCTTTAATATCAAGAAATTCACCGTAGCAGTTATCCGTCATTTTTATTATATCCGGATTCAGATCTTCTACAAACTCTGCCCAGCGGGCTATTTCATCTATGGTTATGGCTTTTCGCCAGCCGTATCCGGTGGCTCTCTGAACCGTAACCATCCTGGTTTTATCGGTTATAGCTTCTGCAATCCCATTAAGGTCTATGGATCCATCGGGAAGAAGTTCCACCTGTTTATAAGAGATTCCGTAATCCTTAAGAGATCCGTTTCCCTCCCCTCTTATGCCTATTACTTCCTCAAGAGTGTCATAGGGACCTCCCGTACAGTAAATAAGCTCATCTCCCGGTCTGAGAATACCAAGAAGAGTTATGGCAAGAGCATGGGTACCATTTACTATAGTAGGACGCACAAGAGCCTTGTCTGTATGAAATATATCAGCATATACTTTTTCTATGGCATCACGTCCTGCATCATCATATCCATATCCTGTATTCCAGCCGAAATGCATGTCGCTGAGTCTGTTTTTCTGAAAAGCATCAAGAATCTTATACTGATTATAAGTCATTATGTCATCCAGAACCTTAAAATCCTCTGCGGTTTCTTTTTCAGCAGCTTCGGTAAGTTCCAGAACTCTGGGGTCAATTTTAAATTTATCCTGCAGCAGTTGATTTGTGTAATGCATTTATTTTTCTTTCCTTTCTTCTTCCCATTCCATCCCTTTAACCAGATCTCTTTTCACATTTGCTTTCTGCCGAGCGTAAAGCTGAGTTGTGGTTACCTGTTCATGATCCAAAAGTGCAGCAACGTCAAATATTGAGTTTCCGCGACCTATGAGGCTGGTAGCAGCTGTAGCTCTAAGTTTGTGAGGGCTGTAACCGGCGCTGTGAG
The DNA here is from genome assembly GCA_002320005.1 of Firmicutes bacterium UBA1702. Lineage (GTDB taxonomy): Bacteria > Bacillota > Clostridia > Peptostreptococcales > Anaerovoracaceae > Fimisoma. Next base: position 47,102 of record DCJK01000042.1, read on the forward strand.
AGGTCTTAAGGGCGATGGATGTATATTTCTTGACAAGTTCACGAATCTGTCTGTCTGTCATTCTTTTTCCTTGAAGTGAAAGAAACAGCGCATCTTTATGCTGCTCTTCAAGTCTGTCATCCGGAAGTCTTTCATTGTCTATGTAATCGTGGATAACAGCTGTGACAGAGTTGTTTAACGGCATTATAGACTCTTTGCCTCTTTTTCTGTAAATTTTAAACTCGCCTCTGCCGAAATTAAAAGAAGAGACGTTCAGTTGCTGGAGTTCCGAGAGTCTTAGACCGTAAGTAAGAAACATTATAAGTATGGCTTTGTCTCTGAGCTTCGTTTTCTGCCAATAGCATTTTTCGTGCTCCGTGAGGCCTGCTCCGCTGGTAACAGCGTCCAGCATAATCATCACTTCGTCATCCTGAAGAGCTTTTATTTCTTTCTCTCCGGGCTTTGGAACTCGTATAGGGTCGAACCCATCAGTTATGTTTTTTTCAACAAGGCCGTCTCTATAGAGATATTTGAAAAGAACCGATACAGATGACTTTTTTCGAGCAAGTGTCTTGTTGGTATTTTCATACATATATACTGTATTTTCAGTTTCAACTTTGTATCTGCGGCAGTAATCTATAAACATATTCACATCCGCAGCCTGAATCTCCTGAAGGTCTTCGAGACTTATACGGGAAGGTGTTTCCGCACGAGTAAGATCTGTCTCGGAAATAAGATACTGAAAGAAGAACTTTACGTCATGAAGATAAGCAAGTCTCGTCATGGGAAGTACATTACCTTTTAAATAAGCAAAATATCCGCGTAAAAATGACGGGAGCTCTTTTTCCAGAGCTTCACATTGCAGATATATATCATTTTCTCTTTTTATTACATTGTCGGGTTTGTCACTTTTGTTGTGAATCCGAATTCGTTTTTCAGCCATAACAGCATTTCCCTTACTGCATCTTCTTCTTTTGCAAAATCACTGATATTTAGCCATTTCATATCTTCATAACGTCTGAACCACGTAAGCTGACGCTTGGCCAGATGACGGGTATTTTTTTTGATAAGATCTATGGCGTGCTCTTTTGTATAAAGACCGTCAAAATATCCTATTATTTCTTTGTATCCTATTCCCTTCATGGAAATATCATCTTCTGTAAGACCGCGCTCCAGAAGCTCCTCCACTTCTTTGAACAGTCCTTGTTGCACCAGTATGTCGACCCTTTTGTTTATTCTATCATAAAGTTCATCTCTGTTTCTTGTCAATCCTATTAAATTTCTTTCATAATCTTTACGCTTATGACCGCAAGCCCTGAAATCTTTAATGTTCGTGCCTGTATTTGCACACTCCAGAGCGCGTATAAGTTTTTTAATGTTGTTTGGATGAATCCTTTCCGCTGCCTGACTGTCCACCTCCTGTAATTTTTTGTGAAGGTAATCGCCGCCCATGAGTTCTGCCTCTTTTTCAAGAGACTTCCTGAGATCCATATCACATGGAGCAGATGCAAAATCCATATCATATAGCAAGGAATTGAGGTAAAGCCCTGTGCCACCTGCAATTATAGGAATCTTGCCGCGTGAAAATATATCTTCAATAGCTGCGTTTGCCATTTTCTGATATAGGGCTACCGAAAAAGGTTCAGCAGGATCCACTATATCCACCAGATGGTGTCTTACCTGCGACAGCTCCTGCGGTGTGGGTTTTGCGCTGCCTATATCCATATATTTGTAAAGCTGCATTGAATCACAGGAGACAATTTCACCATCAATAGCCTTAGCAGCTTCTATGGCAAATTTGGTTTTTCCTACTGCGGTAGGTCCTGCTATGACCAGTATTTTTTTCATTATACTCGTTTAAACAACCTCTCTATTTCATGTTTTGAAAGCTTAATAAATGTTGGTCTTCCGTGAGGACAACTGAAAGGATTTACACATTGTTTCAAATCTTTTATCAACGCATCGATTTCTTCCGGGTTAAGAATATCATTAGCCTTTACGGCTGATTTGCAAGACTTCATAATAAGTTTATTGATGACAACACTGTTTCTTGTGGCAGAAGCTGCGGATACATTGTCAGAAAAGTCTCTGGCAAAATTTTCGGCTTCAGATAAGTCCATAAATGTGGGGATTTCTGATATTCTGTAGCTGTTTTGTCCGAAGTTCTCAATGGTATACCCCATGTCGCAAAGAATTTCCAGCCATTCATCGCTGGCAGAGGCTGAAATATCAACATCCAGAATGACAGGAACAAGAATAGGCTGCCTTACTTTTTCTTCAGCATCATATTCACTGACAAGTTTCTCATAAAATACCCTCTCGTGGGCAGCATGCTGATCTATAAGATAGAAACAGTCGTTATCTGCGGCCATGATATATGTATCAAAGAGAGAACCCTTTATCTGAAGCTGATCAAAATCGAAAGGACGATGAATCGGCTTTTCAAGGATAATGGTATCTTCGGAAATATCTTCAGACTTGTTATCGCCGGCAAAGTCATTAAAGACAGGAGGAGTTTCAACATCCTGCACAAAATGTGCAACGTCATTGCTAACTGTTGACATAATATTTTTAAAGTTAAATTGTTCTTCTTTTACTGAAACAACTTCTTCTTGGCTTCTGAAAGCAGCTTTGTTTTCGTAAGATTCTCTGAATGCATCTGCAACTCTTACAACAGCTTCTTTCCTTCCCAAGGCTTCTTTTATTGCTTTGGAAATGAATTCTTCAACGAATCTTTCGTCATTAAAGCGGACTTCTTTTTTGTTTGGATGTATATTAACATCCAGGTCTTCAGGGTTTATTTCAAGGAAAAGAAAGGCAATTGGGTGCCTTCCGTCGAAAAGCCTTTCTCTGTAACCTTCCGTTATTCCTTTTTCAATAACTTTGCTGTTGACAACGCGGCCGTTAACAAAGAAAATCTGTGCGTTTTTCCCTGTACGTGTCATTGCAGGTGTTGACACGAACCCCTTTAGGGATATGCCCGGAATAACGCAGTCAACTTCTACAAGATTCCTGATGTCTATTCCGGGGAAGATACGTGATATTATGCTTAGCCTGTTTCCGTCACCTGAAGTGGAAAAAAGTACGTTTCCGTTATTTATCAGTCTGAAAGAGATATCTTTGTATGCCAGAGCCATCTGAGACATCAGATCTATAATCATTGTGCTTTCGGCAGAATCACTTTTCATAAACTTAAGGCGTGCAGGTGTATTATAAAACAGGTCCGTTATAACTACTGTTGTTCCGTCAGGGCATCCTGCATGAGCAGACGAAACAACTTCACCTCCATGAAGTATCAAACGTGTACCTGTCTTATCACAAAGTCTTTTGGTCAGAAGTTCAGTTCTGGTGACCGCGCATATTGAAGCAAGGGCCTCTCCTCTGAAGCCGAGAGTCTGTATGGAATTTAAATCTCTTACGGTAGATATCTTGCTTGTAGCGTGTCTTAAAAAGGCTTTTTCCGTTTCGTCATGAGCTATGCCCTGTCCGTTATCTGTCACACGTATATAGCTTTTACCACCTTTTTTTATTTCCACGACAATGGAATCTGCCCCTGCATCTATGGAATTTTCTACAAGTTCCTTTATTATGGAGACAGGACGTTCAATAACTTCTCCGGCAGCTATTTTATCTGCTATCTGTTTGTCCAATACTCTGATCATTTTAGGGACCCTTTCAGTTCTTCAAGAATCTTTATTGCCTGAGATGGCGTGATATCCATGAGATCTGTTGATTTCAGTTTTTCTATTACAGGATTTTCGAAAACAGGTGTAAACATTGACAGCTGGACTTCTTTGTTATTATGTCCGGAGTCTTCTATACCCTCACCTGCATGGAGGGTGTCTTTACAACTGTTCTCAAGTTCGGAAAGTTTTTCCCTGGCTCTGTCCAGAAGGCTTTCAGGAATTCCGGCCAGCTTGGCCACATGTATTCCATAACTTCTACTGGCTGAGCCTGCAACAATTTTATGGAGAAAAATTATATTTCCGTCTTCTTCGGCGACATCCACATTGAGATTTTTTACTCCCCTCACCTGATTTTCCAGGACGGTAAGTTCGTGATAATGAGTTGCGAATAAAGTCCGAATATGAATATGCTCGTTGCACAGGTACTCTGCTGCTGCCCAGGCTATGGAAAGACCGTCATAAGTGCTGGTGCCTCTGCCGATTTCATCAAGAATAATAAGGCTTCTGGGTCCTGCCGAGTTTAAAATATAAGAAAGCTCGCTCATTTCCACATAAAAAGTCGATTGACCTTGAGCCAGATTGTCAGAAGCACCTATTCTTGTAAAAATTCTGTCAACAACGCCTATGTGAGCTTTTTCACATGGGATGAAACATCCGGCCTGCGCCATTAAGACAAGAAGTGCGGTTTGACGCATATAGGTTGATTTACCGGCCATATTTGGCCCGGTAATAAGGAGCATGCTGGAATCGCTGTCATTTAAATAAGTATCGTTGGAAATAAAAAGGCCGTTGTTTATGCTCTGCTCAATTACAGGGTGTCTTCCCTTGATGATGCTTATTTCCATAGAGTCATCTACCACCGGTTTCACATATCCCAGCTTCTCGCTTACATGAGCAAAGGAACACAGGACATCCAGAGCTGCTATGGCAGCAGAGGTTTTTTGTATTTCGCGTATATATCCTTCTGCATAGTCTCTGACAGATGTGAAAATTTCATATTCCATCTTATTTATTTTGGCCTCAGCATTAAGAACAAGATTTTCCATATCTTTAAGTTCCGGAGTAATAAAGCGCTCTGCATTGGCAAGGGTCTGCTTGCGGATGTAGTTTTCAGGTATCTTATCATAAAAAGATCTGGTAACTTCAAGGTAATATCCGAAAACTCTGTTATAACCGACTTTAAGATTTTTTATCCCGGTTTTCTTCCTCTCGGACGCTTCAAGGCCTGAAATCCAAGCCTTTCCATCCTTTATGGAGTCTTTAAGCTCATCAAGTTCAAGGGAGTAGCCATCTTTTATCAGTCCGCCTTCTTTAATGGAAAAAGGCGGATTTTCACATATTGATTTATCTATTATATTGTAAACCTCTTCAAGAGGATTGATTTCCGAATTTATATCTTTTAGAATTTCCGAAGACGCATATGCCAGAGACTCTTTTATTGCTGGGAGAAGTGCCAGAGAGTTCATTAAAGCAATAAGGTCTTTGCCATTGGCATTACCTAAAGCTATTCTTCCCGCAAGTCTCTCAAAATCGTAAATTCCTTTCAGAGATTCTTTGATGTTATTTCTGAGAATAAGTTCGCGGTACAGCTCTTCAACCCCGTCCAGGCGATAATTTATCTCCGATGCGGTATTAAGCGGCTCGCGTATCCATTGTTTCATTTTGCGGCTTCCCATGGCTGTATGCGTTTTGTCCAACACACCCAAAAGAGAGCCGCTGGTTTTTTTGTCATAAAGGGTTTCGGTAAGTTCCAGATTGCGCAATGTGGCTTTGTCAAGAGCCATGCGGTTTCCGGTTTCATATATGTTGACACCCGTTATCTGCTTAAGACTATGTTTTTGAGTTTCAAGAAGATAATTAAGAAGTGCTCCAAGAGCTCTTACTTTAAGGCTTCCCTCTTCCAGACCTACAGATGTTGTCGAGATGCAGCTGAACTGACCTTTTATGGCTTCAATACATGCTTTTTCGGAAAAAAACTGCTCGCTGACGGTGTTGATATATGCTTCAGTAATGAGATGCAGTTCGTCAACAGGATACAGCATAGCAAATTCATCTGTCGTTATTATTTCCTTGGCCTTTATCTTGACAAGTTCATTTACAAGAGTTTCATATATGTTGTCGCCCTTATATTCCGTGACGTTGAGTTCACCTGTGGAAATATCACAATAAGCTGCAGACATTCCGCCGGATTTCTGATCCACATAAACTGCAGCCAGATAATTGTTTTCCTTTTCGGCAAGCATGGATTGTGCAGTTACGGTTCCTGGCGTAACAATTTGTATTACTTCTCTTTTTACAATACCCTTGGCTGCGGACGGATCTTCCATCTGCTCACATATTGCAACCTTGTATCCTTTTTCTACAAGCTTTGCTATATAGCTTTCGGCAGAATGGAAAGGGACTCCGCACATGGGAGCCCTTTCTTCCTGACCGCAGTTTTTGCCGGTAAGCGTCAGCTCAAGTTCCTTGGATGCTAACCGGGCGTCTTCGAAGAACATTTCATAGAAATCACCCAGCCTGAAAAACAAGATGCAATCATTGTAATTGCTCTTGATCTCGAGATATTGTTCCATCATAGGTGATAATTTCATAATGTTCCTTTCTAATCCTTGGTAAAATATTTAAAATGCTAAAACTATCTGTTATTGTATGCCTTGATACCTTCTTTGATGATGTTGATGCCGGCTTTCATATCTTCTGCATTGAGAACGTAAGCGATACGCATATCGGACTGACCTACACCCTTTGTTCCGAAGAATCCGCCTGCAGGAGCGAACATTACTGTTTCACCGTTCACATCGAATTCTGTCAGCAAGAACATAAGGAATTTTTCAGCGTTATCTACAGGAAGCTGAGCAGTAATATAGAATGCACCTTCCGGAACGCCGAATTTAATGCCTTCGATTTCCTTAAGAGCTTCAACTGAAACATTTCTTCTGTGCTCATATTCCTTCTTGATGTCGTCAAAGTATTCAGGTTCGAGATTGTACAGAGCTGCAGCACCAATCATATCCAGTGTAGGACAGCAGAGTCTTGCCTGTGCTAACTTCATCAGGTTGCTCATAAGTTCTTCATTCTTTGATGCGATAGAACCGATTCTTGCTCCGCATGCAGAGAATCTCTTGGAAACAGAATCTACGATTACAACATTCTGTTCAGCTTCTTTGAAAGCTCCGAAAGTAGCCATTTCTTTTCCATCATATGTAAATTCTCTATATACTTCATCAGCAATAATCCATAAGTCATGCTCTAAAGCGATATCAACAATCAGCTGCATTTCTTCCTGAGTGAGAACCTTGCCTGTAGGATTGCCTGGGTTGATGATGCATATTGCTTTTGTCTTGTCGGTGATAACTCCTTCAATTTTTTCTCTTACTGCATACTGATATCCGTCGTCAGCAGTTGTAGGAATTGCAACAACCTTTCCGCCTGCCTGACCTACGAATGTCTTATAGTTGGTATAGAAAGGCTCTGCCATGATAACTTCATCATCATTGTCCAGCATTGCAGTCATAAGCATGTTGATAGCTTCGGAACCTCCGTTGGTGATGAGAAGATCCTTCTTTTCGAAGTCGATACCGATTCTCTTGTAATAATTCTTCAGTGCTTCAAGCAGAGTTGCTTCACCTTGTGAGTTGGCATATGCAAGCACATCCTGGTCGAAGTTCTTTACTGCATCGAAGAAAGCTTTAGGTGTTTTGATATCCGGCTGTCCAAGGTTCAGGCGGTATACTTTTTTTCCTGCAGCAACAGCAGCATCAGCATATGGAACAAATTTTCTGATTGGTGATAATTCCATAGCCTCGATTTTCTTTGATAGTTTCATTTCTTGTCTCCTTTGATTTACTAATACTTACTTTTATTCTAACTCCTCATGGGAGGTGTTAACGATTTGTGATATGTTTAAGCGGTCCATATCAATATCAGCCGAAGAGCTGCAGCGGCCGTCAATAAAGAGAAGATACTCTATGTTTCCTTTGGCTCCGGTCACGGGGCTGAAGGTCAGACCTTTGGGATTAAGACCACTCTCAACACTGTATTTTATCACATTTTCTATAACTTGTACATGGACTTTTCGATCTCTCACAATACCTTTCTTACCTACTTGCTCCCTTCCGGCTTCAAACTGAGGCTTTACCAGACATACAAGCTTGCCATCAGGTTTCAGAAGAGAAGCGGCTACCGGAAAAACAAGGCGGAGCGATATAAAAGAAACATCTATGCTGATAAAATCCAGCAATTCAACAGTGTCCTTGTCAATGTAGCGAATATTGCATTTTTCCATATTGACAACTCTCGGATCGTTTCTCAGCTTATAATCAAGCTGTCCGTATCCCACATCAACAGCATAGACTCTTGAAGCTCCGTTCTGAAGCATGCAGTCGGTGAAACCGCCTGTGGAAGCGCCTATATCCATGCATGTCATATCTTTTAAATCAAGATTCCACGTTTTTATGGATTTTTCCAGTTTCAATCCTCCGCGGCTGACATACGGACAAACATTTTCTTTTATCTTTATGTCAGCATCACAGGGAACCATAGTTCCCGCCTTATCGCTGATCTGTCCGTCAACCAGGACGATTCCTGCCATAATGGATGCTTTTGCCTTTTCCCTGGATGGGAAAAAACCTTTTTCTACCAAAAGAATATCAAGCCTTTCCTTCAATGATTTCACATATCCTTTCTGCTATCTTTTCCGCCGTGAGGCCGAATCTGTCTGCCAGCTGGTCAAAGTTTCCCTGAGGTATAAACTCGTCAGGCCATGCAAAATTAAGTACCTTGATACCTGTGCCTGTAACTGCAGCACCAAGCTGCATTCCAAATCCTCCCTTTACAGAATTATCCTCAATAGTAACAATGTATTGGGTATCGGCTGTAATATCCTCCAGAGGTCTAAGATCCATAGGTTTTATTGTAGTGACATCCACAAGGCCGGATTTAATTCCATATTGGTCAAGAAGTTCTGCCACTTTAAGTCCGCAGTCATACATCTTCCCGCAGGCCCATATGTCAACACGTCCGGGAAGATGTGTACGAATGTTATCACCGCAATATGTTGACATAATATTTTTATCATAAAAAGCGCTGCCCCTTGGGTATCTTATAGCCACGGGAGCATCCAGATTAAATGCATAATCCAGCATTGCCTCCAGCTGGTTTCCATCTTTTGGTGTAAGTATTGTCATGTTAGGCATTGTAGACAGATAAGAAATATCCAGCATGCCATGGTGCGTCTCTCCGTCAGCGCCTACACATCCTGCCCTGTCTATGGCAAAAACTACAGGCAACTTCTGCATGCATACATCTTCTATCATCTGGTCATAAGCCCTCTGAAGAAATGATGAATAAATGCATACTACAGGTTTCATGCCGCCTTTGGCGAGTCCCGCTGCAAAGGAGACAGCGTGTTCTTCAGCTATTCCCACGTCAAAGAAACGTTGCGGGAACTTTTGGGAAAAATGTTCCAGACCTGTGGCCTCGCACATGGCTGCCGTTATGGCAACTATTTTGCTGTCTTCTTCACCTTTTTTAGCTATAAACTGCCCGAAAAGAGATGAATAAGTGAATCCCTGCGGTTTGCTGATAAGCGCCCCTGTAGTAGGATCGAAGGGCCCTATTCCGTGGAATTTTCCAGGGCTTTTCTCAGCGTTCCTGTATCCCTTTCCTTTCTTGGTTATTACATGAATAAGAACCGGCTCATTAAGATTCTTTGCTTTTTCAAAAATATCTGTCAGATCGGCAAGGCTGTGTCCGTCAACAGGACCGAAATATGTCAGCCCCAGTTCTTCAATCAGAACACCGCCGTGATCCATGATGGAGTATTTTATATCATTTTTTATGTCGGCAAGACCGTCTGCTATGGATTTGCCGACATTTGGAATTGAACCTATGGTTTTCTTTACAAAATTTTTGGCACCCAGATATCCTTTTGATGTTCTTAAACTGCCAAGATACTTGGATATGCCTCCGGTGTTTGGAGATATGGACATTCCGTTATCGTTAAGTACAATTATAACTTTGGATTTACTGTCTCCGATGTTGTTTAGCCCTTCGTAAGCCATGCCGCCGGTAAGGGATCCATCCCCTATTACGGCAATGACCTCATATTTTTCTTTTTTTATATCCCGTGCGGCAGCTATACCCGCGGCAGCAGAAATTGATACACTGCTGTGCCCTGTATCGTAAATGTCATGAGGGCTCTCTTTTGCTTTGGGGAAACCGCTCAGGCCGTCAAGTTTTCTGAGGGTGTCAAATTCCGAAGCTCTTCCTGTCAGTATTTTATGAACATATGCTTGGTGGCCTACGTCCCATATTATTTTATCCCTGGGACTGTCAAAGCATCTGTGAAGAGCAATGGTAAGTTCCACTACACCCAGGTTTGATGCAAGATGGCCGCCTGTTGAGGACACTTTATCTATAAGAAAATCTCTTATGGAATATGTCAGCAGTTCCAGTTCTTCTTCGCTCATGCTCTTGAGATCTTCGGGAAAGTTATATTCTGTAATATCTGTTTTCATTTACTTTTTCCTTTTAGCAAGCTTCAATACAAGATTTCTGAAAAATTCAGCGTTGTCGTAGTAGTTGGATATGGCATCTACGGCAGCCCCTGTAAGTTCTTCCAGCCTGTCATACGCAGCCTGAAGACCGTTTATTGAAGTATAGGTATTTTTGTTCTTTTTTAAATCCGAACCGGTTTCCTTGCCTAATTCTTCGGGATTGCCTATTACATCAAGTATGTCGTCGGCAATCTGGTATGCCAGCCCGAGATTATCGGAATATTTTTCAAGGTCTCTCAGCATTTCTCCTGTAGGATTTCCCAGGTAAAGTCCTGCCTTTACAGAAGCTTTTATCAATGCGCCGGTTTTGTTAAGATGAATATACTCTAGCAGTTCATTGGATACCAGGGCGTTTTCGGCTTCAATATCCGAAATCTGCCCGGCAACCATTCCTTTGCAGCCGGCCCCTTTGGCAATTGCGTTAGCTGCGTTTACGCGCTTACGCATCTCGTCAGGTGAGTCAAAGTACATCATCATATCTTTTGTTATGGCCTCAAAGGCACATGTTAACAATCCGTCACCTGCAAGAATTGCGATGGCCTCACCGTAAACATTATGATTTGTAGGAAGACCGCGTCTTAAGTCATCGTTATCCATAGCAGGCAGATCATCGTGAATCAGAGAATAAGTGTGAATATATTCCATGGCACAGGCGTAAGGAAGAGCGTCCATAATATTTCCGCCGGCAAACTCACATGATGCCAGAAGCAGAACAGGACGAAGCCTTTTTCCTCCTGCCATAAGGCTGTATTTCATGGATTCGTAAAGAGATATGCTCTTGTTGTCTATGTTAGGTATAAAGTCCATGAGATGTTCATCAACAAGAGACTTATATTCTTCAAAACTTCTGTCAGCCATTTAGTTCACTCCTTCCTCATAGGTGATAATCTGCTGTTTGGCGTCATTGAGGATTTTTTTGCAGAGATTGTAGCATTCTAATCCTTCACGATAGCATTCCATTGCCTCTTGAAGAGTGATGCTCTCCTCTTTAATTTTTTCTGACATTTCTTCCAACTTTTTCATGGATTCTTCAAAAGTCAACTTTTCTCACCTTCCTTTTTGATATCGGATATGGTTACCTCAAGGCATCCGTCTCTGAGATGAATTTTGTATATTTCTCTGTCTGTAAAACTATTAACCGACGAAATAATTTTTCCTTGGGAATTTTCAATCAGAGCATATCCTTTTAAAAGAATATTTTCAGGGTTGTTTTCATTTAGCGTTATCATCTGCTGTTCAAGAATGTGGACCATTCGATCCATTCTGTTTACTAATGTGAGGCGCATATCCTTTAATCTGCTTTCTGAAGCCAGATCAAAGTAATTCACTTTGCTTTTCAGGTGAGAACTCAGAGCTTTTTTATATTCTTCAAGTTTTTCAGAAAGCAAAGCATCATCAGGCACGGCTTTTTCTGCCGCTGCGGTAGGTGTTTCTGCTCTCATGTCTGCAACAAAATCGCATATTGAAAAATCCACTTCATGCCCTACTGCCGAAATAATAGGGATATTTGAACGATACACAGCTCTGGCAAGGCATTCTTCGTTAAAAGCCCAGAGATCCTCAGCCGAACCGCCGCCTCTGCCTATAATGATCAAATCTATTTCGCCGGCAAATTTTTCGTTTATCATATCCAGCTTGTCAGCCATGTCCTTTGCCGCATCCGGTCCCTGTACCAATGCCGGAAAAATGAGCACATCTGTCATAGAAGTCCTGCTTTTTATTATTTTAAGCATATCTCTCACGGCGGCACCGGTAGGAGATGTGACAATGCCTATTTTATGAGGAAAGGAAGGAATGGGTTTCTTGTGTGCCTGGTCAAAGAGTCCTTCTCCACTCAGTTTCTTTTTAAGAAGTTCGAAGGCAGCTGAAAGGTTGCCTTCTCCGCTGACTTCCACATCTTTTACAAAGAGAGTGTAAGTTCCGCCTTTTTTATATACATTGATATAGCCCCTGACAATTACTTCAAGGCCATCACCGAGAGCATAGTGAATATTCCGGGCATATCCCGACGGCAAGAAACAGTTAACCTTGCCGCTTTCATCTATCAGTGAAAAGTATACGTGACCGGAGCTGTGAAATTTCAGGTTGGATATTTCACCGCAAACGGAAATATTTCCAAGAAGCGGATCGGTGGTAAGTACCCTGCTGATATATTCATTAAGTTGAGAAACCGTTACAGGTCTCAAAGCCATATCATGTTTCCTCCAAGAAGTGCCGTACCTACGGCGTTGTCTGATGACAGCTCAGGGCTGCCGAAAAAAATACTGTATCTGGTTCCGAGGCGATGTTCCAGGAAATCTCGGATAAAACCGCTGGAAGACACTCCACCGGCATATATAAATTGGTCAATATTATATTTTGATGCAAGCTGTTCTGTCATATCGCATACAGATTGAGAAAGGACTCTGAAAAGATCTGAGATAATCAGTTCTTTACTACAGCTTCCCACAAGTCTCTGCCCTTGTGTTTCCGTTCCGGATAAATTCAGGAAGCCGTCTCTAACTTTTATTTTTGAAAAAAGCCTTTGACTTGCACCATTCTTTTGGAACAAACACGCTGTTTTATCAAGTTCTTCACCACATGGAAAATCAAACCCCATGCTTACTCCGATACGATCCAGAACTTGTCCGTAAGCCAGATCCTTTGATCCGCCTACTATCTCAAAAGTATGTTCATTTTTATCAGTTAAAATAGCTTCAGTGGTTCCTCCGCTGAAATGAAAGCATATAAAAGGTCTGCTTTTGTCAATATTCACAAAGCGGCTTACTGCTTCAATATGACCTTCCTGATGAGAAAATCTGTACATTGGGACACCTAAAGCTGCAGACAGAGTTTGTGCAAAAGCCTCACCTGCCAAAAAAACAGGCATGTATGATCCTTCAACAGGTCTTGGCTTAACCGATACGCTCACGCATCCCACAGCATGTCTGATTTCAGGGTCTGACAAAGCTTTTTCAATAGCATCCGGAAGTTGTTTTACATGCTGAAACAGGGCTTCGGATTGCCTAAGCCCTCTTTCTCCTTTTTTTACATTTAGAAATTTTCGGCTGTTAAACAGCACATTGCCCCGACTGTCGACTACAGCAACAGAAGTCTTATAGTTGCTTGTATCAATGCCCAGGGCCAGTTTATGATAGATCATTGCTTTATATGTTCTTCAGAATGGCGTTAATGAATTTTGAAGACTGTTCGGTACCGTAAACTTTTGCCAGTTCCACAGCCTCATTTATAGCCACAGCCTTTGGAATATCATGGCAGAACAGAATTTCCGTGACAGCAAGCCTTGAAATTGCAAGATCTGTTTTGGCCATTCTATCTACCGGCCATCCTTTTGAATTTTTGTTGAGTAGTTGGTCTATTTCTTCTCTGTTGTTGCAAAATGATTCTACTACTGATTTCAGATAATCTTCCTGACCACCGGTTGTATATTCTTTCAAAAAAGCCTCTGCGCTTCCCGTATTAAATTCTTTCTGAGCCTCCATTTGAAAAAAACATTGCATGGCCAGCTCTCTTGCTTTTTTTCTATTCATCTGTTCTCCCGTTTCTTTTGGGCAGTGCAACGCCCTGAACATGAATGTTTACGGCGCTTATGGTTTTATCTGCAATCTCTGATACCTGGTTTTTAACAGCGTTCTGGACATCCCATGCAAGTTGAGGAATCTTGCATCCGTACTCGGCTATTATAAATATGTCTATAATGAATCCCTCTTCTTTATCGCGAGAAATCCTTATTCCTCTGTGTTCTGAATCTCTTCCTGCAATCATCTTGGTTAGATTGTCTGCCAGGGTGTCACTGAAACCTATAACTCCATCTGCCTCAAGAGCCGCTTTTGCTGCTGCGGCACATATTATATCTTCTGAAATTTTGTTTATTGTCTGTTTATCTGACATAAACTCACCTCAATTTAATTATAGCAGAAAGATTTGCAGGTTTCAACGATGTATATAAATGAAAACGAATAGCAAGACTGCTGTAAATACTGCAAAATTTACTGCAACAAGCCATCCCGCAGGTTTCTGAAGAACGTCGTCATCTTCAATACAGTTTCTTGGTGCCTTAGGCTTCAGACCGAATATTCTTTCTGCAATCAGATGAGGGTTATGGAGATACATATTTGCATTGGCGAAAAATCTGCCCATAGCATTGCCTGTCGCACATCTTATATTGTCGCAGAGCAGTGAAATTCCGTTGATTGCATATTTTAGAGGTTTTCTGTAAAACCAGTCAGTATCCAATGTGATTTTTTCTTTAGGCTGCATGTGTTCCGCATACATTACAAATACCACAGCGGCTGCAGCAAAAAGCTGTATGTACTGAGTTACGTGATCAACGGTGAACGGATGACCATCTGTGCCGTATGGCGTAAGGCTGTAAACTATGTCAGGGAAAAGCCCTGTAACAACACAGGCTCCGGCACCGATTATCATGGCGATTTTTCTGTTGAGAGTAACGGCATCAAGATTAACATCAACATCTTTGTCAGTCTTGCCCCAGAAGACAAAATAATTGACCTTAAGAGTAACCGACATCAGAGTTCCTATGCTTGCCAGTGTTAAAAGAAGTTCAGCCCAATGTATCTCATAAGAAGCGGCAGCTCCCATGATGAGAGATTTGCTTACAAAGCCATTAAGCAGAGGGAAGCCGGCAATGGCCATGGATGCAACAAGAAAGCAACCTGCAGTAACAGGCATTTTTTTAGCTAATCCCCCCAACTGACTTATCTTACGCTTTCCTGTGGCAGAAATAACTGCACCTGCACACATGAGCAGCGTTCCTTTGTAAAGAATATGGTTGAATGCATGTGCTGCTGCTCCGTCAATTCCCATCTCGCCGCCCATGGCCAGAGATGCGACCATATATCCTACCTGGCTTATGATGTGATATCCAAAAAGTCTTCTCAGGTCATTTTCAATGAGTGCCATGCATGCTCCCCACACAGCCATGAAAACTCCAAAGTAAAGAAGAAGTTCTGTGCCTGCAAAAATCTTTATAAGGCAGAAGACGCCTACTTTTGTGGTGAAGGAACCCATGTATACTGTTCCTCCCATAGTTGACTCAGGATATGCATCTGCAATCCATGCATTAAGGGGCGGAATCGCTGCATTGACGGCCACTCCCGCCAGAATAAGCCAATATGCGGCATCACATGTTCCTGTAAGGCATTCTATGGCCGTACTGCCCTGAGCAAGTTTTATGACTATTCCGGCAAGGAGAAGGTTTCCTCCCAGCATGTGAACAACCAGATACCGGAACCCTGCCTTGCCTGCCTCTTCTGTTCTTGAAGAAACAACGATAAGCCATGAAGATACCGCCATAAGTTCCCAGAAAACCAGCATTCCGATCCAGCTTGTTGCGAATACAACACTTATGCTGCTTCCTGCGTATATCGCTTCTGCAGCCAGCTCAAGTCTGTCTTTGACATTAATATTATATATTGCAGCTACAACGGCGATAAGTGAAAATATGATCCCGAACATTGTCGTGAGCTTGTCTGCGCCAGAGATTGCCACTGCACACAGAGTAATGACAGGTCCTGCAATAAATATGACCCGTCTGAGAATTTCCTTACCGGTTATCAGCGTCAGCAGCCCTGTTATTATCATCAACAGTCCCGGATGAAGGAAGTTATCCATCATGGCGTTCACCTCCTTCATCATAATAGGATTCTTTTCTCTGCAGAAGTCCTGCCATAATTTTTTTAGCAAGCAGAATAAGGAGCCATGCTCCGGCAAACCCCAGCACGATATCGGCTCCGGGTACGGTGTTCCATATCATATGATAATGAGGATGGGCAAAGCAATATTCAGCAATCAAAGCCACCGCTATGATAACGCCCAATATGAAATATATTTTCTTCTTATCCAGCAAGATAAATTCCTCCCTCCCCCATTATTTCTTCGGCGGCCATTACCGCCATATCGTAAAGATGTGTTCCCGCATCAGGGAAGCATCCAAGTATTATTGCAACGACTGTTGTAAGAACCAGCGGAATCAGCATTGCCGGTGCCGCATCAAATCCTGATGAGGAATGAACATGGCCATGTTCTGCAGCTGTGCATGAGACCGTCTGAGATGAACTTTCTTTTCCGAAAAAAATTCTCACAACAGGAATCAGATAACTGAGGGCCAGCAGCGCGGCAGCCATGAGAACCGCTATAAACATAGGCTTCCCCATGGTTAATGCACCCTGAAGGATATTGAATTTACTTATAAACCCTGCCATCAGAGGCAATCCTGCAATGCCAAGTGAGGCGGCCGTAAAGCACACGCAAGTTACAGGCATTCTTTTTGCGAGGTCTCCCATTGTGCTTATCTGTGACAGGCCGGTAGTTACAAAAATTGCTCCGGCGCACATAAAGAGAGTTATTTTCAGAAACGCGTGAGCAACCATATGGAACATTGCACCTGCAATGCTGTAAACAGAAAGAATGCATATACCCAGAACAATATATGAGAGCTGACCTACAGTTGAAAATGCCAGCCTTGCTTTCAGGTTATCCTGCCGCATTGCCACCATTGATGAAACGAGAATGGTAAAGACAGCAAACCAACTGAGGACAGAGGCTCCTCCGCACCATGCTGAACTTTCAGGTCCAAAAACATAGCATATTATTCTCAGTAAACAGAAAACTCCTGCTTTTACAACTGCAACTGCATGCAGCAGAGCACTTACCGGCGTAGGGGCAACCATCGCAGAAGGAAGCCATCCGTGGAAAGGCATAACACCGGCTTTCACAACTCCACCTGCTATCATCATAAAAAACATTACGCACATAAGGGCTTTAGGCATTGAACCGGCTTCTATGAAGCCTCCTGCAGCAAATTCACATGTGCCGTATTTTGCATATACCCAGACAATTGCAGCAAAGAATAGCTGACCGCTTACAAGGGTATATGCAAGATATTTTCTTCCGGATGCTTTTGCTTTTTCATCTCTGTAATGCGCAACAAGAGGATAAGTCGCCAGAGTCAGCATTTCATAAAAAATAAAGAAAGTTATAAGGTTTGCAGAAAAAGCAATTCCTATAGCTGAAGCTATGCAAGCAGCAAAGGCTGCAAAATAGCCTGTCTGATTTTTTTCGTGATGACCTCTCACATATCCTATGGAATAAACAGATGTAAGAATCCATAAAAAGCTTGCTATACAGGCAAATACCATGCCTGCCCCATCTGTTTTAAGCTTCAACTGAATTCCGTCAGCTATGGTCCATAATTCCGCAACAAAGGCACCGCCTCCAAGGACTTTTGGAATCATGGAAAACACAAGTCCCGTCATTACTGCAGCAGCAACAAGGGTTATCCCTTCTCTCACATTGGGTTTCAGGCGGTTTCCGAAAAAGAGAATCAGAATTGCCGCCAGAAGCGCTGTTGCAATGGCCAGCGCCGGTCTTAAGCTTTCCGTAATCATTTCAGAAACACCTCCGTTATTACAGGCTTGAGAACATCACCTGCTATATATGCATTAAAAAGACCTATTAAAATTACGGCTGCAACAACTACAATAAGAGGTACGAGCATCTGCCATGGCAGTTCTTTTCCCTTTTTTTCTGTTCTCATGTTGTTTTCTTCGTCGGAAATCTTTTCTCTTTCCATGAAAAGTTTTTCAATAATACGGAAAAAGTATATGGCGCCTAACAGGCTGCTCAATATCAGTACTGCAACAAATATATACTGACCTTTTTGAATTGCGCCGAGAGCAAGATACCACTTGCTGAAGAAGCCTGCGAATGGAGGAAGCCCAATCATGGAAAGAGCACATACAACCATTGTCAGCGAAGTTACAGGCATTTTTCTGTAAACCTGACCCAGATAAGTGGTCTCATGAATGCCATAACGGTATTTTAAAGCTCCGGAAGTATAAAAAAGACCGGCTTTCATAAAAGCATGACTTACGATATGAAGAACAGCTCCGATAAGTCCGTACACGTTACCGATGGCAAATCCCATAGCTATATAACCAACTTGACCTATGCTTGAGTATGCCAGGATTTTATTATATGTATCATAGCGCAAGGCTTTGAGAGAACCGAAAAGCACTCCTAATACGGCCATTACACCGAGAGCCGCAAAGAAAAGCTGCATTACTTTGCTATCTTCTATGAAAATACAGTAGAAGAATCTGAGCATTGCATAAGCCGGAATTTTTATCATTATTCCTGCTATCATCGGATCTGCTCCGGGATGTGCATAAGAATGAGCAGCCGGCTGCCACCCATGAAGCGGGAAAAGTGCCATCTTTATACCAAATCCCACAATAAGACATGCAACTGCTATGATAATAAGCGGGCTATCTGTAAGCTGCGGCATTTTATCCGCCAGATCGGCCATATTGAGAGTGCCTGTGGAAGCATAGAGAAAGCCGACGCCAAGCAGATACATGGATGCACCTATTGTGCCTGTCATCAAATATCTGAAAGAAGCAATAGGCCCCTTTTCTTCTCCTACAGCAATAAGTCCATAGCCGGAAATAGCCGTTATTTCCATAAATACATATAAGTTAAATGCATCTCCGGTGGTGGACATACCCAGGAGTCCTACCGCCAGAAAAGCCAACATTGAATAATATCCTGCAGAATATAAGCTTCTGGTTCTTTCCTTTTTTTCGAAAGGACTGCTAAATAAAGATGTAGTCCATGAAATAACAGCTACAAGCAGGATTATGACAGCATTTACATTGTCTACAGCAAACTCTATTCCTATAGGAGGCTTCCATCCTCCAAGAAAATAATGAATTGATTCCCCTGATGAAACCACTATGACAAGCTGCCACACTGCACATACAACCGAAAGGAACAAAGCAGAAATCACACTGCGTTTTCCCCAGTCCGGGCTGAAATGACTTATAAGAGGGCAAAGTAACGTGGCACAAAGCGGAAAAAGTATTATGAGAACAGGAAGGTGCTGGGCAATCTGATTCATTCCTACTTTCCTCCCTTTCCTGTTATTTCTTCTTCTTCAATGGTTCCGTATATGTCTTTAATCTTCATAAGAAGAGCTAGACCTACGCCTGTAGTACCAAGGCTTACAACTATGGCAGTAAGCATCAGCGCATGGGGAACCGGGTTTATATAGGCTTCAGCAGAAAAAATATTTTCAAGAGCTATAGGCAGGGTTCCTCCTTCTTTCTGTCCAAAGGTAAGAAAGAAGAAAATAATGGAAACCTGCATTATATTCATGCACATTATCTTTTTCATATAGTTTCCACATGCAATCATTCCATATATTCCAACAGCGAAAAGAATGAGTGCCAGCATGTAAATTCCTCGATCTGCAAGGAAAAATTCAAGTCTGTCAATTATATCAGTCATCAAAATCCGTCCTTTCCAGCACTACCTCAAGAATTGTTATTATAATTCCCATTACGCACAGCGTTACGCCTATTTCAATCATAAGTATGCCTGTAGAGTGAAGTCCTGCAATATCGCCTGCGCCGCTTCCGAAAGGAAGCTTGTTGAATTCAAGGAAGTTTCCTCCGTTCAGCATAGGGAGAATCCCTGTGATTACATAGAATAATGCACCTGTTCCGGCAGTTATCAGGGCAATCTCATCTGTGATGTGCTTTACTCTCATCTGAAAACTAGGTATTATTCTGTCCAGAAGATATGCACACGCCAGCAGTGCGCCTGCCTGAAATCCGCCGCCAAGGCTTATTTCACCATGTATCAGCACGTATATTCCATATATCAGTATTATAGGAACCACGATACGAAATGCGGCGTCCATTATGTTGCTGCTGAATATATGTTCAGAATTGTCGTTTATGGTTCTTATGGTTTTGTCATGACTGATTTTTTTCTTTGTTGAAAGAATCATCACAGCTGTTATCCCGGAAAGAAACAGCACACAAGTTTCAAAAAGTGTGTCAAAACCTCTGTAGTCTGCAAGCACAGCCGTCACAATATTGTGAGAAGCTGTATCTTCCACAGCATGGCTTATATAGTATTCTGAAAGATAACTGTTGGCAGGAGTGTCCTGCGCACCTATCACCGGCAGGAAACTGCCGATCTTAAGAGCGCTTGCACCTACCAGAATAATGATTGCTATAAGTCCTGCTGCTAATTTCTTGTTACTGTTACTTTTTTTCATCATGCTCACCTCTGTTTTTTATAGATTTAATGGCAATGATGAAATATACCGTTGATATGGTTCCGATTATAGCTTCAGTAAAAGCTACGTCTGCCGCACCCACTATAGTGTACAAAAGCATGGCACTGAAACTGAATCCACAGTATATTATGGTGGCTGCCAGCAGGTTTTTTCCGAAGATTATTGCAATGGCAATGGAAATCATAGCCAGCAGAAGAAGTCCTTCCAATAATAATATAGGCATATCAGTCTGCCTCCTTTTCTTCTGCAGTTTCTACCTGCAGACTCTGTTTATATGCAACTTTTGCGATAATGTGCGTACCTATGGGACTTGCAATAAATACAGCAAGAAAGACAGCAAAAATCTTTATGCCTGTCATAGTAAGGCCTTCATATATGAAGAGACCTGTGCTGCAAAGAATGAGACCGGCTGATTCAGATACACCTGCTGCATGAAGTCTGCAGTAGAAATCCTTCATCCTGAAAACGCCCACTGCGGATGCTATAAAACATATGAATCCCAGAGAAAGAAAAATGACGGTCAGTATCTCTTTAATTCCCATTCTTTTCGCCTCCCCTGCTTTTTTTGTTCCCTGTGCTTCCAAGAAATTTAGCCACAATTACAGAGCTAATAAAGCCAAGTATGGCATACGATATGGCAATATCCACATACATATCTTTTCTACCGTCGACAAAGCCTATGAGTACAAGAATCAGAATTACATTTGTGCACATGACTAGGATGCCTACAAAGCGATTGTAGACACTTTCTTCTTTAAAAAGAGGAATCAGCATAAGCAATGTCAGAAGAATCATTCCAATAAGATAACATATAAAAAAAGTTTTCATCTATCAGTTTGCCTCCTTGGGAATGTTTGTTACTTCTCTTTCCGGAAGAGCTTTAAATTCACTTGCTTCGCCGAAAAGATCTGCAACTTTTTGGGGCATTTTGCCTGTAAGCATATCATAGGCAGCAGATTTGCTGAGAGCATGGACTTCGAATATTCCATCCTTTGTACAGTCAAGTGTTATTGTTCCCGGAGTGAGAATTATGGAATTGGCAAGAACAACACTTGCCATAGGGTTTTCGAAAGGCATGGAAAAATATACGATTCGCGGTTCGCAGTTAATTTTACGTTTGAATATTTCACGCGTGACATCAAGACTGGCTTTGAATATTTCACCGAAAAGCCATAATGAATAAGCAAAGAATTTAAGATAATTTACGCCAAATACAAAGAATTCTTTTTCTGTTTCAGTATTTTTTATTATAAGAAACGGAAGGCATATGAAAGAGATGGCGAGGGAAGAAAATAACCCGATAAGCAGAAATTTTATCTCGAACTTTCCTGAAAGTAGTATCCATATTGCAAATAATCCTATGGCAAGTCCAAGAAAGTGAGACAGCTTCTTAGTCTGTCCCCTTGACATTTAAGTTCCTCCTTTTAGAAACATATTTTGTATACAACAATTATACAAAAAGCACCAATATGTGTCAAGAAATTGCTAATGTATGATAATGAAAAAACCCACAGAATCAACCTTCTGTGGGTTTGAACATGTATGAATATACGATTAATATTTACTCTGTATCACAATTTTATCCGCAGTTTTTCCCGTTTCACGCATTACGATGTCACATATTTTTGCTACGGTGCCCGTATCCAGTTCCTGCTGATCAACTGTTACATTGATGCTGCTTTCAGTGATGAGTACAAAAGAGTCCGGAAGGCCCTTGGAATCTATCAGGCTTTCGATGGCAAGTTCCTTTTCCATATACTCCATGATTCTTTTCTTTTCTTCGGAAGCACTGGTTTTCTCCCCTTCACTTTTACTGTTATTTATTGTTGAGTCCAGAGTGGCTATCAATTTGTTTCTTTCAAGTTCAAGCTGCGCTCTCCTGGTCTCAAAGTCACCGGTGTTTTTTCCTTCTGCTTCGGACACTGCAAGGCTGTCTACCAGAACTTCCCCGTCATGAACAGGCACTTCATTTTTCTTCTCTACAGCAGAGGTCACTATCAGACCTGTTCCCATAACTGCCACCAGCCCCATGACTGCAAGCCTTTTGCTTTTATACAAAATATCCTTATAGCTGAACTTCTTTTTCAAAGTCACTCCTCCTGTTCTTTTTCAAATACTATTACGCTTGAAACCGGAATGTTATACAGCGTCGATACGCCCTTGGTAATATCATTGGCTATAACCGGGTCTGATCCCCCTTCTGCGATTACAATGACACCCGATACACTGCTGTCCTCATTGTACTGAACCATAGCTTCAACCTCACCTGCTCCTTTTATCCCCGAAAGCATATTGCAAAGCTTTTCTTCACTTCCTCCGTCTCTGTCTATTATCTGTTTTCGTCCGTCACTGCTTTCGGTTAGTATACTTAAAGCAAGAACTGCTACGGAAGCTATTATAAGCACAGTTATAAGCTTTATCAAATTTACTTTGCCGGCCATTTTCTCAAACATAATCTCACTCCTATTTATATGAATGTGTTTTTTTTATATTACAACCCTTTGACTAAAACGATAACGGGTTCTGCTATTATGGCAAGAATAACAAGAGAAAAAATAAATCTTATATATTTATCCATTTTGGAGTCCGGAATTAAAATCTGAAAAAAAGTCAGAGAAATGATAACAAGGAATATATCTTTTACCCATATATATACCTGTTCCATCAGTTCCCTCCTATTTTTATCACAATGGTTATAAACATAATGAATAACAGCGAAGTGAAAAACATTACGGCAGCTATGGAAACCATGCAGCTTCCCATATCACTTAATGCGCCTGAAATCTTTGAGTCGGCTACAGGCTCTGCAAGTGCCCCGGTAAATTTATATATCAGAGCAGTCGTAAGTATTTTAACAAGAGGCACGGTGAGAAGCAGCAGAAGAATTATAATTCCGAAGATCCCAAGAACACTTTTGATTGATGACATACAGCGCAGAAATAGCTCTACTGTATCAGAAGTGAATCCCCCTACGATAGGAATGAAATTGCTCATGGAGTACTTGGCTGTGTTAATCAATATTCCGTCGGATGTATCGGTTAGAAGCCCCTGTATACTGATAACTCCTGTCATTATCACTAGGAGCATGCCTACAACAGCAACAGAGGCATTTCTTATAAGTTTTGCAAGTTTATTTACATAATCTTTTTCTGTTAAACAATTTATGAGACCCAGTATAGTTGAAACAAATAATGCCGGAAGAACAAAAGTCTTGATTATAAAGCCTATCCCTGTTACGGATCCTATGATCATAGGACTCAGCACTGTGCCTGAAGTTACCGAACCTGTTGCAATCAGCACGCCTATAAGAACCGGCATCAATATCTCCATAGTATTCACCATTGTAGCTACCGAATCTATAGCCAATGCATATGTATCTTTAAAGCTGCTTATACAGAGGCCGGATATAATCATGCTGCAAATGAGTATGCTTATGTCTGATACAGAGCGGCTGCTGAAGGATGTGGACAGACCTTTTAGGATTCCGATTATTATGCATATTATGAGTATTTCGACGCATAATATCAGAGCCCCTTTTATTTCCAGCAAAAACAGATCCCTGAATGTTTCTATTATTCCGGGGTTATTAAAGATGCTTTGACCCTGTGACATTGCTTCAAGGATGTTTTCAGCAGAGAATTCTGAAGCAAGCCCTTCTGTAAGGTCGGATGCTTCATTTAGAAGACTGTCCAGATTTTCATCGCCGGTTACATTATGAAATTGTTCTTTAAGTATCTGTTCGTAATCCATTAAATTAAATTGTCAAGCAGATCCAAGAGGGAAACGAATACAGGCAGCGCGGCAAAAAATATAGCTACTTTTCCTGCCAGCTCAATTTTGCCTGCTATAGATTTTTCTCCCGCATCCTGACATATGGCTGAAGCAAATTCTGTTATGTAGGCTATCCCCAGCACTTTCAGAATTACAGGAAAATATTCTCTTCCGTAAGTAAGCCCTCCGTAAATTTCAGAAATAAAATCGAAGCCATATTTGAGGTTTTCCACAATGAAATAAAGCATAATAATGCTTGCGCACAATGTTACCTCAACCGTAAATTCAGGATTATATATTTTTATCAATGCTATAATTATTATAGCTGTAATGCCTATCAGACATATTTTAACAAGAGCTGTCATCTCTAAAATTCCAGAAATACTTTAACGGTATCAAAAAATTCACTTATCATTTTTATGATTATTGCAAGGACAATTATCACTCCCGCCAGAGTTGTCATCATTGCTTCTTCTTCTCTTCCCGCTTTATTGAGAATCTGATTAAGAAGTGCTATCGCTATTCCTATTGCAGCTATTTTGAATAATACATCAATATCAAAGGACATCCCGTTCTCCTTTTTACATAAGTAATATTGCGCCCGCTGCGCCTATGAAAAAACCTAATTTTGAATACATAGGCCCCTTTTTTCTATATTCTTCTGCAGCCTGAAGCATCTGCATATGCAGTTTTTCTTCAAGGTAAGCAAAGCTGTCAAGATGATTCTCATAGTCAGTCTGACCGAGGAAACGGCCCGGGTATTTGAATATTTCCAGATCATCATGAGAAAGAGGCTCATCTCTGTACACCTGTTTCACGCTCTGAGGCCATATTTCTGCGATTCCAAGTCTTTTTCTGCTGATTTTCGAGGAAATGTCCGATAAAAGATAAATCGCCTTGGAATCGTCTGTTTTTTCCACCCTTCGAAAGATATCAGGAAGCGGTTCTTTCATATAATTTATTCTGCTTTTCAGGTCCATTATCATTTTCATATAATCTTCCAGTAAATAAATCCGTCTTTTAAGGCGGTATGCTTTCATTATGCCTGCCAGCCCTGAGGCTGTTATAAGCCCTATGATGCCTATTATTTTAAGCACTTTCAATCTCCTTAATTGTACCGGGACCTTTCTCACAGGAAAGATATATTATATTACGGAATATACCTTTTTCTGCAAGATATCCTATGGAAGAATTCATAACATCATCTCTGTCTGATCCATGAATGGATGTGACTATTCCCACGCCTGCATTTATGCATTGTTCTATTGCTTCGGCATCACCCTTCATTCCTATTTCATCGGTTATAATTACATCAGGCGACATAGATCGAATAAGCATAAGCATGCCGGTTTTTTTCGTGCATCCATCAAGCACGTCTGTTCTGGGGCCCAGATCAAAGCTCGGTGACGAATCATACATACCTGCGATTTCAGAACGTTCATCACATATAGATACTTTTATCTGTCTCAAGCTGAAAATTCTCGCAATATCTCTTAAAAGTGTTGTCTTACCGCAGCCGGGAGGAGAGACTATCAATGTATTAACAGGTCTGGATCCTTCTATCAGAACAGGAATAAGAGGGTTTGCGCAGCCTTTAATTTCTTTGGCAAATCGTATATTGACAGAACTTATTTCTTTTATAAGCGTCGGCATCCCCTCTTTTACGACGGCTTTACCGCATACCCCTACTCTATGTCCTCCGTTTATGGTTACAAAGCCTTTTGCCAGTTCCTCTTCGTAAGCATAATAAGAAAATTTTACAAGACCTGTGAGTGTTTTCTGAAGGTCATCCTTTGTGACTATTCTCATAAGAAGTCTTTCCTGACCTGCGTGCTGTATCCTTACGCTTTGGTTGCACCTCATCCTTATTTCCTCCAAGTCTGCAAGAACTGAAGCAGGAAGCATCGAAATCTCTTCACTTACTCTCTGAGGAAGGTTGCTTAAAATTTCATTTAAAGTATCCATGACTTTGTCCTCTTTTCTTTTGATTATTACAGTCTATGAATAGGACAAGGTTTTATGACAAAGAAAAATAAAGATATAAAAAAAGAGCACCTGCAAGGATGCTTATCCGTTGAGATGCTCTCATTCGCTCTTTATACCGGTACTATCCAGCCGTGAGTGTCTTCTCTTTCGCCGGTCTGAATTCCGTAAAGCTCGTCATATAATCTCTGAGAAAGTTCACCTATCTCGTTGTTGTTTATAACCAATGTCTTTCCTTCCCAGAAAAGTTCTCCTACAGGAGAAATAACTGCAGCAGTGCCGGTGGCAAAGACTTCTTCCAGTTTGCCTTCCTCCCCTGCTTTAAAGACATCTTCGATGGTGAATCTGGTCTCATTTACTTTATATCCCCAGTCTTTCATAACTTCTATCATAGATGCTCTGGTAATTCCCGGAAGGATGGTTCCGATCAGCGAAGAAGTGTATATTTCGCCGTCGATTTTAAAGAATGCATTGGATGTGCCGATTTCTTCAACATATTTCTTTTCTTTGGCATCAAGCCAGAGAACCTGATCGAATCCCATATCGTGGGCCTTCTTTTCAGCAATCATTGCTGCGGCATAATTGCCTCCTATCTTGGCAAAACCGGTGCCTCCCATGGCAGATCTTATGTATTCATTTTCAACATATATTCTTGTAGGTGCCAATCCATGTTCATAGTATGGTCCTACAGGACTTAATATTATTATGAATTTAAATGTGTTTGAAACAGCAACACCCAGTTTGGGTTCAGTGCCTATCATAAAAGGTCTGATGTAAAGAGATGTGTCTTTTCCTTCAGGTATCCAGTCTTTATCTACATCCACAACAGCTTTCACTGCATCGACAAAAAGTTCTTCATCTATTTCAGGCATGCACATTCTTCTGTTGGTGTTATTTGTTCTCTTGGCGTTCATGTCAGGTCTGAAAAGCTGTACTCTTCCTTCTTTTGTTTTGTATGCCTTAAGACCTTCAAACATTTCCTGACCATAGTGAAAAACGATGCTGGCAGGATCCAGTTCAAGAGGTGCGTAAGGGACTATGCGTCCGTCATGCCAGCCATTCTCATTGTCATAGTCCATTACGAACATATGATCCGTAAACACTTTTCCGAAAGTAAGATTCTTCGGATCAGGTTTCTGTTTAGGTGAAGTTGTGAGGGTTATTTTAAATTGATTTTTCATGGTCATTTCCTCCAAGTGTGCTACTTTAAAACTGCGCCCGTATTTGCTGAGGATACCAGCCTGGAATATCTCTCCAGCCATCCGCTCTTTACTTTCTGTTCGGGTTTCACGTAAGAATCCCTGCGTTTTGCGAATTCTTCATCAGAAACGCGAGCGTTTATTGAATATTCAGGAATATTTATGTCTATTATGTCGCCTTCTTCAATAAGGCCGATGAGACCTCCGTCTGCGGCTTCAGGACTTACGTGTCCTATGGATGCACCTCGGCTTGCGCCGCTGAAACGTCCGTCCGTTATCAGGGCAACGGTCTTGTCGAGATTCATTCCGGCAAGGGCGCTGGTAGGATTGAGCATTTCTCTCATTCCGGGACCGCCTTTAGGACCTTCATATCTGATAACAACGACTTCTCCATCTTTTATGCTTCCTGCATAGATAGCTTCAATAGCTTCTTCCTCACTGTTAAATACTCTTGCCGGACCTGAGTGTACAAGCATCTCAGGAGCAACTGCGCTTCTCTTTATGACACACCCGTCCTGAGCTATATTTCCCCATAGGATTGCAATTCCGCCTGTTTCGCTATATGGATTGTCGATAGGTCTTATTGCATCCGTGTTTTTAATAGGCCTGTCTTTGATGTTTTCTGCTACGGTTTTTCCTGTAACCGTCGGAAGTGAAGTGTCTATCAGATTCTTTGAGGCAAGTTGTGCCATTACTGCCTGAACTCCTCCTCCGTTGTCAAGGTCATGCATATGGGTGCCTCCTGCAGGTGCAAGATGACACAGGTTAGGTGTTACGCTGCTTATCTCGTTAAATACATTTAAGTCAAGCTTTATATCTGCCTCGTGGGCAATAGCAAGAAGATGCAGAACGCTGTTTGATGAGCATCCAAGAGCCATATCACATGCTATAGCATTTCTGATGGACTTCTCAGTGATGATATCTCTGGCCTTTATGTCCTTTTTAACCAGATTCATTACCGCCATACCTGCATGCTTTGCCAGCATTATTCTTCTGCTTGATACTGCAGGAATGCTTCCGTTACCAGGCAGCGCAATGCCTATAGCCTCGCAGAGACAGTTCATGCTGTTGGCAGTATACATGCCTGAACAAGAGCCGCATCCCGGGCATACATTCTGTTCATATTCCAAGAGACCTTCATCATCGATCAGACCGGCCTTTCTTGCGCCTACAGCTTCAAACATCTTGGAAAGGCTTGTCTCGGTTCCGCTTACAAGACCTGACATCATAGGTCCTCCGGAGCATACCACTGCAGGGATATTCATCCTTACAGCAGCCATTACCATTCCGGGAACGATTTTATCACAGTTGGGAACAAGAACAGCTCCGTCAAAAGCATGTGCCATAACCATGGTTTCAACACTGTCAGCTATAAGTTCACGACTTGCCAGAGAATATTTCATTCCGATGTGTCCCATAGCTATTCCGTCACATACGCCTATGGCAGGTACCATTATAGGTGTTCCTCCCGCCATTCTTACGCCTGCTTTTACAGCTTCCGTTATCTTGTCAAGGTGCATGTGCCCCGGCACTATTTCACTATGAGCTGAAACAACGGCAATCAGCGGCTTCTCCAGTTCCTCTTCTGTGTATCCCATGGCATAGAAAAGGCTTCTCATAGGAGCCTTTTCTATGCCTTCTGTAACCTGTTTACTTCTCAATTTCATATCTGCTGTCCTCGCGAAATTATTTTTTTAACCAGCTCATCATCTTTCTCAGTTCAGCACCTGTCTTACAGAGCAGATGGCTTGCTTCTTTCTTTCTTGTTGCAAGGAATCTTGCTTTTCCGCCTGCATTAAATTCCTGAATGAATTCACTGGCAAAAGTACCATCCTGAATTTCCTCCAGAACTTTCTTCATTTCCTTTCTGGTATCTTCTGTGATGATTCTCTTTCCTGTTCTGTAATCACCATATTCGGCAGTATTGGAAATTGAATATCTCATCTTGTCAAATCCGCCTTCATTGATCAGGTCAACTATGAGTTTCATTTCATGAATGCATTCAAAATACGCCATTTCAGGTTCATATCCTGCCTCTACAAGAGTATCGAAACCGGCTTTCATCAGTTCTGTAACGCCTCCGCAAAGAACAGCCTGCTCACCGAAAAGGTCAGTTTCGGTTTCTTCTTTAAAAGTAGTTTCAAGGATTCCTGCACGACCTGCACCGATACCGCTGGCATATGCAAGAGCATAATCTTTTGCCTTTCCTGAGGCATCCTGATATACGGCAATCAAGCTAGGTACTCCTCTGCCTTCCAGATACTGACTTCTTACAGTATGTCCCGGTCCCTTAGGTGCTATCATAATCACATCAACATCAGCAGGAGGCTGAATCTGGTTGAAATGAATATTGAAGCCATGTGCGAAGGCCAGAACATTACCTGCCTTCATATGCTTTGCAATCTGATTTTTGTAAATGCTTGCAGCCAGTTCATCAGGCACCAGCATCATTACAATATCACCGGCTTCAGCAGCTTCTTCAATTCCTACAACTTTAAGTCCTGCGGCTTCTGCTTTTGCAGTGTGAGCTGAACCAGGTCTCAGACCCACGACAACATCAGCTCCGCTTTCCTGCAGATTCATCGCATGTGCATGGCCCTGGCTTCCGAAACCTATAATAGCTATTTTCTTTCCGTCAAGCATTCCAAAGTTACAATCTGAGTCATAATACTTATTTACCATTTTTTCTGTCTCCTTTATTTTTAAATATATTTATTTTTCGATACCGGTAACACCGGTTCTGCAAATATCAACTATGTCGTAATCCTCCAGGATTTTCAGAAAAGCATCTAATTTTTCAGGGCTGCCTGTAAGTTCAAGAACCATTGTTTCTTTTTCAAGGCTGATTATTTTAGCTCTGTAGATGTCTGTTATTTCCTTTATCTCTCTTCTTTTTTCCTTATCTGCCGCTACTTTTACCATGAGAAGTTCTCTAAAGAAGCTCTTCTTGCTGTCGAGGGTCTTTATACTCCTGACAACTTCCAGCTTTTCTGTCTGTGACACAATCTGATGTAAGGTCAGATTATCGCCTTCAAACACAACAGTTATTCTTGAAATATCAGGATTGTTGGTTGCCGAAACGGTGAGGGAGTCAATATTGAATCCTCTTCTTCCATATAGGCTTACTATTCTCGTCAATACATTAGCTTTATTATCTACATAAATGCTGACTACTTCTTTCTTCATGTTATCCCTCCCTTACTCAAAGAGCATGTCATCGATGGTTTTTCCGTTAGGAATCATAGGCAGAACTTTATCATCAATGGCAATTCTGCAATCTATCCACACCGGGCCTTCTGCTTTCAGAGCCTTGCAGAATGCTTCTTCAAATTCTTCCTTTGAATCTGCCTTGAATCCGGTGCCTCCGAATGCTTCTATAAGCTTTACGAAGTCAGTTTTGCGCTCAGGAGTTGTCTGAGAATATCTATGATCATAAAAAGCTGTCTGCCACTGATAAACCATACCCAGGACTCTGTTATTGAAGATAACGGTTATGATGGGAAGATTCTGAGAAACGGCTGTACATGCTTCCTGAAGATTCATGTGCAATGAACCGTCTCCGGTTACATGTATTACCCTTTTGTCAGGGTTGCCCATCTGTGCACCTATTGCCGCGCCGTATCCGAATCCCATAGTTCCGAGACCGCCGCTGGAAATGAAGTTTCTCGGGTTAGTCTGTTTTACATATTGAGCAGCCCACATCTGGTGCTGTCCGACATCAGTAACGAATATGGTTTCTCTGTCGGTGTTGTCACACATAAATTCTATGATATCCTGCGGATTAGGACCTGTGCCGTTGTTTTTTACAGCCATCGGATGCTGGCGGTTCCAGTCCATGATTTCTGCAATCCATTCCCTATGCTGTGCGCTATCGACTTGTGGAAGTATCATCTCAAGGGCGTCTTTGCAATCACCTACGATACTTTCACTTACATATACATTTTTGTTTATTTCACTTTTGTCTATGTCTATCTGCAATATTTTTGCTTTTTTGCCGAAGCTTTCCGGGTTGAGGGCAACTCTGTCACTGAAACGGCTGCCTATAGTCAGTATCATGTCTGCTTCGGATATGGCTTTATTTGCTGCGTAGGAACCATGCATTCCTATCATTCCCAGATATCTTTCTTCTGCTGAAGGCATACATCCCAGCCCCATAAGAGAGCTTACAACAGGAATATCTGCCTTTTCCATAAGTTCTTTTACTTTTCCTGAAGCTCCTGAAGCAAGGACGCCTCCACCTATGAACATTACCGGACGCTGAGCTTTGTTTATGTATCTGGCAAACTTTTCAATTTTGGTTTCTTCGTTTTGAATGCTGATCTTTTTAAGCGGAAGCATTTCTGCCGGCTGATATTCCACCATAGCAGCAGTAACGTCTTTTGTGATATCCACCAGCACCGGACCTTTTCTTCCTTCATTAGCAACTCTGAAAGCATTTCTCAGGGCATCTGCCAGATCTTCCTTCTTGTTGACAAAATAATTGTGTTTTGTAATCGGGAAGGTTATACCTGTTATACAAACCTCCTGGAAAGCATCTCTTCCTATGAGACTGTTGCCTACATTGGCTGTTATAAATACCGTAGGTATGCTATCCATATAAGCCGTCGCTATACCTGTAACAAGATTGGTAGCTCCGGGTCCGCTGGTTGCAAAAGCAACACCCGTTTTTCCTGTTGCTCTTGCATATCCGTCCGCAGCATGTGCCGCACCCTGTTCATGAGCAGTTAAAACATGAGTGATCTTATCTCTGTATTTGTATAGTTCGTCATAAATAACCAGAGCCGTCCCTCCCGGATACCCGAACACAGTGTCTACACCATGTTCGAGCAAAATTTTCATAATCAGTTCTGCGCCCGTGATCTTCATTTTCTATAGTCCTCCGTTCCTTTTATGTAATCTATGAACTGTCTTGCGCTTCTTCCGGAAACTCCGCCATGACGGATTTCCCATTTATTTGCCAAAGCGTGAAGTCTGTCGTTGTCCATCTCTATTCCTTCTTTTGCTGCCAGGGAATCAATGATAGCGTGATATTCATCCACAGTAGGCTTTCCGTAGTAGATTTGCAAGCCGAATCTTCCGGCAAGACTGAGTTTTTCTTCCATAGAGTCACTTCTGTGCATGTCCTCATTCTGCTCAATGTCATTGCGGTCTTTCCATGTTTCTTTTATCAGGTGACGCCTGTTGGATGTGGCATAAATAAGGACATTTTCCGGTTTTGGTTTAAGGCCGCCTTCTATTACAGCCTTCAAATATTTATATTCTGTTTCAAAATCCTCAAAGGACAAATCATCCATATATATAATAAATCTGTAGTTTCTATCTCTGATGCTGTCGATGAGAGAATTCAGGCTCTCCATCTGATGACGGTATACCTGAATGAGTCGGAGTCCTCTGTCGAAATACATATTGGATATTGCTCTTATACTGGTGGATTTTCCTGTGCCTCCGTCTCCGAAAAGGAGAACATTGTTGGCAGGTCGTCCCTCAAGAAAGGCTTCGGTATTTTTTATCAGGCGGTCTTTTTGAGACTCGTATCCCACCAGGTCTGACAGTGTCACCTGGTCGAATCCTTCTATAGCCTTCAGGCGCCCGTCTTTGTCGCATACTTCAAAGGCTTTACTGAAGGCAGGGGCTCCCGCTCCGTATGTTTTATAAAATTCCTTCACAGCAATAAAGAAATCTTCATCACATGATGAATTTTTCAGACTTGCAGCAAATTTTTCAACATTTTTTGCTGCAATGCTTTTTTCCACTGCCGGTGCTGAAAAATCCTTTATGGATTTTGTCATGCCACAAGAAAGCTTAAAGGTTTCTCCGATGTCAATGTTGAAA
The DNA here is from genome assembly GCA_002320005.1 of Firmicutes bacterium UBA1702. Classification (GTDB taxonomy): domain Bacteria; phylum Bacillota; class Clostridia; order Peptostreptococcales; family Anaerovoracaceae; genus Fimisoma. The sequence continues at coordinate 80,217 of DCJK01000042.1, forward strand.
AGCTTTCTGAGTTTTCTGCAATCTTCCATTGCAAAGTTATCTATACTGCCGCTTATATCTCTACGCTCACAGGAAATTGAAAAAGGATTCTCATGGAACGCAATGTAATAAGCCATGTAATCGTGCCATAGATTACCTTCAATACCTGTTTTTTCAGCGAAGTTAAGAAGACCGGATATCAGATCTGCCTTCTCTTTTTCTTCTGATTTTTCTGCCAGCAAACGGGCTTTTGACAGAAGTGTTTTTTTACTGTCATCTCTGTATAAAACAAGTGAATCAAATGTGTCCTGCATTTTACTCCCCTATCTTCTCTGCAATAAGACTTCCTGCCTCTGAAGTAGTTATTTCTCTGTATCCGGGAGTCATGATATCAGGTGTTCGCAATCCTTCCGAGAGAATTTTTCTGACAGCACTCTCCACTGCATCAGCTTCATTCCGCAGTCCAAAGGTGTATCTCAGCATCATTGCTGCTGAAAGGATGGCTGCCATAGGGTTTGCTTTGCCTGTGCCTGCAATATCAGGTGCAGAACCATGCACAGGCTCATACATTCCAAAGGCTCCGTCTGCAAGGCTTGCCGAAGGAAGCATTCCTATAGATCCGGTTATCATGCTGGCTTCGTCAGAGAGAATATCACCAAATATATTGCTGGTTACAATTACATCAAATTGTTTTGGATTATATACAAGCTGCATTGCGGCATTGTCCACATAGAAATTATCAAGTTCGACTTCCGGATAATCTGCAGCGACTTTGGCCACGGTTTTTCTCCATAATCTGGAACTTTCCAGAACATTGGCCTTGTCAACGCTGGTTACTTTTTTGTTACGCTTCATTGCCATCTCAAAGGCGGTTCTGGCAACACGCTCAACTTCTTTTTCGGAATACATTTCCACATCATAGGCTGCTTTTCCCATATTATCAGTATCCACGGTGCCTCTCTCTCCGAAGTATATTCCTCCGGTCAGTTCACGTACAACCAGAAGATCCAGTCCTCCGATGACTTTTTCGTCTTTAAGCGGACAAGCGCTTTTGAGTTCGTCAAACATTATAGCAGGTCTCAGATTAGCATACAAACCTAAAGCTTTTCTTAAGCCAAGAAGCGCTTTTTCGGGTCTTTCATCTCCGGGAAGGCTGTCCCATTTCGGACCCCCTACAGCGCCAAGAAGTACGGCATCGCTATTTTTTGCCTTTTCAACTGTTTCCTCCGGAAGACATCTTCCTGTCTTGTCTATTGCGGCACCTCCTGCCAGCAAATATGTATATTCAAATTTGTGACCGAATTTTTCCCCAACGGCATCTAGTGCTTTTATTGCCTCAGCCGTTACCTCCGGTCCGATTCCGTCTCCCGGAATAACTGCAATTTTATAATTCATAGTATTCTCCTGCCTTTGTGTCACATGATGACACTTATTTGTTTCGGTTTATAGCCTCCGGATTCAAGTGCCTGACATATTGCGTGCTTATGACTGGTTCCGAATGCTTCTATAGTTATTTTAAGTTCTACCGCTGCTGTGCGATTTGTGGTTACAAACTGGTTGTGCTCCAGCTTGATAACATTTCCCTGCTGCTGAGCTATAATGGTCGCAACTCTTACAAGTTCTCCTGGTTTATCAGGCAGAAGAACGGATATGGTGAATATTCTGTCTCTCCTGATGAGGCCCAGCTGAACCACCGATGACATGGTGATTATATCCATGTTTCCTCCGCTAAGTATTGAGACAATTTTTTTATCCTTTACATTCAGATGTTTCAGAGCTGCTACCGTCAGCAGTCCGGAGTTTTCCACTATTAGTTTGTGATTTTCAACCATATCAAGGAAAGCTACTATAAGCTCGCTGTCCTCAACGGTAATCACATCATCAAGACCTTTCTGAAGATATGGAAAAATATTCTTTCCCGGAGTTTTTACAGCTGTACCGTCGGCAATCGTAGAAACACTTTTTAAAGTGGTTACCTTACCATTTTTTAGAGATTCCTGCAGACAGTTTGCGCCTTCCGGTTCCACCCCTATTACCTTGATTTTTGGATTAAGCAGCTTTGCCAGAGTAGATACTCCCGTAGCGAGACCGCCGCCGCCCACGGGAACGAGTATGTAGTCCACCAGAGGAAGTTCTTTAATTATTTCCATTGCAATGGTTCCCTGACCTGTTGCTACTGCCAGATCGTCAAAAGGATGGATAAATGTATAGCCTTTTTCCTCAGCAAGTTTGGCTGCATAGGCTGCTGATTCGTCATAAACGTCTCCATGCAGAACCACTTCGGCACCATAACTCTTTGTTCGGTCAACTTTCATCAATGGTGTAGTTGTAGGCATTACTATCACGGCTTTACAACCGAAAGCTTTTGCGGCATAAGCTACACCCTGTGCATGGTTTCCGGCAGAGGCTGTTATAAGTCCCTTTGCACGCTCTTCATCTGTCAGAGTGCTTATTTTGTAGTAAGCGCCTCTGAGCTTATATGCTCCTGTAATCTGCAGATTTTCCGGCTTGAGATAAATCTTGTTTTCTGTCTGTTCACTTAAAAATCTGCTGTAAATGAGTTTTGTTTCTATGGCGACTCTCTGCACCACTTCACTGGCTTCTTCAAAGGCTTTTAGTGTAAGCATTCCTATCTTCTCCGTCTTCTTTGTAATGGCATAATATAGTCTTATTTTATTGAATTAAGCAGCCCGCCTTTTTTTATTATTCTGTCAATAAATTCAGGGAAAGGCATCGCTCTGTATGTCTTATTTTTTGTGATATTTGTAATTGTTCCGCTTTCAAAATCCACGGAAACCTGATTTCCTGCATCTATATCATCGGCTGCCTCAGGGCATTCCATGATTGCAAGCCCGATATTGATGGCGTTCCGGTAAAATATTCTTGCAAAGGATTTTGCAATGACACAGTTTATGCCGCATTCCTTTATTGCAATAGGAGCATGTTCTCTTGATGATCCGCATCCGAAATTGAATCCTCCTACCATGATATCTCCTTCTTGGACTCTGGATGAGAATCCTTCATCTACCGGCTCCATACAGTGAGCTGCAAGTTCCTTGCTGTCAGTAGTATTAAGATACCTTGCAGGTATTATTATATCGGTATCGATATTGTCTCCATATTTAAACGCAGTTCCATGAGCTTTCATCTATTCCACCTCCTCTGGATGGCAAATTCTTCCGGCTACAGCTGAAGCTGCAGCTACTGCCGGATTTGCCAGATATACTTCTGAAAGGTTGTGCCCCATTCTGCCTATAAAGTTCCGGTTTGTTGTGGCTACGCATCGTTCATGTTCTGCAAGGATTCCCATGTAGCCTCCCAGACACGGTCCGCATGTAGGCGTTGAGACAGCACATCCGGCATCAATGAAAATGTCGATATATCCTCTCTTTATGCATTCTTTATAAATGCTCTGAGTTGCCGGTATGACTATACATCTCACATCTCTGGCAACTTTCTTTCCCTTTAAAATTTCAGCTGCTGTTTTCATGTCCTCAAGTCTTCCGTTAGTACATGATCCAATTACAACCTGATCTATTTTTATCTCACCTATCTCATCCACAGGTTTGGTATTTTCAGGAAGGTGAGGAAGCGCCACCGTAGGCTTGAGCTCATTAAGATTTATTGTAACAACGCTGTCATATTCTGCATCGTCGTCAGCAGTGAATACTTTATATTCTCTGTTCACTCTTCCTTTCATGTACTCTATGGTTATTTCGTCTACAGGGAATATACCGTTTTTGGCTCCTGCTTCTATGGCCATGTTGGAAATGCAGAGTCTGTCATCCATTGAGAGATTCTTTATACCATCCCCCGTAAATTCAAGAGATTTATATAATGCACCGTCAACCCCGATTTCTCCGATAAGATGAAGTATTACATCTTTTCCTGAGACATATTTCTGCGGATGCCCTGTAATTATAACTTTTATAGCTGAAGGCACTTTGAACCAGGCCTTACCCGTAGCCATACCTGCAGCCATGTCTGTGCTTCCTACACCTGTAGAGAAAGCACCTAGCGCTCCATATGTACATGTGTGTGAGTCTGCACCTATAACACATTCGCCTGCTGCTACAAGTCCCATTTCAGGCAGAAGCGCGTGTTCTACTCCTACATTACCTACATCGAAAAAATTGTCAATATCAAATTTTCTTGCAAAAGTCCTTGTCTGCTTGCACTGCTGTGCCGCTTTTATATCTTTGTTTGGCGTGAAATGGTCCATGACAAGGGCAATCTTTCCTTTATCAAAAACCTTGTCAAATCCCGATTTTTCGAATTCATTGATGGCTACCGGTGATGTGATATCATTTCCAAGCACCATGTCCAGTCTGGCTTCTATAAGCTGCCCTGCTTTCACTTCGCTGAGTCCCGCATGGTCAGCTAATATTTTTTGTGTCATTGTCATACTCATGGCTTTTACCTCTCTAAAATGCTCTGTTAATAGCAGACATCAATGCATTGATGGATGCATATATAATGTCGTTGTGTATTCCTACTCCCCAATATGTATTTCCCTGCTTATCGGCTATAGCTACATATGCGGCGGCTCTTGAATTGGATTCTCCCTCCAGGGCATGCTCCTCATATGTGATGAAGTCATATTCTTCATGATAAGGTCCTTTTCTGATGGCATTTGTTATGGCGTCCAGTCTGCCGTTTCCTCTGCCCTCCAGTTTATATGTTTTTCCGTCTATAACTACTTCAATATCAGCTTCTATACCGTTATCGCCTAAGGTCTCAGACTGAGGAAGTCTTCTGAAGGTTGCATCTTTCAATTGGTATTTGTCTTTACGATTTACATATTCTTTCTCAAATATTTCGCATATTTTTGAAGGACTGAGTTCCTTATGATTAACATCGGATACATGTTTCATCATATATCCTATTTCCTCTCTCATGGCATTTGGAATCTTATAACCGTAGTTAGTCTCAAGAATATATGCAACACCGCCTTTTCCGGACTGGCTGTTTATTCTTATTACATCAGCCTCATATTCTCTGCTTATATCATGGGGATCAATAGGTATGTAAGGAACATTCCACTTATCAGGCTCTACATCTTCTCTGTAGTGCATTCCTTTGGCGATAGCATCCTGATGCGACCCTGAAAATGCTGCAAATACCAGCTCACCGCCATAAGGTTGTCTTGGAGGAACCTTCATATCCGTGAATTCCTCATATTTTTTTACAATATTCGGCATGTCTGAGAAATCAAGTTCCGGATCTACTCCATGAGAATACATGTTTAACGCAACCGTGACAATATCAACGTTTCCTGTTCTTTCACCATTGCCAAAGAGCGTTCCTTCAACTCTGTCTCCTCCAGCCAGCAGTCCCAACTCACAGTCTGCTACGCCGGTTCCTCTGTCGTTATGAGGATGAAGAGATACTATGACGTTATCTCTGTTATGGAGATTGTTACTCATGTACTCAATCTGCGAAGCATATACATGAGGCATGGACATGGATACTGTTGCCGGAAGATTTATGATTACCTTTCTTTCAGGGGAAGGCTTCCAGACATCAATAACCGTATTGCATATATCCAATGCATATTCCATTTCAGTTCCGGTAAAGCTTTCCGGCGAATATTCAAATGTAAAATCCGTTCCTTCCGCTTTTGCAGCATATTCATTTATCAGTTCAGCGCCAAATACGGCGATATCTTTTATTTCCTCTTTGCTTTTTTTAAATACCTGTTCACGCTGAGCGACAGATGTTGAATTATAAAGATGAACAATTGCTTTTTTTGCGCCTTTAAGCGCTTCAAAAGTTTTTTCTATAATATGTTGTCTTGACTGCGTGAGAACCTGAATGGTCACATCATCAGGTATCAGATCTTCTTCAATAAGTTTTCTTGTAAATTCATATTCGGTTTCCGATGCAGCCGGAAAGCCGACTTCTATTTCTTTAAATCCGAGAGAACATAGGAACTTAAAAAAATCTAGTTTTTCCTGTAGGCTCATTGGAACAACCAGTGCCTGGTTGCCGTCTCTGAGGTCTACACTGCACCATATCGGTGCTCTGTCAACATGATCTTTATTTACCCAGTTTGTCGATTTTTCAGGCGGCATAAAATATCCGATACTATACTTTGTATGATTCTTCATTCCCGCTGCCTTTCTTCTAATGTCTGATGTCATTTTTTTAAGTCCTTTCTCGATTATATATAAAAAAACCTCGTTTCCACCTAAATTAGAAACGAGGTAAATTTAACAAATATAAGTTTGTCTACTCGGATTCAGGCAGAATATCAATGCTATTTATTGTCGTTCATAATAATAATGACCTGTAGTCCGAGTAAAATATTATGCTGCATTGGTATTCCTCTCCTTTAAAATTTATATAGCTATGTTAACGCTAATGAGCGCTAAAGTCAAGTGTTTTTTGTTATGTTTTACATAAAAAACAATTTTTTGATGTCTTTTTAGCACAAAAATGCGATATGTGCTTCATTTATGTCCGGGAGTTGAAAGCTCTCTGACGGTCTGATCTCTACATGCACAAAAAAATAATCCCCGTGTGAAACACGGGGTTTTCCTTATACAAAAAGAGATAGGCGAAGATTCGCCTATCTCAACTGTCCATCACATATAACCGCTAAGCCGTTGGATTAGCCGGTTTTGGAAGTCTGTCAGCAATCACCTGCATCAGGCTGTCTGTGCAAGGTAACTCGTCGAAGGCAGGACCGTCAGCAACAGCTATCAGTGCTGCGTCTTCTGCAGGAGCCAGAACTCCTCCGAGAACTTCGCCTACCTGAGCATATCTGTATGCAAGAACTTCATCTGACATTTCATCGGAAATATCGTCTGTGCCTTCCCAACCGAAGTCTGCTTCGAAGATATTAGCAATTTCTGCTGCAACTTCCCAGTTGCTGAAGAGAATATCCTCATCAATTGCTGCCTCTACAAGCTGAATTCTTCTTTCGGTATTGGTGTATGTACCATCGATTGAAGCAAATCCGGTTCCAGGGATTACCACATCAGCCTTAGCTGCCAGCTCAGTCATGTGAGTATCACATACTGCAAGGAATTCAAGCGCGTCAGTGTCTACTTCTGCATTTTCACCGAATACTACCAGAGCTTTTACGCCTTCAAGAGCTTCCTTACCTGCAGTGATTCCCATATCAACAAGTCCCTGTGAATTGTTCTTTGCCTTAACCTGAAGCACGCCGTCACGAGGAGTTCCTATATGTCCGGATACCAGAGCGATATCAGCAATAAGAGTTGCAGCATCAACTGTAAGGTTGTTCTGCTGATATACAATCATTGCTTTCTTGGCTCCCATGTATGCATCCGCAATTGATTTTGCTTCTTCGCTTACCTTTACATCTGCCAGTGAGGCTGCAAATTCATCATAACCGTTAACCTTCTTTGCTTTTCCGCTTTCAAGTACGGCTTTGGCGATTTCCTTAAGGAATCCGAGGCTGTTTTCTCCGTTACATACATCGATGACCCTTGCGCCTGCTTCCTGAGCCTGTCTCATCTTAAGTGAAATAACTCTGGAATCTTCATCCTTGAATCCGACTTTAAGGATTACATTGGTTGAAAGCAGCTCATCAATAGTATTTGGAGAAGCATCAAATCCAAGAACTTTTGCAAGTCCGTTGGCTCTGTTGTTCATGCAGAGAACCTTAGCTCCCATTACTTCTGCCATCTTCTTCATTGCATATGCTTCCTCATTGGTATATCTGTCGGAGATAGCAACAGCTATGGCATCTTTTCCGTATTTTGCTCCTATGGTCTGACATCTCTTTGCAATGAGAACCAGAGCTTCATGGTAATCAGATTCTCTGAATCTTCCGTCTTCCTTAACAAACGGATCTTCCAGTTTGTCTTCCAGTACGGAACAGTCAAATCCCCATTTACCCTTTCCGCAGATAAGGCCTTTGTTTACTGCGCCTTCCTTGTCAGGGTTTGCCTTTATAAGCATGTCACCGTAGGATTCAAGCTTAAGGCTGCATCCTACCGAGCAGTATGAGCAGGTGGTATCGGTTTCTTCTGTAGGCAGCGGAGTTTCCTTAACCATAGTGGTTCTTTCCTGCAGAGCACCTGTAGGACATACGCTTACACACTGACCGCAGGAAATACATCCAGACTGGGCAAGAGGTTTTTCCATATTTGGTTTTACAACAGTGTCAAATCCTCTGTGCACAAGGCCAAGAGCTCCTACACCTACAACCTCATCGCAGACTCTTACGCACAGTCCGCAGAGGATACATTTATTAGGGTCTCTTACAATGAACGGATGATCATCTTCGAATTCGATGGTATTTTTGTCTCCTGCAAATCTTTCAGGCTTAACATCATACTGGTTTGCATAATCGATTAGCTTACATTCGAAGTAATCATGGCATCCGCATTCAAGACATCTTGAAGCTTCTGCAACAGCCTGCTCTTCGGTAAATCCGCAAGGAATAACTTCGCTGAAATTACCCTTTCTTTCATCAGCTGAAAGCTGAGGAATTTCAGGTCTGCACATTCTTTCTCTGTCTTCGAAAGTTTTTTCCGTAATGTCATCTCTTTCAACGACATACGGTTTTTCATATTTGATAGTTTCGCCGTAGAGATAAGCATCGATTACGTCTGAAGCCTTCTTGGCATCTGCAATGGCTTCTACAGCGATGGAAATCTTATCATTACCGCAGTCACCACCGGCAAATACTCCCGGGATGCTGGTCATGAAAGTGTCAGGGTCATATGCTATTGCGTTCTTTCTTGTCTTGTCACAGTCAAAGATTGAAGCATCAACAGCCTGACCGATTGCAAGAATCATAGTATCGATAGCAAGAGTTTCTGTCTTTCCCTCTACAGGAACAGGTTTTCTTCTTCCGGAGGCATCCGGTTCGCCAAGTTCCATAACCTGAAGGACTACTTCCTTTACATGGCCGTTTTCATCCTTGACAACTTCCAGAGGGTTTGTCAGGTTCTTGAAGATTACGCCTTCTTCTTCGGCTTCCTCTATTTCAACCATATCTGCCGGCATTTCATCTTTGGTTCTTCTGTAGATATTGTAAACTTCCTTTGCACCCAGTCTTACCGCTGTTCTGCAGGCGTCCATGGCAGTGTTTCCGCCGCCGACGATGGCAACTTTGTCGCCCAGTTTGATTTCTTCGTTTCTTACTACTTTTCTCAGGAAGTCAATACCGCCGATAACGCCCTCTGCATCTTCTCCCTTGCATCCTACGCCTGTGGACACCCATGCGCCGATTCCAAGGAGAACTGCATCATAATCGCTTCTGATGGTTTCAAAAGGAATGTCAACTCCTACTTTTGTGTTTGTAACGATTTCAACACCCATTCTTTCAATGGTGAAGATTTCTTCGTCCAGTACAGCTTTAGGAAGTCTGTATTCAGGAATTCCGTAACGAAGCATACCACCTGCTTTAGGCATTGCTTCGAAAATGGTTACGTCGTGTCCCATCTGTCTCAGGAAGTAAGCTGCAGATAATCCCATAGGACCACCGCCGATGATGGCAACGCTCTTGCCTGTAGCTTCTTCACATTCAGGAATATATACATCGTCTGATTCAAGATCGTAATCAGCTGCAAATCTCTTTAACTGCTGGATTGAAATCGGTTCATCAACAAGACCTCTTCTGCATTTTTCTTCGCAAGGATGAGGACATACTCTTCCCAGAGAAGCAGGAAGCGGAATTTTGTTCTTAACCAGTTCAAGGGCTTTTTCGTATTCACCATTGGCGATAAGACCTACATAACCCTGGCAGTCTGTCTGTGCAGGACATGCAAGCACGCAAGGAGGTCTGCAGTCACCTACGTGATTTGAAAGGAGCAGTTCAAGGTTTGTCTTTCTTGATTCAACTACTCTGTCTGTATTGGTTCTGATAACCATTCCCGGTGCGATTTCTGTTGCACATGCTTTGCAAAGTTTAGGGTTTCCTTCAACTTCACACATACACAGACCGCAGGAACCGTAAATCTTGGTTCTTTCGTCGTAGCAGAGAGTAGGAATGAAAATATCATTTTCTCTGGCAACTTCCAGAATGGTTTGGCCGGCAACGCCTGTTACTTCTTTGCCGTTTATATTCAATCTGAATTTATTCATTGCTGTTCCTCCTCTCCTATTTCTTTTCTATTGCACCAAACTTGCAGATTTCAAGACACTTGCCGCACTTGATGCATTTTTCTTTATCGATAACGTGTTTTTCTTTAACTGTTCCGGTAATAGCTCCCACAGGACATTTCTTGGAGCATAATGTACATCCCTTACAAGCATCTGTGATGGTGTAGCTGATAAGAGCTTTACACGAACCTGCTGTACACTTGTGGTTGTAAATATGATCTTCATACTCGTTTCTGAAGTATTTCAGGGTAGTCAGAACAGGGTTTGGTGCAGTCTGCCCGAGACCGCAGAGAGAACCGTCTTTTATCTTCATTGCCAGTTCTTCCAGCTTTTCAATATCTCCGTCCTTGCCCTCTCCTCTTGTAATTCTTTCAAGAATTTCAAGCATTCTCTTTGTGCCTATACGGCAGTAGTTACATTTACCGCAGGATTCATCTCGAGTAAAGTTCAGGAAGTATCTTGCCATATCCACCATGCAGGTATCTTCGTCCATTACGATCATACCACCGGATCCTACGATAGCACCTGTCTTGTTAATATCTTCGTATGTTACAGGAGTATCTATAAGTTCTGCAGGAATACATCCGCCGGAAGGTCCTCCCATCTGAACAGCCTTGAACTTTCTGTCGTTCTTGATTCCGCCGCCAATGCCGAAGATAACGTCTCTCAGTGTAAGACCCATAGGTACCTCCACCAGTCCGCCCTTCTTGATCTTTCCTGCCAGAGCAAATACCTTTGTACCCTTTGACTGCTCGGTGCCCATTGCTCCGAATGCCGCTCCTCCGTTGTTTATGATCCAAGGAACATTGGCAAGGGTTTCAACATTGTTGATATCTGTAGGCTTCTGCCAGAATCCCTTTGCAGCAGGGAAAGGAGGTTTCAGTCTCGGCATACCTCTTTCGCCTTCAAGAGAAGCGATAAGAGCAGTTTCTTCACCACATACAAAAGCACCGGCACCTGCTTTGATATAGATGTCAAAGTCAAATCCGCTTCCGAATATATTCTTGCCCAGGAAACCTTTTTCTCTTGCCTGTGCCATGGCAATCTCAAGTCTCTTGATTGCCAGAGGATATTCTGCACGGCAGTAGATAACTCCCTGGCTTGCTCCCATAGCATATCCGCCTATGATCATGCCTTCCAGCAGTGAATGAGGGTCGCCCTCCAGAACAGAACGATCCATAAATGCACCAGGGTCACCTTCATCGGCATTGCATACCAGATATTTTTCCTTTCCGGGGCTCTGCTTTGCAGCATTCCATTTGAACCATGTAGGGAATCCTGCACCGCCTCTTCCTCTGAGTCCGGAAATCTTGATTTCTTCAATTACTTCTTCAGGCTTCATGGTTTTAAGAACCTTTTCGATAGCCTTGTAACCGTCAACAGCTATGTATTCTTCAATATCTTCAGGGTTGATGATACCGCAGTTTCTCAAAACAACTCTCTGCTGTTTTTCAACAAACTGTTCGTCCTCTTTTGAGATGGCCTGTTCCTCAAGAACCTTGCCTCCTACAAGATGACTTTCAACTATAGCTTCTACCTTGTCCGGCTGAACCTTGACATATCTTGTCATTTCGCCGTTATCATCATAAATATCAACTATAGGTTCCAGGTAACATGTACCTACACAACCTGTGATGTCAACATCAATATTGAGGTTTTTCTCTGCAATCTGTTTTTCAAATTCTGCAGCGGTTTTTTTGGCACCTGTAGCGATACCGCAGCTGCCTTCTCCTACTACTACTCTCATGCTGTCACCTCCTATGCTCTTTCTCTGATTTCGTCGAGAATCTGCTTAACTTTATCTTTTGTAAGGTTTCCGTAAGTTTCATCTCCATCTGCACTCTTAACCATCATAACAGGCGCCAGTGAGCAACATCCCAGACAGGCCACATTGTTCAGAGTAAACAGACCATCTTCGGTTGTTTCTCCGTCCTTTATGTTCAGATGCTCGCAAACGGCTTCTTCAATCATTTCGGAACCGTTTACATGACAAGCTGTTCCCTGGCAGAGCATTACAAGATACTTGCCTATAGGCTGTAATCTGAACTGTGCGTAGAAAGTTGCCACGCCGTAAATTTTTGCAGGTTTAATGCCTGTAGCTTCGGATATGTAATTGATGGTATCTATGGAAAGATAACCGTAGATATCCTGAGCCTTCTGCAGGATAGTAATCAAGCTACCCGGCACTTTTGCATACTGGTCAAGAACCGGCTGCAGTTCTTTAAACTGCTCTCTTCTGTTCTCAGCCGCATTGCAGTTACAAACTTTTTCACTCATTTTAGTACCTCTCAAAAAATATATTACATTCATATATAGTACAACAAAATAATTGTAGCAAATATGGACTTCAAAATCAATAAATCTTTTTTTTATCAAGCATGTATATTTTAACTCTCTCAATACGCCTTTCTCGTATGGACATAATCTTGAATCTGTAATTTTCAAACTCAATTATTCGACCGATGTCCTTTTCCTCCGGGATTTCTCCGAGGATATCAATAAGAAAGCCGCCTATGGTTTCACTGCTGTCTGACTGCAGGTCAATTCCGAGTTCCTCATCCAGATCATCAAGATCAACATCTCCGTCCACAAGATACGTGTCATCGTCTATTTTGTCAATGATTTCTTCTTCTTCATCATACTCATCGTCTATATCACCCATTACCTGTTCTATGATATCTTCCATGGTGACAATTCCACTGAATCCGCCGTACTCATCAATAAGTATGGCTATCTGTTGTTTCGATTTCTGCAATTCAAAGAAGAGTGAGTCAATGTTCTTTGTTTCCGGCACGAAATACGCTTTTCTCAGTATGGATTCTATATCGACATTTTCAAAATTGGTTTCTCTGGCTTTTATAAGGTAGTCCTTAATATGAAGGATTCCTATGATATTGTCGCTGTCTCCCTTGCATACAGGTATTCTGGAATAGCGCAGAGTCATCAGCCTATCCAGATATTCTTCCGGCGAGTCCTGAATATCGATGAGAAAAACATCTGTACGAGGTGTCATTATCTCATAAGCCAGCTTATCATCAAAGGCAAAGATGGAATTTATCATCTTTGTGCCTTCCTCCTTAAGCACGCCGGATTCTCTTCCTACTTCAAGCATGGACATTACCTCTTCTTCGGAGAATGGCTCATCCTCAACATGAGTTTTCTGTCTGAATATCTTTAGAAAAAGATTCGCAATGCACATAAGCAGCATCGTAACCGGGCTTAGCAGGGTGGAAAATCCATCTGTGAATTTCATGAGTTTCTCGGCAATGGCTTCATCATGCTGAAATGCCAGCTTGTGTGGGAAATATTGTCCAAATATCATCAGCGCGGCAAAATACACTAAAGTAAGTTTCCAGTCAATAAAAGCATACCAGGCGCCGAGGATAGCAGTAAGAATCTGCATAAGCCTGTTTGCAGCCTGATATTTTTCTATGATTCTGCTGGATGCTCCCAAGGCTGTATTCAGGGCTGTGAAAAATCCGTGAACTGATACAAGTAATACAATAATAAATATTCGGACGGACATACTGTCGGGGTCACTTAACATAGTTTTTCCTCTCTCTTTTAATCTTTTAGTTGTTGATTTTTTTCTTTTCTAAGCATATAGAACGGCTTTACAGGTTTATCCGTTTTTATTTTCAGAATTTGCTGTGGATGCGGAGCTGAATCAATGGGCTCACCTTCCTCATTATACATTTCGTCAAGCGTCTGAGTAAAGAAATCGCAGTCGGGACCGAAAATTTCTATTCTGTCTCCTCTGACCATCTTGTTTCGTTGCTCTACTGTGGCATAACCGGTTTTCTCGTCGTAATCCTTGACCAGTCCTGTGAATGAATAGTCCCTGGTGTACGCGCTCGTTCTGTAATTCTGATCAAGATTTGAGGGCTGATTAAAATAAAATCCGGTAGTGAACTCTCTGTGGCTTACCTTGCATACTTCTTCCATCCATTTCGGGTCAAATCTGTAGTTCTCAGAGTTACCGCAATACGCATCAATTGCTCTGCGATATGCCGACACCACAGTTGCCACATAGAATACGCTTTTCATCCTTCCTTCGATTTTAAATGAGGATATTCCGGCTTCAATAAGTTCCGGGATGTGCTCTATCAGGCACAGGTCTTTTGAATTAAGTATATAAGTGCCTCTCTCATCCTCCTCAACAGGATAGTACTGTCCCGGTCGTTGTTCTTCCACAAGAGAGTATTTCCATCTGCACGGATGAGCACACATGCCGCGGTTGGAATCTCTTTCAATCATAAAGTTGCTCAGCAGGCATCTTCCGGAATACGAAATACACATTGCTCCATGAATAAAAGCTTCCAGCTCCATATCCTCAGGAATTTTTTCTTTTACTTTTATGATTTCCTGCAATGTCAGTTCGCGTGCAAGAACCAGCCTTTTTACTCCTCTGTTATACCAGAAAGCTGCCGTTCTGTAATTAGTCATGTTAGCCTGAGTACTCAAATGCACCTCCGCATCGGGAATGACTTCAAATATCATGTCAATCACTCCCGGGTCGGCTGCAATGAATGCATCAAACCCCATATCTCTGACCATGTTTAAATAGTCCATGAGAGGTTCAATATCCTCGTTGTGAGCAAAGATGTTGACGGCAAGATGACATTTTGCTCCATGGCTGTGAGCAAAATCTATTCCTTCTTTCATTTCTTCTACAGTGAAGTTTCCGGCTCCTGCCCGCAAAGAGAAGGATTCACCCGCCATGTATACCGCATCAGCGCCATACAGCACGGCTATCTTCAGTTTTTCCAGATCCCCTGCCGGGGCTAAAAGTTCGGGTTTTCTCATTATATGCACCTACTCAGCGCCAGTCCGTCCCCACACGCTATCACTGTAGTTTGAAGCTGAGGATGAGAATAGATATATTCAATGTACCGGCGCATGTTTTTTATATTGGTTTTAAATCTGCCTGACGGATCATAGCTGTCCGATGCTGTGGCAGCTTTCAGAAGAACATTGTCCGAGATAATAAGGCTTCCGCTCTTACACAGAGGGAGCGCAGCATCAAGAAATCTTTTGTAGTGGCTCTTTGCCGCATCAATAAATACCAGGTCAAAACAATCAAGACCTATTTTAAAATTTTCTCTTATTATGTCCTCGCCGTCTCCTACAAGTATCTTTATCTTTTCTGCAAAAGGAGATTTTTCAATATTATGTGCAGCTGTCTGTGCCATTTTTTCATCTTTTTCTATGGTGACGACTTCTGCACCGCACATGGCGAATACCTGAGCTGAATATCCCACTGCAGTGCCGATTTCCAGAATTTTGCGTGGTCTGACAGTTGCCGTAATAAAATTCAGAAAACTTTCTGTCTCTCGGAGAATTATTGGCACTTTTGCAGCTTCAGCTTCATCTCTCAATTCACCCAGTTCAGATGTCATAGGTCTGTAAAAGCCGTTTATATATTCTGTAACCAATTCATTTGTGATGTTCATCTCCACCTCACGAAGCCGCTTCTACGGCAGCGTAATATGCGTTGGCGTCCTTCTGAAATTTCTCGTAGTTATCAGAGAAATTTGCGCTTCCATCCAATTTTTCACTTAGGACGAAATACAGATAATCCGTATCCGCAGGGTTTAGAGCCGCCTCAATTGAGGCAAGTCCCGGCGAGCAGATGGGACCCGGAGGCAGACCCGGATTAAGATATGTATTGTAAGGTGATTCTATCTGTGTATCTGCATTGCTGAGAACAGCCTTCTGCTTTCCCAGAACATACTGAACCGTGGAACACATCTGCAGAGCCATTCCCTTTTCTAATCTGTTATATATTACACTGGCAACCAGAGGTCTTTCGTCATCAATGTTTACTTCTCTTTCTATTATGGATGCGACAATTATCACTTCATTCATTGAAAGCCCCATTTCTCTGGCTTTTTCGTAATGTTCATCTGTCACTTCAAGTTCAAACTGATTAAGCATAACATTTATAAAATCTTCTTCTTTTGCACCTTCCGGAAGTGTATATGTGTTAGGGAACAGATATCCCTCAAGATGATTCTTGTTTTTCTGAGCTCCGTCAAGAAAATCATAATCAAAAGTACCGTTTTCCAGGAGATCAACAAATCTCTCTCTGTCTATAAGCCCCCTTTCGCTTAAAGTATCAGCCACCTGGTATATCGTGTATCCTTCAGGAATGGTAAAGGTAATGGTGCTTACTTTTCCTCCTACAAGTATATCTGCCAGTTCTTTGAAGCTCATGGATGGTGACAGTGAATAAGTTCCTGCTTTATAATCGCTGTCATATCCTTTGAGCCTGGACCACATTCTGAATGCCTTAGGGTTGTCAATTATCCCTTTTTCTCTGAGAAGTTCGGCAATCTGCCCTGTTCCCCAGCCTTCTTCTATTGTGACATTTATGCTCTGGTTGTCATTGGGATCCAAAGCTTTTCCCATTCCCTGTATCACTACGGCTGTGAAGGAACCTATGAGAATCAGACAAACAATTGTTATTAAAATCATTCTCTGACCCTTGCTTAAATTATTAACATCAATTTTTATCTTTTTAAATCCCATATATACCTCTTAATTCAATTCAGACATGCTAATAAAAGGACACAACAAAAGTCGCGTCCTTTTAGCTCTGTTGTTTCTTATTTAGATCTGCTCAGATATTCTCCGGTTCGTGTATCAATCTTAATTACTTCTCCTTCTTCAATAAAGATAGGAACCTGAATTACAGCGCCGGTTTCTACAGTTGCAGCTTTTGTAACATTTGTAGCAGTGTTTCCTTTAACCCCCGGCTCTGTTTCAATGACTTTCAGATCTACAAAGTTAGGGGCTTCTACCAGGAATGCTTCACCTTTATAGAATTTGATGGTTGCCTCGTCATTTTCTCTCAGGAATTTCATTGCTTCTTCCACCTGATCATATGACAGTGGAATCTGCTCATAGGTTTCCTTATCCATAAAGTAGTACAGCTCACCATCGTTGTACAGGTACTGCATTACTTTAGTATCAATGTGAGCTTTAGGGAATTTGTCACTTGGGTTGAAAGCCTCTTCCCTTGTGGCTCCTGTAAGGATATTCTTATACTTTGTTCTTACGAATGCCGCGCCTTTACCCGGCTTAACATGCTGGAAGTCAAGAACCAAATGCGGTTCTCCGTTGATTTCAAAAGTGATACCTTTTCTGAAGTCGCTAGCGTTAATCATTTTTATCTCTCCATTCTTTCGTATTTTGTCTTCTATAATCCAGAGTGATTTAAACTCTTTTTAATTCAATTCATTTCATTATACCAAATTGCATGACAATTGCCAAGTACTCATTGATAAAGAAGATAATTACGGTATGACCCATCAGTCATTCATCAGCTGTCCCATTCCCGCAACTTCACCGAGAATTTCGTATACATCCTTCATCATCAGAGAAAAACGCATTTCAGTTTCAAGATACTGAGCAGCAAGAGGATCTTTTAAAAGTATTCCGTAGAGCTGCTGTAATGAAGAAATATCTTCTTGAGTGGGCTGCTGGCCTGCCATCTGCTTCGCCTGGAATTCAAACTGCTTGGTCTGAAAATCTCTGATCATTTTTGACAGGTCCTCATTTTCATTTATTTTTGCTTTCGCACCTTCATATTGCTTGTATTCTTCGGACATTTTTATGGCTTGAGCCAGTCCATGAGCCTGATCATATACATTCATTTCTTATACCTCCAAAAATATAGGCAGGATTATAGGGCTTCTCTTTGTAGTTTCATATATATATGAACTCAGAGAATCTCTTACCTGTGATTTCATATTGTTCCAGTCTTTGATTTTTTTTCTCTGGCATTTGTCCAGAGCTTCTTCTGCTATTTTCCTTGCCTCGTCGATAAGTTTCTCGTTTTCTCTTACATATACAAAGCCTCTGGAAATAATGTCCGGACCCGAAACCACCATCTGGCTTTCTTTTTCTATGGCAGCCACAACGATGATAAGTCCCGATTCCGAAAGCATTTTTCTGTCGCGCAGGACTATATTTCCTACATCGCCTACACCAAGACCGTCCACAAGAATTGCCTCAGCAGTCACTTTTCCCTGCTGGAGTTCGGCTTTTCTTTTGTTTACATTAAGAACATCTCCGTTTTCCATTACAAAAATATTCTCTCTCTTCATACCCAAGCTCTCGGCCAGTCTGGCATGCTGAATAAGATGCCTGTATTCTCCGTGAACCGGCATGAAAAATTTAGGCTTGATAAGGGAATGCAGAAGCTTGAGTTCCTCCTGGCATGCATGCCCTGAAACATGGATATCTGCAATGTCTGAGTAAATTACTTCAGCACCCTTTTCAAAAAGTTTATTTACGACATTGGACACGGTTTTTTCGTTTCCGGGAACCGGCGTTGATGAAAGAATTACCATGTCTCCTTTTTTCAATTTAACGGAACGATGTTCTCCGGAAGCTATTCTTGACAGAGCAGACATAGGCTCACCCTGACTTCCTGTGGTTATAATCACCAGCTTGTCATCAGGAATATTTTTGGTCATTTTAAGATCAACCAGCGTTCCCGGAGGTATATCCAAATATCCCAGTTCTATGGCCAGAGCCACAACATTTTCCATACTCCTGCCGGAAACAGCAACTTTTCTACCCATCTTAACAGCGTTTTCTATTATTTTCTGAACCCTGTGCACGTTGGATGAGAATGTTGCAATTATTATTCTGTTTTTGGCTGTCCTGAAAATATTCTCCAGCGTTCTCCCAACAACACGTTCAGAAGCTGTAAATCCGGGTCTTACGGCATTTGTACTGTCACATAGCATCAGCGTGACGCCTTTCTTGCCAAGCTCCGCCAGTTTGCAGAAATCTATGGGTTCTCCATCTACAGGAGTATAGTCAATCTTGAAATCACCTGAATGGAAAACCATACCTGCCGGAGTATCAATAGCAAGGCAGATGGCATCTGCAATTGAGTGAGTCATTCTTATCGGCTCAATGTTAAAACATCCAAGTTTTAACTTGTCACCTGCCTTTATCGTTCTTAAATCTCCGTAAATCTGGTGTTCTTTAAGTTTGTTCTCAACCAGTCCCAAAGTAAGTCTCGTTCCGTAAACAGGTATATTGATGTTTTTAAGAAGATAAGGTATGGCTCCAATATGGTCTTCATGTCCGTGAGTTATTACCATACCCACTATCTTCTCTCTGTTTTCCATCAGATAAGTGAAATCCGGAATAACGATATCTATTCCATACATTTCATCTTCAGGGAAGCTCATACCGCAGTCTATAATCAGTATCTGATCCTCATATTCCAGGAGAGTCATGTTTTTTCCGATCTCACTGAGCCCTCCTATGGGTATTACCTTAAGACTGGGCCTGCTTTCCTTTTTCGTTACTTTTCTTCTCATAAATATTTTTCCGTCCTTTTCTTTTTATTTATGAAAAGATAACTGTGGATAATATTTTATATTTATTTTACTACTATATTTATCAGTCTTCCAGGCACAGCAACTACCTTTACGACCGTCTTTCCGTCCAGTAAAGCTTTAATTCTCTCATTCTCCAAAGCTATCTTTTCCAGTTCAGATTTTCCTGCATCAGCAGCAACCATCATCTTTTCTTTTACTTTTCCGTTTATCTGAACCACTACTTCAACGCTTTCTTTTACAAGAGCGTCCTCATCATATTCCGGCCAGCTCATAGTGGTCACAGATTCGGTCTGACCTATGTGTTCCCACATTTCCTCACAGATATGAGGTACAAACGGCGACAGTATCAAAATAAGGTCTTTTACTGCCTTGCCGAGAAGCCCTTCATTTACGCAGCCCTGCTCTTTATATCTGTACATCTCATTAACCAGCTCCATAATGGAACTTATTGCTGTATTGAAACTGAACCTTCCGCCTACGTCCTCGCTGACCTTCTTTATTGTGAAGTTCAATGTATAATTAAGTGACTTGTCAGCATCAGTTTTTATTTCAAAAGCACTTGGTACTTCAGGGTATTTTTCCTTTATTTCATAAACCAGGCGGTATACTCTGTTAAGGAATCTGTAACTTCCCTCGACTCCTGCATCTGACCAGTCAAGCTCTCTCTCCGGAGGAGCCGCAAAGAGAATGAACAGTCTCGCAGTGTCTGCACCATATTTGTTTATTATTTCCTCAGGGCTTACTACATTGCCAAGCGACTTGCTCATTTTTTTGCCGTCCTTGTTTACCATTCCCTGAGTAAGCAGATTTTTGAATGGTTCCTCATCTTTGACAAGCCCCATGTCATAAAGAGCCATCTGGAAAAATCTTGCGTACATGAGGTGGAGGATTGCATGTTCAACACCGCCTATGTATTGATCAACATTCATCCAATATTCAGCTTTTTTAGGGTCGAAAGGCGCTTTGTCATTTTTAGGATCGCAATATCTGAGGAAGTACCATGAAGAGTCAAGGAATGTATCCATAGTATCCATTTCTCTCTTGGCAGGTTTTCCGCATATAGGACATACTGTATCTCCGAAAGTTTTGGAAGTTGTCAGAGGAGACTCGCCCTTTCCGGTAAATTCAACATCTGTAGGCAGCATTACAGGGAGGTTTTCTTCTTTTTCAGGAACCCATCCGCAATCTTCACAATAAATCATAGGGATAGGACATCCCCAGTAACGCTGTCTTGAAATCAGCCAGTCTCTGAGTCTGTAATTTACAGTCTTTTTACCTATTCCCTGTTCTTCAACAATTTCAATAAACTTTCCAATGGCATCTCTGTTGTTCATTCCGTTAAATTCTCCGGAATTTATGAGAGTTCCTTCTGCAGCGCATGCTTCCTTAAGATTATTAAGGTCTATTTCCGGATCTCCCGGGTCAACTACAGGAATTATATCTATGCCGAATTTTGTCGCAAATTCAAAGTCACGCTGATCGTGAGCAGGTACGCCCATTACGGCACCTGTTCCATATCCCATGAGAACATAATCCGAAATGTAGATAGGAATTTCTTTCTTTGTAAAAGGATTGATGGCATATTTGCCGATGAATACGCCTGTCTTTTCATTGACGGTTGAAGTTCTCTCTATATCATTCATGTGTTCAACCTTCTCAATATATTCTTTTACAGGGTTTTCATACTCTGTTCCCTCCACCATCGAAAGAACTGAAGGATATTCAGGAGCAAGAACCATATAAGTTGTTCCATAGATGGTATCAACTCTGGTAGTAAATACCGTTAGTTTTTCATCGCTGTCTTTTATTTCGAAATCAACTTCAGCACCTACAGACTTTCCTATCCAGTTTCTCTGCATTATTTTTACTTTGTTAGGCCATCCGTCAAGAGTATCCAGGTTGTCCAGAAGTCTTTCCGCATAATCAGTTATTTTCAGGTACCACTGAGAAAGATTTTTCTTTCCTACAGGGGATTTACATCTTTCGCAGCACCCATCAACTACCTGTTCATTGGCGAGAACGGTCTTACAGCTTGGGCACCAGTTTACGGGATTTTCTTTTTTGTATGCAAGTCCTCTGTTATAGAACTGAATAAAAATCCACTGCATCCATTTGTAATAGTCAGGATGGCATGTTGCCACTTCTCTGTTCCAGTCGTATGAAAGACCCAGCTGCTTAAGCTGAGATCTCATTTCGGCAATATTGTCCCAAGTCCATATGTTTGGATGAATTCCATGCTTTATTGCCGCATTCTCGGCAGGCAGTCCGAAGGAATCCCATCCCATTGGATGAAGCACATTAAAGCCATCCATTTTCTTAAATCTGGCAACAACGTCTCCTATTGAATAATTCCTTACATGTCCCATGTGAAGTTTGCCTGACGGGTATGGGAACATTTCAAGGCAGTAGTATTTTTCCTTGGAATCGTCTTCCTCAGTTTTAAAGCAATCGTTTTCCTCCCAGTATTTTTGCCATTTCTTTTCGATTTCTTTAAAGTTGTACTTCTCTTTCATTTTTATGCTTAATCCTCCACTTCGATGAATTGACAATCTCCCCAAACTTTCTCAATGCTGTATTTTTCTCTCATTTCCCGGGTAAACAGGTTTACAATTATATCACCAAAGTCCATCAGTATCCATCCTGATCCCTGTTTTCCCTCAATTGATTTAACATAAAGACCTGCCTCGGCAAGGCGATCTTCAACTTCGTCAGTCAGAGAATTCACTTGCCTTTCGGATGATCCCGAACAAATTACAAAATAGTCTGCAAAAGTGGCCTTGCCCTGTATATCTATAACTGTAATATCTTCAGCTTTTTTATCTGACAGCGTTTTTGCCGCAAGCAGTGCATATTCTCTATTGGTCATCTGATTTCTCCTTTTTACTAATTAGTTCTGCAAAATACTGTTCTGCCGCAAGAGTATCTCCATCCAAGAACTTCCCCTCGGAACTTACATAATCAATAGTGCTTCTTAGAGAAGCAAGACATGCTTTATCCAGATCCTCTTTTACAAGTTTTCTGAGTTCCTCAACTCCCGGATAATTCCTTCCCGGCTCAACAGCATCAGCGATATAAATAATCTTTTCCAAAGTGCTCATACCATTCCTTCCGGTAGTATGAAAGCTTACTGCATTTATTATATCCCTGTCTTTTATTCCAAAATCCCTCTGAATCATTTCTGCTGCTATTTTTCCATGAGAAAGATTCGGTGAATTAAGGTATTTATTGTCCAGCCCCAGATGCTTGACATAATAGTTAAGCACATTTTCCGGAACGCCTCTGTAAAGGTCGTGAAGCAGCGCTGCCTGTTCAGTCTTATGCGGATCACATCCGTACAGAGCTGCCAGTTCAAGGGCGGTGCTCCTTACACCATATGTATGCTTTCTTCTCTTTTCAGAAAAATTTTTATCTATGTATGCCGTGATTTTATCTATAGAGTCCATTTTTTTCTATATACCTTTCCACCGGCTCCGGAACCATCTCTTCTACAGATTCTCCTGCCGCAATTTTTCTTCGTACTTCTGTGGAAGATACATCCGGCATATTAGAACGGATTTTTATAATTTCAGTGCCATATTTTCTTCTGAGCTCAGATATACATGATTCCAGTTCTTCTTCTTTATATCCCGGTCTTACACTGACTGCAAAAGAAAAGTTCTCAAGTATGTCTGTCCCTTTATACCATTGTTCGACCTGAAGCATGGAGTCTGTGCCCAGCACGAAGTACAGTCTTTCGTCAGGATATTTCTTCTGGAGATACACCAGCGTGTCATAGGTGTAAGATATCTTCATGTTGTTTAGCTCATAATCCGAAACAACTGTGTTTTCCATCCCGCTGAAAGCAAGTTCTGCCATTGCCTGCCTGTGATAATCTTCCGTAACACGTTTTCCCTGCTTGAAAGGCTGGACTCTTGCCGGCATAACTATAAGTCTGTCCAGATTTGCTTCCTTTATGGCCGCCCTTCCCAGGGCAACGTGCCCATTGTGGACCGGATCAAAAGACCCGCCGAGAACGCCGGTGCGGTTTGAAACAGTTTCTTTTGTGCCGGATTCACCGGGACATTTTGCATCCCCGGTATATGTTGTTTCCTTATCCAGCCAGTGATTATAGCCGATGATTGCCTGTTCCCAGAAAGCACTTACAAAATCTTCTTCTGCACCGTAACTTATATTGAATATACCATCTCCGCCACCGGAACCGATAACGGTTACGGCGGTTATGTCCTCTGTACCTGCCAGACTCACGGTGAGACTGGCATAAGAACCGGTTCTCATGTAATACTTTTCAAAAGCAAAAACTGCAAACCTGACTCCTTCTATTTCTGTTGTCAACGGATCGCAAACCCGGTCTGCAATTTTTTCCCCTATATCAGCCACTATCTCAAAGGCTTCGTCATAGCTGCTTCTGAAATATCTTATTTCGGATTTTGGGCAGTTTTTCTTTGACGCAGGCGAATCATTAAAAATAATTCTGAATTCCGCTTTTATGCTGTCTTTTATGGACTTAGAATATGATGATTCAGCAAGTTTTTTCAAAAAATCGTTTTTTATTTCATCCATCTTCTGCTCGTCACAGTTGATCTTAACAGCTGCAAGCATATCCTTAGCTTCTTTACCACACTGCGAGCAGAAAACCACATTAACATTTACCAAATTATATTTTTTGTCATAAAATCCTATCTTTTTACCGCAGCATACGCAATACTGAGTCATCTGATACCCCTTTTTAAATTATACTACAACTGAGCTTTTCTTGTAACAATTCCCAGTTCTTCAAGCTGCACATCGTCTACAGGTGCAGGCGCTTCGCTGACCATGCACTGGGCATTCTGATTCTTTGGAAATGCAATAACTTCTCTTATGGATGATTCTCCAAGAAGAAGCATTACCAGTCTGTCAAGGCCATATGCCAGTCCTCCGTGCGGAGGTGCGCCATATTTGAAAGCTTCAATCAGGAAGCCGAATTTTTCTTCACACTCTTCTTTTGTTAGACCAAGAACTTCAAACATTTTTGCCTGCAGGTTTCTGTCATGTATTCTGATGGAACCGCCTCCCAGTTCAACACCATTTAATACAATATCATATGCATTTGCCTTGACCTTTTCAGGGCAGCTGTCCAGAAGCTCAATCTGATCAAGTTTAGGAGATGTGAACGGATGATGCATAGCCTTGAGTTCTCCGGACTCATCATCTTTTTCAAAAAGCGGAAAGTCCACTACCCAGAGCAGATTATATCTTTTGTCATCCAGAAGCCCCATCTTTCCGGCAATATCTCTTCTGAGGAAACCCAGAGTATCAAATACCACCTTAGGTCTGTCTGAAACAATGAGAATGAGATCACCTGCTTCAGCATCGAATACATCTGCAATATTTCTCAGTTCTTCGTTTGTAAAGAACTTGTTTACCGATGAATTGTACTCTCCTTCTCCCATTACCCTAAGCCATACCAGACCCTTTGCTCCGTAGCTTCTGCATGCTTCAGTAAGTTTATCTATATCCTTACGGCTGAACTTTTCAGAGCCGCCATTTATACAGATACCTCTCACGTCACCTCCTGATGCAAGAGCATCAGTAAACACCTTGAATCCGCAGTCCTTAACCACATCATTAAGTTTTTTCAGTTCAAATCCGAATCTTGTGTCAGGTTTATCAGAGCCGTATCTTTCCATGGCCTCATCATAAGTAAGCCTTGGAAGAGGAGTTTCTATTTCTACATCAAGGAGTTCTTTAAATACTTTTTTCAGAAATCCCTCTTGTATTTCTATTACATCATCCATGTCAACGAAAGACATTTCAAGGTCTATCTGAGTAAATTCAGGTTGTCTGTCTGCTCGAAGGTCTTCGTCACGGAAACATTTTACTATCTGCATATACCTGTCGGTACCTCCCACCATCAGAAGCTGTTTAAACAGCTGTGGCGACTGAGGAAGTGCATAGAAGGATCCGGGATACACTCTGCTGGGAACAATGTAATCTCTTGCTCCTTCCGGTGTTGACTTGATCAGCATAGGAGTTTCAACCTCGGTAAATCCACAGCTGTCGAAATAGTCCCTTGCAATTTTAGTTACTTTATGGCGGAAAGTGAGATTCTTCTGCATTTTGAGTTTTCTCAGGTCAAGATATCTGTACTTTAGTCTCAGATTATCGTCTACGTTATCATCATCTTTAATATATATAGGTGGTGTATCTGCCTGAGAATATATCACCAAATCTTCTGCAAATACTTCTATATCACCTGTGGCCAGATTAGGATTTTTTGAACTTCTTTCCCTTACGATGCCCTTGACGCCGATTACATATTCGCTTCTTAAGGAGTCAGCCATATCAAAGATTTCTTTTGGAATAGTATCATCAAAGGTTACCTGAACAATTCCTGTCTTATCCCTAAGGTCGACGAAGATAAGTCCCCCCAGATTTCTGCGTTTTGCCACCCAACCGTTGAGTACAACCTGCTTTCCTTCTTGGGACATGTTCAGCTGGCCGCACATGTGACTTCTTTTGAATAATGTGCTCATTTCTGTTTTTCTCTCCTGTTACTTGGTTATTTCTTTGTATATATCTTCTATTTTTATTTCCCTCTGCTCGGATTTTACCATATCTTTAAGTGAAACAACACCCTTTTCAAGCTCATTGTCACCTATAACCAGAGTATATCTGGCGTTAAGTCTGTCTGCATATTTAAACTGACCTTTTATGTTTCGTGCCAAGGTATCCATTTCAGCAGTGATTCCCTTTGCTCTCAGTTCTCTGGCAAGCTTAAGTCCGAAAGCTTTTGCGGCATCACCCATGACGGCAATAAAAGCATCTACTCTGTTTTCTTCAGGGAAATAGGCATTATTAGCTTCCATGAGAAGCAACAGTCTTTCGATTCCCAGTCCGAATCCGACTCCCGGTATAGGAGGTCCTCCCAGTTCTTCTACCAGGTGGTCATATCTTCCGCCTCCGCATACTGTGCCTTGCGCACCTATCTTTGTGGTTACAAATTCAAAAGCTGTCTTGGTATAATAGTCAAGACCTCTTACAATATTGGGATCAATGGTGAAATCAATTCCCATGGCTGTGAGGTTAGACTTGAGATCTTCAAAAGCGTTTCTGCAGTCATCGCAAAGATAGTCAATCATTCTCGGAGCATCCTTTACGATGGCCTGGCAAATTTCGGACTTGCAATCTATTATTCTCATAGGATTGCGCTCGAATCTTTCTTTGCATGTGCCGCAAAGATCCTCATAATGAGGTAGAAGATATGCTTTGAGGGCCTCTCTGTATTTTTTTCTGCATTCAGGACAGCCTACACTGTTGATTCTGAGTTCAATTTCGGTGATTCCCAGATCAGTGAGGAAATCATGTGCCAGACATATCACTTCCGCATCCGCCATCATGTTAGGCGTTCCGAAAACTTCGATTCCGAACTGATGGAAGTGTCTTAATCTGCCTGACTGCGGTTTTTCGTATCTGAAGCAGTCCGTGTTATAATAATATTTTGTAGGCTGCACCTCAGCGTACTGTTTATGTTCAATAAAAGCTCTTACAGCACCGGAAGTTCCTTCCGGTTTAAGGGTTATGCTTCTGTTGCCGTGATCGTTGAAGGTATACATTTCTTTCTGCACTACATCTGTGGTATCTCCTATTCCTCTTGCAAACACTTCGGTATGCTCGAACATAGGAGTTCTTATTTCTTTAAAGCCATATCTTCTGCATATGTCGGCAAACTTGCCTTCAACATAATGCCATTTATGTACCTGACCCGGTAATAAATCTTTTGTTCCTTTTGGCGCGTTGGTTAACACTTTTTATACCTCCTCAAAAAAAATTCTTTCTTTTTCTTTCTGTCATTTCCAAAAGTCGCTCTATATATATCTGGTAATTTGATACATTTGGAATCCGTTCCAGTCTGTTTTCAGAAGGATAAAACTTTTTACTTATTCCTCCTGCTCCAAGAGCAAGGATACTTTGTTTCTCCTCCATTATTCTTATGTTATAAATGCAAGGTGTGTCTTCCCTGCAATATCCGACGTTTTCAAAAGCTCCGGCCATATGTTTCTGCCTGTACAGGTAATATGGTCTGTATCCGGCTTCTTTGAGACTTTTCCGGGCTGTTTTGAGCATTTTTTCAACTATATCGCCTTGTTTGTAATGAAATTCGTCATCTGCTTCTATCAGCCGCGAAGCTTTTTTCACTGCCAAAGTATGCACTGTTATGTTTTCGGGCTGAAGATCTAAAATTTCGTCAACGGTTCTTTTAAAATCCTCCGGCGTTTCTTCCGGCAGTCCTGCAATAAGGTCTGCATTTATTATGAAATCGCCTGTTTCTCTAGCTGCATAAAATGCGTTTTTTGTTTGTTCAACGCTGTGATTTCTTCCGATTGTTTTCAGCGTTTCGTCCTTCATCGTCTGCGGATTTATACTTATCCTGTTTATTCCGCAGTTTTTAAGCGCCTGAAGCTTCTCCGGAGTAACAGTATCCGGGCGGCCTGCTTCCACTGTAAATTCTCTTGTCTTTGAAAGATCGAAGTTTTCTTTGACCAGTGAAATAAGTTCTTTGAGCTGCTCTGCCGTTAATGTGGTTGGCGTTCCTCCGCCTATATAAACGGACTCAATACTTGTTTCTGATTTTTTAAGAGCTTCTCCGCAAACTCTTATTTCTTCAGAAAGTGCTTTGAGATATTTTTCTATTTCCTCCGGACCTGTCTGGTTAGAAGTGAAAGAACAATAAAGGCATCTTGTAGGGCAGAAAGGTATTCCTATATATAAACTGATGGAATTTTCCGGAACCTTTCCCGCTGTTTTCTGCTGATATTTCAGGGTTTCAAGCAGAAGTTCCGCCTTTTCGCTGCTGAGAAGGTAGTAATCTGTGAGTTTATCCCTTACTTTCTCTACATCCTCCAGCCTGCTTAAAAGTTCACCTGCCAGTTTAACCGGCCTTACTCCTGTAAGAATTCCCCATGCAGGTCTCATGCCTGTAAGTTGTGCAAGTTCATTATATATTTCTCTTTTAATTGCATCTTTCTCTTCAAGTACGCTGCAATTAATATTTATGCTCTCCTCATAGTCCTCAGGCAACGTGTCATTTTCCGAAAGAAGTCTGAAAGTTCGCGGTGGCAAAAATATCTTTATTAGTTCGCTGTAATCGTATCTATCTTTGTCTGAAATTTTATCTATCTTGATATTATACAAATGGGTTTCCTCTTTTTTCTTCTCCTATAGTAGTTTTTCCCATATGTCCCGGAAGAACCACCGTATCATCAGGAAATACATACAATCTGTCTTTTATGGAGTTGATAAGGATTTTGTAATTTCCTCCGTAAAAATCCGTTCTTCCTATTGAAAATCTGAATATTGTATCTCCGCTGAAAAGATGTCCGTCTGTATAAATACACATGCCTCCTTTGGTGTGGCCGGGAGTAAAAATGAAATTGAGAGTCATATTTCCGATCTCAAGAGTATCATTATCTTTTACATAGATATCCGCATCAACAGTGACAGGTCTTCCGAAAAGCTCTGAAGAACAGTTTATATATGCATTTTGCAGCATCTCTTTTTCACCTTCATATGCAACTACCTTTGCATTGGGAAAATCCGCTTTAAACTGTTTAACTCCTCCAATATGATCTCCATGTCCATGTGTAAGAATTATATACATGATATCCAGAGATTCTTTGCGGGCATCATCAGTTATTTTTTTTTCATATCCACCCGGATCAACTATGAATCCCTTTCCGGTCTCCTGGTCATATACCAGATAAGTATTTACCTGTATCGGTCCGGTAATGTAGCTTTTAATTTTCATTTTCTTCTCCTAAAATAATTTACGGCTGTCAAGCAATATAGTAACAGGACCGTCATTATGTATCCTTACCATCATTTCTGCCTGAAATACTCCTTCTTGGGTCTCTATACCTTTTTCTCTGACAAGGCTGATAAAATGCCGGTACAATCTGTCAGCCTCTTCAGGTCTTGCTGCTCTGATGAAACTGGGGCGTTTTCCTTTTCGTGCATCGCCCAGAATGGTAAATTGGGAAACGGCAAGAATTTTTCCATCTATATCAGATACAGAAAGGTTCATCTTACCGCATTCATCTTCAAAAATCCTGAGCCCCGCGGTTTTTTCGGCGATATATTCTGCATCTTTTTCGCTGTCGCCCTCTTCAACACCCAGAAGCACCATAAGCCCCGGGCCTATGGCGCCTGTTATTTTTCCTTCAACAGAAACATCAGCTTCTGTTACTCTCTGTATTACTGCGCGCATTTTTTCTCCTAAGATTTTGCTCTGTAAACATGGGTTACGCCATTTATGTTTCTCAGATTTCTCAATACTTTCTGCATTTCCTGTGTGCTGGATATTGAAAGAGTTATGGTCATTGTAAGGCTTCCGTCTCTGCCCGTTTTGGCATTTACACCGGAGAGATGTATGTCCATGTCTTCACATACTCTTGAAATATCCGAAAGTATTCCTTTTCTGTCGCTGCCTACGATACATATATCCGCATCGTATGATTTGCCCATCTTAAGGTCTTCCCATTCCACTTCAATGAATCTTGCTTTTTCCTTTTCAGGGAGAGATGTCACGTTTGAGCAGTCTTTGCGATGTACGGATATACCCCTTCCTTTGGTTATGAAACCTACTATCTCATCGCCGGGGACAGGATTGCAGCATCGTGCAAGCTTTATCATAAGATTGTCAGCACCTTTTACTATTACGCCGGGGCTGTCCTTCCTTCGCTGCTCTGCTCTCTGACGCTTTGCCTCTGTAGCTTTGATATCGTCAAGAACGCTTTCATCACTTTTGGCTTCTGTTTTGTTATCCTCATTGTAATATGAGAACAGAAGACTGCAGAACTTGCTTACCAGGGAGCCTCCATTGGAAAGCTGCGCATATCCTTCGTCCGCATTGGCGAAATTCATGGCTTTCATAGCTTTGGTCACATAAACCGACTTAGCACATAATGCCGGATCATACCCCTTTTTTCGTATGGCTTTGTCCAGTACTTCTTTTCCCTTTTCTATGTTATCTGACTTGTTCTCTTTTTTCAGCCAGCTCCTGATCTTGTTCCTGGCATTGGAACTCTTGGCAATTTTCAGCCAGTCGGCGCTAGGTCCCGAAGAATTGGCTGAAGTTACGATTTCCACAATGTCACCGTTCTGCAAAGTATGATCTATAGTGACCATTTTACCGTTAACTTTTGCTCCGACGCACTTGCATCCTATAGCTGAGTGTATCTTAAAAGCAAAGTCAAGGGGTGTTGACCCTGCAGGTAACTCTATGACATCTCCTCTTGGGGTAAAGACAAAAACCTGCGTTGCAAAAAGATCCATTTTCATGGTTTCGAGAAAATCTTTAGGGTCATTTAAATCCTGCTGCCATTCTATGGACTGACGAAGCCAGGCCAGCTTTATATCATCGCTTGAGGCTTCTGCCGATGTATTGCCCTCTTTGTATTTCCAATGAGCTGCAATACCATATTCAGCCACCTCATGCATCTCATGGGTTCTAATCTGTATCTCGAAAGGCTCGCCGTTATCGCCTATTACGGTAGTATGAAGCGACTGATACATATTCGGTTTAGGCATGGCAATATAGTCTTTGAACCTTCCGGGTATAGGCTTCCACATTGTATGGACTATACCAAGCACCGCATAACAGTCCTTGACAGTGTCAACTATAATTCTGACAGCAATCAGATCAAATATCTCATCAATCTGCTTGTTCTGGAATTTCATTTTTTTGTATATGCTGTAGAAATGTTTTGCACGACCGTATATGTCATATTCAAGATCCATATCGTCCAATGCTTCCTTTATTTCGCCTATAACCGTATTTATAGTCTCTTCTCTCTGAGATTTACGCAGGCTTACTTTTTCCTGAAGATCCTTGAATTCTTCCGGATGCAGATATTTAAGCGCTATATCTTCCAGTTCAAATTTTACTGTTGATATTCCCAGTCTTCCTGCAAGAGGTGCATATATTTCGAGAGTTTCCTTGCATTTTTCTTCGATTTTTGCAGGCTTCATGTACTCTATAGTACGCATATTGTGAAGTCTGTCCGCAAGCTTTATTATCAGAACTCTGATATCCTTGGACATTGCAAGGAACATTTTACGGAAGTTTTCTGCCTGTATTTCTTCTTTTGATTCAAACTTTATGGTGCCCAACTTGGTAACACCGTCCACCAGAAGTGCTATTTCTTCTCCGAAATCTTTAACCAGCTGATCTCTTGTATATTCAGTGTCCTCTACAACATCATGCAAAAGCCCGCCGATGATGGTGGCTTCATCCATCCCAAGCTGTGCCAGAATTATAGCGACATTTATAGGATGGATAAAATAAGGTTCTCCGCTCTTTCTAAGCTGACCGTCATGCAGTTCCTGAGCCTTGTCGAAAGCCTTTCCTATCAATTCGGTGTTATATTTTGGATTAATTTTCAGTATTTCATCTAAAAATTGGGCCTTTGTCTTCATTAACGTAAAACTCCTGAATGTCAATTTTGCTGTTATTTTCTCTTCTTGCCTTTGGATTTAGTCTGCTTCTGATATTTTGATTCCTCTCCGCTGCGGCAGAGGTCATAATACAGTGGACTGCAGACAAATATTGAGGAATAGCATCCTACTATTACACCTGCCATAAGAGGAATAATAAATTCTCTTATAGAAGCGGATACCATTATGCATAGCGGTATCATTACCACGAGGGTTGTAAGAGAAGTCATTATGGTTCTGTTGAGAGTACTGTTGATACTCCTGTCGATGTTGACTTCGCTTCCATCTTTCTTGTACAATTGCTTATTCTCTCTGATTCTGTCAAAAATAACAATGGTATCATTTATGGAATAACCTACCAGAGTGAGTATTGCCGCAATGAACGGATTATTTACAGTGAATCCGAATATGCCATAGAATGCTATTACCATCAGTACATCGTGAGCTACACCCACAACGGCGGAAAATCCGTATTTCCAGGATTTAAATCTGAAAATGATATATATGAGCATTCCTATTGATGCGATAACTACAGCTTTAACTGCATTCTTTTTAAGCTCGTCTCCTACAGATGGTCCGAACTGCTCCGATGCAAGGACATCCTCTTCGGTAACTCCGAAGCTTTCTCCCAATGCATCCACCACTTCTGCCCTCTTTTCATTATCAAGGGATTCTATAGTCTTTATAACGACCTGCGTATTATTTTCACCCGCATATATTATAGACGGATCAAGATTAAATTCATCTATGGCATCCTCTACTTCTGAAATCGGCACTTCTTTGTGCATATCTACCTGAATCATGGTGCCTCCGGTGAAATCTATTCCGTAATTCAGTCCGCGCACCAAGGACATTCCCATTCCCAGAATTATTATTACCGCACTTATTATATAGAAGATCTTCCTGTTTTTTATAAAACTGAAACTTTTGTGCAGGAACTGCTTAGGTGTTCCGTCTTCTTTTACTCCGAAATACTTGTTTTTTGCAAACTTTTTGCTTTCTGCAAGAAGTGAAATAAACAGCTGAGTAATAATTACGGCAGTGAAAATGCTGATAACGATACCTATCATCAATGTAAGGGCAAATCCCTTTACTGAGGTTGTTCCCACCTCATAAAGAACCACAGCCGCAATGAGAGTGGTAATCTGTGCGTCCAGGACAGTCTTGAGAGCATTTTTGAATCCTGCATTGACTGCAACTCTTATGCTCTTTCCGGCACATATTTCTTCTTTGATTCTTGTAAAAATTATTACATTTGCGTCAACAGCCATACCTATGGAAAGTATCAATGCAGCTATTCCAGGCAACGTCATAACCACATTGAACGCTGACATTGACCAGATGAAAAGAGCTACATACAGCATAAGGGCAATGTCGGCCACAATTCCCAGCATTCCGAAGTAGGCAATCATAAGTATAAAGACAAGAAGCATTCCTATAGCTCCTGCCACTATGGACTTGTCCAGCGCATCAGCACCTATAGTTGCTGACTGAACAGAAGTCTGTACTTCCACCAGATCTACAGGCAGAGCACCGCCTCTGATCAATGCTGCAGTAGTAGACGCTTCTTCTTTTGTATATCTTCCTGTTATTTCACAGTTTCCGCCGCTTATGACACTTTTTACATCAGGATGAACAATAATTTCATCATCAAGTACAATGGCAATCTGGTTTGATGTCACTTCGTCAATCACTGAGGTGACCTCTCTGTTATATGCTTTTCGAGTACCTTCTTCAAAAAGAGAAGCTCCCTCGCTGTCAAATTCCAGCAATATCTTGTAATATGAACCGTCTGTTGATATCTGTGCATCTTTGACATGGCTTCCATCCAGAACAACGCTTCCGTCAGCCAGCAGGAACTGCAGTTGAGCAGTTTTTCCCACGGCACTGATAGCTTCTTCCGCATTCTCAGCTCCCGGAATTTCAACTCTGATACGCTTTTCGCCTTCTATGGTCACCGATGACTCGGCAACGCCCATCTGATTTACACGGTTATCTATGACCGCTCTGGTTTGCTCCATAAGATCTCTGAGTTCATCGCCCTTAAGATCCGTCTGAGCTTCCATAACCACATAGACACCTCCATCGATGTCAAGGCCGTATTTTAGAGCATCCTTTGCGGAGTTAATAGAGCCTATTCCGAAAATGCTCACATACCAGGCAAACACGGTGACTGCAAGCACCAGTATTGCCAGTACACGTTTCAATGTCTGATTCATATTCTAAAAACCTCTTTTCCATGGAAAATCTAATTGATGCATAAAGACTGCCATTTTATTTTCATTATATTTTACTACTTTTGACTCTTTCTTAC
>DCJK01000035.1 GCA_002320005.1 Firmicutes bacterium UBA1702
TCCACATCGGCGTAGTATTCTGCCGCATCCATATCTGCCGTTCTGCCTGCTCTTGCAAGACCTATGACAGGCCATTCGGTTC
The DNA here is from genome assembly GCA_002320005.1 of Firmicutes bacterium UBA1702. Taxonomy (GTDB): domain Bacteria; phylum Bacillota; class Clostridia; order Peptostreptococcales; family Anaerovoracaceae; genus Fimisoma. Next base: position 83 of record DCJK01000035.1, read on the forward strand.
CGAAGGTTTCGTTGCCCTTCAGAATTTCTGCCAGATAGTCCCCTGTAGTCTTGAATGCATCTTTAAAGGTAGAAAGGGATGCGTTTCTCAGTTCTGCCATTTTCAGTACTGCTGCCGCAAGCTTATCCTGCTTCAGCTGAGATACCATGGTTTTATCCTCGTCGCTTAGCGAACTGAAGCCATCATTAGCTGCTGCCACTGCTGCGGCATCGGCCAAAGTGAGCATATCCGGCTCCGGGAGAGCGTCTATCAATGCGATTACCTCTGATGCTGTCTTACCTGAATCCCAGTTTTCTTTCGTGTAGTCGTCGGTATAGTGGAATACTACTTCGTCTCCATTCTCAAGATACTGTTCTGCTACACCTAAGTTGCCGTGAACACCGTTGATGGTAAACATCCAGCCGGAATTGGAACCATTGTCTGTTTCTCCTAATTTTACTCCATCTTTTGTTAAAGATTTTATATAATTTCCGGATGGATTGTCCATTAGTATACTTCCTTCGCCTAAGGCTTTTTCAAGCACATCCAGCACCGTAGCATTAACACCCACCTCATATGAAGTTTTCATCATCCACGTAGTAAGATTGCCATCAGCTAATGTATGGACCCCTGCTGCCGGATCATCTCCGTGCTTCGTGTCCCCCAGAAGTGTAAGGGATACGGTTATTGTCCCCGTATCAGGTTTAAGCACCTTAACATTAATTGTTGATGATGCTGCTCCGTAAGCAAGTTTTATTGCCTGTATTCCCCTCTTAGTTTTATCATACCCTGCTACTTCGATATCAGAAATGTCCACTTCTCTGCTGCTGCCATCACTAAAATTGGCTTTTACTTTTATACCTGCAAGGTTCAAGGCTTCACCTATGGTGTACGTACTCTTATATTCACCTGAAATCTCAAGTTGGTATGCAACAGGTTCACTGCTGTGAACGGGATAATTCTCTCCCTGAATCCAGTTTTTATAACTTGTGGATGAAGAATTTAGTTTTTCTACAACACTGTTATCCTGTAACTCTTGGGCAGTTACAGATGTTCCTGCCTTAGTAATATCAAAATCTGAATCATGAACGATTTCGACTGCTCCGACACCATTTATTGCGCCGCAGGTATCAAGGAAATAGTTACTGTTTACTTCCTGATTAGTGTTATAGCTTTTCATAAAGCCGACAATAGCGCCCACAGTTGCGTTTTCTTCCGTTGCATGAATACTTCCGCAGAAAACATTATCTGTAACGCCTCCCGAACCATTTGCCCAACAATTTTCACAGCCTGGTTCTCCTCCTAAGATTCCTCCCAGCTTGTTTTTTCCTTCAATTGTTCCGCTTACCAGACAATTTCTAATAGAAACGACAGGAGTGTTCGGTGCGGTGCCTTTGCCGTCATAACCGCTGCCTATCATTCCCCCCGCATAGTTCTCACTTGCATGAACTTCTCCGGTGAACTCGCAGTTAAGCACGGAACAAATACCCATGGATTGACCCTTTTCTCCTGCAATTCCACCAACCGAAGAAACGCCATATACTTTCGCTGCACTCTTGCAATTGATAATGCTTCCATTCAGGCAGCCTGCAAAAGAACCAACTGCACTTTCTTTTCCCTCGCATCCGATTATAACATTTTCCTCAACGACAGAATTCGTGATGTAAATATTATTTTTTCCGGAAGCATTTCCATGAATCAGACCGGATTTTTTTGTCTTTGAACCGGACAGAAGGGTTACATTATCAATGGTTACCGTATCCGGCACGCCCGTATTATAATTTCCATCTTCCCCATAATCGACAAAGTATTCATCAATCAGGCCTGCGCCATCGATGCTTTCTCCATATATCTTCATATTACTTATGTATGCATCTCTGACATAGCGGAATAATGGTTTGCCTCCTTCTGGTATTACAATTGTGCATCCATTTCCGTCTAAATGTCCTGAAAATGGTAAAACACCTGTACCTTGTTTGGTTTCTGTGAAACCGACCTTCAATGTGCCGATTGGTTCCCAGGATTCTGGCATTTTTATACTTTCTCCATTCGCAGGCATGATTTTGAGGTAAGTATCTGCAAATGAATTCCCTTTTGCGACAGCATCCTTAATATTTATAAAATCTTCTGCCTCTTTAATTAAAAAAGGATTTGCTTCTGTTCCTTCACCGTCGAAGAAAGATGCGGTGTCGATAATTTTGACTTCAATCGGCGTAGTGTATACAGCAGCGGAAGTATCTACCATTCCGTCCTCTTTTTCAAGAGAATTGCTTACAGCACAGTAATAATAATAAGTTCCTACATTACTTGCATCTACCGTTACTGTCGCCTTGTCTCCGTTTGCCACAGGATCTCCGCTTGTCGTATTATTCTCTTCTGAGATGTACCACTGATATTTCGGTTCGCCGCCTAAATCCATTGATTCAGCTGTAACTGTTAGATTATAACTTGTTTGTCCTTTCAGAACCTCTGCATTTGTCGACTGTGATGTAATCTTTGCCGGTGAAGCATAGGTCGGTTTTACTCGAACCATGCACTTTTCCGATTCTGTGATAAACTTTGTTTCGTTCACCGTGTTGGTTACTTTGCAATAATATATAGTATTCCCTGCATACTTTGTCGGAATCGAATATTCAGCTTCTGTTGCATTTTCTATTGCCTTACTACTCCAGGAACCGCTGCCGTTCTTGTCACTTTCAGAATACCACTGATAGCTCAAGCTGCTTCCGTCAGGAGCAGTAACATTTACTTTCATCTTTACCTCAGCGTCTTTTGCACAGCCTATGGCTTTGGATGTATCACCTATGCCTACATCCTCTTGAACAGGCTCAGCACCGGTATATGAAGTGGTTACCTGTGGAGTATAATCTTTTTTATCAACAAGGATTATATAGTCCGTACCTTTACCGCTTCCCTCTGTTCCTTTATATTCAACTTTAAAAGGAATCGTTTTTTGTTCTGCATCATTATCAGAATATTTTGTCAAGTCAATTGTGACTTCTTCCCCGCTGCTTATTTCTTTATCGTCAATCTTAATCTTTGCATAAGCAGGGGTTTTAGCTGTACAAACTAATTTGATCTTATCATCTGCACAGCATATATTATATTGATCCTTATCACTTTGTTTCACTACTGCTAATTGCTGTCCGTCCTCGCCAGCAGCAGTCAATTCTGAAAGACCTACGCTGCGAATCAAATTAAAGTAGTATGTTTCTTGAGGCTCTGTGCTGCTCTTAGTATTATGTACTTCGATCTTAAATTTATGTTTGCTGCCGACTGAAACATACTTGGCTTTAGTAAGAGTAAAAAGACTTATCGAATAATATCCTTCTTCAGCTTCGTTTTTTGTTGGCATATTCCATGCAGTTTCTGTTACCCATTTATTTGATTTTTCATCAAAATGATAAAGTTTAGTATACTTGTCCTTGTCGTTCGCATACACCCTCAAATGAAATGATTTGGTATCCGGACAAACACATGTTACGGCATCATTTTCACTTTTTTTCAGAACTACATCTATTGGTGTGTTTTTATCAAAGAGTTCCGCCCTTTTTATAACTTGGGTACTTCCCTCAGATGTGTCCGCAAAGGCCATGCCCGGTATCATGGTAATGAGCATCGCCAGCGAAAGCAGCAGACACAGAAGTTTTTTACTTGTCTTTGTTTTTTTCACTTCCTTCTCCTTTCTTAAATTACTTAACCCTATTCCCCTTTCGTTTGTTCCGGTGCTTTCGCCTTTAAAATCTTGCGGTTTTTTAAAGTAAAACAAAAGCACCC
>DCJK01000023.1 GCA_002320005.1 Firmicutes bacterium UBA1702
TTGACAAAATATTATTATTGAAAATATAATAAAAGCATATAGAAATATATTTTAGAGGAGGCGCCATATATGGGAAAAATACAAGAAACTAAAAGAGATAAATTTGTTAGACTTGCAGAAGCTCGTACAAATAAAATAATTGATATGTTACAGTTGTTGGGAAACTGTTCGAATACAAGCGCATATGATTATACACAACAGGATGTTGATAAAATATTTGGCGCTATTGAAAATGAATTAAGAGAAGCTAAGAAGAAGTTTAATAAGGTCGAAAGCAAAAAGAGTTCAAGATTTACTTTAGATTAATGGAGGGATACATATGGGAAAATTAACAGCAATACCTCAGAATTATAAGAAGAATGTTGATTGGATTATAGGCGCTTACGAAGATTCGGGTGTCACATTCCCGGATGGATTCCAAAAAGATGCTATTCAGAACTCAGTAGGTGCCCGTAAAACTCACAAGTGGAAAAACTGGGTCTGTGATATTTCATATATTGAAAATGAACATGGTAAATTTGTTGTTGTTGAAGATTCAGGTACAGTGGGATTAACTGGTAAAAATACACCTGTTGATAAAATTAATGAAATGATGGCAGCAGATAAAGTTTTGCCTCCAGAAGAAAGACTTTCACGTTTTACATCTATGTTTAACTCCGGCGGGAATAAAACAGGCGGTGGTTTATTTGGTGCAGGAAAAAGTGTGTATTCTGTTGCTTCAGAAACATATACTTACTATTTTGATTCGTTAAGAGAAGATGGAATATATGTTGCAAATGTTAATAAATGTGGGCAAGTGGAGCTACAAGCTTATGAAGGTGAAGCTGCTAAAAAGTATATTTATGATAACACTGGATTAAGTGAAAAGAAAACTACAGGGACACGCGTTATCATTGTGGATCCAAAGCCAGAACTTGTTGATTCTATTAATAATGGAGGAATTATTCCTTATATACAGGAATCTTGGTGGATTATTATTCAACGCTTTGATAGTACTTCAAGAATTAGTGTAAATGGAGTTGCAGTGCAAGTTCCAGCAGGGATAAAAGAGACTCCACGTAAATATGAGCTTCAGTCTCCTGAAACCTATGCTAGTTATTATAAAGTTAAACATTTTGGGTTGTATGTATTTGAACAAGGAAATAACTTGTGGAATGGTATTTCATATTATCGTAAAGGAATGAAAATTGGCGAAATTGATATGAAAGAAATTCCTGACAAGCTTCATGGGAAATATTGGGGGTATATTGAAGTTGATGAAGAATGGGAATACGAACTTGCAGATATTGAAGATAAAATTCACTTTGGAGTCAGCAAAGGGAAAAAAGGTAAGAGTGCTTATCAAAATTTAAAAAATTATGTTAATGAAAAGACAAAAGCAAGCCTTATAGAGTGGGGATTTATTAAGAACAAAGAAAATGAAGATAAGAAACTTAAAGATGAATTGAAGCTTATTGCAGAAGACATCCAGGATTTGTTTGATAAGCTAGGATTTGAGGATTTGGGAAAGGGACCGCAGAAAGCTGATTTTGATGTAAGATGGCAGGACATTACTTATCCAGTTGCGGGAACGGAACGAGTGACTACAGGAGATAAAATCAAGTTTTCTATGCGCATAAAGAGCACATATGCTGCAGATAAAAAATTTGAGTATCGTTTATATGTTTTAAATCCTCAAACAGGTATCGTGATTTCTCAAATTGCAACAGATAAGATAACAGTCAAATCAAATACAGTGTTTAAGCAGGAATTTGAACACAAGATTTCAAAAAATAATTCAGAAAGATATGCTGAAAATAGAATTGTGCTTTCTGTTAAGGTTATTGGAAGTGGCAAGGAGAAGAAAAAAGAATTAGCTTATTTCTACGATATCGATAGACCTGATAACAAACGAGATGTTGTTAATCTTTCCTTGCATGAATGCCTGTTTCCTGTGGAAGGGAGCAGAAGAGTCAATTTTGATGAGCCTGTAAAAAAAGTATGCTACAAAATTGAAAATAAGAGAAATCATAACCTCAGTTATAAATTGAATGTTAGTATCCACAATGCAAGTGATAGTACTTGTCCAAAGATTGTTGATGTGGCTTCTTTTATCGGTGAGATTGAGCCTTTTGATGAAATACGTACAGATTATATAGAAGAAATTGTATTTGCAAAAAGTGTGTATGAATCTCATTTAACAGAGGGTGTTTTGGAATTGAGAGCTCGCCTTATTGCTAATGAGGATGATGAGCAGTTTGAAAAAGGTGATAAGATTACATCTTACAATTATAAAATTTTCTTGAATACAGATGAGAAGAATGGTAAAAACGATGCTTTTGATATACAACTTGTTATGGCACCAGAGAATTTTAAACGTTCTTGGTTTACTCCGGGTAACACAAGAACAATTCATTTAAATGTAGGACATGTTGCATATCTCAATGTCAAAGATTATCCAGAATTCCAGCATGAGTATCTTAGAGAACAGATGCTTAAGCAATATGTACTTTTATATCTGGCAGAAGGAAAATATGATATGTTCGGTGCACAGGGGAAAACTTTTATGGACTTAGAACCACAAGAAGCAGCAGACCAGGTGCTTGAGAAAATTGAGAGTGTGTATGCACAGAGTCTTAAATGAGGTGAATAAAGATGGGACATGTTGTAAGATTAGTTGGTGGACATCTTGTTTATGACGGGATGCTTTCGACAAAAGAGATTGCTACGATTGATGATATATTAAGAACTCTCCAGGAAGAAATACCAACGATAGAGGCTGACTTGGCAGAGGAATATGGTCAAGGGGTTTGGTATAAATATCATCTTGGATTGGTTATGGGGGAAATATTAGAAAAATATGACATATCGTTCTCTGAAAGAAGAAGATTTTGGGATGAAATAAAAAATTTTGCTACTCAGGAAGAAAGAAAGCGAAATGAAGGCACAAATGCCGTGACCAGAAGCTTTTATCAGCAGTGTTACATATTATCACAACAAGACAAAGAGGTTGTAGAGAAATTAACATGGAGACAATGGCAAGATATCCTTGACCGTGTGGGAAATCGAGAGGACCCAAGAATCTTTGAGTGGATTAAAAGATATCCAACGAAGATTCGAGAAGATGATTGGCGTGAATTTGAGAAGGCACTGCATTTATATCTGAAGAATAAGGATACAAGTGTATTTGATGACGAAGAATTGTTTGCTATTTATGATTCGATTATGCTTATGTGTAAAAAGTGGAGAGAGTTATTTAAAAGTTTTACAGTAAAACATCCAAAATCTGCAAAAATCAAATCGAAAAGCGTGTGGGTAAAAAAATATTATGCACTTTGTTTTTCTAAGAAAAAAGAAGTAAGAAGTAGAGTTGTAACTGAAGATATGTGTGAAACAGCTTTTGACGAATTGATGGAATATTAAATATTATTACGAATAAGGAGTGACCGAAAGGTTGCTCCTTATTTTTTTGTTCAAAATTAAAAATATTTTTTCAAAACGTCCTTTTTCATGTCCTTTCGTGGCTACCAAGTAGAAGGAATAAATTTTTTCGAAGAAATTATGAAAAAGTTTTGGGAAAAGCAGAAATTTACACTTCTAACTGTCCTTAAGGAATTAGAGGAGTAAAAAATATTTTTTCAAACACCGGAAAATTATGTACTAGAGATACTTAATAAGGTGTGAAGGAAAACTTTTCAAATCCCTTCAAATCATCACACGAAAGGAGGTAGACAAGGTGGCGGTATCAAACGAATTTGTCTTTTACAAGGCAGATTGTGCACAGAACAAAGAAAACTGCATATATCCTCACAAGGTTGTTGTGGCCAATGCAGAGGAGTTCAACGAGATGGCAAAGTTCGACCATGTATGTGCCGAGTATCGTGGCAACTACAGAGGGAACAACAACTTTATCTGGGCAAACACACTGCCAGCTGATTCGGGCAATGAGGGTGTAGCAGATTCTTCAGAGTGGATTACACCGGAAGACATCCATCAGATGTTCGTAGGTGTTCCACACATTATTTCAAAAAGTAAGAACAACATGAAGCCGAAAGGTAACAAACCAGCTGTTCCAAGAAATCATGTGTTCTTTGCGATAGACCCGGAAACAGATCAGGAATCCTACGCAGCACTTAAGAAATTACTGCATAAACATTATCCGTTCTTCGACCCGAAAGCACTTGATGTGGGAAGATACCTAGATGGTACAGAGGACCCAGATGCCGTGTTTTATCCGGGAACAATCACTCTTAATGAACATTTGGCAAAACTTGAAGCTGAAGAACAGAAAGCTGCCAATGAGGATATTGATGTGATTCCCGAAAGGAGTCGCAACGGAACCATGTTTCGATTCGCTGTTCGTACCTTGAAAAGATATGGAAACTGTGAAGAAACAGTTCAGCGTTTCAAAGCAGAAGCTGATAAATGCGAAAGTTTTACAGATTCTTAGATGAAACCGATGGCGGGAGGTTTCTTGCATATTATAAAGAAAGAAAACTGATTCTCCGAGAGGCCTTTGAAAAGTACTTACAAGAGAATCCTACAGTAAAGGAGGGATTGGCAAATGGCAAAGTCAGGGCGAGGGCAAACAAGACGAGATGCGAAGAATAGAGTTCTGCGTCCTGGAGAAAGCGTCAGAGCAAATGGAAAATATCAATATAAATATCATATTGATGGTAAGCCTCATTTAGTTTATAGTTGGAAACTGGAACCGACAGATAAGCTGCCAAAGGGAAAACAACCATGTCTGTCACTCCGCGAAATGGAGAAACAGATAAATGCAGAAATGGCGATATTGTCGAATATCGTGGACGGACAAATGACGGTTTGTGAACTGGTAGACAGATATCTGAAAACCAAGACAGGGGTTCGACAAAGCACCAAGCAAGGGTATGTAACAGTGCAGCGTCTTCTCGCAAAGGAAAAATTCGGCTCACAGAAAATCAGAAATGTAAAGATTTCTGACGCAAAGCTGTTTTTAATCAAGCTGCAACAAGAGGACGGAAAAAGCTATAGTACCATCCACAATGTGAGAGGTGTTTTAAGACCTGCCTTTCAGATGGCTGTAGATGATGACATTCTTGTAAAGAATCCATTTGGATTTCAATTGCAAACAGTACTTGTAAACGACAGTGTTACGAGAGAGGCACTCACGAAAGACCAGATGCGAAAGTTCTTGAAGTTTATCCATGATGATGTGGTTTATTGCAAGTACTACGAAGTGGTGTATATCCTCTTTTACACAGGAATGCGTATTTCGGAGTTCTGTGGATTGACCTTAAAGGACATTGACATTCAGAACAAAACAGTAAATATTGACCATCAATTGCAACGAACGGCAGATATGAAATATATTATTGTAGAAACGAAAACAGATGCCGGGAAACGTAAAATCCCAATCACGGACGATGTGGCAGCAATGTTTCAGGCTATCATCGAAGATAGAGAAGCACCTGCAGTTGAAAAAATCATCGATGGCTACACTGGATTCCTCTTTTACGACAAAGAGGGAAAACCTTTAGTAGCAATGCATTGGCAAAATCGATTTAACAACATGGTTAATAGATACAACGACATTTACAGAGTTCAAATGCCGAATATCACACCTCATATATGCAGACACACCTACTGTAGAAATCAAGCCAAAGCAGGTATGAATCCAAAGACGCTGCAGTACCTTATGGGGCATTCGGATATTTCGGTAACCATGAATGTTTATACTCATGTTAATTTCGATGATGCCGAAGAAGAACTTCGCAGAATGGAAGAATTCAGAAAAGCACAGGCAGAGATTGAAAAGAAGAATCCATCAAAGCCTACATCACAGGTCTTATTCAAAGTAATCTAAAATAGTCATTGACGCTCCTGCTTAAGCGGGGGCGTTTTTAAAATGGTAGAAATTTTATTAAGATGTCGTTATAATAAAAATGAGTATATGTAGTTTTATCGATTGTCTGTGGAGGATGTTTTGAAGTACGAATATAAAGTCTATAAGATGTTTAAACACGGGTGCAAATTTTATGATTGCGCTATCATGTGCCAGGATGTTCACGATTTAAGGGACCATTTTGATTTTAAAGTGCCTGAAATTGTAAATATGGCATTTTCATGTGAAGTGTTTTTGAAAGCGATTATTGTAATTGAAGGAAAAGAAGTAAAAGGACATAAACTTAAAGAACTGTGGAATGAAATGAATCCATGTTATGCACAGATGATAATGGATGAATTAAAGTCAGTTACAGAACTTGAACAGGATGATATTTTAGCAAATATTGAGAATATATCAAATGCCTTTGCTGTATGGAGATACCTTTATGAGGTGAAAGGACGGAGCATTTATATAGGCTTTTTAAATGATTTTGCATGGGTTTTAAGAGAGCAGGTGTGCAAAATTTTATATAAAAGAACCTATAAGGAGTACAAAGGTGTGTAGATACTTTTGGTAATTTAATTGACAGGAGAAATGGATTAATGAGATATTCAGAAGAAACTCTAAAATTTTGGACAGCACCTCTCTCAAAAACGGAAGAGGAGCGTGTAGATAATACAATTAATATGATAAAAAGTGCGATAAATGGATATGATAAATTGAATTTTTTTAATATCGAGGTGTTCGCTCAAGGGTCATATGCAAATAATACAAACGTTAGACAAAATAGTGATGTTGATATTTGCGTAATGTTAACGTCTACGGTTTTCTGTAATTATGTTGATGGGAAAAGGGATGCTGATTATGGATATACAGATGGAACTATTTCATATCGCGAGTTTAAAGAATACGTTATAGAAGCATTGAAAATCAAATTTGGGAATTCTGCTATTTCAGTAGGAAATAAATGCATAAATATTCGAGCAAATAGTTACCATGTAAATGCGGACGTTATTCCATCATTTCAATATAGAGATTTTAAAATAATTAATAGTATCGACCCGAAAAGATATGTGGAGGGAATTAAGTATTTTGCAACTGATGGAAAAGAAATTATAAACTATCCTAAAAATCATATTGACAATGGAAAACAAAAAAACATAGCAACTAATTATAAATATAAGAAGTTGGTAAGAATAATGAAACATGTACGAAATGACATGGTATCTGATGGAAAAATAGATGGAGAAATCATATCATCGTTTCTAGTTGAATGTCTTGCTTGGAATGTGCCAAATGATCAAATAATGAAATATAGCACATGGGAAAATACTCTTAGAAATGCAATTGCATTTCTGTGGAAAGCTATTGACGAAAACAAACAAGGAGACTGGGGGGAAGTAAGCGAAAGATTATATCTGTTCCACAACGGAAGAAAATGGACAGCAGGAGATACAAAAAAGTTTCTGTATGATATGTATGAATATCTTGGGTACTAAATGATAGTGAGGATGACATATGGATGATAATATTAAAAAGTTTGTTAATATTAGTTTGTGGGTGGTAGCAATTCTATTAGTCTTTCGTAGCCTTATTTCATGGACGGAAATAAAAAGTATGTGGGAGTCAAGACTCGTGATAGAATTCTGTTATACTTATCTAGGATACATAGGAGAAGTAATAGGGGTAACAGCCATTATAATGTCCGTTTTTAATAAATGTGCTTGGAAATGGAAAGTATTGCGTTGGACACACAATCTTCCGGTGCTTGAACATAAGTATGATGGGAAGTTCGTATCCGATTACGATAAAAAAACTCGTAAAGCAAGTGTTGAGATTCAACAAACTTTTTTGAAAATAAACATACAAATGAAAACAAAAGAGAGTAGTAGTGGAAGTATTGTAGCATCACTAAAAGATTTGCATGGTATAAAGTATTTGATTTATACATATCAAAATAGTCCTCATGCAGAAATTCAAGACCGTAGTCCGATTCACTACGGAACGGCTATTCTAGATGTGAGTAATCCTAAAAGATTAGAAGGTAATTATTTTACGGGAAGAAATTCTAGGGGTTCAATGGTATTTGAAAGCCACAATTAGACAACTTACTAAAACATAATGATAAAATTCCTTAGTAGTCACCTCCCCCATTTGACTACTAACCTGACTACTAAGAGATGGTAATAGCTTGCTAAAATTTGCTATATTCTGCCTCTGCGACACACTAATAAAAGACATGAAAAACAGCCAAGAAACCCCGCAAAACGGGGCAAATCACGGCATTGAAGGAGGAGTTTTATAGTGATTAAGATACTATTTATCTGCCACGGCATTATTTGTAGAAATCTCTAAAAACCCAGTAATATCAAGGTTTTTCTGACTTGAAGGTGGTGCTACTACACCACTACTACACCAGTGAGTCTCGATGTGACAAAAATCATGAAATCGAGGTCAAGCTTATGGAAAACAAAATGAAGAATAACAGCATTGAATATGTGCTGTCAGGAGATTACTACATACCGGATCTGAAACTCCCTAACGAAGAACGAACCATTGGAAAGTACGGTCGGATGCACCGTGATTATCTCAAGGAACATAAGCCGATAAGATTCAATGATCTGGTTCTGGAAGGTCAGCTGTGGACTTATTTGGCTGATCTGGATGAGCAGGCGCAGAGCAGATTACAGATGATTATCAGGCAGATGCAGGAAGCCGAGTCTGTTACTGAGGAACTGAAAGCAAAAGATCAAATGGCATGGGTACGGGCCATGAACAGCATCCAAAACCGGGCAGGGGAAATCATCCTCCGGGAATTGATTTACGGGGAGGATGTTGTATGAGAATCCTTGAAGAATTTTGGTATGGAAATATTGAGCCGATGGAATACGATACTTCTTCCTACAAGGAGTATAAGAAGCTACTGGAGCTGATCTGTAGGAACGAAGAAAAGCTCAAAGCCACCATGACTGACGAGCAGAAAGAGTTATTTGAGAAATACACGGATTGTGTGCGTGAGTATCAGACGATAGCAGACTGCCTGATATTCCAAAACGGCTTTAAGCTGGGGGCCAGAATGATGGTTGAGGTTATGGAGAAGTAACCGGAGTTCAAATAAGGCAGGACACTCTTAATAAAAGCCAGGGTATATAAAACAGAAAAGAAACCGGATTTCATTTAAATATGAGATCCGGTTTCCTTGGTAATATGAGCAATACATGGTATAATTTATATATTTAGAAGAACTCTCGAGGTGGAATATTATGAAATTTGATGCGGTAACAATAAAGAATTTCAGAAATTTTGAAGATATAACAATTAATTTAACGAACAAAAATGTTCTTTTTGGAATGAATGATGTTGGAAAGACCAACTTCCTGTATGCATTGAGGTTTTTGTTTGATAAAGATGTTAGAAAACAAAATTTCACCGATACAGATTATTATAAAAAGAACACTAATGTACCGATAGAAATCCTTGTCTCAATAGATATCGGAGATACCGAAGATGGAGATAGCCAGAAGCTTCGTGCTAAATTGAAGGGCGCTATCCTTTCAGGACAAGACAAGGTCTACATTAAGGTAAAAGCTACTTATGACGAGAAAGAAATGGTTGGAATACCTGTTTTGTATTGGGGCGGAGATGTCGAAGACCTTGAAGAAATGAAGGTTCATGGAACATTCTTCGAAATTGACTATGTTTTTAATGTATTCTACATTGACGCATATGTTGATCTTTATACTTTGTTTAAGAAAAATGCCAATACATTGCTCGTAAATGACAAAGAGCAGGATAAAGAAATTTTAGAAAACATACAGAAAGCCTGTAACGATCTAAATACCCAAATTTCTGGTCTGTCTGGTATTAAAGCATTTGAGGAGAGGATTGCGCCTGAATACAAAAAATACAGACACGAAGATGTATCTGTATCCGTCAAATCAGAAATTGCAGTAAAAGGCTTATACTCTAATATTGTGCCTTACATTAAGCAGGATTCCGATAATTCACTATACCCAACTTCTGGTGAAGGACGAAAAAAGTTACTGGTGTATGCTATTTTTGACTTGCTGTCGAAAGAGGAAGAAGAAAAGAAAATTAATCTTTTCCTGATTGAAGAGCCGGAAAATCATTTGCACAGATCTATGCAAATTGCACTGTCACATATTCTGTTTCACGATGAAAAATATCAGTATTTCTTTATGACGACTCATTCCCCTTACGTGTTGGCAGAAATGGATCGTGTAAATCTGATTCGTATATATAATGCTGATAAGATTATGAGCAAAAGTGCGCTCTACAATGTACCATCAGAGTTTAAGACTCAGAGAAAAATGCTGAATCGTGGATTGGTAGAAGCGGTGTTCGCAGATAAGGTATTACTTGTTGAAGGCCCTTCTGAAAATGTATTATTTGGCAAGATCCTATCAGAAGTAAACCCATTTTTTGAAGCAGACGGTATTTATATACTTCCGGTTGGTGGCTTTGGATTTAGACCATATTTTGAATTATTAGATGCATTAGAGATTGATAACATTATCAAGACTGACAATGATTTAAGAAAAATCACTGGTAAGGAAAAATATAGTGTGCTGGGATTCTCCAGACTGAACAACTATATCGGTGAAAACCTTCTTCCTACGGAGCCTATTGACGAAAGCGGAGTGGAAGCAAAACGAAACCTATATGACAGCAACAGAGAAACTCTGGATCAAATTAGAAAAGAACATGCATTATATTTGTCGAGATGTAGTTTGGAAGAGGATTTAGATGAAGTTCTTCATGAGAAAATGGTTGAATATCTTCCGCAAGCAGGTGGAGATGTAATTGGCTATTTACAAGATGCCAAGAATAATCATATGGTAGAACTTGTAGAAAAGCTTACTCCAGAGGATTGCATCCGCATTTTTGAACATTATAATTTTGCTTGCTTAAAGGAGGTAACACCATAATGCTATCTCCTATACAAAAAGAAATCGTAGAGTTACAGGGAAATCTAATAGTAAGAGCGAGTGCCGGTACCGGTAAGACGCATACTATGGTATCTAAAATCGAATATGATATAGCTCGTTGTCACACACATAAAGCAGTTGCTGCAATTACATTTACAATTAAGGCAGCTGCTGAAATCAAAGATCGATTGTTTATCGATACAAGCAATCATTTCATTGGAACGAATAATAGTTTTGCAATTGAAGAAATCATTAAGCCTTTCATGAAAGATGTGTTCGGCAAAGATTATAAGTTGGATATGAGTACAGATTATTCTGTAAAGGTGAATAATTTTGCAGAAGGTTTGGCAAAAATCAAGGATGAACAAATCCTCTGCTCATACGCAAACAGCAAAGAGAATTTCATATTCCAACTTGCTTTAGATATTTTGCAAAAATCAAAGGCATGCCAATTATATTTAAGGGCTAAGTATTTCAAAATCTATGTCGATGAATATCAAGACTGTGATAAGGATATGCACGCATTCTTCATGTACATCTGTGAGATGCTAAAAATAGATACTTTTGTGGTAGGCGATGAAAAACAGTCAATCTATATGTGGCGTGGTGCGTACCCAAAAGCTTTCATGAGTATTTGGGATAGAGAAGATTTTTCGAAAAAGTTTATGCGAGATAATTTTCGTTCTTGTCAACAGATACAGAATTATTCGAATCTGCTCTGTGATGAAACGAGGGATCTCTATAAAGCTGTAGATGATCTGTCTTCCGTAATTGTGATATGTACGACAATGTCGAATTGGGTTGCTTCTGTAACACAACATTTGGATCCTCATAAGAAATGTGCATTATTGCGATACAGCAAAGCTAACGCAGAGACAGGAGCCAAGGCATTAACCGATGGAGATATGGAGTTCACCTACATTCCACAGACACCTATTTCGGAAATCACTACCGATGCAGCATGGCTTTACAATGCGATTGCCAAGTATTTCATTCTTCCAAAGTATTCAGCTTATGATTTCAGAGATGAAATACCTAATGAGGTGGTTGGAAATAAGAGAATTTTGAATTACATAAAAAAATCTCTTAGCCTTTTGGATGAGTGCATAAAGCAAGAGAATACAGCAGCTTTTGTAAAACAGGTTGGATTGATTGCGAACTATTTGGGTTACGATACCAAAGAAGACCATTGCAAAAAAGTATATGAAACAATTTGTGACCCAAAATTTCATCCTGCGTTTAATATGGATGAATTGAAACGAATTGCGATTACGTTCCATTCTTCGAAAGGTTTGGAGTTTGAACAGGTAATTCTGTTTGTGTCTGACTACAGACTGGCAAGTGAAGAAGATATTTATAACCATTATGTTGCAGCTACACGAGCAAAAACCAAACTGATTTTAGTATATATCAATAATGATTGGCGTGCCGGCCAATTTGCAAAGAATATAAATAAAATATTGGAGAAGTCTGGTTTGAAAATGAAGGATGTAACAACTGTAGTTAACTGTACAGAATGCATCAGTAATTAAAAGCAATAATCTCTCGATGCCAAGTGCGTGTGGTATTGAGAGATTATTTTCTTATAGGTGCATACGAGGATTTTTATTTATGGACGAGCAATCACAAAATTATTTGCAAAAATATGTTTTTCATCACCTTTTTATATAAATTAGCGTGACAGCGAGTTATGTGAAATGGAATAAGGTTTCCTGTGTCGGCAAAAACAAGAAGTTTGATGCAAAAATAGTTGATATTTTTGCCGATAATGTGATATACTATATCATAGATTAGTGTAGTATTTTGATTCGATTTATGACGGAGGATAGCAGATGCGATACCTTTCAGTTACTGAGATAGCGAAAAAATGGGATGTGTCGGAACGTAGCGTTAGAAATTACTGCGCTCATGGGCGTGTGATTGGTGCGTTTCTTACCGGCAAGACTTGGAACATTCCAGAAAATGCAGAAAAACCAGAGCGTGCCAACAAGAGAAAAGAAGAACCGATTACTCTGTTGGATATTCTGAAAGAGCAGAAAGCAAGTAAATATTCCGGAGGCATTTACCATAAGACACAGATTGATTTAACGTACAATTCCAACCATATCGAAGGCAGCAGTCTGACTCACGATCAGACCAGGTATATTTTTGAAACCAACACGATTGGCGTAGAAAATGAAGTTCTCAATGTTGACGATGTAATTGAAACGGCAAATCATTTCCGTTGCATTGATATGATTATTGATAATGCAAAAGTTGCTTTGACAGAGAAGTTTATCAAAGAGCTTCATCTAATTTTAAAGAATGGCACCAGCGATTCCAGAAAAGATTGGTTCGCTGTTGGTGACTACAAAAAACTTCCAAATGAGGTTGGTGGTATGGATACTTCCCTTCCGGAAGAAGTTGCCGATAAGATGAAAGCGTTGCTGACAGAATACAATGCCAAGGAAGAAAAGACCTTTGAAGATATTCTGGACTTCCATGTGAAGTTTGAACGAATCCATCCGTTCCAGGACGGCAACGGTCGTGTAGGCAGATTGATTATGTTCAAAGAATGCCTGAAATATAATATTGTTCCGTTCATCATTGAGGATAATCTGAAAATGTTCTATTATCGTGGATTGAAAGAATGGAACAATGAGAAAGGCTATTTGACTGACACTTGCCTGACGGCACAGGATAAATATAAAGCGTATTTGGATTATTTTCGGATTGCGTATTAAGCAGGAAACGAGGTGCGGCGATGTCAGCTGAAAAGAACTGGCAATTTGAGCTTGAAGAATATATTAAACAAGGTGAGCCTGGTCAAATTGAAAAAAGTGAAGCATGGCAGACTGCAATCGGCTTGCAGGCGGTAGATGGTTTGAAAACCTCTGCTTATCTGTTGAATACTGCCAAGGAACATATTGAAGGTAAAATCAGTATTGATGAAGCGCAGAAGCGCATT
Source organism: Firmicutes bacterium UBA1702 (assembly GCA_002320005.1). Classification (GTDB taxonomy): domain Bacteria; phylum Bacillota; class Clostridia; order Peptostreptococcales; family Anaerovoracaceae; genus Fimisoma. Next base: position 13,745 of record DCJK01000023.1, read on the forward strand.
CAGAGTTATTACGAGCAGCGTACCGATCGCTCGGAAATTGAAAACGACACCAAGGAAGCAGATATTGTGTCTGCAAGAATTGCCAAGCTATTGGGCGAGAAAGCATTTCAGTTTTCACCGGCTGAGTGGCTGACGATTCACCGCAGACTGTTTGAAGGCGTATTTCCCCATGCCGGTCAAATTCGCAAGTATAATATTACAAAAAAGGAATGGGTATTAAAAGGCGATACCGTCACCTACGCAGCGTGGAACAGTATCAAAGACACCCTTGATTATGATTTTGCAACGGAGAAACAGTTTTCTTATGAGGGTTTGTCTGTAGAACGCTGCGTGAAACATCTTGCCAAGTTTGCTTCGGATATTTGGCAGATTCATCCGTTTTGTGAGGGCAACACCAGAGCAACGGCTGTTTTTATGATCAAGTACATGAAAACATTCGGATTCAAAGTAAACAATGATGCCTTTGAAAAGAACTCCTGGTATTTCCGCAACGCTTTGGTAAGAGCAAATTATAACGATCTGCAAAACGGCGTTCATGCCACAACAAAGTTCTTGGAAATGTTCTTCAGCAATTTGATTCTGGGAACGGAATATGAGCTGAAAAACAGATATATGCACGTGGACTATACGGAGGAAAATTTCCAAAGTGTCAACCCTAAAGTTCCAAAGTCTCAATTTGACACTTTGGAATGCACTTTAGAGGAACTGGCTGTCTTGGAGTTAATCCACAAAAATCCATCTATCAAGCAAAAAGAGCTTGTGACAGAGACTGGAAAATCTCTCAGCACGGTAAAGCGAATTATGGAATCCTTGCAGAAAAAGGAATATATCCGCAGAGTGGATGGAAAGAGATATGGTAAGTGGGAAGTTTTAGTTTGAATAAGTATTAAGAAAGAGGAACTGACAATGGCTGAAAAGAACAATGCCAACATTGGCTTTGAAAAACAAATTTGGGATGCTGCCTGTGTCTTGTGGGGGCATATTCCTGCCGCTGAATATAGAAAGGTTATCATTGGTTTGATTTTCCTGCGCTATATCTCCAGCGCATTTGAAAAAAGATATGCCGAGCTTGTTGCAGAGGGCGAAGGTTTTGAAGAAGATCGTGATGAATATCTGGGCGAAAATGTCTTCTTCGTTCCGGAGAAAGCAAGATGGTCTACCATTGCATCTGCGGCTCACACTCCTGAGATTGGAACTGTGATTGACGATGCCATGAGAGCAATCGAAGCCGAAAACAAATCTCTGAAAAATGTACTCCCAAAGAATTATGCAAGCCCGGATTTGGACAAGCGTGTTCTGGGTGATGTGGTTGACCTGTTCACCAACATGGATATGTCTGATACCGAAGAGGGTAAAGATCTTCTGGGCAGAACTTACGAATACTGTATTGCACAGTTCGCCGCTTACGAAGGTGTTAAAGGCGGTGAGTTCTATACTCCGTCCAGTATCGTTAAAACGATTGTTGCAATCCTGAAGCCTTTTAATAACTGCCGAGTATATGACCCATGCTGCGGCTCCGGTGGTATGTTTGTGCAGAGCGTGAAGTTCCTTCAGGCGCACAGCGGAAATCGCAGAAGCATTTCTGTTTACGGTCAGGAGTCTAACGCTGATACTTGGAAGATGGCAAAAATGAATATGGCAATCCGTGGCATTGATGCAGATTTCGGTCCTTATCAGGCAGATACTTTCTTCAATGACCTTCATGCAAACCTTCGTGCAGATTTTATTATGGCGAACCCGCCTTTCAACCTCTCGAACTGGGGTCAGGATAAATTACAGGATGATGTCCGTTGGAAATACGGAACTCCTCCTGCCGGGAATGCCAACTACGCATGGATTCAGCACATGATCCATCACCTTGCGCCTAATGGAAAGATCGGTCTGGTTCTTGCAAACGGTGCTCTGTCTACTCAGTCCTCTGGTGAAGGTGAGATCAGAAAGAACATTATCAATGCCGACTTGGTTGAGGGCATTGTTGCTCTGCCTACTCAGTTGTTCTACAGCGTGACCATTCCTGTTACTCTGTGGTTCATTAGCAAAAACAAAAAGCAGAAAGGCAAGACTCTGTTCATCGACGCTCGTAAGATGGGCTACATGGTTGACCGCAAACACAGAGACTTCACCGAAAAAGATATTCAGAAACTGGCTGATACTTTTGAAGCATTCCAGAACGGAACTCTGGAAGAAGTGAAGGGCTTCTGCGCAGTTGCTGATTTGCAGACCATTGAGAAACAGGATTACATTCTCACTCCTGGTCGTTATGTCGGTATCGAAGAACAGGAAGATGATGGTGAACCTTTTGAAGAAAAGATGGCTCGTCTGACTTCTGAGCTTTCCGATATGTTTGCCAAGTCCCATGAACTTGAAGAAGAAATCCGAAAGAAGCTGGGGGCGATTGGTTATGAAATTTAATACCTATAGCATTTCCGAACTGATTGATGAAATCGCCATGGGTCCGTTCGGTTCCAATATTAAGGTTGAATGCTTTGTTGATGAAGGTATTCCTGTTTTGAACGGAAGTAATCTGAACGGTTTTTTCTTGACGGAAGAATCTTTTCGATACGTTACCGAAGAAAAAGCAGACTCGCTCGGTAGGGCTAATGCTCATAGAGGAGACATTGTAATCACCCACCGTGGTACACTTGGTCAGATTGTTTGTATTCCAGAAACCTCTAAACATGATAGATATGTAATTTCCCAAAGTCAATTTAGAGTGAAATGTAACGACAAGGTAATTCCTGATTATTTGGTGTATTATTTCCACACTCCGATTGGTCAGCACAAATTACTTGCTAATGCTTCACAGGTCGGAGTACCTGCTTTGGCAAGAGCATCAACTACTTTTCAGAAAATAGAAGTGGATATTCCTGATGTTGAAACACAAAGAAAAGCGGTATCGGTTTTGAATGCAATCGAAGAAAAAATCAACATCAATAATGCGATAAACGAAAATTTACAGCAGCAAGCCCTTGCTTTGTTTGCCAATTATTACGAACAATCTAACACAGAGGTTGCTTTTACAGACCTGATTCAAATCCTTGGTGGCGGTACTCCTAAAACTGGTGAAAGCAAATATTGGAATGGAAATATTCCATTCTTTACGCCAAAAGATGTCGGTTCACCTTATACACTCGCAACCGAAAAGACCATTACAGAAGATGGACTCTCACATTGCAACAGTCGTCTGTATCCAGCAAACACAGTTTTTGTTACTGCAAGAGGTACGGTTGGCAAAATAGGATTAGCAGGTGTTCCTATGGCAATGAATCAGTCTTGTTATGCCCTGGCTGGAAAAAACCTTCATCAGCTGCTTGTGTATTTCTACACATTAAAAGCAGTAGACAGATTGAAACATAAAGCCAGCGGCGCTGTTTTTGATGCTATCATTACCAGAGATTTTGAAACAGAGCAGGTTTTCAAATTGTCTGAGGATGACACCAACACCTTTATTAAGATCGCTGAACCAATGTATCAGTCGATACTAAACAATTCTGTTGAAAACCAAAGGCTTGTAGCATTAAGGGATTCTTTACTCCCTAAACTTATGTCTGGCGAGATTGATGTTTCTGGTATTTCAATCTAAGACGCTAAATTTAAGCCGCTAAATTTTCGTTTACAACGAAACGTCGCTTTTATGGCGACCAAACAATTAACCTCTTACGCTATGATATAAATGGAGAAAATACTAAAGCAAAGGAGCGATATTATGCCAGGATTATATACTGAAGCGGATTATGAAAACTCCGTAGTCGAGTTGTTCCGCAATATGGGCTACAGTTACCTATATGGACCTGATGTAGAGCGTGATTTCTATAATCCTCTTTATGAGGAAGAACTCATCACATCACTTCATCGCTTGAATCGTTCTCTGCCAGAGGACGCTATTTCCGATGCTCTTTTCAAGCTGAAGAATATTGAGAACGGTGAGCTTGTACAGAAAAATGCCGTGTTTATGGACTACCTCCAGAACGGTATTCCTGTGCGTTATTTTGAGAAAGGCGAGGAACGCTCCGCCATCGTCTATCTCGTTGATTACAAGAACCCTGATAACAACTCCTTTATCGTAGCGAACCAATGGACTTTCATCGAAAACAGCAATAAGCGCCCGGACATTCTTCTTTTTCTGAATGGTATCCCGGTTGTGATGGTTGAGTTGAAATCTCCTTCCAGAGAAGAAACGGATGCTTCTGACGCATACCGTCAGCTTCGCAACTACATGAAGGAGATTCCTTCCATGTTCATTTGCAATGCCATCTGCGTTATGAGTGACCAGATGACTTCTAAAGCCGGTACGATTACTTCCGGTGAAGATCGCTTCATGGAATGGAAAACCGTCGATGGCAGCTATGAAAATACGCAGTACGCTCAGTTTGATACTTTCTTTGAAGGGATGTTCCAGAAAGAGCGTCTGCTTGACCTGATAAAGAATTTTATCTGCTTCTCTAACGAGGGTGTGAATACCTTTAAGATTCTGGCCGGCTATCATCAGTATTTCGCCGTAAGAAAAGCAGTTGAGTCTACTAAGAGAGCTACCGTTACCGATGGTAAAGGTGGCGTGTTCTGGCATACCCAGGGTAGTGGCAAATCTTTGTCGATGGTGTTCTATGCCCATTTGCTTCAGGAAGCATTGGACAGCCCTACTATCGTTGTGCTGACCGACCGAAATGATCTGGACGATCAGCTGTTCGGGCAGTTTGCAAAGTGTAAAGACTTCTTACGTCAAGAACCAATGCACGCTCAGAGTAGAGAAAACCTGCGAGATCTGCTTACCGGTCGTCAGGCTAACGGTATTATCTTTACGACTATGCAGAAGTTTGAAGAATCTCACGAAGCTCTTTCTGAGCGTAGAAATATCGTTGTCATGGCTGACGAAGCCCACCGTGGTCAGTATGGTTTGACTGAAAGAATTAAAATGACCAAGAACGAAGATGGTGAAGAAATCGCCAAGCGTGTTGTAGGAACTGCCCGTATTATTCGTAACAGTCTGCCTAACGCTACATACATCGGATTTACTGGAACTCCAATTTCTTCTAAAGACCGCAGCACTCGTGAAGTGTTCGGTGATTATATTGATATCTATGACATGACTCAGGCTGTTGAAGATGGTGCAACACGTCCTGTTTACTATGAAAGCCGAGTTATCAAACTTAATCTGGATGAAGCTACACTGCGGCTGATTGATGCAGAGTATGAAATCATGGCTCATAATGCTGATCCAGATGTTATTGAAAAGAGCAAGCGAACCCTTGGTCAGATGGAAGCTGTACTTGGAAATGACAATACAATCAATTCTTTGGTATCTGATATTCTTGACCACTATGAGAATTACCGTGAAGGACTGCTTACAGGTAAGGCTATGATCGTGGCTTATTCTCGCCCGATTGCAATGAAAATATATAAGCGTATCTTGGAACTTCGTCCTGCATGGACAGAAAAAGTGGGCATTGTAATGACCGGCGGTAACAATGACCCTGAAGAATGGCATGATATTATAGGTAACAAGCGTCATAAGGATGAGTTGGCGAAGAAGTTCAAAGACAACAACAGTCCTATGAAGATTGCTATTGTTGTTGATATGTGGCTTACCGGTTTTGATGTTCCTTCTCTGGCAACTATGTATGTGTACAAGCCTATGAGTGGCTACAATCTGATGCAGGCTATCGCTCGTGTAAACCGTGTGTTCCGTGACAAGGAAGGTGGACTTGTAGTTGACTACGTGGGCATTGCTGCTGCATTGAAGCAAGCTATGAATGACTACACCACTCGTGATAAAAAGAATTATGGCGACACAGATGTTGCCAAGGTCGCATATCCGAAGTTCCTTGAAAAACTCAGTGTATGCCGTGATATGTTCCATGGTTTCGACTACACCAAGTTCACAACTGGCACAGATCTGGAAAGAGCAAAGACAATCAGCGGTGCTGTGAACTATATCATTGCCCGTGAAAAAGAACAGGAAAAAGATGCTTTCATCAAAGAAGCACTTATGCTTCACCAAGCTCTTTCCCTCTGTTCCTCTCTGGTATGTGAAGCTGATCGTTTTGAAGCAGCATTTTTTGAATCGGTTCGTGTTCTGGTTGTTCGCCTTACGAATGCCGGCACAGGAAAGAAAATTTCTCTGCCGGAGATGAATGCTCGTATTAATGAACTTCTGAAACAGAGTATCAAGAGCGATGGTGTTATTAACCTGTTCTCTGATGTTAAGGAAGAATTTTCGCTGTTTGATCCAAAGTTCCTTGAAGAAGTTGGAAAGATGAAAGAAAAGAACTTGGCTATCGAACTGTTGAAGAAGCTGATTGCTGAGCAGGTGTCTATATATCGAAGAACAAATGTGGTTAAGTCTGAAAAGTTCAGTGAGATTATGCAGAGAGCTGTAAACGCATATCTGAATGGTATGCTCACGAATGAAGAAGTCATAGCAGAAATGCTGAAACTTGCAAAGCAGCTGGCCGATGCCCACAAGGAGGGCGAAAAACTTGGCTTGACTGCGGACGAACTTGCTTTCTATGACGCTTTGACTAAACCGCAGGCAATCAAAGACTTCTATGAAAATGAAGAACTGATTGCTATTACTAAGGAGCTGGCAGAAACACTTCGTAAGAACAAGACTATTGACTGGCAACGCAAAGAAACTGCTCGTGCTAAAATGCGTACTTTGATAAAGAGGCTTCTTAAAAAGCACAAATATCCGCCAGAGGGCATGGACGATGCCGTTCAGACCGTGATGACACAGTGTGAACTTTGGACGGATAATAATGATATGAGTAGTAATATTGTGTCTATTCAGGAGCATAGACATTTTGTTTATGAGCCGCAGGTAACATATAGCATGGTGGCCGAAGATGCAACACCATATGGGAAATCGTAGTGAGGTAGAAAGATGCTTAAAGATATTACGAAGATAAAAATTACCGGATCTATTTTTGACTCCCAAACAGAGCTTGATTTTTTTAATCCATATGATGGGACTAAGGAAAAAGTAGTAAAAGCCTGTTTGCTTTATGGAAGAAATGGAACAGGAAAAAGCACTATTGCAAAAGCTTTTCGGAAGTTATCAGGGGAGTTAATCACATCTGTATCAAATGCAACTGTTTATGATAAAATCAATCAGCCAGCAGCTCTTTCTGCAGAGGAAAAGGAACATATCTTTATTTTTGATGAAGAGTATGTTGATAAAAATGTTAGATTGCAGCAGGATCATCTTGATACAATTGTGATGTTAGGTGAAGCTGCTGATTTAACGGAAAAGATAGCACAAGCAACTTCAGAAAGAAATTTGGCTAAAGATGTATTTGAACGTCAGGATGTGTCGTTTAAAGAGTACAGTGATATAAAAAATGTTAAATCGCCGAAATATCACTTAAATCTCATAAGCAATGCTTTGCGTGGAGATGATAACTGGGCAGGTAGAGATAGAGCTATTAATAATAGCAGACAAAATACTGGTGTAAAAGATGACACTTACAAAAAGTTTATAAATCTTTCTCCTCAAAAAACAAAATCGGAACTGATCTCAGACTATATGTTAAAAATAAAAGAACTTGAAGACGCAAGATCTGGAGCGGCTGCTATAGACAGAAAAGTTCCACAAATAATTGATGGTTATAAAACGTTTGATGATGAAATGTTATTACAGGTTCTTTTAGAAGAAATCGAAAGACCCGAACTGTCTGAACGTGAAAGAAAACTATTTGCATTGTTACAAGAAGGAAGTTCGGCTGAATTGGCGGAAAGATTGACGTGCTTTTCTTCTGAAGAAACTTTAGAATGTCCATATTGTTTTCAGCCAGTCACTACAGAATACAAAGAATCTTTGGTGAAAAGCATTGAGAAGGTACTTAGCAAAATAGTTGAAGAGCATAGAGCTAAATTGTTGGCATTTCGGTTAGAGCCTATTAATTTGGACTTGGAAACCTTCTCTAAATTGGATGGATATCAGCAATGTGTTGATATGATTGATAAAATTAATGTTGCAATTGAGCAGTACAATATGTTTATAAAAAGGAAAGTGGACAACCCATACGAAGCAGTAGAGGCGATTAACCATGAAATTAAAATTATGGCTAATCAACTTTCCGAAATGTTGATGGTTTTGGAAAAGACAAGAATTGATTACAATTCTTTTACAAAAAGAACTGCTCCTATTGTTGTAGAATTAAATCGAATTAATAGTGAGATTGCTTATTATGATGTTGTAAATCTTGTTGCCCAATATGAGAAGCAACAAGAAGAATTTGAAGCTGCAAAAAATACTTGGATTGATTTGAAAGAAAATTATGCAGCAAAGAGAAAGGCGGTAGAAGATTTAGAAGCCCAGAGAAATAACGTTCACCTTGCTATTGATGCCATTAATGCATGCTTGAAATATATTTTCTTTGAAGAAAACAGATTGAAGATTGTATATGATGAAGGTGTGTATAGATTACTTTCTCACGGAAAAAGTGTTAAGCCATGCGATGTATCTGTTGGTGAACGTAATATTATTGGCCTAAGTTATTTCTTTACAAGTATTCTTGAGGGAAAAGAAGAAAAAGATGCCTATGCAGAGGAATACTTATTAGTTATTGATGATCCAGTATCGAGTTACGATATGGAGAATCGTATAGGAATTCTTTCGTTCTTGAAATATAAATTGAGTATGTTTTTAGAAGGAAATATGGGTACCAAGGCGTTGATAATGACACACGACTTAAAGACGTTATACGATATCCATAATTTACTTGAAGAAATTATAGATGTATGCAAGACAAAAGGGTATCCGAACACTCCTAAGTTCACTTGCTTTGAATTGAGCAACAAGATGTTGAAGCAATTTACGTATAAAAAAAGGCAAGAATATACGGAGTTAGTTGAACTTATTTATAATTATGCCACAGGTCAAGACAGCACTTATGAAGTTGTTATTGGAAATATTATGCGTCAAGTGCTGGAAGCATTTGCTACATTTGAGTACAAGAAGGGGATTGCAGAGATTTCTAATGATGATCAAATTCTTGCATTATTGCCAGGAGCAGAATATCAATCATATTATAAAAATTTAATGTACAGATTGGTTCTTCATGGTGGCAGCCATAAAGAAGAGCAAGTGAAGGTAATGAGTGATTTCCATTTCTTTAGCCTGATTTCTGACACGGAAAAGAAACGTACAGCAAAAGATATTTTGTGCTTTATCTATTTGTTGAATAAACGTCATTTATTAGAACATTTAAAAAACTGTGGTAATATTGATGCAAATATTACTACTTGGTGCCAGGATATAAAGGCAAGAGCAGCTATCATTTGATTTTAAAAAGGTGGTTGAATGAGTGTGTAAGTGTTAATGGATTTGTTGGAGGGAATCATCCAAGGCATGTGCGGAACTCCAATCATACCTTGGCAATCTACGGTCCACAAAGATGTTAAGAAGCGACTTATGAGGAAACAACGGTCAGCTCCTAAGTGGATGTCGATAGTTCGATTTGTATCAGTCATTCCCTAAAAGTGTGCATCTGCACAAAAATAGAGAATGAAGATTACTTGGCGAATAGACGATCTTGGGAGTGTTGTAGGGACAAGTGCACCCATTTTACGATTGAAATTTTAGCAATCGTAAAAATTTACGACCGAATTTGTACGTGTTTTCGCATGCGAATTTCTGCCCAATTGTTTAACTCAAAACTTTTCATTTTAACTTTTCAAAAATTAAAATGAAACATAAAGGTTAAAAGAAGTGAAGATTAGCTGTTATCGTGATCTATTCAATACTGAAACGAGCGAAAAAGGAAAATACAGTTGAAAATCAATCGAAAAATCAATCGTAAAAATTTATGATTGATTTTTTGCGTATTTATGCATATAATATAATCAATAAACTTGGAAAGGATACGGTTATTATGCGTGAAACGAGAATATTAGAATTCAAGGAAACGATTACGAATACTTTTTTAAAAACAGTCAGTGCCTTTTCGAATTACGATGGTGGAACAATTCTTTTTGGAGTAGATGATGATGGAAATGTGAAAGGTTTGCCGGATGTAAAGCAGGCGTGTCTGGATATCGAAAACAAAATCAATGACAGTATTTCACCGCAGCCAAACTATACACTTGAAATACAGAATAATGATCAGACGATAAAGCTCACTGTAACCAGTGGTCTTCAGAAACCGTATTTGTATAAATCAAAAGCATACAAACGAAATGATACAGCGACGATAGAGGTAGATACTCTGGAATTTACAAGACTTGTATTAGACGGGAAAAATATTAGATTTGAAGAATTACCTTGTAAAGATCAGGACCTGTCTTTCGAAGTTTTACAGCGTAAGCTGAAAGAAAGCATTCAGATTGAAACATTTAATCAGGATACTTTGAGAACATTGAACTTATATGATAATGTAAATGGTTTTAATAATGCAGCGGGACTTTTGGCGGATAAAAATCATTTTCCAGGAATTGATATTGTTAAGTTCGGAGAAAACATCAGCATTATTCAAAAGAGAACAACTGTTGAAAATATATCCATTTTGGATGCGTATGAAAAGGCACTTGCTGTATACAGAGACTATTATCAGTATGAAGTAATACAGGGTGCTGATAGAAAGAAGATGGAAAAAATACCGGAAGCAGCTTTCAGAGAAGCAATTGCAAATGCTCTGATTCATAGGGTATGGGATGTGGATTCACACATCAGAGTTTCCATGTTTGATGACAGAATAGAAGTTGTATCTCCAGGTGGATTGCCCTCCGGAATAACAGCAGAAGAATATTTGTCAGGCAAACTTTCTGTTTTAAGAAATAGAAATCTTGCTAACGTTTTTTACAGATTAGGATTTGTCGAGATATTTGGAACAGGAATTACAAGAATAAAACAACTGTATGCAGAAGGTCTGATGAAACCGGACTTTGAAGTATCAGAGAATTCTATAAAAATTGTGCTTCCGTTGTTTGAAAAGGATGTTAATTTAACCGAAGACGAAAAAGTGATTTATAAACTCTTAAGTAAGACTATGTTGAAACCAATAAGTGAAATTGCACCATATATACCTTTTGGCAAATCAAAGACAACGAAGTTGCTGAAAGATATGGGCGAAAAAGGTGTGATTGCAATTGAGGGAAAAGGCAGAGGTACGAAATATATAATTAAGTAATTGAGGATATAGAGAATTCTGAATTTACAAGAGAGGAAGTGAGTTGTAAAGTGATTAAGTCAGAAGATTTAACTTTTCCGAAGATTAAAGAAAAAATAAATAAAGCAGGAAATTTGTTTTATCAGTATAGAGCTTGTCGAAGAGATGCAGCTACTATATACGATATAGAAAATATTCGCCACGGAGTTGTATATGCACGAACACCTTTACAGATGAATGATCCGTTTGATTCTATGGTAGGATTTTCTTCTGAAAAAATTTATGATGAATGCATAGATTTAGCACTTGATCAAGCTACGGATTCTTTGGATGAAAATCTTAAATTGGTTATCAAATCTCTTTTGAAATACAGACTTATTGGAAAGACAGTAGGGTTTATTGATGCGCTTAATAAACTTAAAAAATACATTTTTGTACAAAGTGTAATAGAACATGTTTCTGTTGCAAATATGCCACTGTTTATTATGAAAAACGTAGAAAGGCTTTATAAGAAAAGTCCAGCTGACGTTAAAAGGTATTTTGACAAATCAACATTTTTAATCTTTGCAATGCTTATAAAAGACTATAAAAATGTAGATATTGACGAAAAGACATTGGTAGATGCTTTAAACATGGAAGAATCTTTAATAGCATTAGAGAAAGTAACGGTAGAAGTTCGTGATAAAACATATATTCCGTTCCTTCAGGATTTCCTTTCTAAGTTAACAGTAGTATGCTTTAGTGCAAGTGGTTGGGATAATCAGTTGATGTGGTCCCATTATGCAAATTCATATTCGGGTATTTGTGTTGAATATGATTTTCAGGAAATGAAAAAGTTTATAGGTTTCATGTATCCTGTTGAATATTGTGAACAACGTCCAACACTGATGCTCAAAGATTTGGGAATAACTAAATTTGAAACAGATGAAAGTGGTAATTTAAAGACGGAAGAAGTAGATATGGGAGCTATTTTTTCTTACATGTTGGCCAAAAACAAATGTTGGGCTTATGAGGAAGAATGGAGAATCATCAATACAGGCGAAAAACCTTATACTCCGATATTCATTGAAACACCGTTTATTAGATCGATTACCCTTGGACTTAATCTTGATGAAATGTGCAAATGCTTGATTTGGGATATCTGCCAAGAGAAAGGAATTGAATGTTATCAGCTATCATTAAATCCAGGAGACTATGTTTTAACGAGACAAAAACTTACTTCAGAAGATTTTGTTTTTGATGAAGAGCGAGAATTGGAATATATTACACTTCTGTCGGAGCACACTGGTGTACTTAGTCAGAAGTGTTCGGAAAATTCTAAAACAGTAGTCGAAGGAATAGCGAACGGAAAATTAGAAGTCGATGCGTTGGTAAACTTTTTAACATCTACATTGGATTTCTTGAGCGATGCGTATTTCATGAAGTGTTCTTTTAATCGCTATTGTAGGAATAAGAACATTCAAGCCGCAGAAATTCAGGAAAATGCACAGATAGGCACTGCAATAGAACAAATAGATGCGTTTATAATGCAAGCAAAGGCTGGAGCTGAGTCGATCAACGAAAATTCAGTGAATATGGTATTGGCGAATAAAATGTCAATGCAAAATTATCAAACTGTAAAAGGTTTAACATCGAATATTTTGGAATTGGTAGATAAGCATGATTCAATGAAATGGTATTTGGATGTAGATGAAGGAAAAGCATTATGAGATACGATTTAAAAGAATGTGGAAAGCGTATACAACAGTTCCGAAAAGAACGAGGGCTTACACAGGAACAACTTGCTGAAAAACTAAATGTCAGTCAAAATACAATCGCCAAGATTGAATCTGGACTGCGCAGGCCATCAATTGATTTTCTTCTTGAACTTTCAGAATTTTTCGGAGTATCTACCAATTATCTTGTTTTAGGTATTCATCCAGAGGATATGGGAGGCTCTTTAAATGAGAAAATAGATGAAGCAATCACGCAAATCGATAGTACAATAGAAAAGCTCTTAATAAAAAGAGAAGAACTTCTGAAAATGAAAAGTGAATTAGAATAGTAGATTTTAAAACGCCGGAGTAGCAAAATACTTCGGTGTTTTTTTATAAGTCTATGGACTCATAGGGCATGTTTGCAGGGCCCACCAGTCCATAGATTTTTTTGTTTCTCAGATTAAAATTTAAAGTGTAGTGAACAGCTTCTACAAAACTTTCAATGACATTGATAGTAACTGTCAATGCAAGGCAATAAAAAACGAGCTGGGAACAAGATACAATTTTCTCAAAAGCTGAAACAAGTCAAATTTCCCTTAGGAACTAAGGGCGCACTTCTATACCGGTTATTTCATTACGGTATGTGCGTTCTCCGAAGGTAGATGCTCCTGTGTCTGAACACATTCACATATTGCGGAATCGTATTCCGGTCAAGAGTAAACTCTTGCGGCTGATGCCTATCTTATTTTACATACCTTGCATAAGGCAAGGAAATTAAACACAGGAGGAAAAGAAAAATGGAAAACAAAGAAAAAACTCTGGAACAGCTGGAAGCTGCCCGATTAAAAGTAGAGCAGTATCAACACAAGATTCAGCTTTTGGAGAATCGCAAGAAGCATTTGGAAAAGAAAGCTGACCGACAGCGTACGCACCATCTTTGCAACATAGGTGGCGCAATCCAAAGCATTTCCAAAGAAGCAGATTCTTTGACGAGAGTAGAGTTCTACTCATTGATGGAACAGGTCTTTGCTTTACCAGCGGTGCAAGAGTTAGTGTCACAAGCTATGCAGAGACACGAAACAGGAGGTGAGAGTTGATGGCGTTATATCACTTTCATGTAACTCAAATCAAACGTAGTGAAGGACGAACTGCTGTTGCCAGTGCTGCATATCGTGCAGGGGAAAAACTACACAATCTCTGGGATGGTGAGACTCACGATTACACCAGGAAAGGCGGTGTGATTCTTTCAGAAATTATGCTGCCGGAGTATGCACCGAAAAGATTTTTTGACAGGGCTACATTATGGAATGAGGTGGAACAGGTAGAAAAGAATTATAACGCCCAGCTTGCTTACAGCTTTGACATGGCTTTGCAAAATGAATTTTCCTTGGAAGAAAACATTGAGCTGGCAAGAGAATTTGTTCAGAAATACTTTGTCTCTGAAGGCATGATAGTTGACCTTGCGGTTCACAAGCCAGATCGAGAGGAAGGAGGTATTCCAAATCCACACTTTCATGTTCTGGTTCCTATTCGTCCTCTGAACGCAGACGGAACGTGGGGAGCCAAGCAACGCAGAGAATATCATCTGGATGAGAACGGCAACCGCATCAAAAAGGAAAATGGCGGGTGGGAGTTCGATGCCGTTCCTACAACAAATTGGGGCAAGCCGGAAACGCTGGATATGTGGCGTGAAGCCTGGGCAGATATGGTCAATGATAAATTCAAAGAAAAAGGTCTGGACTGTCGAATCGACCATCGCTCTTATGTAGATCAGGGACTGGATTTGATTCCTACAGTTCACGAAGGACCGCAGATTCGCAAAATGGAGAAGAAAGGTATCCGTACTGAAAAGGGAGAACTGAACCGCTGGATTAAAGCTACCAATCGTATGCTTCGCAGTATGCGAGCCACCATTGTTGCACTGAAAGAATGGATTCAGGAAGCGAAAGAAATTCTAAAAGAACCACAGGAAATTTATCTGGTACAGTTGCTCAGTGAAGCGCACACTATGCGAAATCAGACGGCAATGACCTATACCAGAGGGAAAACCAAAGCCAAGAAAAATAATCTGAAGCGTTTTATGGATGAGTGTAATTATCTGAAACAGAGAGGTGTACTTACTCTCAGCGATTTTGAAAAATATCTTTCTTCTGTAGACGAAAAAGTGGAAGCCAGTAAATCTTCCGTGAATCAGAAACAGACACGACTGAAAGAACTTCAGCAGCTGATGGAAGATGTCAAAACCTATACTGAATTAAAACCGGTCTTTGATGAACTGAAAAAAGAAAAATATCGTTTTACCAAGGCAAAAGAAAAATACAAATCAGAACACGAAGGAGAACTTCGCAGGTTCTACATGGTAAAGCGAAAACTGAAAGAGAAAGGTTTTGAAAAAGAGCCTTTTCCGCTGAGTGTATGGCAGAAAGAATTTTCTGAACTGTCAGCACGGCGAGAAGACGAATATCAAAAATACAAACTTATGCAAAAGGATCTGACATTGTTATATCAGATCAAGGGTGATGTAGATAAAGTGATGAGAGAGACACACCCAGAAATGCTGCACATCGATAAGACAAAAGAAGCCACATTGTAATCAGGAGGTGGAACAATGAGTTATACACAAGAACAAATTGACAGAGCAAATCAGGTGAACCTGGAGCAGTTTCTACGTTCACAGGGCGAAGAACTTATTCAAAGCGGGAGAGAATACCGATGGAAGAACCACGACAGCCTTACTGTAAAAGGCAATAAATGGTTCCGTCACAGTCAGAACAAAGGCGGCTATCCTATCGACTTTGTGATGGAGTTTTACAACAAAACTTTTCCGGAAGCTATGCAGATGTTGATTGGAGAAGAAGCAATAGAAATTGCTACAGAGCCGGCACCAAAGGCAGAATTCAGGCTTCCGCCTCGCTGTGGATCCAACGATAGAATTATCAAGTATCTGACAGAAGAACGAAAACTTCCAAAAGATTTGGTTGAAGAATTTATTGCAGACGGTCTGATTTATGAAGATGCGAAACACCACAATGTAGTATTTGTAGGAACAGATGCAAATGGTATTCCACGATACGCTCATTGCAGGGGAACAGCAGATAAGTTTCGCATGGATGCGACAGGCTCTGATAAATCCTATGGTTTTTGTCACAGAGGAAAAGGAAAGGAATTGTTCGTATTTGAAGCACCGATTGATTTGCTGTCTCACATTGCTTTATATCCGGCAGGTTGGGAAGAACATAATTATCTGTCTTTAGGCGGTGTATCACCGAAAGCCTTGGAGCGTTTTCTTTCTGAGCGCAAAGATATCGAAAGTATTTATATTGCCACAGACAATGACGAAGCCGGTAACAATGCCGCAGAGAAATTGGCAGAACTGATTCCACAGGAGATATCGGTATATCGATTTCTGCCACAGGCAAAAGACTGGAATGAAGATTTAATCAACGAACGAAACGGCTTACCAACTGATGATTATGTGACAATCGGAGTGAGAAAACCAAAGTATCATACAAAATCCGTTCCTATGATTTGTATGAACGATGTGGAACAGACAGAAGTGGACTGGCTCTGGTATCCTTATATTCCATTTGGAAAGCTGACAATAGTGCAGGGCAATCCCGGTGAAGGCAAAACATTCTTTGCCATGCAGTTGGCTGCAGCCTGTACCAATCAAAAGTTCTTGCCCGACATGGAACCCTTTGAACCATTCAATATGATTTTTCAGACAGCAGAGGATGGTTTGGGTGACACAGTAAAGCCAAGATTGGTTTCATCAGGTGCTGATTTGCAACGAGTATTGGTCATTGACGATGCAGAAAATCCACTGACCTTGGCAGACGACCGCATTGAAAAGGCTATCAGAGAAAACAATGCAAAGCTGATGGTAATCGACCCTCTGCAGGCATTTCTTGGAGCAAATGTGGATATGAACAGAGCCAATGAAGTAAGACCAGTCTTCCGTAAACTTGCAGATATAGCCCAATCTACTGGCTGTGCCATTGTGATGATTGGACACCTGAATAAAGCATCGGGAACACAAAGCACCTACCGTGGACTTGGTTCTATCGATATTGCCGCAGTTGTGCGAAGCATTTTATTTGTGGGAAAAGTCAAAGATGACCCCACCACACGAGTAATTGTCCACGAGAAAAGTTCACTGGCTCCACCGGGACAGGCATTGGCCTTTTCTCTGGGAGACCAGAAAGGTTACCGCTGGATTGGCGCTTATGATATTTCGGCAGAAGATTTGCTTGCAGGCGGTGAGGGTACAAAAACGGAGCTGAAACAGGAACAGGCTGTGAAGCTGATTTATGAGCTTCTCTCTGATGGCAGAGAAGTTTCTGTGGCAGAGCTGAACAAAGAAGCCATCGAGCGTGGCATATCCGAAAGAACTGTACGTATGGTAAGAAATTCTATGAAAGATAAGCTGGAAAGCGAAAGACGAGGTAAAGATTGGTGGATCTGGCTGAAAAGGCAAAATGAAACGGCAAACAGCCTATAGATAAAATGTTTGCCACTTTGCCAGTTCATCATTTAAATACAGGAGGTTTAAGAATATGAAAGAAGTTCCTATCTGGGAAAAGACTAATCTCACATTGGAAGAAGCTGCTGCTTATTCCGGTATTGGTATAAATAAATTAAGGGAAATCACAAACAATGACAGATGCGACTTTGTGCTGTGGGTTGGTACAAAGCGACTGATTAAAAGAAAACAGCTGGATAAGTTCACAGAACAGTGTTACTCACTTTAATCACCATTAACATGCGAAGATTCCCATAGAAAAGAGAGCCTTGATATGATAAAATAGGAATGCGGCGAAATTGGTTCGTTCGTTGCATGTACGTCATATCAGGGCTCTTTTCATATCAGAAAGGAGATTGAATATGTCTGAAAAAAGAAGAGATAACAAAGGACGTATTTTACGTACAGGAGAGAGCCAAAGAAAAAACGGAATGTATGAATTCCGTTATACAGATGCCAATAAAAAGCGTCGTTCCATTTATGATATGGATTTGATGAAACTTCGTCAGAAAGAAGATGAAATCAAATTGATGCGTCACGAAGGAATTGACTATGCCGGAGGCGAAATCACTGTCATTCAGTTGCTGGAGCGTTATATCAGTCTGAAGCGTGGTGTCCGCTACAACACAACCACAGGCTACAAGTTTGTGATGAGTGTTGTGAAGAAAGAGCCTTTCGGTCAGAGAATTATTCGTGACATCAAAATGTCAGATGCAAAGCTGTGGTTTATCAAGCTTTATGATGACGGTTATTCCTACAGCACCATTGCAAGTATCCGTGGTGTGGTAAAACCGGCATTTCAGATGGCTTACACCGAGGATATTATCCGCAGGAATCCTTTTGAGTTCCGTCTGGATATTATACCGAACAACACACAGAAAAGAGTTGCACTGTCCCCAAAGCAGCAGGAGCAGTTTCTGGAGTTTACCAAGAACGATAAGCACTTCTGCAGATATCTGGATGAAATCAAGATATTGCTTGGAACAGGAATGCGAATCAGTGAACTTTGCGGACTGACCATTGCAGACCTGGATTTTGACCGCAGAAGAATTCGTGTAGATCATCAGCTGGTCAGAACACAGGATGGAAAACGCTATATTGAGAAAACAAAAACGGAATGTGGCTGTCGCTACATACCAATGAGCGATGAAGTCTATGAGAGCTTCTACAACATTCTTTCCAATCGAAAGAAACAGAAAAAAGAAGTCATGATAGACGGATACGCCGGATTTATTTTACTGGACAAGAATGGTAATCCAAAGGTAGCCATGCACGTCCAGAAAGTAGTGCAGAGGCTGTGTGAGAAGTACAATGAAGAAAATATCATTCCGCTTCCACGTATCACACCTCATGTATTCCGACACACATTTTGTACAAACATGGCAAATGCAGGCATGGATCTGAAAAGCCTGCAGTATCTGATGGGGCATTCCGATGCCAGCGTCACTTTGAATGTTTACACTCATAACAGCTATGAGAAAGCCGAAGAATCCATGGCGCAGATTGTAGCCTTCAGTGGTGGACAGACAAAGCAGGAAAACTTTAGAAGATTCGGGTAAAAAGCATATACAGGCAGTACGGATGGGGTAAAAATCCATGCTGGAGTACCCCATTTAGTACGCCAATTGCTTAAAAACCTATGTAGAGTGACGTAGTTTTACGTCGCCAATGACTTGATTTTATTGTGCAAGTTATACAAAAAATAGACTTATAAACACTTATAAAGAGGTAAAAATGCATGATTAAGGTACTTTTCTTGTGCCACGGCAATATATGCCGTTCACCCATGGCAGAATTTGTTTTAAAAGATAAAGTAGCAAAACTGGGAATTGAAGAACGTTTTGAGATTAATTCTGCTGCTACAAGCAGGGAAGAAATAGGAAACCCTGTTCATTATGGAACGCGACGCAAACTGGCACCGATGGGAATAAGCACTGCGGGGAAGACTGCTGTTCAGGTAAAGGCATCAGATTATGACTATTACGATTACCTGCTTATTATGGACGAAAACAATCGGCGAAATCTTATGCGTATAATCGGAAGCGATCCTGAAAATAAAGTTCACGGTCTTCTGGATTTTTCCGATAGACCGAGAAATATTGCAGATCCATGGTATACCGGAAATTTTGACGTGACATATGACGATATAGTGGAGGGATGCGATACTTTTTTAGAGCATCTTATAAAAAAGGGAGAGATATGATGTACTACACATACATGCTTCGATGTTCCGACGGTTCCATTTATACCGGAGTCGCTGCAGATTTGGAAAAAAGAATGAAGGTTCACTTCAGTCAGGATGAGGAATGTGCCAAATACACAAAGAGCCATCATCCCTTGAAACTTGAGAGAGCATGGCAGTCGGAAAATCGCTCATCAGCACAGAAACTGGAATACAGGATAAAGAGTTTAACTAAAATGCAGAAGGAAGAACTGATTGCTTCCCCTGAAAAAATAGATGTGATAATTAGCCAGAAACTTGATTGCACTTCCTATAAAAATGTGATATAGTAAATCTGTTGTAAAAAATGCTGGTGTGGCTCAATGGTAGAGCACTTCATTCGTAATGAAGGGGTTGGGGGTTCGATTCCCTTCACCAGCTCCAGAAAAAAGACCGAAAGGTCTTTTTTTTATAAATAAAAGGTAATCGAACCGTAACCGTCAGCCACAGCCTCACAGAAGAATCTTTACAATTCTATAGCCCCTTTTTTACAGCAAGACAGCAGCATACGCCTTCCGGAGCGTGAAGTTTGTGCTGAGGATTAACAGCATTATACGATGTAAAGAAGTTTTTCGTCAGTTCCGAGGCGTCAAGGTGCTCATAGATAAGAAAACCCGCCGCTGACAGCGCAGTCTCAATTTCATCATAAGAATATTTTGATTTCATTTCTTCATCGGCGCCCTTGGCCAGCTGTTCGTTTATGTCGGTCTCTTTGCTGCCGCAAATGACAGGATAGTCAAAAACCAGACTACTGCCATCGCAAAGCTGTGTCGAAAGGGCACCCAGAATGGAACAGAATTCGTTTTTTGTGAGATAATAGCTTATACCCAGCATACTGCAAAAAGTCAGTCTGCTCATATCGCAGGAACTGGAGACAAGAGCTTCAGACCAACCGGGATCAGTGAAATCACACTTTATAAATTCGGCTTTTGAAGGATCAAGCTCAGCCGCCTCCAGCCTTTTTTGTTTGTCTTCGATTACTTCCGGTCTGTCAAGTTCAAAAACACTGATATCGCCCTCTGTATTGCGCCAGGCAAAAGTGTCGTAACCCGATGCCAGTATGATATACTGCCGGCAGCCTGATAGCAAGGCGGTTTTAAGAGAAGCTTCACAGAAAGCACTTCGTGCAAGGACAGAAGGAGAAAGCTGATTATCAACAATCCAGTGTAAGGCCTCATCTTCAGTGCCTTTGAAATCAGGATTGAAGAAACTTATGCCGGCGGACATATTGCAAGCGATGGAATCGTGCTCCTGCTGAGTCAAAAGTTTCTCGGCAACGTCATCTTTAAATACAGGGAATCTGTTGTGCCTGCAGTGATAGCTTCTTGAAAAGCAGCTCACCAGCGCAGTCATGTTTTTTTCGTTCATTGTCTCACCTCCTGATTCTTAATACACCCTTATGAGGTGAAATACAAGACTTGAAAAATCGACCATTTTGTGGTAATATAAAGCCAGAAAAGAGAAGAAAAATCTAAAATTTCTTCTCTTTTCTTGATTAATATACGTATATCACCAACTGATACGAAATGTGTTTTTATGGGAACAGATGGTATTCATGGTCTGTCTGGCTGATAAACTTAAGAAGGTCATCAAAAGAGATGGAGATAGTTCTGGTATTGGTGTTTGGGTGAACCAGTATGCGCTTTCCTGCAAGCTCTCTGTCCAGAAGTAATGTGACCTTATTTTCGGAATCATTGATTATTCCAAGAGGAGTAACGCTGCCGGCTTCCAGATTAAGAACTGAATTAAGTTCGTCATCGCTGGCAAAGGAAAGCTTGCTCTCTCCGGCAAGCCGGGCAAGGAACTTAAGATCCGCACGTTTTCCGGCATCCAGAAATATCAGGTAATATCTGTTTTTGCTTTTTACAAATAAATTCTTGCATTCTGTGCCTTCTATGCGGCTTGCTATTTTCTCTTTCAGAGCCTCCGCAACTGTAAAGATCGCTTTGTGACTTATTTCCTCATATTCAATTCCAAGGTTCTTTAATGTTTCGTACAGCTCCATAATGATGCGCTCCTTTACTTTGAGGGTCCCAGGACATATTCGCAGTAAGAGGCGATGGGGCAGATATCGCACTTGGGCTTTCTGGCGTCGCAGCAGTTGCGTCCGTGGAAGATAAGGCTGTGGTGAGTGCGTGACCAGCGTTCTTCAGGAATGCGTTCCATAAGGGAAAGCTCAGTCTTAAGAACGTCTTTTTCGCAGGTGAGACCTATCCTGTTGGAAACGCGAAAAACATGAGTATCTACAGCAATGCGCTGGTGTCCGAAACCTACAGAAAGGACTACATTGGCCGTTTTTCTTCCTACACCGGGCAGAGAAACCAGAGAATCATAATCATCAGGCACCTGGCCGTTATATTTTTCAACAAGAACTTTTGCCAGCCCGACTATATTTTTTGACTTGGTTTTGTACATGCCTATTCGTTTTATGTATTCAGCCACTTCCTCAGGCGCTGCTGCAGCAAGAGCGTCAGGAGCAGGATAAGCTTCAAAGAGAGCAGGGGTGACCTGATTGACGGACTTGTCCGTAGTCTGGGCTGATAGAGCAACAGCAATTATCAGCTGATAGACATTTTTGTGAACCAGAGCACATTCAGCTTCAGGATATGTTTCTTCAAGTATGTCCAGTATTTTGTTTATGTCTTCACTTTTTACCATGGTTTTTCCCTCCGCATAGGATTATAGCATAAAAAATCTGTTTTTACATCAGAAGCTTTGTGGTAGAATGTTAAAAAGCAAAACAATATTAGCAGAAGCAGGAGGGCTGAGATGATAATAGATTTTGACAAGATTGAAGTTTCTATAATGCCGGCATTCAAAGGCGGAGAGAAAGAGACAAGGGCAGCAATGTTTACGGATGAAAACAACAGAATAATGATGGGAATGCTGATACCGGGAGCTACCATAGGACTTCACAGACATGAAGGCAGCAGTGAAGTTATATTTATACAAAGCGGCAGCGGCAAGGTGCTGTATGATGGAAAATACGAGGAAGTAAAAGCTGGAGATGTCCATTATTGCCCGGAGGGACATGAGCACAGCCTCATTAACGACAGCGAGGAAAATCTTACATATTTTGCCGTTGTTCCTAACCACGGAATTTAAATAGCAGGAGACAAGGAGCAGAAAATGTTTTTGAACTGTATATTTGTAGGACTTGGAGGGTTTGCCGGTTCGGTATTCAGATACCTTTTAAGTATCATACCTGCACTGCAAAAAGAAGGGATGACCTTTGGAACTCTCATTGCTAATGTTGCCGGGGCTTTGATCATAGGCATTGCAGTAGGATACGGTGAAGTCTCAGGAGATGTGAACCCTCATACCATGCTGCTTATCAAAACAGGCTTGTGCGGAGGTTTCACCACATTTTCAACCTTTGCTCTTGAGACATGGGGACTTATCAGCAGCGGCAGAGCGTTTGCAGCATGTATTTATATGGCAGTAAGCATGATGCTCTGCCTGACAGGCATATATCTGGGAATGAAAGCTGCTTATAAAATATGGATGTAGGACAGCAGCGATATATATCATAATATCTATAATGACAGGAGATAATGACATAAATGGCTATTTTATGGGACTATGACGGCACTCTGGTGGATAGCAGTCGCAAAAATATGGAGGTGACAATATCCATATTCAGAAAGTTTTATCCTGATATTGCAGCAAATATGCCGGATGTTCTGAAAAGTTATGATAAATATCAGAAGGCCAACCACAAATATAGAAACTGGAGAGAACTTTATAGAGAATGTTATGGAATTGAAGAAGAAGAATTGGACAGAGCAGGAAGGCTCTGGGCGGAAGGGCAGCTGAAGGATACTGCTGTGCCTGACATTTTCCCGGGAATGACGGAACTTCTTGCTGATCTCCGAGGGATCCCCATGGGCATATGTTCCCAGAACAGCTGCCGCAACATAGAAAAAACTCTGGAACGTTATGGGATAAGAGATTGCTTTGATGCTATAGTGGGATACGATAGTATTTCGGGAAAGTTTCAGAAGCCACATCCGCAAGGATTCATAATGTGCGCAGAGAGGCTGGCAGAGACAGATGAAGACGGGCGATTGATTTATATAGGTGATCACAGAGACGACATCACCTTTGCAAGAGGAGCAGAAAGGCTCCTTGGAAGAAAAGTAATATGCATAACTATTGATCATCTTAAGTATAACGGTGAGAACTTCTGCCTTTGGGATGAAAAACCGGACTATTATGTCACTGATGCCGACGGACTGAGAAAGGCTCTGAAGGAAATATGCATAAAAAGATAGCAAAAGGGGAGACAAAATGGGAGTAAATGTTTTAATCAACGGTAAAAAAAACATAACTACAGAGGAGATAGCTGAAATAGGAGGTCTGAAGTACGGAATCTTAGATGACAGCTATGTTCTCCGGCAGGGAGAAATCGGAAGATATACGCTGATGTATGACTCGTCATGTATAGGCAGGGGATTTCAGGTTGCGGCTGACGGGCAGGATATAGAACTGAGCTTGCCTCTTCCCAATACACCTCACGACATCGAGATATTCTATGACCTTATTGTCAGACTGTGCAGAAAAACCGAGGCAAGAGTGTTTATGCGTGACGAGGAGTTGGCTTCGGTAAGGGAGTGCGACAGGTACATTGAAGCGGATAAGTTGGCATCAGTAAGGGCGCTGGAAGATATAGCTTCACAGATAGAAGAGGATAAATACAACAGTTTCACCATATTTGCGGCTATGAATCCCATAGAGATAGGCAAGGAGGAAATTGATATCATAGGAAATTCGCTGGACAGATTTCAGAAACTTCTAAATCTGTTCCAGACAAGAGATGTATTTTATGCAGGCCTTAAAATATATCAGCGCAAAGACAGTTCGCTGTTCGGAGTGTATTTTGTTGGTGAAGATATTCCTACAGTCCTTCCTTTAAAACCGTCAGTATATAATAATGAACTGAAAATCTCCGACTATTACTGCATGATTCCGGGAGATAACACTATTCCATATGAAGATTTCATATCAAATACAGATGCAGCAGAAAAATATGACAGCGGACATTTGGTAGTATGTCTTGCAGAAAAAGAAATCAATCAAATTGCAGATAATTTTGCCGTGGATTTTGTAACAAACATGAGAGTGGAATCAAACCATTACCGCAGTATGCAGATAATTGACAGCGGCGAAGATCACTGTGAAAAGATAGAACGGAAAAACCTCGGATGTGATCCTCTTGCCGGGTATAATCATCTGGCTGTTTTTATGAAATGGGCATATCTTAAAGGCATCCTGGCAGAAGATCTGACGGAAAATTCTCCAGTGCTTGCGGATGTCTTAAATGATTCTGAAGCAGACATACGGGAAACCCTGAAAAATGACGAATATATTAAGGGCAGCATACGTCTGGGATATTTTAAAGAAGATTATCAGGATTTTGTCAGAGAATTTTATGCTTTCAACAAGGGAGATGAGGATCATTATCCCAGATGCGTCGATATATATGCCGAAAAATACTTCGGGACGGAAGAGTATAACAGCGATAAATATAAAGACGAGGCGTACCTGTTTGTACCATTTAACGAGGAGTATTATAAAGGATTGTCCCAATACATAGACAGGGGCTGGGAAAAGTATTGGCAGAAGAGACGGATGAAATAGATAAAGATGATAAAATAAAAAGAAAAACCCGCCGGAAAAGAGCAGATCTGCAACCGGAAGCAGGCAGAGAGGCAGCTCTTATAGGCGGGCTTTGATTTTAATGAGAGTTATTTATTTGCTCCGCAGCATTTTTTGTATTTCTTTCCGGAGCCGCAAGGGCAAGGATCATTTCTGCCGGGAGTCTTTTCTTTGTGTACTGTCTTGGAACGCTTGAATTCCTTGACAATTTCCATTCTGCGTTCTTCTGTCAGAACATCATTCCACTGAGGAAGGTTGTAAAGATAATCGGCATCGGCTTTGAGCATGTTGAAGAAAAGTTTTTCAAAATCAATGTCAAGATCCAGAGCGGTTTCCTCGGTGATATCTTCAAGTTCGTTAGCTGTGCGCAGGCTTGTATTGATTCCGTCCAGGAAGCCCATGAAGATCACAGGGCGGACTTCAAATTTTTCAGACAACTGGGTAAAAGTGCCAACCAGATGTGTGTCCTTGTTTTCAAGTATATGTTCGTAAATTTTAGTTTCAGCTCCGCTGTATTCTTTCCAGAATTCTTCAAAAGTATCTTCTGTCTGGCTTTCCATCAGAGCAGTCCATTCTTTAAATAATGACATTTTAATCCTCCGTTTGTTTATTTGCACATGTCTCTCATAATTTGCAGGATGTCTCCGCATACGGCACTTCCTGTAGGAAGAGGACCTGCGCCTTTGCCGTAAAACATCAGCTCACCCACCATATCACCTGTAATGTAGACCGCGTTGAACTCGTTGTTTACGCCTGCCAGCGGATGAGAGGCCTCAAGTTCCACAGGTTTTACACTGTAGTTTAATTTGCCGTCTTCAAGAGAAGCCTGTCCTATGAGTTTGATCTTTTTTCCGCGGGATCTGGCTGCATCTATATCTGCCGGTGTTATTTTACTGATTCCGGTAGTAGGAATGTCAGATGGAGCCACATATCTGCCGAAAGCCAGCGCGATAAGGATAGACAGCTTGTTGGCAGCATCAAGGCCTTCAACATCTGCAGTAGGGTCAGCTTCGGCGAAACCTTTTTCCTGAGCGTCTTTGAGAACCTCATCGTAGGAAAGTCCTTCGTCTGTCATCTTGGTAAGGATATAGTTGGTGGTGCCGTTGAGTATACCCATTATTTCCACAAAATCGTTGGCCTGTAATGAGCCTTCGATGGCAGCCAGTACAGGGATTCCTCCGGCTACGCTGGCCTCAAAGAGAAACTCAACGTTGTTGGCTGCGGCCGTTTCTGTCAGAAGCTTGTAATTGGCCGCAATGGCAGCTTTATTGGCACTTACCACATGTTTACCGTTTTTCATGGCCTGAAGCATAAATGATGTGGCAGGTTCAATGCCGCCCAGCATTTCCACTACGATATCTATGTCCGGATTCAGGAGTATATCATCCGGATCCTCCGTGAGAAGGGCAGGGCTTGCCTCTACCAGTCTTTTTTTGTTTCTGTTGCGCTGAAGGATTCTGACAACTTCAGGGCGGACTCCGACTCTGCTCTCGATAAGATCAGCATTATCAGTAAGTATTTTGTATGTTCCTCCGCCTACATTGCCGAAGCCCAGCAGGCCGATTTTTGCAGTTTTCATTTTTTTACCTCCGAGTAGTCGCAATGAAAAAATTATATAACAGTTTTCATGATTTGTCTTTACCTTTTTTGAAAATTTGTTATTATTTATTGAGGTATGCTTTTTAAAGAGGTGGAAAAATGAGTTTCAATATTGTTTATGTAAATCCTGAAATACCGCCAAACACGGGGAATATAGCCAGAACATGCGCAGCAACGGATACAAAGCTTCATCTTGTGAAACCGCTGGGATTCAGCATAGATGACAAACAGGTAAAAAGAGCGGGACTGGATTACTGGCCTTACGTGAAGCTGGAGGTTCATGACAGTCTGGATTCCTTTATGGAAAAATACGGAAAAGAAAGACTTTGGCTGGCAACCACCAAGGGAGGCCGCATTTATACGGATGCGGTTTTTAAGGATGGAGACTTTATTCTTTTCGGGAGAGAAACAAAAGGCCTTCCGGCGGATTTCATAGAAGCGCACCGGGAATCGGCCATAAGGATTCCTATGAGCGAGAACACAAGAACACGTTCTTTCAATCTGTCAAATTCAGCTAATATAATTTTGTTTGAGGCTCTGAGACAATTGGGCTTCCCGGGGTTGAAATAAGGCTCTCAATTTGGTATAATAATTGCATACTAAAAGAAATAGCAAAGGTTTTGAACGTATATGAAACTGAGTTACGGATTGACAATTGAACAGACACAGAAACTGACAATGACGCCTGAATTAATTCAGGCTATTCGTATTTTACAGTTCAATACGCAGGAACTGGATTCATTTGTACAGGAAGAAATGATGGAAAACCCTGTTCTTGAATTCGACAAACAGAAGGAAGAGCCAGGCACGGAAGTAACTGAACTCATGGAGAAAATCCGAGACGATTATGACGATGATGACAGTTATAAACAGTGGGAATATTCAAAAGACAAAGAAGAATATTCTTACGAGCAGTTTGTGAGCAAAGAGGAAACTCTGGAGGATTACCTGCTGCTGCAGCTTACATTTTCGGATCTTAAGGGCGAAGATCTTAAAATAGGCCGATATATGGTGGAGGCCATAGACGAGAACGGATATCTTACCGTTGAAACCGATGCGGTAGCCCGCAGTTTCAAGACTGAACAAGACAGAATTGAAAGAATTCTTGATGTTATACAGACTTTTGAGCCTTCCGGAGTGGGAGCAAGGTGCCTCAAGGAGTGCCTTATAATTCAGCTTGCCTCCAAAGGTCTTCTGGACGAAGTGACAGAGCATGTTATACTCAACCACCTGGAGGATCTGGGCGACAACAAGCTCAATAAAGTGGCAAAGGCCATAGGAATTCCGGTAAATCAGGTACAGATGATAAGCGACCTCATAAGGACTCTTGAACCTAAACCGGGAAGGAGTTTTGCTTCAGGAGAGAGCGTAAAGTACATAGTTCCCGATGTTATAGTTGAAAAGATAAATGATGAGTATGTTGTCACCAGTAATGACAGCAGCATACCTCACCTGATGGTAAGTCCTTATTATTCATCTCTTTCCCGTGAGGCAAAGAATGATGAGGAGCTGTCAAAATATCTTACGGACAAGTTCAACTCAGCCATGTGGCTGATAAAGAGCATTGAGCAGCGAAGACAGACCATATATAATGTGGCTGAGGCAGTTGTTTCTCACCAGAAAGAATTCTTTGACAAAGGAACAAAATACCTTAAAACACTTACCCTTAAACAGGTGGCGGAATCCATAGGAATGCACGAGTCCACCGTCAGCAGATCTGTAAACGGAAAATATATGCAGACTCCTCGCGGAATGTTTGAGATAAAATACTTCTTTTCCGGAGGAATCACAGGGCAGGACGGCGAAGGGGTATCATCCAACAGCATTAAGACCATAATAAAAGAAATAATAGACGGAGAAAATCCGGAGAAGCCTTACAGCGATCAGGATATAGTAGGTATCCTCAGTGATAAGGGAATAGAGATTTCAAGACGCACCGTTGCAAAATACAGAGAAGGAATGAATATTTTATCTTCATCAAAAAGAAGAAGATATTAAATATAAAAATTAAATTACATTGTCATTATGAGAGTTTTAGGAGGAGAAAAAATGGCGATTAAAGTAGGTATAAGCGGTTTTGGAAGAATAGGCAGAGTTGTGATTCGTGCGGCAATGGACATGCCTGAAATAGAACTTGCCGGTATCAATGTAAGAAATGCAGATCTTGAATATCTGCTCTATATGCTCAAATACGACACAACTTTCGGTAGATTTCCAAAGAGCCTGGAATTGTATGACAAGGGCCTTGTCATCGACGGAAAAAAAGTACCTGTATATAGCGAATCTGATGCCGAAAACATTCCGTGGAAGGAATGCGGTGCAGAATACATTGTAGAAGCTACCGGTGCTTACGTTACTACACAGAAGGCTCTGGCACACATAAGAGCAGGTGCAAAAAAAGTTATTATTTCTGCCCCTGCCAAGGACAGCGAAACTCCTACTTTCGTATATGGAGTAAATCACGAAAAATATACCCCTGAAATGCAGGTTGTGTCCAATGCTTCATGTACGACCAACTGCCTTGCTCCTCTGGCAAAGGTAATAGAAGACAACTGGGGAATAAAAGAAGGACTGATGTCTACCATTCACTCTGCTACAGCAAAGCAGAAAGTAGTAGATGCCCGTTCAATGAAAGACTGGAGAACAGGAAGATGCGTATTCGGAAATGTTATACCGTCTACTACCGGAGCGGCAAAAGCAGTAGGACTTGTTATTCCTTCTCTCAAAGGCAAGATGACGGGAATTTCCTACAGAGTGCCTACAGCAGACGTATCTGTTGTTGATCTCAATGTTGTTCTCGATAAGCCTGCTACATACGAGGAAATATGCGCTAAAGTGAAGGAAGCTTCCGAAACATATATGAAAGGCGTACTGGAATACGTTGATGACGAAGTTGTATCCGGAGACTTTGTAGGTGATCCTTGCACTTCAATATTCGATGCACGTGAAGGAATCGAACTTAACGATCACTTCTTTAAATTTATAGCTTTCTATGACAATGAATTCGGATACTCCAGCAAAATCCTCGAACTCATCAAATACATGCACAGCGTGGATAAATAAGTGGATAAACAAAAGGAGAACTTTCAGAGATGAAAAAGACTGTAAAGGATATCGATGTAAAAGGCAAAAAAGTTATCGTAAGATGTGATTTCAATGTTCCGCAGAAGGACGGCAGTATAACTGATGATACCAGAATCACTGCTGCACTGCCTACAATAAAGTACCTGCTTTCTGAAGGAGCAGCAGTTATTCTTATGTCCCATCTGGGAAGACCGGAAGGTGAAGCAAACATGAAATACACCCTCAAGCCTGTGGCTGACAGACTTGAGGAACTCTTGAAGATTCCTGTTATTTTCGCTCAGTCACCGCAGGTTGTGGACGAAGAGGTCAAGAAAAAGGCAGAAAGTCTCAAGGCCGGAGAGGTTATGTTGCTTGAGAACGTACGATTCAGAAAAGAAGAAACAAAAAACGGAGCTGATTTTGCCAAAGAACTTGCATCTCTGGCAGATATATTTGTAAATGACGCTTTCGGGACCGCTCACCGGGCTCATGCATCTACTGCAGGGATAGCCGATTACCTGCCTGCAGTTTCAGGATTTCTGATTGAAAAAGAAGTAAAGTTCCTTGGAAGTGCGGTTGAAAATCCTGAGAGACCGTTTGTCGCCATAATGGGCGGCGCCAAAGTGGGAGATAAGATTTCCGTAATAAGGAATCTGCTCAAAAAAGTGGATACTCTTATAATCGGAGGGGGCATGGCATATACCTTCTATAAAGCTCTGGGATACGAAATAGGAACATCCATACTGGATGCAGACAGCGTTGATGTTGCAAAGGATCTCCTTGAAACTGCCAAGTCTTTGGGAGTCAAAATGATGCTTCCTGTAGACGTGGTATGCGGCAGAGAATTTAAAAATGATACGGAAACGGCTGTATTCAGCTGTGACAATATGCCCGGCGACATGATGGGACTTGATATCGGACCTGAAACCATAGAGCTGTACAAAAAAGAGATTGCCAGTGCAAAAACGGTGGTATGGAACGGACCTATGGGAGTTTTTGAAATGGAAACTTTTGCAAAAGGAACTCTGGAGATTGCAAAAGCTCTCAGTCGTACTGATGCCATAACCGTTATAGGCGGCGGTGATTCAGCAGCTGCCGTTGAGCAGTTCGGACTGGCTGACAAGATGACACACATATCAACAGGCGGAGGAGCTTCACTGGAATTCCTGGAAGGCAAAGAACTGCCGGGTATCGCTGTACTGGAAGAAAAATAAGAGAGGTAGGAAATATGAGAATTCCATTTATCGCAGGCAACTGGAAAATGTACAAGGATATGGCGCAGGCACGCGGATTCGCCCTTAAATTTAAAACACTTTATCATGGTACAGATGTTAAAACAGCCATATTTGCACCTTACCCGCAGCTGGCGCTTCTTGTTGAAGAATTTAAAGGAACCGGCATAGGCGTGGGTGCACAGAATGTTCATTTTGAAAAAGAAGGTGCTTTTACCGGAGAGGTTTCTATTCCGATGCTTGAAGAACTGGGAGTAGATTACTGCCTGGTGGGACATTCCGAAAGACGTCAGTATTTCGGTGAGACAGATGAAACGGTCAATCTTAAGCTTAAGGCGCTTCTACAGTCTTCGATTCTTCCGCTGGTATGCGTGGGGGAGAACCTCAGTGAGCGGGAAGCAGGAAAGGAAAAGGATATCGTTTCAGGTCAGATAAAAGCTGCATTCTCCGGGATAGCCGGAGAAGATGCTGAAAAAGTAACTGTCGCATATGAACCTGTGTGGGCTATAGGGACAGGGAAAACAGCAACCGCACAGCAGGCGCAGGATATGTGCGAATGTATTAGACAGACTCTTGCGGCAATGTATGATGAAGAAACTGCCGATAAAATAATAATTCAGTATGGCGGAAGTGTTAAACCTGACAATGCATCAGAGATAATGGACATGCCTGAAATAGATGGCGCACTGGTAGGAGGAGCAAGCCTCGACCCGTTAAAATTTATTGAAATTGTCAACTTTTAACTTGCTTTTAACGGACAGCCTGTGATATAATGTCTGAGTTAAATAATGGGAGGATTATTATGAAAATATTTTTAATGATTTTACTCGCAGTTGCCAGCCTTATTCTCATAGTAAGTGTTCTGATGCAGTCCGGAAACAGTGCAGGTCTGTCAGGATCCATAGCAGGCGGAGCTGAGCAGCTTTTCGGAAAGAAAAAGAGTAAAGGTTATGAAGCTATTTTAGCCAAGATTACTACGGTTGCGGCAGTTCTTTTTGTCGTTTTAGCCATAGTACTGGTTATGATGGAATAGATTGAACTGATAATTCAGTCGAATATTTTATTTTATAATTTTCACTTGAGATAAGAGGTACGATGTGCCTCTTATTTGAGCATTACAAGTGAAAGGGAGGTATGCAATCATGATTAAAATTTTCACTGTATGTGCAGCCGTCATCGGTCTCATTGTTGCATTTTGTCTTGCAGCATGGATCACTAAGGCACCTGAAGGCACAGACAGAATGAAAGAAATCGCCAGCTACATCAGAGAAGGTGCAATGGCATTTCTTAAGAGAGAATACAAAACAATGGTTATCGTTATTGTGGCTCTCTTCCTTTTAATTGGTTTCGGCTTACAGAGCTGGACCACCGCAGTGCTTTACTTATGCGGCGCACTTCTTTCCGTACTTGCAGGCTTCTTTGGAATGAAGGTTGCAACTAACGGCAATGTAAGAACCGCTAACGCTGCCATGGAAGCAGGAATGAACAAGGCTCTCAAGATCGCTTTCAGAAGCGGTGCCGTAATGGGACTTTGCGTATCAGGACTTGGCCTCTTTGGCCTTGGAGTTGTAGTATGTGTACTCAAGCTTGCAACGGTAGCTGAGTGCATCACAGGATTTGGTCTGGGTGCATCATCAATGGCTCTCTTCGGAAGAGTAGGCGGCGGTATATACACTAAGGCTGCAGACGTAGGCGCTGACTTGGTAGGTAAGGTTGAAGCCGGAATCCCTGAAGACGACCCGAGAAACCCTGCAGTTATCGCAGACAACGTAGGTGATAATGTAGGCGACGTTGCCGGTATGGGTTCAGACCTCTTTGAGTCTTATGTAGGATCAATTATCTCCGCCATCACACTGGCTGCAGTTGCTGTAAAAGAAGCAGGTGCACAGGCTACATTCAACGAAAGCACAGCAGCAGTATTCCCTCTGATTATTGCAGCAGTAGGAATCCTGGCTTCCGTAATCGGTATCATGTGCGTGAGAGGCAAGGATGGAAAGAATCCGGCTACAGCTCTTAACATGGGTACTTATATCAGCGGCATAATCGTTGTAATCGCAACTCTTGCTCTGTCAAAGAGCATGCTTGGAGATTTCACATATGCAGCTGCCATCATCGCCGGCCTTTTAGTAGGTATTGCCATAGGAAAGATCACAGAAGTTTACACTTCTGCAGATTATAAGTCAGTTAAGAAGATTGCAGAACAGTCACAGACCGGTGCTGCGACCACTATTATAAGCGGACTGGGCGTAGGAATGATGTCAACTCTCTGGCCTATCATTCTTATTTGC
The DNA here is from genome assembly GCA_002320005.1 of Firmicutes bacterium UBA1702. GTDB lineage: Bacteria > Bacillota > Clostridia > Peptostreptococcales > Anaerovoracaceae > Fimisoma. The sequence continues at coordinate 47,130 of DCJK01000023.1, forward strand.
GTAGGTGTATTTGTTGCTTATCAGTTTGCAGGCCTTTATGGCATTGCTCTTGCAGCAGTAGGTATGCTGTCAACAACAGGTATGACCGTTGCTGTCGATGCTTATGGTCCTGTATCTGACAATGCCGGCGGTATTGCCGAAATGTCAGAATTACCTGAAGAAGTAAGAGAAATCACTGACAAACTTGACTCGGTAGGTAACACTACAGCAGCTATCGGTAAAGGCTTTGCTATCGGTTCAGCAGCTTTAACAGCTCTGGCTCTGTTTGCATCTTATGCGGCAGTTACCAACCTTGAAAAGATCAGTCTCCTTGACCCAATCGTAATCATCGGCTTATTTATCGGTGCTATGCTTCCGTTCCTCTTCTCTGCTATGACAATGAATTCAGTAGGAAGAGCTGCTAACCAGATGATTGAAGAAGTAAGAAGACAGTTTAGAGAAGATAAGGGAATCATGGAAGGAACTTCTAAACCTGACTATGCAAACTGTGTTGATATTTCAACAAAAGCTGCACTTAAAGAAATGGTAATGCCGGGCGTTATGGCTATAATAGCTCCTCTGGCAGTAGGTATCATCCTGGGATGCGAAGCTTTAGGCGGAATGCTGGCAGGTGCTCTGTCTGCAGGTGTTCTTCTTGCCATCATGATGGCCAATGCCGGTGGCGCATGGGATAATGCCAAGAAGTATATTGAAGAAGGCAACTACGGCGGCAAGGGTTCAGAACCGCATAAAGCTGCTGTCGTAGGCGACACAGTAGGAGATCCGTTTAAGGATACTTCAGGTCCTTCCATCAACATCTTAATCAAGTTGATGACCATCGTTGCAGTAGTATTTGCTCCATTATTCGTTTCAATCGGAGGATTACTGTAATATCTGAGTTACGGACTGCATTGCGGCTCTCCCTTAAGGGGAGCCGCTGTTTTATAGGAGAGAAAAATGCTTATAACCAGAGAAATTGATTATGCTCTGAGAATATTGCGCCATCTACAACATGGCATGGCTTCAGCTGCCGAAATAGAAAAAACCCAGCAGGTATCTGCAGACTTCAGCCGCAAAATTCTGAGAAAACTTAAAAAAGCCGGAATTGTAGAGGCAGTAAGAGGATCCAGGGGAGGATACATCCTTTCTGTGCCTTGTGACAATCTTACATTATGGGATGTGAAGGTAGCTCTTGAACCTGAAAGCATGGTCAACAGATGTACCTGTGATGACTATGTATGTGAAAACAGAGACAAAAGCAGCTGCGGGGTGCATCGCGAGTGCTGTAGAATAGAAGCGTTATTAAAGAAAGAAATGAAAAGCTCATCCCTGACGGAAATTTTTGGATTATAAATATTGACCTGTATTTTTTATTGTGTTATACTGGACTAAAATAGTCATATATTACATATTAAAAAGCAGGAGGTGCGATATGAGATATAAAACTTCAGAAGAACATGAAGCGCTGCGGGCAGTTATAAGAGAGTTTGCCGAAAATGAAATTAAACCTGTAGCCTTTATGATGGATAAGGAAAATCAGTTTCCTAGAGAAGCTATTGAAAAATTAGGTAAGATGGGATATATGGGGATCCCTTACGAAAAAAAGTACGGGGGTGCTGGACTTGATGTCTTAAGCTATGCGATAGCAGTTGAGGAACTGGCAAGAGTGGATGGGGGTGCCGGAGTAATCCTTTCTGCACACACTTCACTGGGAGCATACCCTATAGCTGCCTACGGCACAGAAGAGCAGAAACAGAAATATCTCGTTCCTCTTGCAAAAGGAGAGAAAATCGGTGCTTTCGGACTGACTGAACCAAATGCAGGCAGTGATGCGGGAGGAACGGAAACCGTAGCTGTTCTGGAAGGAGACCATTACGTTCTTAACGGTGGTAAAATATTTATAACTAATGGAGGCGAAGCTGATACATACGTCATATTTGCGGTCACAACTCCGGATATAGGGACAAGAGGTATAAGTGCGTTCATTGTTGAAAAAGGATGGGAGGGATTCTCTTTCGGAGATCATTATGATAAAATGGGAATCCGCTCATCTGCAACAGCAGAGCTTATATTCAACGATGTAAAGGTTCCGAAGGAGAATCTGCTGGGCAAGGAAGGACAGGGATTTAAAATTGCCATGTCCACTCTTGACGGAGGCAGGATTGGAATTGCTGCACAAGCTCTGGGAATTGCTCAGGGGGCCTACGAAAATGCTCTGGAATATTCGAAAGAGAGAGTACAGTTCGGAAAGCCTATCTGTCAGCAGCAGGCTATTGCCTTTAAACTGGCAGATATGGCAACCAAACTCAGAACTGCCAGACTTCTGGTTTATAGCGCAGCCGAACTGAAGGAAAATCATGAACCGTATGCTGTGGAAGCTGCAATGGCAAAACAGTATACTTCTGATATATGTCTTGAAGTTGTCAATGATGCACTGCAGATTTTTGGCGGAAACGGATATCTGAAAGGCATGGAAGTGGAAAGAGCTTACCGAGATGCAAAAATCTGCACAATATATGAAGGAACAAACGAGATACAGAGAGTTGTAATAGCTGCGGGAATTATTGGCAAAATGCCTAAAAATCAGCCAGAGGGTCCTCGTAAGACAGCAAAGATGCCTGAAACGGGCATAAGAAAGAAGATGATTCTTAAAGATGGAACCATAGAGGAGAGAGTAGATAAACTTGTGGAATGTCTCAAGGCTGACGGCTATGACTTCTCGGTAGGTATAGACATTGACACTCCGATTTCGGAGGCAGAAAGGGTTGTCAGCGCCGGAAAGGGAATAGGCAGCAAGGAGAATATGAAGCTTATTGAAGAGCTGGCAAAACAGGCAGGAGCGGCTATCGGCTCATCCAGACCTGTAGCCGAAACTCTTAAATATGTACCGCTGAACAGATATGTCGGAATGTCCGGACAGAAGTTCAGAGGAAACCTCTATATTGCATGCGGAATTTCAGGAGCCATACAGCATCTTAAAGGAATAAAAGAAGCCTCAACCATTGTGGCCATCAATAACAACGCCAATGCAAAGATATTTAAAAACGCTGACTATGGAATCGTGGGAAACCTGGAGGAAGTTCTTCCTGCGCTGGCAAAGGCTCTTGATACAGGAGAACCCAAGAAACCGGCACCGCCGATGGTAAAGGTAAAGCGCGCAATTCCGGTAAAGGAAGCACCAAACTGGAAATACTATATCTGTGGAGGATGCGGATATGAGTATGATCCTGAGAAAGGAGATCCTGACAATGAGATCTATCCTGTAACTTTCTTTGATGCTCTTCCGGATGACTGGACATGTCCTGAATGCGGAGAAGGAAAAGATCAGTTTATTGAAGCCTAGTGAAGGGAAAGGAGAAATATGTTATGTATTGCTATAGAAAAGTTACAGATGATTTGTACTGGATAGGAGCCAATGACCACAGACTTGAACTCTTCGAAAACGTGCATCCCATTCCAAGAGGCGTTTCATATAACTCATATGTGCTGTTGGATGAAAAAACGGTGCTTTTTGACACGGTAGACTGGTCAGCATGCAGGCAGTTTCTGGAAAATCTTCAGGAAGTCCTGGACGGCAGACCGCTGGATTACATGGTTATCAACCACATGGAGCCGGATCATGCCGCATCCCTTCAGGAGGTTTTGCTCAGATATCCCGAAGTAAAGGTGATAAGCACAGAGAAAGCTTTCCTGCTTATGGGGCAGTTCGGATTCAGCATAGGTTCGAATCGTGAAGTTGTAAAAGAGGGAGACAGTAAATCTTTTGGAAAACACAAGGTGATGTTTGTTGAAGCACCTATGGTACACTGGCCGGAAGCCATGGTTACCTTTGATACCACCAATGGAGTTCTTTTTGCAGCTGATGCCTTCGGCTCCTTCGGAGCATTAGATGGAAGGCTTTTCGCGGACGAAGTGAATTTTGACAGAGACTGGCTGGACGATGCAAGAAGATATTACACCAACATTGTAGGAAAATATGGACCGCATGTTCAGAACCTGCTAAAAAAGGCTGCCACATTAGATATAAAGATGATATGCCCGCTTCACGGACCGGTTATAAGGAAAGACTTTGGATATTTTATAGATAAATATGATAAATGGAGCCGCTATGAGCCTGAAGAAAAAGGAGTCCTTATTGCATATGCATCAATGTACGGCAACACAGAGGCAGCTGCATGTATGCTGGCAACGAAGCTTTCGGAAAAAGGGATGAACAATATTGCGCTTCATGATGTTTCTAATACTCACGTATCGTATCTTATTGCAGATGCATTTAAATACAGCAACATTGTGTTTGCATCAGTGACATACAATCTGGGAATATATCCTGTAATGCACAATTTCCTTATGGACATGAAAGCTTTGAATCTTCAGAAGAGAACCTGTGCTATTATCGAAAACGGGTCATGGGCAGTAAAATCAGGATCTCTTATTCGTCAGTTCCTGGATGAGCAGATGAAGGAAATGACCATATTGGATGAACAGGTAACAATGGCTTCATCCATGAATGAAGGAAATATGAAGGACATGGATGCCTTGGCAGACAGAATAATTGAATCAATGAATCTGTAAAGCAAATAATACGTAAATCAAAATTACTGTACAGAATAGAAGTCAGATTACAGATGTATTTAAAAACCTAAAGGCTCTGCCCGGATGTTCGGGCAGAGCCTTTGCAGTATTAAGTATTGTTTATCTATTCTTGAATTCGGCAGGACGTTTTTCAAGGAACGCTTTCATGCCTTCTTTCTGGTCTTCTGTACCGAAGCATCCGCCAAAAGCTTCTGCTTCCAGAGCTGAACCGGAGAACAGATCAAGATGATAGCCTTTATTGATGCATGTCTTGGCCATTCCTACGGCAATTGGTGCCTTGGATGCTATCTTTGCAGCAATGGCTTCGCATGCAGGCATCAGTTCTTCAGGTTCCACAACTTTTTCTACCAGACCTATTCTGAGAGCCTCTTCGGCATTTATGGTATCAGCAGTAAGGATGAGCATCTTGGCCATTCCTTTGCCCACCAGTTTTGATAATCTCTGAGTACCGCCAAATCCCGGAGTAATTCCAAGACCCACTTCAGGCTGACCGAATTTAGCTTTTGATGAAGCGATTCTGAAATCGCAGGCCATAGCCAGCTCACATCCGCCGCCGAGAGCAAATCCGTTAACTGCAGCGATTACAGGTTTTTCGATTTTTTCTATGTAGTTCATTACCTTCTGGCCATAAGCGCCGAAAGCTCTTCCTTCTGAAACGGTGAGAGTGCTCATCTGAGCAATATCTGCACCGGCAACGAAAGAACGGCCTTCACCGGTGAGAATAACAACTTTGACGGAATCATCTTCGTCTATCTTGCCGAATACATCAAAGAGTTCTTCAAGAACGGTCTTGTTCAGCGCATTAAGGGCTTCAGGTCTGTTTATTGTCACATAACCTGTCCCGTTTTTAACTTCGTACTTGATTGTCTGATACATCTTCATAACTTCCTTTCTCTTCTAGAAAAATCTTACCAAAGAAGATTATACCAAAGGAGACCTCTTTTATCAATGGCAATGTTACGAAATTAACATTATTGAACCTGAGTTTTCAGCTTCTTAAGAGCATTTTTTACTGCAGGAATGTTAATAACAATAACGGTAATCAAGGCTTCAAGCCCCAGATAAGTTGCCTGATAGAGGAAAGAGTAGACAACTGCGTTCATGCCTTCCGGAGCGTATTCACCATAGAAAATCACGCCGGACAGAAAACTGAAGAAGAATCTTCCGGCAACACCTATAAGGTAACCTGTGGTAAGACCGTGCTCTTTGTTTGCAGTGAGACCGGACAGTCCGAGAGCACCGTAAGCCAGTATGTAGTCCAGGGCAACCTGCGCCGGGTGAAGAATGTAACCTCCAAATACTATGTTGAGCAGACCCAGGGCTACGCATGCAATCAGGCCCTTTGCCGTGCCGCAATAATAACCGCAGAGTGTGGCAGCCAGCATACTGAAAAGAGTAATTGAGCCGCCGAAAGGAAGATGGAAGAGTTTGACCATTCCTAAAGCGGTGGCAAGTGCAATTAAGACTGCACACAGTACTAATTGATATAAATTTTTTCTGTTGTTTGTTTTGTTTGACATTAAAAAAACCTCCTTTTTGTTAGGAGGGGAACCGTAAAATAAAAAATATGCTTCCCTACGCCGGCATTAACCGTATCAGGTGGTGAGGGTCTAATCCGCAATAAGCGGATACTCTCAGCGTCAGCTCCCCTAGCATATTTAATTATATGTTTCAAATGGCAGATTGTCAAATATTACTTTAAATGATATAATGATAAAATAATAAAAAGGGGAAAGTGAGGAAAAACATGGACAACCGCATAGTAATTGAACCATCATCAAAAATAAGAGAAATAGCAAGAAAGTCTCTGGCAGGCAACTGGAAGCAGATGTTTGTCGGACTCCTTATTTATTTCATCATGCTGACAGGTATAAGCACAATATTAAACAGCTTCTTTTACAGCATAAGATATATTTATCTGTCCAGCGGACAATATATTCCAATCAGAATAACTTACGCAGGCAATCTTTATATGTTCCTGGTGGAAGGTGCACTCACCTGTGGTCTGGCAATGTTTGTGCTGGCCTTTTTCAGAACCAGAAAAATAGATTATTCACTTACCTTTGAAGGATTCAGCATGTATGGCAAGGCCTTCTGCCTGTTCCTTCTGTATACAGTCAAGGTATTTTTGTGGGCTCTGCTTCTGGTAATTCCGGGAATCATAGCAGCCTTCAGATACAGTCAGTGTTTTTATCTGAGAGTTGATCATCCGGAATGGACAGCATCCCAGTGCATAAACGAGAGCAAACGGCTGATGAACGGAAACAAAGGAAAATTTTTCTGTCTGCAGCTGTCATTCATAGGATGGTATATTCTTGCCAACATACCGGGTTCTTTATTTGCTCAGTCGGAAGTATCAGGGCTTGCTTATTCAGCCATATTCCTTATTCTCAGTCTGCCGGTTGTGGTTGTTGACTTGTATTTAGAAACAGCCAATGTTGCTTTCTATGAGCTGGTTACCGGCAATCTTGTTGTAATAGATCCGCAATACAGCAATCAGACTTTAAACGAAAACGGATTCCGCAGCGAAACGGCTACAGAAAAGGAAACTGCAGAGGCAAAGGAAGAGCATGAGGGAGCGGAGCCACAAGGAGATGGTTCAGCCGAAGAGTCATCTGAAAAATCCGGGTCGCAGGGGGATTCAGAAAATAATAAGCTGTATTAACATAAGATCATTTACAGAACAACAATTACCTCCACGGCATAATATATAATATAATATGCTAAGGAGGTAATATTTTGTCTGCAGAAAGACATTATTTCCCGGGCAATAATACGCCGCTGGGATTTTTTTCGTATTACAGACATATCCTGGGACAAAGAGAAGCCAACAAAATAATATGCGTAAAAGGGGGGCCGGGGACAGGAAAGTCTACTTTCATAAGGAGAATAGGCAGGCATTTTGCAGATATGGGCGAGGATGTGGACTATCTTCATTGCTCAGCAGATGAGGACTCTCTGGACGGAATAGTGCTGAAAAAAAGGAAGATTGCCGTAATAGACGGAACAAGTCCTCATGTGACAGACCCCATAACGCCGGGAGCAGTAGATAAAATAATAAATTTGGGTGAATTCTGGAATGAAGAGGGGATTGCAGCGAACAAGAGCGAGATAATAGATCTGAATGAAGAAACAGCCAGGTGGTACAGAATAGCATATAATTATTTAAACGCAGCGAAAAGTGTTTACAGAAGCCTCGAAGAGATATATAACCAGGCCTCTGCCGCCAGCGAGATATACAAGGTGGTAGCCGACATAATAGGCAGAGAATACGGTGAAATGGACATATCTTTCAATCCGGGAAGAACTAAAAAATTTTTCGCAGGAGCAATTACGGGAAACGGATTTGTAAACTACCTGAGAAGCCTGCTTTGCGGCATAGAGCGTGTCTATATGATAAGTGCACCGGTGGGATATTCCAACAGCAGTTTTATGGAAATACTATCTGAAGGTGCAATTTACAGAGGTTTAGATACAGAAGCATTTTACTGTCCCATGTGCCCGGAGGAAAAGGTTGAACATCTTATCATTCCAAAACTCGGAACTGCATTTATTACGCTCAACGAGTATCATGATATAGAGCCATGGGAACTGACTTCAATGGATGGAGAAAATCCTGAAATAATACTGATAGATATGAGAGATTACATGAACGGTATAAACCTTGCAAAAAATGAAGATCTTATTTCTTCCCTGAAGGATGAATATGACATATTGCTTAATAAGACATGCCGGCATCTGGCGCTGGCAAGAGATACTCATAAACGTGTGGAAGCAATGTATATACCCAACATGAACTTTACAGAAGTTTCCAACCTGGCAGCAGAACTTGAAAGGGAGATAGACAGATAGAAGATGAGAAATTTCCCGAATTAAAAGCCGCAGGAAGCCCACGGGACTGAAGCCTGTGCCATTCAATACAAATTCGGGAAATTTTTTTGTTGTAAAAGTGTATAATGTGAAAATGTATGGTATAATCACTGAATATAAGATAAAAAATCATTACGAGTGGGGGACAAAATGAAAAAAACGGGTATAATGGAAGCAGTAAATTTACTAAAAGAAAAAAAGCTGTTAATCGAGGCTAATATAAATGCTGCTGCCTGTGATGAAACTATAGAGTATATTTCCTACAATTCTCAGGATATAAAACCGGGGACCCTGTTCTTCTGCAAAGGAGTGCACTTCAAAGAACAGTACCTTAAGGAAGCCTTTGACAAGGGAACCATATGCTATGTTTCAGAGAAAGTAATCGTGGCGGACAAGCCTCATATTATAGTCAGCGATATACGTGGAGCAATGCTTGCGATATCCGAAATGTATTACGGCTGCGCATGGAGAGATAAACTGAAACTTGTAGGAGTTACAGGAACCAAAGGCAAGACCACTACAGTTATGATGATCCATTCAATTCTTGAGGCTCACTGCCGTTCACACAAAATAGGAAGAGCAGGAATACTGACAGGCGTATATAATTTTGACGGAAGAGAAACAATAGAATCAAGTCTGACAACACCTGAAACCTTTGAATTGCACAAAATACTATCGAATTGCGTCGAAAATCAATGCAGCTATCTTGCCATGGAGGTTTCCTCTCAGGCACTTAAATATGGAAGAACTGCAGGGCTTGAATACGAGGTGGCTGTATTTCTGAATATGGGAAATGACCATGTTTCGGAATCAGAGCATTATGACATGGAAGATTATTTTAATTCAAAACTTAAAATAATCGATCAGTGCCGCAGGATATGCATAAATCTTGACATGAACCCTGTTTATATGAAACGCATAATGGATTATGCCCGAAAGAAAGGGTGCGAGATAATTACCTTCGGAAAAGGTCCTGAGGCTGATTACCGCGGTATACTAAAAAAAGGAACCATAGACTATATTGAGGTTGAAGCGGTGCATGGAGATGAGGAGTGCAGCATTACCGCAAACATAGGCGGAAAATTCAATGCAGAGAACGTGATGGCAGCTGTTTCGGCAACAAAGGCCCTTGGAATCTCATGGGATGCCATAAAAGAAGGCATTGAAAAGGTTAAAGTTCCCGGACGTATGGAGGTCTTCCGAATCCCGGGCAGAGATACTACGGTAATTGCGGATTATGCTCACAATGACATAAGTTTTGAGGCGCTTTTCCAAAGTGTAAATGAAGCTTTTCCTGACAAGAAGAAAGTTATTGTTTTCGGTTCATCAGGAGGCAGAGCTTTCAACCGCCGCAGAAACCTGTCAGAAATCGCAGACAGAGAAGCGGACATGATAATTCTTTCAGAAGAAGACTGCGGAACGGAAGGAGCGGAAAAAATCTGCAACGAGTTAAGAAGCTATATTTCTCCTGAAAAGGATGTAAAAATAATCCTGGATAGAGAAGAAGCAGTGAAATATGCCCTTGACAACTGCCGAGACGGCTGGGTGATAATCTTTGCAGGACACAGTACGGGAGATCACCAGGTCAGAGGTGAAAAAGCAGTTCCGGTTGCATGTGATGCCAAGCTGATCAGAGAGTACATAGAATCCCACAGATGATATGACACATAAATCAGGACGGTGAAAAATGAATAAAAAAACTTTGCAGAGCTATGTTGATGTTTTGAGACAGGCAGGGGTATTGGCGGATTGCAGAATTGAGACAAGTGAAAGTAAAGTTATAGTAAACCATCTATCATATAACTCGATGGATGTTATTCACGGCACATTATTCATATGCAAGGGAAGAGCCTTTAAAAAAGAGTACCTTGCAGAGGCTTTTGATAAAGGAGCGGTATGCTATATAGCAGAACGCCCTATAATGGAAGACAGGCCATGCATCATAGTAAGTAATCTCAGGAAGGCTCTTATTGCCATATCAGAATTTCATTATGACGATTGCTGGAAGGAAAAACTTGATATAATAGGAGTTACGGGAACAAAAGGAAAGAGCACAACTGTGGTATTTCTGGATGCCATACTGGAGGATTATTGCAATTCTCATGACTTAGGCCCGGTAGGCATGCTGACAGGCATATATAATTATGACGGAGAAAAAAAGCGAAAGGCTCATCTTACCACAGAAGAGATTCTGGAACTTAACAGAAATCTGTACAACTGCGTTGAAAATGGCTGCAGGTATGCGGTAATGGAGGTTTCCTCCCAGGCACTCAGGTATGGAAGGACAGGAAGTGTGGACTTCAAGACGGGAATTTTTCTGAATATAGGAGAAGATCACATATCCGAATCCGAGCACAGAAACATGGAAGACTATTTCAATTCGAAACTCAGGCTTATAGGAAAAAGTCAGACGGTATGTATAAATCTCGATATGGATCGGGAGTATCTTGAAAAGGTCAGAAAAAAGGCTTTTCACAGGTGCAGGCGTGTCATTACCTTCGGAACTGTTCCGGAAGCAGACTGCTATGGCTTTGACATAAAAGAGACACTGGATTCACTGAGTCTGAAAGTGCGTGTCGGAGGGAGGACAGAAGAACTCCACGTTAATATAGGCGGCGCGTATAATGTTGAAAATGTTCTTGCGTCAGTTGCGGCTGCCGTGTCTCTTGATATACCATTTGAGAATGTAAAAAGAGGACTGGCTCATGTAAAGGTTCCGGGACGAATGGAAGTGTTTCAGCTTCCCGACAAGGATGTAACGGTGATTGTGGACTATGCGCATAACGAGATGAGCTATAATGCGCTCTTTGAAAGCATCAACCGCGACTGTCCGGAAAGAAAAAAGCTGTTTCTTTTCGGATGTGTAGGAGGAAGAGCCTTCAACAGGAGGGAAGAAGGCGGCAGAATTGCAGACAGAGAGGCAGATAGAATTATTCTTACGGAGTATGATTATGGGACGGAAAGCATAGATGATATATGCAGTGAAATAAGAGAATATATTTCGCTGGAAAAAGATGTAAAAATAATAACCGACAGACAGAAAGCCGTGGAATATGCACTTGAAAGCAGCAGAGACGGATGGGTGGTTGTTCTTGCCGGTTACAGTTCCGGAGACTGTCTTATTCGTGGACGAAAGGCTGTTCCCGTTCCATGCGACACGGAAACAGTCAAAAAATATATTGCAGAGCACAACTGAAAAGGCGCAGCCCTTGCCGGGGCTGCGTCGAATTTTAAAAATAATTAAAGGAAACTTATATAATCAATCAGTTTCACAATGTCATCAGGAAGCGGGGCTTCAAGCTCCGTTTTTTCATTTGTTACAGGATGAAAGAAAGAAAGGCTGCAGGCATGAAGAGCCTGTCTGTCTATATAAGGGGAAGTGCTTTTTTCTTCGATACCTTCCACACGGCGAAAATCACCGTGAAGTTTGCGATATAGGAAAGGATCCCCGTTATTATAAAGATGATCACCTGTTACCGGATGGCCGATGGAGGCCATGTGCACACGTATCTGATGCGTACGCCCTGTTTCGAGACGAAGGCGAACCAGCGTATATCCGCTTTGAAAGCGCCGGATAACTTTGTAGTGCGTCACAGAATCATAACCGCCTTGGTCTGTCGGAAGAATCCACCGTTCCACTTCGTCGGGATCAGGCCGACCGATGGGGGCGTTTATGGTTCCAAGGTCATGCTCCATTATTCCGTCAACTACTGCCAGATATTCCTTGCGTATTATACCTGCTTTCATCTGGCGTATGAGTCTGTCCTGAGTAAAGCTGTTTTTTGCAATCAGAAGCAGGCCGGATGTATTCATGTCCAACCTGTTGGCGAAACGTATTTTATACTTCTCGCCATCATCCAGCATTTTCTTCATTATGCCGTTAGCAATGGTATGATTAGGTTTGCCTTTGGTGGGATGCACCACATAACCGGGCTGCTTGTTGATGACAAGAAGGTCCTTGTCCTCAAAAATAACTGAAATAGGAATATCTTCCGGCTGGAAATCGCAGGTTTCCTGTGGCAATGTTATGGTCAACTTATCTCCGGGAAGGGGAATCATCCATCCGCGAACGGGATTTCCGTTAAGAGTGACCAGATCCTGCTGCTTGAGCTTTGTCAGAAGCCTGGAAGAAAAGTGAAAATTACGGCGAAGGAGCTCTTTTACAGAGAGCTCCTTGTCTGTTTCTGTTACTGTATAGTTGAATTCTGTCATGGATATCATCCTTTTAAGTTATATTATTCAGAGAAATTTACTTTTTACCTTTTCCCAGAACTGATAGTCATCAAAGCGTATAAGATTTATCTTTTTTCTCGAGAGACCTATGGAAAGCTCTGTTATGTTTTCGTATTCTGACATCATTCCGTCATAAATTATACTGAGAGTTTTGTCATCATCACTGCATGGTATAACTGAAAGCCGGTCATTGGAAGGAATAAGAATACTTGACGTGAAGGAACGATATGCCACGTTCTGCATAGGAGCTATTGGCGTGACCTGCAGAAGGTTGAGACGCGGATCGACGATGCTGCCTCCTAATGCATAATTGTAAGCCGTGCTTCCGGCCGGGGAAGCCACACACAATCCGTCACCGCTGAATCTTTCGATAAAGCTGTTATTTATGGAAATATTCAGATGCACCGGATGGGTGGAAAGACCTTTGACGGTAATTTCATTTAGAGCTATGTGGCGTGCGGTGCCATCCGAGGTCTTTATGTAACATGACACACCGTTAAGACCTTGTATGCTGTATCTGTCCTGATTGTACAGGAAAATAAAATCGTCTATCTTTTCAGGGAGTATTTCCTGAAAGAAGCCCAGATGACCGGTATTTACACCCACTATGGGAGTCTTTGGAAATCCGAATTCCTGAACAAGGCGGAGAAGAGTTCCATCCCCGCCTATGCATATTATAAGGTCTGTATCATCGGAGAAATTGTCAAAAACATGAAGGCTGGATTTTGCCAGCTTGTTTCTAAGCATGTTTTCAATGCTGTTTGACATTTCTGTCCGGTTTGTGTAAATAAAAATTTTCTTATCCATAGTCTGATATTACAATAATTTCTCTAATTCATCAACAAGGTTTTTAAATGTTTCCATAGCCATTTTCACAGGTTCAGGAGATGCCATGTCTACACCTGCAATTTTCAGCAGATTAACAGGGTAATCTGAGGAGCCGCTCTCAAGAAAACGTATATAATCATCCCGGGCAGGAGCGCCTTCAGAAAGAATTCTTGATGAAATGGCAGTGGCAGCAGAATAGCCGGTAGCATACTGATACACATAAAATCCTCTGTAAAAATGAGGAATGCGGGACCATTCATATTGTATATATTCATCATATGACATGGCAGGTCCGAAATAGAGACTGTTAAGGTCACCATAGGTTTTATTGAGCCAGCCTGCAGTGAGAACACCGCCTTTTTCAATTTCCTGATGTGCTTTGAGCTCAAACTCAGCAAACATCGTCTGTCGGAAAAGAGTGGTTCTGAATTCTTCAATGTAGTAATTGAGAAGATACTTTCGCATTTCAGGATCCTGCTCTGTTGAAAGAAGGTGTTTGATAAGGAGCGATTCATTAACCGTTGAAGCCACTTCCGCGGTAAATATGCAGTGATCACCATAGGCATAAGGCTGAGTCTTCCTTGTATAATATGAGTGCATGGAATGACCCATTTCGTGCACTATTGTGAATACGTCTTTGAGTGAGTCGGTATAATTCAGCAGTATATAAGGCATACTGTCATATGAACCGAAGCTGTAGGCTCCACTGGTTTTTCCCTGGTTCTCATATACATCTATCCAGCCTTCTTTTATACCTTTTCTGACCTGCCTGATATATTCATCTCCAAGGGGAGCAAGTCCTTCAGCCATGATTTCTATGGCTTCCCGGAATTTTATCTCTTTTTTTGGAAGCTGAACCAGAGGAACATAGATGTCGTACATTTTAAGTTCATCCACGCCGAGAACTTTTTTGCGAAGCTCCATGTATCTATGAACTACAGGCAGATATTCGTGAACTTCCCGGATGAGGTTATAATAGACATCCAGAGGAATGTCGTTTCCGTCAAGGGCAGCATTAAGCGAAGAATCGTATTTCCTGATTCGAGCTGTGACAACATCGGTTTTGGTGTTATAGTTGTAATTGGTTGCAATGGTATTTATAAGTTTTTTATAAGCTTCATACATATTTGTGAAGGCCGCCTTGCGTATGTTGCGATTGGGGCTTTCCATAAATGTGATGTAGTTGCCGTGAGTAAGAGGCACTTCATCGCCGTCCTCATCTATTATTGTACCAAAAGTCATATCTGCATTGTTCAGCATTTTGAACACGTCGTTGGTGGCACCGGTGACTTCAGACATCTGAGCCATGATGTTTTCTTCCGAAGCAGATAATATGTGAGCCTTTTCGCGAAGAACCGACTTCAGCATGAATTCATATTCCTTAAGGTCGGCATTTTCCTCAATAAAGCCCATAATTTTGTCTTCGGAAGCTTCAAGCAGCTCCGGTGTAAAGAAGGACATGCTTGCGGACACCTTGGCTATGGCGCTGCCGCATTTATCATTCATGGCCTGATATTTGTCTATGCGATTATCCTCGTCCTTGCGCATGGCAGCATAGACATAAGCGTGCTCAAGACGCTGCCATATGCTGTCCCGCATTTTAAGCGCTGAAGCCAGAGTTGCGGAATCAGAGGTTAGTTTACCACTGAACTCCGAGAATTTTTCAGCCTCATCCAGACATGCTTTAACATCTGCTTCCCATTTGCTTTCGTCAGGATACATAGCTTCTATGTTCCATTTGTATTCCTTGGGTATATCGCTTCTCTGTTTTAAATTTTTGTCTGACATTTTTGCCTCCTGTATAGATAAAATTATTATTCTGTAGTATAATTGTAAAATCCTGAAATAATATAAATCTATTATACCACAATTTGGAAAGGAATATTACATAAATGGACAACAGGCCAATAGGTTTTTTTGACTCCGGTTTAGGAGGTCTGACCGTGATTCCCAATTTGCTGGAAAATCTGCCAAACGAAAGAGTTATTTACTTTGGTGATACGGCCAGAACGCCTTACGGTTCCAAAGCAGTTTCCACAATAAAGCAATATGCCACACAGATTGCAGATTTTCTGGTATCAAAGGATGTAAAGATGCTGGTTATAGCATGTAATACCATAAGTTCTACCTGTCTTGAAGACTTGAGAGTGCGTTTCCCCCAGATACCCATACTGGGAATTATAAGCCCTGCTGCCCGCAAGGTAGCCGCAATATGTACGCCGGAGAACAATATAGGTATAATAGCTACCAAAGTAACAACGGCCAGCGGAGCTTATCGCGAGAGAATAAGGGACTTCAATCCCGAGCTCAGAGTCTTTGACAAGGCAACCCCCGCCTTTGTACCGCTAATCGAAGAGGGAATCATCGAAAATGAAATAATGGATCTGACAATACATTATTATATGGATGATTTTATCAGAGAAAATTCTATAGACACGCTGGTACTGGGATGCACACATTATCCTCTTATACGAAAGAATATAGAGAAAATTTATCCCGGTCTTAATATAATTAACCCTTCATACGAAATAATAGGCAGGGTCAGACAGATACTGGAAAATGACGGTACTCTGGCAGGTGAAGACAATGACAGAGAAAATATATTTTATGCCAGTGACCTTTCTGAAAACTTTGAGAATATGATCCAGAAGATTCTTGAAACAGAAAAATCAAACCTAAATCTCAAGTTCAAGAATCTGGAACTTTAACAGGAGAAAAATACACAATGGAAAAAGAAAAATTGTACGAGTTTCTTGACATAGAAAGTCCTGTGGATTTTGAATATTTCGAGAATATTGCAGCTCTGCTGGAGTGCGATGAAGACATTTCATACGATGACATGTTCGAGCTCATAAGCCAGGTGGACACTGAAACTCTGATTATGCTTATCGACAACTATTTTGAGGAAATATCTGACTATATACCGGGAGAATCAGCAGAGTTCTATACTCTTATGGAACAGATAAGGCTTTCACTCACAGGACTTGCACGCAGCAGTGACGAAGAAAATGTTATGGCAAATCTTGTGGAAGAGATAGATCGCTTCAGAAGATGGTATTCATCAGAGTCAAAAGTAATATGCACCCCGATAGGGAGTGCATATGAGGAGGAGCAGACTTTGAGGGATGCGCTTTACATGTCTCGACTGGAAAAAATAGACGGAGACAGATATTCATATGATTTCAGTCAGTGCATTGATTATCCTCTTGACGAATATATCATGTCCTTTGCAGATGTGGCAGCTGCCGCAGAAGAACCTGATGATGCGGAATAGAAATTTGAAGAGTCAATTATCACACCTCTGTCATAGTATAATAAAAAAGACGGAGGTTTTTATATGGGAGACGATTTCAGACGTATGGACTGCTGCCAGAAAGATTGTGAAGACAAGTGCTTCAGAGAGTGCTGCTGCCGTGACAATGACGGAGGCAGCGGTATATGGCTCATTATACTTATTATCGTGATTTACTGCCTTTTCTGTAATGACAACAGGAGCGGAGGACTCTTCGGCGGGTTGTTTTAATGTTTAATCTTTAGCAGGTAAAAAGAAAAACGGGAGACGGGCATCAGCGAAGCCAGATGTCCGGCTCTTGCTTTTTTTTATACGAAATGTTAGTATATTCCTTGCCGACATATGGCATAAACAGGAGAAAATCATGGAAAACGAGAGAAAAATATCTGCCGCAGCGGAAAGAAAAAACTATAGGCAGGGAATTCTATCTGCCGTAACATGCAGCGTGTGGTGGGGAATAATGCCTATATACTGGCAATGGCTCAGACCTATAGAATCCTCTGTAATCATATTTTACAGAATAGCACTAGTCGCGCTGGTTTGCATAATAGGAGCTCTTATCCTTTATGATAAGAAGACGGTTCTTTCACCGCTATCTGATAAAAAAACAGTATTAAGACTTGCTTTGGCTGGAATTCTTATTACGGCCAACTGGTCAATATATATATGGGCGGTCAATGCCGATTATGTGATACAGACCTGCATAGGTTACTATATTGAGCCACTGGCCGTATGTATAATAGGAATAGTGATCTTTAAGGACAAACTCAGCAAATACAAGCTGATAGCATTTATCCTGGCGGCAGCAGGAGTTATGGCCGTCATAATATATTTCGGACAGGTGCCTCTTATAGCCCTTGGCCTTGCATTGACCTTCTCCATATATGCAGCCCTTAAAAAGAATTTAACCATGCCGCCTATACTGTCGCTTTTGTATGAAACCGTTTTTCTGATGCCGGCAGCTCTGGCGGTGATAATATATCTTGAGGTTACCGGAAAGGGCGCCATAGGAGCAGGGGAATCATATAAGTACGCGCTGCTGATGTTGTGCGGCCTCTTTACCGCATTTCCTCTGGGGATGTTTGCCAATGCAGCTAACAAATTGAATCTGTTTGTACTTGGACTTCTTGAATATATCTCTCCTACAATATCACTTTTCATAGGCATTTTCCTGTTCAGGGAGCCTTTCGAGAAAATACAGCTAATTGCTTTTGCAATAATATGGATAGGTCTCATATTCTTCAGTTACGGAGAGTATTCAGAAGTAAAAAAATATAAGGAGCCGGAAAAAAATGAATGAAGAAAAAAACTTAAGCGCCCTGCATGTGGCTGTAATGTATGTGGGGGCAATAATGGGAGCCGGCTTTGCTTCGGGAAGAGAGACCTGGCAGTTTTTCGGCGTATTTGGAGAAAAGGGAAGAACAGGTGCAGTAATATTTGCAGCTTTGTTTATGATCATCGGTCTGGCAACAAGTTATATCGCCAGAAAAACCCAAACAAACGACATGGGCAGCATAATAGTTCCCGGAAAAAATAAGAAGGCAGAAGCTTTTGTGGGTTACTTTATGGCTGTTGCCCTAGCAAGTGTAATGGTGGTTATGACAGCCGCCGGAGGTTCACTGCTTAATCAGCAGTTCGGACTGCATCCTGCCATAGGCGGAGCATTGATAGCAGTGCTGGTAATTGCCACTGTGCTGGGAGAATTTCAGAGAATGTCAAAAGTTTTCAGATATGTTATGCCGGTACTTTGCATCGCCATGATAATAACCTGCATCACAGTAATAATAAAAAACCCGGTAGCTGTTGAAGGCGGTGATGAAATAAAGCCTTCTCCTGTGGCGCCTAACTGGCTTCTGGCATGTCTTCTCTATACTTCATACAATGTTATGGCAATGATAGCCATAGTGGGCACATCTTCGATAAAAACAAAAGATGCGAAAACCGCCATGGCAGGTACGGCAGCAGGCGGCGTATTCCTGGGTCTGCTGGCAATGATGATACTGGTAACAGTTCAGCGGGATATGCCATTTTCACAGGCCATGGACCTTCCTGTGCTGGGATATGCTGACAGAATATCAAAGACTTTAGGACTGATGTATA
The DNA here is from genome assembly GCA_002320005.1 of Firmicutes bacterium UBA1702. Classification (GTDB taxonomy): domain Bacteria; phylum Bacillota; class Clostridia; order Peptostreptococcales; family Anaerovoracaceae; genus Fimisoma. The sequence continues at coordinate 66,025 of DCJK01000023.1, forward strand.
CCATTATCCTTTTTTGTGCGGTGTATTCAGCAGCCACCAGTAACTTCTACGGCTTTACAACAAAACTGAAAGAAGGCCCTTCAAAGAAAAAAATAATAATCGCTACAGGCATTCTGGCCTTTGCTCTGGGTCTGGTGGGATTTAAGAAGATTGTGGAGTATCTTTCACCCATTATGGGATATGCAGGCATGGCAATAATAATCATGCTTTTATGGAATTTTGTATTAGTATGGAAAAAGGAGCACAAGAAAAATGAAACCTGATAATTATCCGCAGCCGCTGAGAAGAGTTACGGGAGGTCCCGGCGGAGAAGCGGTTCTGATAATGGGCAGCCGGAAAACGGCTCTGCATGATTGCGGTATGGCCTGTTTTAAAGACAGACTGATTGAAAATATACGAAAAGAGCTGGGGGAAAGGAATCTTGATTATATTCTGCTGTCCCATTCTCATTATGATCATATGGGAGCGCTTCCTTATCTTCTTGAAATATGGCCTGAGGCCAAGGTCTGTGCCGGTCTTAAGGCATCAAAGGTGTTTCAGAGCCAAGGAGCCAGAGCTACTATAGAATCCATGGGAAGGACTGCCGCAGAATATTACGGGATGAACCCGGAGAGCATAACTGCCGAAGACCTCAGGGTGGATGTTGTTCTTGAAAACGGCCATATCATTCAGCTGGGAGATGAGGAAATCCTGGCTATGGAGACAAAAGGTCACACTGACTGTTCAATGTCATATTTTATTCAGCCTCAGGGAATACTTCTGGCAAGCGAATCAACAGGTGCGCTTGAATTGAGCGGAAAACTTCATACGTCCGCACTTAAAAGCTTTGATCAGAGTCTGGAATCGGCATTTTTTCTGAAACTGCTCCCTTACAGGTACATACTTATTCCTCATTATGGAATCCTGCCTCGTGAAATGAATGATACATATTTCGATATGTATGCCGAAGAAGCTATAAGAGAGAAAAATCTCATAGAAGGGTGGATAAAAGAAGGACTTACGGAAGAGGAAATCTTTGAAAAACACAAAGAACTGTACTGGAACGATATCAGAGCGGTGAATCATCCTTATCGCGCATACAAAATGAATACAGATATAATAATCAAGAGAATGATTAAAGAAGCTGCTGCTCATACGACGGTTAACAGCCGTTAGGGCAGCAGCTCTTTTTGTGCGGCGAATCCCCAAACTATAGTATTTTACTGGGTTTTGGGGTTTCACAGGTATTATGTATACTTGGTGAAAAACGGGTGTTAATTTGTTGACAATATGATGTGGGCGGGAGTATTATCAAGGTACAAGTTGACTCTTTAGCGTTTATTGTCGTGAGCTCATATCTGACAACATGTCAGAGCAACATTCTAATTATTTAAGCAGCCAAAGTAACATCTGAAAAGAATCAGTGAGTTTACGGCGTTACTCTTGGGAGGTGAATAAGGTAAAAAGAGACAATAATTCAGTTATTGCAAATTTAGACGCTAATCTTTTTCAAGAAAAAAAGGAGAAGAACCATGAAGAAAAGACTAGTTAAACTTGTTGTAATGGCATTGATCTTTTCACTGGTAATGCCAATGGCTGCTTTTGCTTCTGTCGAAGAGCTGAATTTAGACACAACAACACCTGGTATCTCATTAGCTGGAATTTATCCGGCATATGACGATATCGAATTCCAGTACTCACTGACGGAAGAAGCTACTCACGAAGTAACAATTCCTACGAATCTTGACGCTGCGGCACTTCAGGCAGCCGTAGACGAAGGAACCATTTCGTTCTCTCTGGTAAGAGATGAAGAAAGAAGCTACCTTGATCCTGAACTGTATCCTTTCCCTCAGAAGGGCGGAGCCATTTCAGAATGGAAGGACAAAGAAGAAACAGAGGTAATCACTGTTGAAGAAATCAAAGTTGAAGGCACTAATCTGGTTGTGAAATTCAATACATTGGGAACTGAATTCTACTACACAGCAGATAAAACTGCCAGTGCAGATGTAAAAAAGGTATACTCAATAGATCACTCCAACGGAGGAAGCTGGCTTGACAAATGCGGATACTTTGATCTGACTGCCGCTGTAGGAGGAACTGCTGCAGGTTCCGTACATGCAAAGGTTGTTCCTTACGATTCATATCGCACACCTTATGAACTCTTCGACGAAATCGAAGCGCTGAAATCATATAAGGGTGACAGATATGTTGAGGTGGGCTCCATAGGTCATACTACAATTGACTCATATGACACACCTTATGTCATCGTATCCAGCGACAAGAAAGCCGTAAAGGAATGGCTGGAATACACTGAACTTTCAGAAACAAACCCTGAAAAGGTTTTAGCTGATATCAAGGAAGGCAAGTATGATGATTTAAAGGTTCCTCTTTATATCAGCAACTGCCATACCAACGAGAACTCTGCAGTAAACGGTATTATGAACATGATTCAGGTGCTGGCTTATGAAGATGAAATCGAATTAAGAACACTTGAGAAATATACAGAGTTAGGCATAGAAACATTAGAAAATGAAAAAGAAAATATTTTCGGAACAAGCATCTCTGGTATCTACGGCGAGTGGGCTTCCGAGCTGGGAAGATTAAGAGGAGAAAACGGTGATGTAAAGGATTACGAAAACTGGGTTCTTTACGGTTATTCATCAGTAGTGGAGTTTGAAAAGTATTATGAAACCGGCCTTGATGAATTCACCATCGATGATCTCCTTGATGATGTATTCTTTGTTTGCGTTCCTACCATGAACATGGAAGGCTACATGCAGCAGACAAGAGCTCCCGGAGTGGGCTTTGACCCTAACAGAGATTACGCTAACCAAACTATGAATGAAGATGCCAACGCTATGGCATTTATGGCCAAGTGGAATCCTATGGTTTACACAGAAATTCACGGAAGAGTTGAAGGCATGCTGGTAGAACCATGCGGAGCACCGCATAACCCTAACATAGAATATGACCTCATCGGAAAGAAGTTCGTGAAACTGGGTGAAGCATTAGGTAATGCAGCTGTTGCAAATAACGAAAAGTTCAACAGCTACGAGATGCCTGCCCGTGACTACATCGAATACGATCCGGACTCTCCTACAGGCGTGCAGTGGGGTTCACCTTGGGATGACCTGGCAACCAACTTCGGTTCACAGTTCCCTGTATTCTACGGAACCTGCGGAATCACCTGGGAAATGCCTGCTTATGATGACATCACTGCAGAACAGGTAATCCCTAGCGGACTTCTCGGCCAGGGAAGATACGTACAGGAAAACAAGACTGAACTGCTGACAAGTCAGGCAGAACTTTTCGCAAGAGGTTTAGCTAACGAAAATTCCAACGATGAAGTTGCAAAATACTTTGTAAGCCAGTATGACGAGCCATATGCACAGGCTGATATCATGAGACCTGTATTTGACGGCGAAGGCGAAAACGGCAACTACTACCCTGAATGCCTGATAATCCCTATGGACAAAGAAAATCAGGACAACATCCAGGATGCTGCAGAAGCAGTTAAGTGGATCGCAAGAAACGATATGAAGTACAAGATTGCAGAAAAATCCTTCACATATGACGGAGTTGAGTATCCTGCAGGAACAATCATCGCTTCCATGTACCAGGCCAAGAGATCACTGCTGTATGCAAACTTCGGTCCTGGAACATTCGTAACAGTTTGGAAGGGATTATATTCCGAAGCATTCTCGCAGCACCCTTATGCTCGCGGATTCGAAATCATAACAGTAGCAGAACCTGCTGCATATGAAGCCATCGATGCAGTTTGCAAAGACGGTTATGACTACGAAGGAACACTGGATTACTTATCAGACTTTGCTACACAGTTCAGCGGAGTTACCGGTGCCGACGTTATCATTTCCAACGCTTCAGAAGATACTGCATGTGCAGTTAACGATCTGCTGAGAGCAGGCAAGACTGTAGCTATGATTACAGAAGGCGACCATATGGGAGATTTCATCTGCTCATATGATGACTTCATGACAGTTGCAGATGAATATATCTTAAGTGCCGAAGGCGTATACGGTGCTGATTATGTGGCTGCCGTAATCGTAAAATCACCTGAGGTATACATCACCGGAGCCAATGCACCAGCCACAGCAGGTAACATCGAACTTAAAGGCGGAAACAGCTACTGCTTCGATGTATATGCGCTGACTCACATGGGATTTGATTTAACAGAACAGGCTACCAGTGCTGACGCCATCGTAGGCGCAAGCTTCGGAAGAAACAGCGAAGATACTTATGCTAAACAGGCTGTTCTGGAAGGAACTCCTTATATGGTATGGGGCAGAGACTCCGCATTAAGCGGAATCCTTGCCGGTGTTACAAAAGCCGGACTGGAAAACGGAACCGATGCACTGGTAAATGTAGAATATCCAAATACTACACTTATCAATGCCAATTATGTTCTGGACGGAGATGACCTGAACTATCAGATTGAACCAAGCTACTTCTCAGAAATACCTGAGGGCGCAACTGTATTGGTAAAGAATGCAGGCAAGACTCCGATGGTTGGATGCATAGGCATATTCAATGCTGATAACCAGGCAGAGTTTGACGCTTACAACACTTCGGCAGTTGCCTTCGAATATCAGGGTGACGGAATGGATGTTGTGGCATTTGCCAACTCCCTTACTCACAAGGGACACATTCAGGATGAGTTCAAGTATATTGCAAACTTCCTGTTCTCAAGAGCTCTCGGCGACACTGCATATGCAGGTGTTGAAAACCCGGGTTCCGGAGATGAGGAGCCTGGACAGGAAACCGAAAAGCCTAACACAGGTGACGCTAACAATGTAATGCTCTGGATTGTTCTGGCAGTAGTATTCGGCGGCGCAGCAACAGGAACAGTTGTGGTCGTTAGAAGAAACAGAAGATTTGAACAATAATCGAAGGTTATAAACTGGACATAAGATAAGTTAAAAAACAACCGGCCGGGTCAGCCCGACCGGTTGTTTCTTTGCAGCAGCCTTATCAGCGGCGTGGCTGCGGCCTTTGAGGCCTGCGGCAGCATTCGTCCTGCCTGCAGTCATCATCACATCTGTCAGAGTCTTCTCTATGGCAGCAATCATTTTTTTCATGGTTATCGCTACAGCAGTTTTCTTCCGTATCTTCTTCTTTGATCTGATTAGGGAACAGGGCAGGGAATGTGGTGCAGATAGTGTTCTGCTGCAGAGCAGCCTGAGCATATCCTGTTGAAAGAACACACAGCTGAACAGGAACTACAATTTTCTTTTCACATGTGACGCATATGGCTATGATAAGATTTCCGCTTACGCAGCCGTCACAGTCAACGGACAGATCTCTTCCGCAATTGTTGGTAGCAAGGCGTGCTTCACAGGCAGAATTGCAGAATTCAGTAAATCTAGGGACAAAAGCAGTATCTATAGCAGAAGGCATACATATCTCAAAGAAGTTGGTAAGTATTAGAGGTTCTGCCGCACCTGCAATATTTACATCGGTGCATACGGTGAAAATAACATCATTATTGCAGCTGTCACACAGCAGAAGATCCAGTTCTATAATCACATTTCCTGATATGGAAATATTCTGAGTACCAAAGATAGGTGTACCCATGCATTTGTCGTCACAGTTGTCGGTTTCGGCATAGAGAAGCCGTTCTGACAAATTACCATCAGCACCTACAACAGTAAGAATTTCACCTTCGCCGTTTCTTAAAAATGTTGCCCCGGAAATATCAGTATTGACATTCAGTCTCAGATTTGACGGATCATCCACATTATGCGGGTTAAAGCTTCTCCTGCATCGTATATCTATAACGCGTTTTACTCTGTGTCCTGCCGGAATACGGGGACTGAAACTCTGATTCTGCACGGTCTTCATTCCCTGAAGGTTAAACAGAACAGCATCAAAGACTTTCTGAACATATATAGGTTCGCTCTTGAGGCTGTCTATATCACCGTTGAATTCACATATAGTATTGGCATTACAGCAGTTTTGATAGAGATCTTGAGAAACTCTACCACCAAAGCAGCTCATATATTTACCTCCTTAAACAGTCCAATATCTTTCTCTGATAGTATATGAAAAAATATAAAAATGTGTTATTATGTTAAATACAAAAACCAGGGAAAGAAGGAGAAATAATATGCTTACCCTTGAACGCCAGGAAAAGATAAAAGACATGCTTCTTGAGAATAAAACCGTTCAGGTTGCAGAACTGTCGGACCTGTTTAAAGTGAGTTTTGAAACCATAAGAAGAGATCTGAAAGTTCTTGAGAAGGAAGGTTTTGCGGAAAAAACTTACGGAGGAGCAGTGCTGATTGAAAAAGTAAGTCACAAGGCAAGCTATCAGGTATTGTCACATATAATGGTGGAAACAAAAAGAAAACTGGCAGAGGCAGCTGCCGCTTTCATTGATGAGGGTGACTGCATATACATAGATTTTTCAACCACCTGCGGGCAGATGGTATATACAATACCGGACGTCCAAATAAATGTTCTGACATCTTCTCTTGCGGTAATAAACGCACTGAAAGACAAGGAAAAAATTTCTCTGCTCACTACCGGAGGGATGTGGGATAAGAACAACTACGCCTTTATGGGACTGGCTGCTGCGCAGAATCTTAAGCAGTTTCATGTGGATAAAGCATTTATTTCATGCCGCGGACTCAGCATTGAGCATGGTCTTTCAGATCGTACTGAAGATGAAGCGTCCATAAGGAGTATTATAATAGAAAATGCCAATGAGGTTTTTCTTCTTGCAGATGAGAGTAAATTTGATAAAGATGCTTTTGTAAAAACAGGAGATCTTAAAAGGGTAACGACTGTCATAACTGACAAAAAAACTGATGCACGATGGGCAGATTTTTTTAGAAATAACAATATAAGATGCATAGACGGGCATCTCCTGGAGTCCGGAAAATGAAAAAACAGCAGTTTGTGGCTTTGATATCACAAATGTGGTTTTTATACAAAATGTTAATAAATAATGTGGTTTTTGAAGAAAAAAACACCACAAAAACCAAAAAATATCACATAAAGCTTGACAACTTCAACCCTCCTTTTTATAATGTACTAAAATAAATGCACGAAAAACATCTGTTTTGTGTAAAAAAGAACGCAATTATAAAAAGGAGGTTTATTTTATGAGTAAATCCACACATCTCACTCCTGCCAGGAGGCTGGGATACGCATCAGGCATTACGACTGAATCTGTTGTTTACAATGCCTTCTACATCTATTTTGTAATATTCCTGACCAACGTTGTAGGAATGAATCCTGCTCTTGCAGGCACAGTTTCACTGATATCCGTTTGTGTAGATGCGGTAACTGACCCGCTCATCGGTTGGATATGCGACAAACCGCATGTTGACTCCAAGAAGTTCATGCTGGTAGGAGGTCTTCTTACAGGTATCCTTTTTGGACTGACCTTCGTGGTAATTGACGCCAGTCCTGTGGTGGAATTTATCTATTATGTGCTTGTATCTTCACTGATGTGGTGCGCATACACAGCTTTCTGCATCCCTTACTATGCATGTTGTGCACAGATGACCGACAATTATGACGAGCAGACAAAGATAAGAGGAATCTCATCCACAATGAATGCATTTGTAATTTATGTCGGATGTGTATTCCCGATTCTCTTTATCGGAGCATTTATGGGAATGGGCGTTGATGCAGGCCTTTCATGGACTCTGGCAGCCTTCTGTATAGGCGCAATTTCAATGGTATTTGGTGTTATCAACTATGTATCCATCAAGGATGTTGAGTTTATCAAAAAAGCCGTTATTGAAGAAAGCGATGGTCTGTTAAAGACATACAAGGAGATAATAAAGCTGAAACCTATGAGATTTTTCATCCCTTGGGTATTCTTCTACCTCTTCGGATCTGCTATGGTTACTGCCAATACGGACTATCTCATTATATATGCAGCAGGATCTTCACCTGACGCTATCACAGGAACAGCACTTATGACACTGCTGTGCTTCCTCATCGGCTCACCGTTACTTACGGTAATAGGACATAAGTTTGACAGAAAACCTGCAGTAATGGTTGCTTTCGGAATTACCCTCGTAGGAGTTCTGGTATGCAGAATTATAGGAATCGACAGCTTGTTTATGATTTACATACTGACTATCTTAAACGGTGTTGCATGTGTAGGTTTCTGGTGCTTCTTCTATGACTTCTCATACGATATAATTGAGCTGGATGAGTACAAGAATCATAAGAACCGTGCAGGCGCGATAACTTCATTCCCTCAGTTGGTTCAGAAGCTTGGAAACGCAGTAGGACTTCAGGTTATAGGAATAGTTCTCGCAGCAGTAGGATTTGATGCAAGCCTCGCACAGCAGTCACAGACAGCAGTAAACGGAATTCAGAACATTTCAACTGTTTTCCTGGCAATCTGCATTGGTATTTCACTGATATGCCTCGCTGCATATCCTATCAACAGAAAAGTATATGCTAAACTTCAGGCAGCTAATGAGCGCAGAAGAAACGGAGAAGTGGATTTCCATGATCCTGATGTTGATAAGATTTTATAATCATAAATACTATAAAAAACAGGAGAGATTTATATGTCAAAGCTATTAAATGAGTACGATTACGATTCCATACATGCACAGGCAGGAGAGCTGATGAAGCACAGAAAGCATCTGAAGCAAAGTGCTGTAGACAAGTATATGGATTATTTCAATACAAAATGTGCAAAGTCCAAGGCCGAAACTCTGCTGGCAAAAGAGGTGATTCCGGGAGGAATTCAGCATAATCTTGCCAACAATCATCCTTTCGCATTAGCCATCGAAAAGGCAGACGGACCTTATCTCTATGACATAGACGGAAATCGTTACATCGACTTTTTATGCGCCGGCGGTCCTATCATACTTGGAAACAATTATCCGGCAGTGAGAGATGCAGCGGTAAAGCAGATCGTTGAAAACTCATCGCTTACAGGCCTTTACAGCCCATACGAGAGAGAACTTGCCGAACTTATTCACAAGTATATGCCGAGTATTGAAATGTATCGCTCTCTTGGAAGCGGAACAGAAGCTGATATAATTGCCATTCGTCTTGCAAGAGCATATACAGGTAAAAAGCACATTATAAGAATAATGGGCGGTTATCACGGATGGAGTGATCAGCTGGTATATAACAGTTCCAGTGCAAAAAACGATATGCTAAACGGCATTCCTGTGGACTGTTTCCAGAATACCCACTCGGTTCCGGTAAACGATGTTGAAGCTCTGGAAGCGACTATCGAAAAATATGAAAAAGAAGGCGGAGTTGCAGCTTTTGTTATGGAGGCTGTAGGTCAGGACAGCGGAGCTGTTCCGACAACCAAAGAATATCATCGTGCTGCAAGGGAACTTTGTGACAAGCACGGAATGCTTCTCATATACGATGAAGTAGTAACAGGCTTCAGATTGGGAATGGGAGGCGCTCAGGCTATATTTGGAACTCATCCGGATCTTACCGTGTTTGGAAAGATAATAGGCGGAGGTTTTGGAAGCTCCGGCGGAATAGGCGGAAGAAAAGATATTATGAGTCTGCTGGCTGCCGGCGTATCTGCGGAAGCTGAAAACAAGGTAAAAGTCGGAGGAACCCTCAGTGCAAACCCTCTCACTACTCTTGGAGGAATTACTGTAATAAAGGAACTGGCCGCAAAAAATGTGCATGCCCAGCTGGATAAGGCATCCGAATATTTCATGAAGGGAATAGAGGAAATATCTGAAAAATACAATGTGCCTGCATTGATTTTCCATCATTCCTCAATTCTCCACATAGATGTTCACGGACTCCAGCACATTCCGTATTTCTATAAACCGGAAGATCCTGAGTACAATGTTCAGCTCATGGATGCCTACAAGAACTATATTGAATTTTCAATGGCACTTGCAGCAGAAGGTCTGATAATAGCCAATGGCGGAAAAACTTATCTTCCATATGGAAGTATCGGAATTCTGGATGATGCTCTTGACGTTTATGACAGAGTGTTCAGCCAGTTTGAGTAATGACCTTTGCAAGGAGGTGTAAATATGAGCTGCATAGCTGCATATGATTTTGGGACAAGCGGAGTAAAAGCGGCTTTGATAGGCAGGGATGGCAGCATACTTGCTGTAAGAGAGAAAGGATATCCTCTCCTTAAGCCGGCACCGCTTTATGTAGAGCAGAAACCGGATGATTTCTGGAATGCTGTATGTGACGTGACAAGAGGCGTACTTGAAGATTCAGGAGTCGCTCCTTCAGATGTCAGCGGATTATCCTTCGGAGTTCAAGCGGTGACACTGATACCTGTGGACAGAGAAGGAAATGTTCTGAGAAATGCTATCAGCTGGCTTGACGGACGTGCCATAGAACAGGCAGATGAAATAAATAAAGCCTGCGGAATGGATTTGGTGAGAAGTCAGGACTATCAGCCAAGAATATTGTGGATAAAGGAAAACGAGCCGGAAATTTATGAGGAAACAGCATATTTTCTGGAATGTGACGGTTATCTCCAATACAGGGCCACCGGAATTATGGCTGTGCCTGAGGATTATGACGGAATTCTTAAATACCATCCGGCCATCGAAGAATATTTCGATGCAACGCTGGCTTCTGTAGACAGAAGTAAACTTCCACCTGTGGTGGAAGCATGTCGTGAATATGGGAAGCTGGGTGAGAAAGGAGCTGCAGAACTGGGATTATGCCCGGGAACACCGGTGTTCGGTGGCATGATAGATGTGGCTGCCGCAGCAGCAGGCTGTGGATGTGTACAACCGGGAGATGCACACCTTTACCTTGGAAGTTCAGGCTGGCTTTCTGCAATAATCGACCGGCCATATGAGACCGCAGAAGGTGCATACCAGATAAACAGTATTATTCCGGGACTCATGATATACGGAGGATGTACCAACTGCTGCTGTCTGATGCAAAACTGGGCAATTGACAGATTTTATCAGACAGAGCATAAGGAACTGGGAGATGGTATATTTGATTTCATAAACAGAGAAATGGAAAACGTGCCCGCCGGATGTGACGGATTATTTTCAACACCATGGTTGTTCGGCGAGCAGTTTCCTATAGCCGATCCTTATGTAAGGGCTAATTTCTTTAATATCAGCGAGGGACACACAAGAGCTCATTTTATGAAAGCTGTTCTTGAAGGAGTGTGCTTCAGCATGAAGGGTCAGATAGACGCATATAAAAAGGATACCGGATGCGACATAAAAGAAATCGGCGTAAACGGAGGAGGCTCCCTGTCTTCTCAGTGGATGCAGATGATGGCAGACATACTTGGTATTCCTGTGTATGTGCCTGAAAACACAAGGCATTCCGGAGCCATAGGCGCTGCGGCAGCAGCTGCCATAGGTCTGGGATGGTTTACGATAGAAAATGTGAAAGAATTTGTAAAAAAAGAGAAGGTATTTTATCCGGACACCCGGTTGTCGGAAATGTACGGGAAAAAATATTGGGCCTGGTTCAAACTTTATGATTCGATTAAAGATCTGTCCAGGGAACTAAATCAGGAGTAAAAAATATGACATCAGTTGAGACTGTAAAACAGCAGATTGTGGATACTGTAAAGCGGGAATACCGTTTTCAGATGGTAAATATGTTCGAAGGCAATGTGTCAGCAAGAGTAGGAGACAGAATTTTCATAACTCCTTCCCAGGTAAGCAAGGAAGTCATGACATCAGACATGATTATAGAACTCGACACCGATGGGAATATTGTAGACAAGCCGGAGGGCCTTTCACCATCATCAGAGTCAAAAATGCATCTGGAGGTATACAAACTCCGCCCTGATGTAAAGGCTGTAGTGCACAATCACAGCATTTATGCGACTGCTTTTGCGGTAAATAACATGCCTCTGAAGTCAGATGCTCTGACAGAGATGAATATCACTTTCGGAGAGGTTCCTGTTGTGCCTTACGGTACACCGGGAACAGAAAAAATTTACAGGGATTTTAAAGATTTTATAGAAAATCGTTATGCCCTGCTTCTGGCAAACCATGGTGTAATTACCTTTGGAGCTGATCTTGAGCTGGCTTATTCATATGCTGAAGCAGTGGAAAAGATTGCACAGACTCTGTTCATTGCCAAACAGCTTGGGAAGCCTGCCGATATAGACCCGGAAGAGGCGAAGGTTCTGAGGGCTTTCGGAGCTGAAAAGCGAAGAAAAGAAATAGAGGCCAATATGTAATATGTATCAAAGAAGCGGCAGGTGCCGCTTCTTTTTTTGTGCATAAATGTCGTAATTGTGGTATTATATATGGGACAGTATTTTGGAGGTAGAATGATGGACAACATAGAAATAAGGAAACTGGACTGCGGAGTAAGGGTGGCTATGGAGGAAATTCCATATGTTAAATCTGCAGCTTTCGGAATATGGGTAAAAAACGGTGCCGTGAACGAAACTCCTGAAGTTGCGGGAATATCCCATTTTATAGAGCACATGATGTTTAAGGGAACTTCAAAAAGAAGCGCACGGCAGATAGCCGAGGATGTGGACAGGATCGGCGGACAGATGAATGCTTTTACCGGGAAAGAAGCAACTTGCTATTATGTAAAGACAATAAATACACATCTTCTTGATGGTGCAGAGGTTCTGCTGGATATGATAGCAAATGCGGTTTTTGACAGCCGTGAGATGACAAAGGAAAGACAGGTTATCTGTGAAGAGATAAAGATGACGGAAGATCAGCCGGATGATCTGGCTCATGACACTGTAACTGAACTGGTATTTAAAGGTGTGCCTCTTGGGAATTCCATAATAGGAACCAAGACTTCCCTGAATCGTATAACCAGGCCTGTAATCGTAGACTACAAAGAGAAATCATATACCAGAGATTCAATAGTAATTTCTGTTGCCGGAAGCTTTGATAAAGATGAACTCTGTGAATTTCTGGAGGATAAATTTGAAAAACTGATGCCTTCAAAAGAGCAGGGTGTAATAGAAAAAAAAGAATACCGGCCGGGATTCAAGGTGATAAAAAAAGATATAAAGCAGGCACATATATGCATGGCGGCACGAACGGTAAGCCTCAGCGATGACAGGTATTATGCTTTTTCCGTTTTAAACAACATAATGGGCGGAAGTATGAGCTCCAGACTTTTTCAGAACATAAGAGAGGAAAAGGGGCTTGCATACAGCGTTTATTCCATGAACAGCTCATTCAGCGATATGGGATATTATAATATCTATGCCGGCGTAAGCCACGACCGAATTGAAGCAGCCATAAGCGGTATAAAGGAGGAACTGGACATTCTTGACAGAAAGGGAGTAACAGAAGAAGAACTGTCCATGTCCAAGGAGCAGCTTAAAAGCAGCTATATATTCGGGCAGGAAAATGTTGCAAGCCGTATGTTTGCCATTGGAAAAAATCTCCTTCTTCTGGGAAGAATATATGGAACCGACCAAGTGCTGGATGGAATAGACGCCGTAAGTAAAGCAAGCATAGACGAAATAAAATCTATGATATGTGACACCGGAAATTATTCCGCAGTATGTGTTACCGACAAAAAAATCGATCTGAAAAAAATGATAAGGGAATAACCATGAGCGTGAAACTTACGGAGATAAATATAATAAGCAAAAGCGGCATACTTCCTTCATACGAGACAGAAGGTTCGGCAGGAGCTGATTTAAGAGCATATCTCAGCGAACCTGTTACTCTGATGCCGGGAGAAAGAAGACTTATACCTACCGGATTATTCGTGGAACTTCCGCCGGGCATTGAAGCTCAGGTCAGGGCAAGATCAGGGCTTTCAATCAGACATGGTATCGGACTTGTTAACGGTGTGGGAACAGTGGACAGTGACTACCGCGGAGAATGGAATGTTCCGCTGATAAATTTTGGAAATGAAGCATATACCATACATAATGGAGACAGAATTGCACAGGTGGTGTTTTCAGAATACGTAAAAGCTGACTTCCGCCGGACCGAAAAAATAGATGAGACTCAAAGAGGAACAGGCGGATTCGGACATACGGGTGTAAAATAAAGGGGAATGAATATGCTGACAAGAGAAGATCTGGAAAAGAGGGAACTGGAATTTCTGGCGCCTTCAGCAGCTAAAAGCTGCCAATCAAAGGGGAGAAGCGTCCCTGAGGAAAAGTGTGCTATAAGGACTGAATTTCAGAGGGACAGAGACCGAATAATCCACTCCAAAGCCTTCAGGCGACTTATGCACAAGACACAGGTGTTTCTGGCTCCGGAAGGAGATCACTTCAGGACCAGACTTACCCATACAATTGAAGTATCGCAGATTGCCAGAACTATTGCCAGAGGGCTTAATCTTAATGAGGATCTGACAGAAGCCATAGCTTTGGGACATGATCTGGGTCACACACCTTTCGGCCACAACGGGGAAGAAGTTCTTAACACAATTCATCCCGGTGGGTTTGAGCATAATGTTCAGAGCCTGAGAGTAGCCGATGTGCTGGAAATGACATCCTCACGAAAGGGAATGAATCTTACCGCCGAAGTCAGAGATGGTATTGTCAATCATACAGGCAGCAGAAAACCTTTTACATTGGAAGGACAGGTGGTAAAGATAAGTGACAGAGTGGCATATATAAATCACGACATAGATGATGCTGTCAGAAGCGGCGTTATATCCATGGATGACATACCGCGAAAGGCTCTTGAAACTTTTGGATACAGTCACGCTGAAAGAATTAATAATATGGTGACTGATATAATAAGAGAAAGCGACGGGAAAGACGAGATCCTTCAGAGCCCGCTTTTTAAAGATGAACTGATAACCTTGCGCAGCTTTATGTTCAGCCATGTATATAAAAGCAGCCGTGTAAAAAAAGAAGAAGATCTGGCAAAAGTTGAAGTTGTAATTAAGTCCCTGTATGAATATTTATTAAAAAACCCGGATAAGCTTCCTGAGGACTTGCAGGAGATAGCGGCTGCTAACGGCATCAATGAGGCCGTAAAGGACTACATTGCCGGGATGACAGACAGATTTGCCTTGAATGTTTATACAGATCTGTTTGTACCAAAGAGCTGGAAATAAAAATTCGAGTATAAAAAAATAAAAAGGAAACCTCTCATTTTTTGCGAATAAAGTCATATACTAATGTTTTTGGAGCAGAAAATGAGTTTTTCTTTTAGTAAAGAAGCCGTAGAGGAACTGAAAAACAGAATAGACATCGTTGACGTCATAGGTCGTACGGTGCAGCTGAAGCGTGCGGGAGCCAACTATAAGGGATTATGCCCCTTCCATAATGAAAAGACTCCCTCTTTTATCGTAAGCCCACAAAAACAGATATTCACATGTTTCGGAGGATGCGGAGCTTCAGGTGATGTAGTATCATTTGTAGAAAAATACTACAATCTTGACTTTAATGAAGCTGTTCAGAAACTGGCTGACGAATACGGCATCGAAATAAAGAAAAAAGAATATAAGGATGATAGAGAAAAATACTACGAAATAAATAGAGAAGCCGCAAGATTTTTTTATAGAAATATGACTGAAACGGTGAATCCGGGGTATACATATATGAAAAACCGCGGAATAGAGGACAGAACCATTAAAAAGTTTGGTCTTGGTTATGCACCTGACAGCTGGGATGCTTTGTACAACTACTTCAAAGAAAAAAAAACAGATGAAAAAATCCTCGTAGAGCTTGGTCTCCTTTCTCAGAAGGGAGACAGATATTACGACAAGTTCAGAAATCGCGTGATTTTTCCCATAATAAACACTGCCGGCAAGGTCATAGGCTTTGGAGGAAGAGCTCTGGATAATCAGTCAATGCCTAAATATCTTAATTCACCGGAGAATCGCATTTTTCAGAAAAAAAACAACCTTTACGGCCTTAATTCCACCAGACAGGACATTGGTAAGGAAGGCATGGCCATAATAGTAGAAGGCTATATGGATGCCATTTCCTTGTATCAGAGCGATGTAAGGAATGTGGCTGCTTCTCTGGGAACAGCTCTTACGGAAAATCAGGCAAAACTTATCAGCAGATATACGAAGAATGTTGTACTGTCCTATGATTCAGATGAAGCTGGCAGAAAAGCCGCTCTCAGAGGAATAGAAGTTCTTAAAGAAGAAAACTGTAAGGTAAAGGTACTTCACGTAACCGACGGGAAGGATCCGGACGAATATGTCAGAAACAACGGAAGAGCCGCATTTCTTCAGCTCATAGATAAGGCTATGCCATATACGGATTACAAACTTGAAGCGGCTAAAAGAGGACTTGATGTTAATTCAGAAGAGGGGAAGCTGGATTATATGAAGAGAATCTCTCCTTTACTGTCACAACTCAGTCCGGTAGAGGCTGATATATACATACGAAAAATTTCCAGAGATGTGGGAATTTCCGAAGGCGCAATAAAAATGGAAATCTCAGGCAATAATATATCTGCAGGGGAAAGCCGCCGCTACAGACCCCAGCATGAAAACGGGAGTGATGATTCCGAAAGCATTTCACCTCTTGAGGCAGCGATAATCAAGTGCCTTCTGACAGATCCAGCCTTATCAGAAGAATTTCTTGAATACACAGGAGCAGTGGAAAACCCGCTGGCCGTTAAAGTAATAGATATTGCGTTTGAATTCTATGGAATGACAGGCGATTTTAATTTAGCCGACATATGTGACAGACTTGAGCCTTCAGAAAGTGAAGCGCTGGAACAGGCTATTGACAAGGTAATAATAACCGGAAACGAGGAAGGTGTTTTCCGGCAGTGTATCCACAGATGGAAATTAAACAGTCTGGAAAAGCAGGAAAAAGAAATCATAGACAGACTGTCTCTGGCAGATGAGGAGAACAACAGAGAGACCGTAAAGGAACTTACAATTAAGCTGATGGAAATACAAGAAGAAATGAAGATGCATGGGGGGAAGATGTAATGAGCACAGAAAAAAACAACATTCACGAAAAGCAGCGACAACAGACCGAGAATTTAAAGGATACGGCAGACAAAAAGCAGGAATTGCTGAATCTTCTGCTGGAAAAAGGAAAGGCAGATAAGAATCAGCTGACATATACTGCCATAGCAGATGTGCTTGACACTGTAGATTTCGATAAAAATCAGATGGACGACATCTACGAAACTTTGATGTCTAAAGGAATAGAAATAATTTCCGAGACAGAGCCGGAGGATTTTGACGCTATTCTTGCTGAAAACCCTGATGTTGTTGAAGATGCGGAACTTATGGTCGAAGAAGCTAATGAGCTTGATATCGAATCTACCATACCCAAAAGCATTGCTGTAGATGACCCTGTAAGAATGTATCTCAAAGAAATAGGAAAAGTACCTCTTCTTACTGCGGAGGAAGAAATAGAACTGGCAAAGCGGATGGAAAAAGGTGACGAGGAAGCGAAAAAGCGTCTCTGCGAGGCTAATCTGAGGCTGGTTGTAAGCATTGCCAAAAGATATGTAGGCAGAGGAATGCTTTTCCTGGATCTCATTCAGGAAGGAAATCTTGGTCTTATTAAGGCTGTGGACAAGTTTGACTATACTAAAGGATATAAGTTTTCAACATACGCCACATGGTGGATAAGACAGGCAATAACGCGCTCCATAGCTGACCAGGCAAGGACTATCCGTATTCCTGTTCATATGGTTGAAACAATTAACAAACTTATCAGGGTTTCGAGACAGCTGCTTCAGACATACGGAAGGGAGCCGACCCCTGATGAAATAGCCAAAGAAATGGGTATTTCCGTAGAGAAAGTCCGCGAAATTCAGAAAATAGCACAGGAACCGGTTTCTCTTGAGACGCCTATCGGCGAAGAGGAAGACAGCCATCTGGGAGATTTTATACCTGATGAGGATGTCCCGGCGCCTGCAGAGGCAGCAGCATTTTCAATGCTTAAGGAGCAGCTGGTTGAAGTTCTGGATACTCTTACCGAAAGAGAGCAGAAGGTTCTGAAACTCAGATTCGGTCTTGAGGACGGCAGAGCCAGAACTCTTGAAGAAGTAGGAAAAGAATTCGACGTTACAAGAGAAAGAATAAGGCAGATAGAGGCCAAATCTCTCAGAAAACTGCGTCATCCAAGCAGAAGCAAAAAACTTAAGGACTATTTGGAATAAGATGATAACACTTTCAGACAGACTTAAAACCATAGCCGGCGAAATTGAAAAAGGAGAAACCGTGACTGATATAGGCACAGATCACGGTTTTCTGCCTTTATATCTGTGGGAAAGAGGAATATCCCCTAAGGTAATAATGACGGATGTAAGTATAGGTTCTCTGAAGAAAGCAGAGGAAAACTGCAGAAGTCTCTACCCTGATAATCATTTTGATCTGCGTCTTGGAAACGGAATAGAAGTCATTGAAAAAAGAGAGACAGATATTCTTGTAATTGCCGGAATGGGAGGCCTTTTAATTGCGGATATTATTTCTGCTGACATTGAAAAGGCGTTGAACTTTAAAAAAATAATTTTGCAGCCCAGAAACAATATAGGGCCTTTGAGACACTGCCTTATGAACAACGGCTTTTCTGTGAAAAATCATCAGCTGGTCAGAGAGGGAAAATATATATGCGAAGTCCTGACCGTGATCCCAAAAGAAGTTGCAATAACCAGAATGATGGGTCCTGAACGCATAGAGTATCAGTTCCCTCACAGCCTGAGAGATTTTGCAGGTCCGCTGACAGAAGAATATCTTAAAGAAAATCTGGAAAAAGAAAAATTTATTCTTGAATCCATGAAGAAAAGCAGCAAAATAACCTACCGGGAGATAAGAAGTCAGAACTACCGCATAGAATATCTTGAAAGGATGATAGCAAGCCTATGAGAGCAGAAAAACTGGCAGATGTCATAGAAGCCGTAAGTCCTTTGGAATTGCAGGAACCATGGGATAACTCCGGATATCAGATAAAGCTTTCCGGAAATAACATAACAAAAGTTCTTGTTGCTATGGAGATAACAGATAAAGTTATAGAAGAAGCAGAAGAGAACTGTGTTGAGGCCATTGTAACACACCATCCTCTTATCTTTGGCACTTTGAAATGTATTGACGATAAAGATATTACGGGAAACTATATTGCGGAACTTCTGAAAAGGAGGATATCAGTATATTCAAGTCATACACCTTTTGATAAATGCAGGGGCGGAAATAACGATTATCTTGCCGGACTTCTGCATCTATGTGATGTCAAAGTAATGGAAACCGACAAAAGCGGCTTTTGCAGAGAAGGTTTTATTGACGGGCAGTGTAGCGTAAGAGAATATATTTACCAGATTTCAGATTGGATGAATATACCTGTTTCTCAGATGAGTTTTACAGGAGACCCGGACTTTCCGGTAAATAAGGTGGGTCTGTGCAGCGGTGCGGGATCCGATTTTATGGATGCAGCCCTTGAGGCAGGGTGTGATCTGTTTATAACGGGAGATGTTAAATATCATGGAGCTCGGCATGCAGATGAACTGGGTATCAATGTACTGGACATAGGACATTTTGGCAGTGAGAAATGCTTTACCGCCAATATGGCCCATTATCTGAGAAAAACCACAGATCTGAAGGTAATTGAATCCAAGGTGGATTTGAACCCGTTCAGGCGTATATAAGGGGGGATATCGGATATGAAAAAGAAAAATCAAAGACTGATGCAGATTATTGTTATTGGAATAATCGCTGCGGTGATAGTTACATATTCTGTATCTTTTGTGGTATACTTGTTTTAACTGAAAGAGCCGGCATTATATGCCGGCAGATCTGGGTAGAGCAGACAATCGCGTCTTCCCCTTTGAGGGAAGATGAGGAAAGTCCGGGCTCCACAGGGCAGGATGCCGGATAACGTCCGGCGTAGGTAACTATAGGGAAAGTGCAACAGAAACATTCCGCCGAAACGGGTAATGCCGTGGTAAGGTTGAAATGGTGAGGTAAGAGCTCACCGGCGGTACGGAGACGTACCGGCCGTGTAAACCCCATCCGGAGCAAGACCAAAGAGGGGCTTAAGGCAGTTGCCCGCTGCCTCCCGGGAGGTAGGTCGCTGGAGCTTGTCAGCAATGGCAAGTCGAGATAGATGATTGTCAAATACAGAACCCGGCTTATAGCTCTGCCCAGGTTTTAGAAACAAAAAAGTGCTGAAATTTAAATAATTTCGGCACTTTATTTTTTCATATAAACAGTAGCAAAATTTTGCTTATTGCTTTACGTCCAGAGCTTCAACCAGTTTTATATTTTGGTGTTTTTCTGCAAAATAATTGAGTGTGAACTGATTTGCAAACAAAATAAGAGGGCGGTCAAAGTGGTCAAAAACCAGCATAGTTCTTGAATCCAGAACATCTTTCACATCTTCAAGACTGTTAGTTTCAACCCATCTTGCAAGGGAAAATTCCAGCCTGTCCATTCTCACTTTTGCATTATATTCGTTTTCCAGTCTGTACTGGAAAACTTCGAACTGCAGTTGACCTACGGCACCGATGATTACCTCGTTATATTCGTTACGATATACCTGAATGGCGCCTTCCTGAGCCAGCTGAGCGACACCTTTCTGGAACTGCTTTGCTTTCATGGTGTCTTTAGGAGTGACAAGGGCGAAAAGCTCCGGAGGGAAGGTAGGAAGCGGTTCAAAGAAAAGAGGTTCTTTTCTGGTGGAAAGAGTGTCTCCAATCTGATAGCTGCCTGTATCGTAAATACCTATAATATCTCCTGCAATGGCTTCTTCAACATTTTCACGCTGATTTGCCATGAGCATTGTTGACTGAGACAGTTTCATTTCTTTTCCTGTACGCGACAGTTTTACACTCATACCTCTGGTGAATGTACCTGAACATATTCTGAAAAAAGCCAGCCTGTCACGATGTGCAGGGTTCATGTTTGCCTGAATCTTGAAAATGAAGCCGCTGAAGAAATCATCTTCGGGATATACCTCTCCATCAATTGTTTTACGCGGTCCGGGGGCAGGTGACATATCAAGGAAATGCTCAAGAAACGGGACTGTTCCGAAATCGGCAAGTGCGGAGCCGAAAAAAACCGGGGAAAGCTTCCCCTTTGAAATGGCATCCATGTCAAATTCATTGCCGGCTCCCTGCAGAAGTTCGATTTCATCACGAAGGGATTTAAGGTTGAATCCGCTCACTTGGTTTTCCAGTTCTGTGCCGAAGACACCGTCCGGTCCCAGATCAATTACCTTATCTGCTTTATAAAGGTAAACTTTGTTTTTAAGAATATCATATATTCCCTGGAAGTTAAGTCCACAGCCTATAGGCCATGTTACCGGAACTGAAGGAAGCCCCAAAACATCCTCAAGCTCCTGGATCAGGTCAAAGGGGTCTCTGGTTTCACGGTCAAGCTTGTTTATAAAAGTGAAAACAGGTATGCCACGCATGGAGCATACTTTAAAAAGCTTGCGCGTCTGCGTTTCGATACCTTTGGCTCCGTCAATAACCATAACAGCGCTGTCTACCGAAGTGAGAATTCTGTATGTGTCTTCGCCGAAGTCATTGTGACCCGGAGTGTCCATGATTGAAATCACTTTATCGTCGTATTCAAACTGCATTACCGAGGAGGTGACAGAGATGCCTCTCTGCTTTTCAATTTCCATCCAGTCAGATGTGGCAAATTTGTCATTGCGGCGTGCTTTAACACTTCCGGCCTGTCTGATGGCGCCTCCGTGGAGCAGAAGCTTTTCGGTCAAAGTTGTTTTGCCTGCATCAGGATGGGATATGATGCCGAAGATTCTTCTTTTTTGTATTTCTTCCTGTCTGGTAGTCATTTTATTCCCTTTCTTAAAAAAAGTCATACAGACTTATAATAACATAAATGTTGAATTTGTAAATATTTTGTTATATAATATTCCGTTGTGCGAAAGAAAAAGGTGAAAAAATGAACGAAAAAAAAGCGAACAATACTGACTTAACTCATGAAAACAAGATGGGAACAATGCCCGTTCGAAAGCTGCTGATGAGCATGGCATGGCCTGCAATATTGTCTATGACCATCAGTGCGCTTTATAATGTAGTAGACAGCATTTTTGTTTCAAGAATCAGCGAAGATGCACTGGCCGCCGTATCCCTGGTAAATCCGGTACATATGATGATAATTGCACTGGCAGTGGGAAGCGGCGTAGGAATCAACTCTCTGATTGCACGAAGACTTGGCGCCGGCAATCAGGAAGAGGCAGATAAAGCGGCCAGCACCAGCATAAGAATAGGGCTTTTTAATTATTTTATATTTCTTATGATAGGAATATTCCTTACAGGCGTATTTGTTTCAGCTTATGCTCAGAAAGGGACATATATGTTTGAGGCGGCGTGCCAGTATATGTCCATAATATGCATAGGATCCTTCTTTCTCAATATAGAAATTGTACTTGAGAAAGTTCTTCAATCCACCGGCAACATGATAGCGCCTATGGCATGCAGCCTTACAGGAGCAATAGTGAACATAGTCCTTGATCCGATCCTTATATTCGGACTTGCAGGAATGCCTAAGCTTGGGGTGGCAGGTGCAGCCATTGCTACCATAACCGGCCAGCTGTGCAGCATGATCGTGGCAATTGTAATTGTGTTCAAAGGAGAACACCTTGTGTCCATAAAGTTAAAAGGATTCAAAATAGACTGGGGTGTTGTAGCAAACATATACAAAGTCGGATTTCCATCCATTGTTATGCAGTCACTTGCTTCTGTAATGGTAATATTCTACAATATGATACTTGTCGTATATTCCACTACTGCAGTAGCAGTGCTTGGAATTTATTTTAAGATACAATCCTTCGTATTCATGCCGGTGTTCGGGCTCAATCAGGGAGCAATGCCGATTATGGGATATAACTATGGTGCAGGAGACAAAGACAGGCTTATGAAGACTTACAAGGAAGCCTTCATGGTAGCCTTTGCGGTAATGGCATTGGGAACATTGATATTCCATCTTTTCCCTAAAGAACTGCTGCTTATGTTTGACGCATCTCGGGAGATGCTGAAAATAGGAATACCTGCACTGAGAATAATAAGCCTGTGCTTCATGCCGGCCGCTTTCGGAATAATCACCGGAACTCTTTTTCAAGGCACAGGCCATGGAATGCTCAGTCTGTACTGTTCACTTATAAGACAGATATTTGGAATACTTCCGCTGGCATATATACTCATAAGAATAGGAGGAATCACACTTTCGTGGATGTCATTTCCTCTGGCCGAAATTCTTGGAGTCACTTTCAGCCTGATAATGTTCAGAAGATTATACAAAAATGAAATTTCCAAGATGGAAAAAATATAGCTACAATTCTTCCTCCCGCGCTCTGGAATCCATGATAACCAGATCGCGGATGAGAGGATCCTTGATAAGGTGCTTCCAAACGGTGTAGGTTGCCTTTACGAAATCGTCATTTAGAGGGATTTCTTCTTCAATAAGAGGGCAGTGATAGGGAAGCATTTCATCATTGTAAATTAAATTCAATATACCGTCTTGGTCAATATGAGGAGTAAGGGGATATGTCCTGCATTGGAAAGGTCTCATGTTCCGCGGACAAACGGGAGGTGTCTTGCAGCGCACAAAATAAACGCTGCCGTGCCATGAGTCGGGGAAATCAAAATCCTCGGCTTTTTCTTTTGTCCAGTAAAGCCACGAATGATCGTAAATGTGAATTTTTTCTTCTCCCGGATAAAGGTAGATTCCCATTTCCTCATCAGAATCACCGCTGCATGTGCAGCATGCAGCGCCGCAGAGTTTTCCGCAATCTTCATTTATGGGGGATACTCTGTCCAGAAGCCTGTATATTGCTTTCCAGGTGCTTTTCTTAATAATCGTTTTCATAGCTTTATTATATAACTATATGATAGAATACACCAGCTGTTTTTCTGAACGGAATTTTAGCAGATTCTTAACACAAACCACGGAGAAATCTACAAACTATGGTGGTAAAATATATTATTCCTAAACTGACTGTGAGGTAAAAAAATGAGACTGGGAATAGATGTAGGATCAACTACAGTAAAACTTATATTAATAGACGAAAATGAAAACATACTGTACAGCAGATATGAGAGACATATGTCAGATGTCTTTGAAAAGGTAAAAGAACTCCTTTCGGACTTGCTCAATGAGAAAGGTGATAATGAAGTTAAATGTGTAATAACCGGCTCAGGAGGACTGGCACTGGCTGACAAGATAGAAGCACGCTTTGAGCAGGAGGTGGTGACCTGTTCTCTTGCGGTGGAAAAACTCATACCGGAGACTGACGTGGCCATTGAACTTGGCGGCGAAGATGCGAAGATAACTTATTTCGGGGCATCAATTGAGCAGCGAATGAACGGAACGTGTGCCGGAGGTACGGGAGCTTTCATAGATCAGATGGCGATACTTCTTAACACCGACGGAGAAGGCCTTAATGAAGCCGCAAAACATTACAGTGTAATATACCCTATAGCTGCAAGGTGCGGCGTGTTTGCCAAAACCGATATTCAGCCCCTTATAAACGAGGGAGCGCCTATTGAGAATCTGGCAGCTTCAATATTTCAGGCTGTAGTAAACCAGACTATAAGCGGACTTGCCTGCGGACACAAAATCAAAGGGAATGTAGCCTTTTTGGGCGGGCCGCTCACATACATGTCAGAACTGCGAAAAAGGTTTATAGAGACTCTTGATCTAAAACCTGAAGAAGTAATCTTTCCTGAAAACTCCAAATATTTTGTAGCTATGGGTGCCGCTTTTATGGCTGAAAAGAGCAACCCTGTCATGTTGCATACTCTTGTAGACAGAATAAGCGCTGTGGATTCATCTGAAACAGCCGGGTCAAAGAGAATTGAGCCTCTTTTTAAAGATGAAGAAGAATACACAGTCTTTAAAGAACGCCACTCGAAAGCCAGAATAAAAAGGGGCGATCTGAGTATGGCCAGCGGAGCGGTATTTCTTGGAATAGATGCAGGCTCAACTACTACAAAGGCAGCGCTGATAGACAGCGAAAAAAGACTCCTATACAGTTTTTATAAAGGAAATGAAGGTAACCCTCTTGAAACTACAAGGCAGATGTTGAAGGAGGTATATCGGTTTCTCCCTGCCGGAGCATACATAGGAAATACCACCGTAACAGGATATGGTGAAGGCCTTATCCAGGCAGGCTTTAATGCAGATTACGGTATAATTGAAACAATGGCACACTATAAAGCGGCAGAAGAATTCCTTCCGGGTGTAGATTTTATACTTGATATCGGCGGGCAGGATATGAAGTGTATGCGAATAAAAGATCATGCCATTTACAGTATAATGCTTAACGAGGCCTGCTCTTCAGGGTGTGGTTCATTTATAGAGACTTATGCAAAATCTGTGGATATGAAGGTTGAGGATTTTGCAGAAATCGGTATCCATTCCAAGCATCCGGTTGATCTTGGTACAAGATGTACGGTGTTTATGAATTCCATGGTAAAGCAGGCTCAGAAGGAAGGCGCAGATTTAAGTGATATAGCTGCAGGCCTGTCATATTCAGTAATAAAGAACGCCTTGTATAAGGTAATTAAACTAAGAAATCCGGAAGAAGCAGGCAGCAAAATAGTGGTTCAGGGAGGTACTTTCCTCAATGAATCTGTTCTCCGTGCCATAGAAAAAGTTCTCGGCAAGGAAGTGGTGAGACCTGATATATCAGGTATAATGGGTGCATACGGATGCGCTCTTAATTCCATGGAAAACTACAGCGACGGACATGTTTCATCTGTGGCAGGAGAAGAGGAACTGGATTCTTTTACTGCAGGAACTTCCAACAGGAGGTGTGCCGGATGTGAAAACAAATGCATGCTTACAGTGACAAAATTTTCTGATGGAAAAAGATATATTACCGGAAACAGGTGTGAAAAAGGCGAAGGAAAAGCGGATACCCACAGCGATCTGCCGGACCTTTATGAATATAAACTTAAGAGGCTTTTCAGCTACAAGCCTCTGGACAAAAAGCAGGCTGTAAGGGGAAGCATAGCTATTCCGAGAGTTCTTAACATGTATGAGAACTATCCTTTCTGGTTCACACTATTTACTGATCTGGGATTCAGAGTTGTTCTCTCGCCTGATTCTTCAAAGGAACTTTATGAAAAAGGGATAGATACCATCTCTTCTGACACTGCTTGTTATCCTGCCAAAATGGTGCATGGACACATAAAAACACTGGTAGAAAAAGGAGAAAAACTCATATTCTATCCTTGTGTAAATTACGAGCAAAAGGAAGATGAAAAGGCTCAGAATCATTACAATTGTCCGATAGTTGCTACATATCCCGAAGTAATTGCCAATAACATGAATGAACTCTTTGAGGAGGAAGGAGTTACATTTATGCATCCTTTTGTGCCTTATGATAATGACAAACGGCTGGTAAGGAGGCTTACTGAGGTGTTTTCTTTTATGAACATACCTGAAAAGGAAATAAAGAAAGCTGTAATTAAAGCCAGAGAAGAAGAAAACAGATTCAAGAATGATGTCAGAAGTGCCGGAGAAGAAGCTCTTGACTATATTAAAGAACACGGCAAAAAAGCCATAATTCTTTCCGGAAGGCCTTATCATCTGGACAAAGAGATCAATCACGGGATAAATAAAATGATAACTTCATTTGACATGGCTGTGCTGTCAGAAGATTCAGTGTGTCATCTCAGCAGTCTTCCAAGACCTGTTAGAGTTCTTGATCAGTGGACATATCATTCAAGATTGTATAAAGCAGCTGATTTTGCAGGAACGCGCGACGATGTGGAACTGGTGCAGCTTAATTCCTTTGGATGTGGAGTTGATGCAGTTACAACAGATCAGGTGGAAGAAATTCTGGAAAACAACAAGAAACTGTATACCATTCTTAAAATTGACGAAGGAACCAATCTGGGCGCTGCAAGGATCAGAATACGCTCTTTGAAGGCGGCCATGGAGGAAAGGACACGCAACGGAATAAAGCCTTGCCATGATACAAAGCCTTATACCAGAAAATTTTTCACCAAGGAGATGAAAGAGGATTACACTATAATTATCCCTCAGATGTCTCCGATACATTTCCAGTACCTGGAAGTAGCCTTTAAAGAAAGCGGATATAATGCAATTCTGGTGCCTACAGTGGACAAAAATGCCATAGACGAGGGTCTGAAGTATGTAAACAATGATGCATGTTATCCTACACTGGTTACGTTGGGCAAGATGATAAGCGTTCTCAAATCCGGAGATTTCGACCCTGATAAGACGGCGCTGATTATGTCTCAGACCGGCGGCGGATGCAGAGCTAGCAATTATATTGCACTTCTCAGAAAAGCACTTAAAGATCTGGGAATGGAACAGATACCTGTTATATCTTTTAATACTGCAGGTCTTGAGTCTAATCCGGGATTCAAAATAGATGTGCCTATGGGAAAGAGACTTATAATAGCTGCAATGTACGGAGATCTTTTCCAGAGGCTGCTTTATGCCACAAGGCCTTATGAGGCAGAACCGGGCAGCGCCGAAGGAATAATGAAAAAATATGAAGAGGCTATTTTCCAAAACTGCAGAGACGGAAAAGTGTCGGTATATAAAAAGCTGGTTAAGAAAATAGTAGATGAATATGACCGGCTTCCTCTCAGAGATATACATAAACCTAAAGTTGGTGTTGTGGGAGAAATTCTTGTAAAATACCATCCTGATGCCAACAACAATATAGTTGACATAATTGAAAAGGAAGGTGGAGAGGCAGTGGTGCTGGATCTTGTTGACTTCTTCCTATATGGAATGTACAGCAAGAAATTTAATTATGAAAAACTGTCAGGTTCCTATAAGCAGTTCAAGGTAAATCAGATTGGAATCAGTCTGATAGAGTGGTTCAGAAAACCTATGAGAGAGGCATTGAGAGCAAGCCGCAGATTTGAAGAACCTTCGTACATAGAGCACACTGCTGAAGAAGCATCACAAATCGCATCCATCGGAAATCAGTGCGGAGAAGGATGGCTGCTTACCGGAGAGATGATTGAGCTGATAAAGAGCGGAGCTACCAATATTGCATGTCTGCAGCCTTTTGCATGCCTTCCTAATCATGTCACCGGAAAAGGCATGATGAAGGCTCTCAGGGAAAGATTTCCGAAAGCAAATATCGTGGCCATCGATTATGATCCGGGAGCCAGTGATACCAATCAGCTTAACAGAATCAAGCTTATGATGTCTACGGCTCATAAAAATATGGAGCAATAGCTACTAATTGTCCAAATACGCCTTGAAAAAGGCACCAAGGTAGTGTTATAATATCACAGTAAAAAATCACAAAATCAACTACAGTTAGGAGGTGTCTCCATGGGAAGACACGGTACAATAGCAGGAAGAAAAGCCGCACAGGACTCAAAACGTGCAGCAATGTTCACAAAATATGCAAGAGCAATAACTGTTGCTGCCAAAGACGGCGGTGATCCTGAGTACAATGCATCATTAAGATTGGCAATAGAAAAGGCCAAGGCCATTTCAATGCCTAACGATAATATCAACAGAGCCATCAAAAAAGGAACCGGCGAACTTGCCGGCGAGACTTATGAGGAACTGAAATTTGAAGGTTACGGAGTCGCCGGTGTTGCGGTAATAGTAGAGGCGCTTACTGACAACACCAACAGAACAACTTCAGCTGTAAGATCAACTTTCGATAAGTATGGTGGAAATCTGGGAGCACCGGGATGTGTATCCTACATGTTCTCCAGAAAGGGCATAATCATGATAGAAAAGACCGATGATATTGATGAGGATGCTCTGCTTGAAGCTGCACTGGAGGCAGGGGCAGATGATATGGTTGTTCATGAGGACAGTTTTGAAATTATAACCGATCCTTCGGTACATACAGAGGTGCACCATGCTCTCAGCGATGCCGGTTATGAGATTGCCGAATCTGATGTTGAACAGGTTCCTTCAATGGAATCCACGCCGACGAATCCCGGAGATATCAAGAAGCTGGCTAAGATGATAGAACTTCTGGAAGACAACGATGACGTTCAAAAGGTATATACAAATTGTTCCATTGACCTTTATGAGGAATAATTTCAGAAAAATAAACTTATAATGTATAATATTCCTGGGTTATTCGTTGAGGAATCATAATTGAACCTACAGCACTTAAATGGGAATTCGGAGTTTTCGAAACGTTATGTCAGGCCTTCGGAGCAGAGGAAGACAGAGGTTAGAAACAGAGTACCCACCTATCATTGAGATAGGGAATCAATTATCTCCTTGACGGTACCCCGGGTATCAAAATTCCAACAGCTCAGCCTGTTGGTTTTTTATAGTAACAAAAAGAAAAGGTAAGGTATTAGTAATTATGAATCATTTAAAACCGGCGGATATTCTGGAAGCGTCGGTAAGCGCAGGGGTTGCCAAAGGCAACGGATCATTCAGTAAATTATTTATAATGGGAATAATGGCGGGAGCATACATAGCTTTTGCAGGCACGGCATCCAACATGGGAGGCTTTAACCTGCTGATGTCGCCTGAAACCTATGGTCTGGGAAGGCTTCTGGCCGGAACCATCTTCTCCGGAGGCCTCGTACTAGTCACTCTCGCAGGTGCAGAACTGTTTACGGGAAACAGCCTTATTACCCTGGCTGTTCTGGAAAAGAAGACTACGGTTTCCAAGATGCTCAGAAACTGGGTAATAGTGTACATAGCAAATTTTATAGGAAGTTTTATCATCGTATGGATGGTATGGAAGACAGGAATGTTTTCTGCAGGAGATAACATGCTTGGAGCATTTACCGTAAAAGTAGCTGCAGGAAAAGTAAATATGGAGTTTTTTCAATGTATGCTTTCCGGAATATTATGTAACTGGCTTGTATGTCTTGCAGTATGGTGCGCTACCGGGGCCGATTCTACTATAGGTAAGATTTTCTCGGTTTTTTTCCCTATATGGATGTTCGTAACCGGAGGATTTGAGCACAGTGTTGCCAATATGTATTTTATACCTGCAGGCATACTGGCTTCTTCAAACACGCATTTCATATCACTTTCGGGTGTAAGTGCCGAAGCATTGTCAAATCTGACCTGGAAGGGAATGTTTTTAAACAATCTTCTCCCTGTAACCATAGGAAATATTATAGGTGGCATCATATTTGTAGCATTAGGATACTGGTTTGTTCTTAAAAGGAGTGAAAAAAACTAAATGGATAAGCAACTTACTGTAAGGGGCCTCGTAATAGGAGCTGTAGGCAGCATTATTCTCACCATGAGTTCCATGTTCATAGCGCTTAAACTCAGTTCTGTTCCATGGCCCATCATGTTTGTGGTACTTGTCTCCATGTTCGTACTGAAAGTTTGCGGAAAAACCAATCTTCAGGAGATAAATGTGACGCAGACGGCCATGTCTGCAGGAGCTATGGTGGCAGGAGGTCTTGCATTTACCATACCCGGCATTTGGATGCTTAATCCGGATGCAGATATAAGCTTCGCACAACTTCTTGCAGTAACGTTGGGAGGAGTTGTTCTGGGGCTGATTTTTACGGCCCTTTTCAGAAAGTACTTTATAGAGACAAAAGAACTGCCCTTTGCAATGGGACAAGCAGCTGCAGCTACGCTGGAAGTCAGCGACAGAGGCTCGAAAAAAGTCGCACTGCTGTTTGTTTCCATGGCGGCAGCAGGTTTGTTTACATATCTGAGAGACTGGAAGATGAAAATAACTTCTACCATAATCAGCGCAAAAACTGCAGCATACGGTTCATATGCCGGCATCTGGTTGTCCCCTATGCTTATATCCATCGGATACATAATAGGTCCCGTTGTAATAGGCGTCTGGTTCCTGGGTGCTCTTATCGGAGACTTCGGTATTCTTATCGGCGGAGTTGAGATGGGACTGTGGGATTCGGCAACAGCAGCTGATATAAAGGCATCTCTGGGAATAGGCCTTATGGTAGGCACAGGTATAGGAATTCTGGTAAAAGGAATTATACCTAAAGCAAAAGATATATTCGGATCCATGTTTTCAAAGGAACAAAAAGGAGACTGCTTTATCAATATGCGCTGGGCTCCGTTTGTAATGATAGCTCTGGCCTTTATTTTTACAGTACTCACCGATATGGGGCCGGTGGCATCTGTTATTACAATCCTGGGCGCCTGGCTTACCACATCAATGTCTGCTCAATGCGTGGGACAGTCAGGAATAAACCCTATGGAAATATTCGGAATCATAATTCTTATTGCAGCCAAGGCATTTTCCGGCATCGGAGAAGTTGAAAGCTTCTTTGTGGCAGCCGTGGTAGCTGTTGCATGCGGCCTCGTAGGAGATGTGATGAATGATTTCAAAGCAGGATATATTCTTAAAACAAATCCTAAAGCTCAGTGGATTGCAGAGGTTGTAGGAGGCCTTGTGGGCGGGGTTGTTTCGGTATGCATCCTTTTTGTAATTTTAAAAGCATACGGAGGAGAAGCTTTCGGAAGCGAAATGTTTCCTGCAGCCCAGGCATCTGCAGTTGCGGCCATGGTAGGAGGAATATCACACATGCCTGCTTTTGTCATAGGACTGATTGCAGCAACTGTGCTTTACTGCGTGAATTTCCCTGTCATAACATTAGGACTTGGCGTATATCTTCCATTTTACCTTTCGGCAACGGCAGCAATAGGGGGCGCCATAAGATTTCTGGCTGACAAGCTTGCTCCGTCTTTTGAAAAAGACGGTAAAGGTACGATAATTGCTTCGGGACTGCTTGGAGGAGAATCCATCGTTGGAGTTATTATAGCCATGTATTGCGCATATCAGATTATAAAATATTAAGACAGGCGGAGGAACATGAGAGAAAGAATTGTTATAATTGACGGCAACAGCCTGATAAACAGGGCATTCTATGCTATGCAGCGGCCCATGATAACCAGAGAGGGAATATATACCCAGGGTATATATGGCTTTCTTAACATGCTGCAGAAGATAGAGAGTGACTATGAGCCAGAATACATGACAGTTGCTTTTGACATGAAGGCACCTACATTCAGGCATCTGGAATATGAGGAATATAAAGCCGGAAGAAAAGCCATGCCTCCGGAGCTTGTCATGCAGATGCCTATCATGAAAGACGTGTTAAAGGCTTTAAACATTTCGGTCCTGGAGATGGAAGGGTATGAAGCAGATGATATTATAGGAACCGTTGCGCGGGTTGCTGAAAGCGCAGGTCTTAGTGTGCTTATTATAACAGGAGACAGAGATGCCCTTCAGCTGGTTACGGATTCGGTAAATGTTCTCATAACAAAAAAAGGAATTACAGATTTTGAATTATATGATCCTGCTAAAATGCAGGAAAGATATGGATTGACGCCTGAAGAGTTCATAGACCTGAAAGGCCTTATGGGTGACAGCTCGGACAATATTCCGGGGATACCGGGTGTGGGCGAAAAAACCGGTATAAAACTTTTAAAACAATTCGGGAGCATAGAAAATATGCTGGCCGGGACTCAGGAAATTTCTTCTGAAAAGCTGAGAACAAAAATTGAAGAAAATGCACAGCTTGCCATAATGAGCAAACGACTTGCAACTATAAATGTCAATGTACCCATAGATGTAAGGCTTGATGAAATGAAAACCGAAGATCCGGATTATGATAAACTTATTGAGCTTTATACAAAACTGGAATTCAACAGTTTCCTTAAAAAGCTTAAAATTTCTCATAAAAATAATATTGAAGAGATAAAGCCTGCTGCTGCAGAAAAGATTATAATCAGAGAAACTCAGCAGCTTGATCTTCTGGACAGCCTCAGCGGAGAAGTATATATCAAGGTTTTTGGAGACAAAAATCATATCAACGAGCCTTTTGTTGAAGGTATATTTCTGGAAGATGAAAGCAGAGCGTTTCTTGTTGATGTTGGATCTGTGTCACTGATATCAGCTGTGGATAAACTCAGCAGCCTTGTCTTAAAACTTGTCGGACATGATATCAAAGATGATCTGTATTCCCTGATATATTATGGGTTTAAGAACTTTACGGTTGCTTTTGACACTGCAGTAGCGGAATATGTTCTGGATCCGTCAAGGAGCAGATACGATCTTAAAACTCTTGCTCTGGAGAAGCTGAAGGTTGATATAGACGACGATTCTGAAAACAGCCAGCAGATTGACATGTTTACTGACAGCTGCACACATATGTCAGACCGCGGACTTAAATTGGCATCAGTGGTAAAACTGCTGGAAGAAGCTGCAAAAGAAGACATTGAATTCAATGATCTTGCCAAAGTTTTTTATGAGACGGAATTGCCTCTTATAGAAGTTCTTGCATCTATGGAAGTGGAAGGAATCAAGGTGAACAGAGATTTTCTTGAAAACTTCGGCATAGAGCTTAAAGAAAAAATACAAAGACTTGAAGAAAAAATATACGGTTATGCTGGAAAAACTTTTAATATAAACTCCCCTATGCAGCTTGGCAATGTCCTTTTTGAAGATTTGGGGCTGCCATATGGAAAGAAAACAAAAAGAGGGTATGGAACCGGCGCCGATATTCTCGAAAAAATCAAGGACAAACACCCCATCGTTCCTGCCGTCCTTGAATACAGAAATTTTACTAAGCTTAACTCGACATATATAGAAGGAATGAAACCTCTTATAGGTCTTGACGGAAAGATAAGAGCGCATTTTCAACAGACTGTTACTGCTACGGGCAGAATAAGCTGTACCGAACCGAATCTTCAGAACATCCCCATCAGACAAGAGCCGGGAAGAACTCTTAGAAAAGCGTTTACTGCTGACGATGAGAAGCATATTCTTATCGGCGCTGACTATTCTCAGATAGAACTGAGAGTTCTGGCACACCTTTCTGAGGATGAGGAGCTTATTGCTGCTTTCAACCGCGGTGATGATATTCACAGACTTACTGCCTCCAGAGTGCTGGGAATACCTTTTGATGAGGTTACTCCTGAGGAGAGAGGCAGAGCGAAAGCGGTTAATTTTGGAGTAATATATGGCATGAGCGGATTCGGCCTCAGTGAAGAGCTTAATATCACCAGAAAAGAGGCGGAAAATTATATCCGCGATTATTTCGACAAACACAGAAAAGTAAAAGAATATATGGACACTCAGATATCATTGTGCAGGGAAAAGGGATTCTCGGAAACGATTCTCGGAAGAAAGAGGCCTATTCACGAGATAGGCGCCGCTTCATACATGGTGAGACAACTGGGCGAAAGACTTGCAATGAACAGCCCTATTCAGGGGAGTGCTGCCGATATAATAAAAGTGGCGATGATAAAGGTGTTCCACAATCTGAAAGAGAACTGTCCGCAGGCAAAGCTGATTCTTCAGGTACATGATGAACTGATACTGTCTGTTCCGGAAAATGAAGCGGAAAAGGCCGCAGAAATTCTCAAGGAGAGCATGGAGGGAGCAGTTAAACTTTCAGTAAAACTTGTTGCAGAAGTAAATAGAGCATATAACTGGTATGATTTAAAATGACTATGAAGATAATAGGGCTTACAGGAGGTATAGGAACCGGAAAATCAACGGTTTCCGATTATCTGAAGAAAAATGGGTGCATGATCATTGATGCCGATGAAATTTCCAGAAAAATGACGGCCAAAGGTGCGCCTGCGCTTGCAGTCATCAAAAAAACTTTCGGAGACAGATACGTATCCGCAGATGGTGAGCTTGACAGAAAGGCTCTTGGAGATCTGGTTTTTGGTGATTCCGAAAAGCTGGGAATCCTTCAAAACATAATAACAGAAAAAGTGATAGATGAAACAAAATGCAGGCTCAAAACCTTATCTGACACAAAATATGACGGAATTATTGTGCTGGATGCACCCCTTTTGTATGAATGCAATATGGATGACATAGCAGATGAAAACTGGCTGGTAAAATCCGATAACGAAGTAAGAATAGAAAGGGTTGCGGCCAGAGATAACCTGACCAGAGATCAGATAATGGCTCGCATTGACAATCAGATGTCTCAAAGGGAAAAAGAAAAGCGCAGTGATTATATAATAGATAACTCGGGGACTCTTGACGAATTATATAAGCAGATAGATTCTCTGCTTGAAAGGATTAGAGATGAAATTTAACAAGTCTGAAATTTTGGAATCCAAGGCCGCAGTATTTTTTAAAAAATACTGGCTTTACATTACAGTAGTTGCAGCAGTGATAATTGTTGCCGTTTCTTCGGTTAAATTGTACAGAGAGGAAGTTCTGGATATAGATCCCAATGTGCAGTATGAGACACAGAACACCCTTTACTTTGCATCTGCCGGAATTGATACGCTTAACCCTATTGTGTCAAAATCCGAAGACACATATTATATTTCAAAACTGATTTATAACAGCCTGTTTGATTATGATGAAAACTTGGGAGCAGTATGTGAACTGGCTGAGAGCTATAGCGTGGATACCGAAAAGGCATATATAGATATAAAGCTTAAGGATGGCATAAAATGGCAGGATGGAACGCAGCTCACGGCTAAAGACGTAAGTTTTACAGTTGATGCGATTCAGTCCTACGGCTCAGGAGGAATATATTATAAACAGGCATCCAAAATCTATAGCGTAAATGTAAAAGACAGTCTCAATCTCAGAATTTACTTCAGAAATAACTATAATTGTTCTTTGGATGACCTGACTTTTCCTATTCTGCCCAGCAGCAAATATTCATATTCAGGAAAACTGATCAGTGATACCGATGGATTTATTCCTATGGGTACAGGGCAATACAAATATTCATCATATCAGCCTTCAAAGGAACTGTCGCTTGTGCCCAATGAAGGATATTATTCTACAAAAGCATCAAATAACATCATATTTACTATTTTGCCAAGCAAAGATTACGCATCAAATATGATGGAAATACAAACAGTCTCGTGCTATGCCGACAAAAGTTCTCAGCGCAAGTCCTTGGTAGCAGATAAAGAACTGACCATGTATAATGTGGTATCTAATGATGTTGACTTTATGGTATTTAATACATCAAAAAAGATTTTCAAAAACAGCGCTATGCGGCAGGCTGTGTGCTATGCGATGGACTACAATGAAATATTAAAAAGCGGATATATGGAAGACGGTGTCCTTTCTGACACCTTATATTATCCAGGATTCCTTGGGACAGCGGAGGACAGCAGATACTATGAAGGCGACAGAGAGAAAGCCAGAGAACTTCTGAAAGATGAAGGGTATCAGGACAAGGATCTTAACGGAAGGCTGGAAGACGAAGAGGGCAATGACATTGATCAGATCGTAATTCTTGTAAACAGCAACAATGCCAACAGAATTGCTGCGGCGAAGATTCTGGAAAACGACCTTGAGGAAGTGGGTTTCAGCGTGGTGACTCACTCTGTCTCCTGGGATGAATATAACAGCCGGATCAAAGCAAAGGATTTCGACATCCTGTTAACCGGATACGAAATCGAAGCCTCTTACGATTTACGGGAATTCTTTAACGGAAAGAGTCCGTGGGGATATATGAATACAGAGATTCTTTCTAAAGTTCAGGAACTTGACAGAATTCACACTGCGGAAGAATATAAAGAAGCATTTAAAGAAATAAAAGAACTTATGCTGGAAGATGCAACGTACAGCGTATTGTGCTATAAATATATGGGAATGGTGTGCGTAAACAGCTTCGAAATGCCGCAGCTTCCGATGTTTAATGATATATATAAAAATTGTTATACATGGTCATGGAAAAAAGAGATTAAAACCGAAAAAGCAGAAGACTCAGACAAAAGTGAATAAATAAGAGAATCTTACAAAAAGTCCCGAGGTATCTGCCTCGGGACTTTTTAGTAAAAATTTATCTGGTTGAAATAATTTCTTTGAAGAGTTCTTTTGAGATGTTTCCGCCGGTAACTATCATTGCGGTTTTCTTGCCTTCAAAGAGATGACGATATCTCTTATATGCGGCATAAACAGAAGCACTGTCAGGCTCTGCAATGACCTTTTCATTCTGTGCCAGTTCGTAAACAGCCTGTCTTACCTCATCATCGGAGACAAGAAGAATGTCGTCAATGCATTCTGCTGCATTGTCAAAGGTATTCTTTGCACATCCTCCGATAAGGCTCTGCATTATTGCGTCTTCCGGTGCATCAAAGAATTTTGTCCAGACACCTGTTTTGAGATTTGTGGTAAGGGCAGGGGAGTTTTCTGGTTCTACACAGTATATCTTCACACCAGGTTTGGCCTGTCTCATATATGAGCCGTTAGCTATAGTGTTGCCGCCGCTTCCCTTTGGAATAAGAAGAACATCTATATCAGGCAGATCCTGAAGTATTTCAAGAGCAATGGTTCCTGCACCGTAAAGACCTTCAACGTCTTCACGTGCATCTATTTTAACTATTCCTTTTTCCTCGAAAATAGCTTCTCCCAGACCGTTTGCTTCATCAAAAGAGTGACCGAAGTAGTGTATGTCCGCATCAAAACGTGTCATTTTCTCTAATTTAGGATTTGGTGTGTTTTCAGGAACTACGATGAAAGGTTTGTCAAGATTCAGCAGTTTTGAAGCATAAGATACGCATACGCCCTGGTTTCCGGAAGATATGGTTCCATAGCCGTTTTTTAACTGCTCTTCGGTCAGAAGAGTCAACTTGCCGAGAACGCCTCTGATTTTAAAGCTCTTTACTACAGACTGTTCGCATTCCAGCTTCATGTAGGCTTCTGTATCGCCGTCGCTGAGATAGTAGCTTTTTTCCAGACGAGTTCTTGAAATATGATCCTTTATTCTGTCATAAGCTTCTTCGATGTGTTTAATGTTAATCATGATGACTCCTTTAATAGATTATTGGTAGTAATTTATAGTTAAATGCTACCACAAAAACCATCAATTTACAACAGAAAGAAAGCTTGTAATAATAAATTTATAAAATGAAAAGACTGACTAAATATATTAAAAAACATTTGTAATAACTGAAGAAATATGCTATCATATGTATATTGTTTATGCCGGCGTGATGGAATTGGCAGACGTGCAGGACTCAAAATCCTGTGGTGGCAACACCGTATGGGTTCGACCCCCATCGCCGGCACCATGCTGTTTAAGATATTAACTCGAGAGGAGAAAGTAAAGAATGTCAAAAGAAGGTTTAATCAGCTTATTACCGTTACTTATTCTTATTGTCGCAATGTATTTTCTGATGATAAGACCTCAGAAGAAAAAAGATAAAGAAATCAAAGAGATGAGAAACAGCCTTCAGGTAGGGGATGAAATCGTTACTATCGGAGGCATCTGCGGTAAAATTGTAAAAACAAAGGAAGAAACCATTGTAATCCAGGTTGGTGCAGACAAAGTTAAATTTGAAATGATGAGATGGTCTGTTTCCACAGTGACAAGCAAGAGCCACAGAGCAAAAGAAGAAGAAGTAAGCGTTGAGGAAGAAGAAGTCAAGAAGGTTATGCCTAAAAAGCTCAAAAAGTCTTCTGATATTGACGAAGAAGAATAATTCCACACATGTCAAAAATAAAAATGCCCATGCTCATGGGCATTTTTGTGTTTTTTTTACAAAAAACTATTGACAATTTTGGAGACAAGTGATAATCTTAACCTATAATTACTACTGAATTGATAGGTAATTAAAAAGGAGAAGTCATGAACAAGCTATACAGCGAAAATTTGAATATGGCAATGTGGATGGTCATGTACATGTGCGCAATGTACATGCGTTTTGTCGTATTCAATTCTGATAAGCTTCGTTTGGATAACTATTCAATCTGCAGTTTTTAACTGCAAGACAGATATTTAACCGGGAGGCTCATCAGAACTCCCGGTTTTTTTATGAAAGGAAACAGTCATGCAGTATTATTTTCAGCGTTTGGTTCGCGCCAACTTCAGATTCGGTCGAATGTGACTGATATGATGGAAAGATTAACAACAAATTTATTGAATTAAATGAAATTTATAATTAAAGAAAGGAACAAAAATTATGTCAAACTATAAATTTGAAACACTTCAGCTTCACGTAGGTCAGGAAAACCCGGATCCTGCAACAGATTCAAGAGCAGTACCTATTTATGCAACTACTTCATATGTTTTTAGAAATTCTGCCCATGCTGCAGCAAGATTTGGCCTTGCAGACAGCGGAAATATATATGGAAGACTGACAAACTCCACGCAGGATGTATTTGAAAAGAGAATTGCGGCTCTGGAAGGAGGTGTGGCTGCTCTGGCAGTTGCATCAGGAGCAGCAGCCATCACATACACAATCCAGGCACTGGCTCAGGACGGAGACCACATCGTTGCGCAGAAGACAATCTACGGAGGAAGTTATAACCTGCTTAACAATACCCTCGCTCAGTTTGGAATTTCAACTACTTTTGTAGACGCTCATAATCTTAAAGAAGTAGAAGACGCAATTCGTGACAACACAAAGGTGGTATATCTTGAGACGCTGGGAAACCCTAATAGTGACATTCCTGATATAGATGCTATATCAGAAATAGCTCATAAACACGGACTGCCTGTGGTTGTAGATAACACCTTCGGCACACCGTATCTTATCAGACCTTTTGAACATGGTGCAGATATTGTCGTTCACTCTGCAACCAAATTCATCGGAGGACACGGAACGACTCTTGGAGGAGTAATTGTTGACTCAGGAAAGTTTGACTGGAAAGCTTCCGGAAAGTATGCGCCTATAGCAGAGCCAAATCCAAGCTATCATGGAATCTCATTTGCCGATGCGGTAGGTCCGGCTGCTTTTGTAACGTACATAAGAGCAATTTTACTTCGTGACGAAGGTGCCTGCATTTCACCTTTTGCGGCATTCCTTCTCCTCCAGGGTACCGAGACACTTTCACTCAGACTGGAACGTCATGCGGAGAATACTAAAAAGGTAGTGGAATATCTTGTAAACAATCCAAAGGTTGCTAAAGTAAATCATCCTTCACTGCCAGACCATCCGGATCATGCATTATATGAAAAATACTTCCCTAACGGCGGAGCAAGCATATTTACCTTTGAAATTAAAGGAGGACAGGAAGAAGCTCATAAATTTATAGATAATCTGGAAATATTCTCTCTTCTGGCCAATGTTGCTGATGTTAAATCACTGGTTATTCATCCGGCAACCACAACTCACTCGCAGCTTAGTGAAGAAGAACTGGCAGATCAGGGAATAAAG
Organism: Firmicutes bacterium UBA1702; assembly: GCA_002320005.1. Taxonomy (GTDB): domain Bacteria; phylum Bacillota; class Clostridia; order Peptostreptococcales; family Anaerovoracaceae; genus Fimisoma. Next base: position 105,898 of record DCJK01000023.1, read on the forward strand.
CCTAATACTATAAGACTGTCAATAGGAACCGAACATATTGATGATATAATCGCTGACCTGGAAAAAGGATTTGCAGCAGTAAAGTAAGGAGACTTTTCAATGCCAATTAAGATACCTGTAAATTTACCTGCGGCTCGTACTCTGGAGCAAGAAAATATATTTATAATAAATGAAAAGAGAGCCACAACTCAGGATATAAGACCTTTGAGGATACTTATTCTCAACCTTATGCCTACAAAAATTGTGACAGAGACTCAGCTGGCACGCCTTCTGGGAAACACACCTCTTCAGATTGAGATGGATCTTCTTAAAATAGAGGGAAGAGAGCCCAAGAATACATCCAAGGAACATATGATCACTTTCTACAAGACTTTCAGTGAAGTGAAAGATGAGTTTTTTGATGGCATGATAATTACAGGAGCTCCCGTTGAACTTATGGATTTTGAAGAAGTTGAATATTGGGATGAACTTTGTGAAATAATGGAGTGGAGCAAATCGCATGTATACAGCACTTTTCATATCTGCTGGGGAGCTCAGGCCGGGCTTTACTACCATTACGGTATTCCAAAAGAGACACTGGACGAAAAACTTTTCGGTGTCTTCAGCCATACGGTAGTACATAGAGGTTCTATTCTTTTCAGAGGCTTTGATGACATATTTTATGCACCTCACTCGAGGCATACTACCGTAAGCCGCAGAAAGATAGATGAGGTGAAAGAACTGAAAGTTCTGGCTGAAAGTCCAAAAGCAGGAGTGTATGCTCTTTCCAATGACGGAGGACGACAGATATTCATCATGGGACATTCCGAGTATGACACTGATACTCTGGCCAAAGAATATTTTCGTGA
>DCJK01000021.1:0-215 GCA_002320005.1 Firmicutes bacterium UBA1702
TTTATATTTGTCAGGTGCGCCAATTAGTTCTATATGATTTACTGTTGGTGCTGCATTAACTGTCATTGGCATCATGGTTAATATTATACAGAGCGTAAGCACAATGCTTAATAGTCTTTTTCTATTCTTCATAATAGAAAACCTCCTTCTTTATCTCGAAGGAGGAATAATTCTTTCTCTGCCTCCGAGTTTTATGTTTTCCTCAGAGGTTATGT
>DCJK01000021.1:284-130703 GCA_002320005.1 Firmicutes bacterium UBA1702
GGTTATGTTTTCCTCAGAGGTTATCATACTTATAGAAAGTTTACTACATTTATCTTCTCTATTCAAGCCATAACCTCGTTTTAAATTGTTTATTTGCGGTTTATATTTGATTTTTTCTACCTTTCCCACCCTCTGTCTCTTGGTTGTTTCAGTTTAGCTCTACAGTAATCTATCAGCTGATGAAATAGATCTGTTTTCGCTTCCGGTCTGTATTCCTTTGGAATACGGAGCCATTCTTTCACTATATTATTTAGCGTTCTTACTGCCCTGTTAACAATCTGACCATAAGCACTCACATCATTACCTGAAGCTATGGATTCTTTCACCGGAGCTACCACTTCTTTATGCTTGACCTCTTTCACATGGTCTTCTGACATAAATTCTGCAGCGTATGCAGCGTAGTAATTCCACTTGGTTACTTCCTCATTGTTCTTTCTGATGAATTCTTCCTTCGGATTGTTCTTGCCTATTTTCTTAGTCGGAAGATAAATGCTGTCTTTGCGGTATACTTCCAGCCGGTCTTCTTCCCTACCAATCTGTTCATTTATCAATTCCGTATAGCCTTCTTTCAACTCCTGCAGAAACTTTCTGGACTTGAAATATGGATTCTTCGGTTCAAAATAATGACCGCTGTAAGACTCGCCTTTGGGAATGATATAGCACCCTTTTCTCATATTCCCATCTGCATCAAGTATCTCTTTTTTAGTCCTACAATGCCTGTCGTTTTCATCGTAAAACATATTACGGGAAGCAATTTTCACTTGCGGCTCCGACAGTTCTTTCCGCTCTGCAAACACCAAATGGATATGATAATTGGTCTGACTTTTGTTATGGTGAAGTGCCGCCACACACTCCACGCCATACTTGTCTTTAAAGAAATCCGTAAACTTTTTCAGCACATCATCAGGTTTTAAATACTGATATTCTTCCGGCAAGGCTATTATTACTACACGTGCTTCTATGCATCGTCCTGCACTGCCACTCCGCTTAAAATCACGCTGATTTTCTTCCGCCAGCTTCTTTCAGAAGCCATCATTACAAGTCCTGTAAACACTATATAAATGCTCCTGCCTACTTGGATTTGTGATGTAATCTATCTTTCCGACCACATCAGGGCAGGCTTTGCATTCTTATAAATGAATGTCTTACCACTCTAATCACCTCTTTTCTGCAAGACTGCCCCCAGCCCCGCAGGGCGAAATATCCAGAGAACAAATCTTCGATTTGTGCGATGGGTGTATTTCGCTCTCAATCGCCGAGGGCTCTAATCCGATTTGATTTCTTCAGTATTATTATCTGAACGCTTGCTTTTATAGTTCGGACAATTGACTATTACAGCTCTGAAACTCTGCTTACATTCATGGATGCACTTCCTGCATTTATCGTTATAGGTTCTTCTTCCGGTTTTTTCATCTATGAAGAATGCCCACTCTTCTTTTTCACTTTTACTCAATCTAGGCAATATGTATCACCTCCATTTTTATGTCATGATTTGGTGCGTTTTTTTACAATAATCACCTCTCTATCTAATCTTTTTTCGTTCTTTGATGTCTAAGTATACCTTTCATACCTGAAGCTTAATTTGCAACTTTCAGGTCATGATTTACAGCGAGTTCATAATAATTATCCATCGTTGCCGGAGCATTGAAGAGTGTTGTTATAAGAAACGCTCTTGTATTTGCGGCACCGCCTGTATAGTTTCCAAGAGATTCGAGAACATATTTGATGCTGTTGATATCAAGTTTCCGATATCTGTCTTTAACATACTCTGTATCTCGCTGTTCTCCATTTACTGCAATGCTTGGTTTGCTGGAAGTTAGCACCTCTGTAGCCAGCTCCACTATTTCCATCAGTTGCAGTTGTTTTCTCGGATAGTCTATTATCAGACTTTCATAATCAATTTGATTCATGAAATTCTTCTTCGCTTCTATAATAGATGAGAAATCTTTTGCAGTATTCTCTGTTGTATTCTTTGTATTTGTCCATGACTCCAGACCCTGAGCCTCCGGTATTGATGCACTGACCCTCCGGTTTTCATCCATTGACCCTCCGGTTTTTATACCCTGAGGGTCATCAATAATCAGGAGTTCTCTATTATTCGCTTCATTATCCTCAACTTCATCCTCTACCATAAGAAGCTGTATCATTTCGGGAACGACTTCTATATAGAGAACGTTGCCATACTTTGTTCCTTTAATAGTTTCATTTCTCAGGTGCTTAACTATATATCCTCTATCTTCCAGTCGTTTAAGCGCACTCTTCACTTGATCGTACGAAAAATTGAACTTGCTACAAAGTTCTTTAATGTTCTTCTGAAGATAGTCCTTCTTAAATTTCTTGCTCCATTCAATCCGACCTGTCTTAGTTCTTGTTTCTTTTGGCCTGTACCAGTACAGGAGTTCTGACAGGATTATTATTGCAACAGTATCCGGTCTTCCACTGCCTAGTGTTATTTTTCTGAACCAGGAAGCAGGCACTATGTTTCCGGTAATATTAATTTGTCCTATTGCATCAACAATCGGATTCCCTGATGAAACTATTGTTTGCATAGCATTACCTCCTCCCTTTCTCGATTCTTTCACCTAATCCATGCAAAATTATACCTGCCGACAAGCAAGGCTGCATTCACTTAGATTGCAGCCTTTACTCTTTTATTATCGACATCTCTGAAATAACCTGTTTCTTCCCACACTTTTTTGTCCGGACAATAGTAATTGAATTCGGATGACGCCCCTATCTTCTTAGCATATCCAAACTTCAGCCACCCTTCCTGCAGTCCGATTCTGATATACTGTGCATCCTTCCCGATTGCTTCAGCAATCTCTCTGATTGGTACGTTCCTCCCCGTGAAATTCGGAAACTCAACATACACTTTCTGTTCTCCGCTTTTAATCATATTCATCTTTTGCGCCCCCCTTCGTTTCGTATACGCGCCTTGTAAATTCGTTTATATTAGTAATATAGCCCTTCTTAGTACTATTGTCAATACCTGATGCGTACTTTTATGTCGTTTTATTTCAATAAATGCATTTACAATTCGTATCATCGGTGCTATACTTATTACTAACAGAAAGGAGAATGTTATGAGAAATGTAATTCTAACGCCCGAAGAAATCGGAATTAATATCAAGCTGGCCAGAAAACGCAAAGGCCTTTCACAAAGTGAGTTCGCAGATGCTATAGGAAAATCCGTAAGGACAGTTCAAAAGTATGAGTCAGGTGACATCAACATACCATTGGAAGTATTAAACAAAATCACAAATGAACTGGATGTTTCGCTTGAAGACCTTCTGTCAGAAGAACAGCCCGGAACTAACATTGATACCTTTGCGGACATATTTTCTGCAATCTTTGCGTTAGAAAACGCTCAAGGCATCAAACTGGAAATAGAGGAAGTGCCGGTTTCAGACAGCAGGATAGTATTAGCAATGTACTGTGATGCTATGGAATATGATTTCCAATATAACAAAACATTTAACGATTTTCTGAAAGAGTTCAGGTTCTATAGGGAAAGCAGAGAAAACGGCACAATTCCTGAAGACATCTATCAGGCATGGGTTAAGAAAACATTGATTGCTGCTGATGAACTGTCAGTTAATTCAAAACAACATTCACGATAATTAAAGAAAGGAAGTGGGATATGGATGAGATTACCTAATGGATATGGAAGTGTCTATAAGTTAAGCGGCAAGAGACGAAAGCCCTTCATCGTTAAAAAGACCTTAGGATACCATGTGAATCATGAGACCGGAAAATCTGTCCGTGACGATATAATAATCGGGTATACCGAGACAAAAGCTGAAGGGCTTCAAATGCTTGCAAACTACAATGACAATCCTTATGATGTTAAGACATCAAAGATGACATTCAAAGATCTTTATGAAGAATGGTCCGAACGCGCTTTCAAAACAGCTTCTGAAGCAACTATTTCATCTGACAGAGCTGCATTTAATGCATGTGCGCCTTTGCACAATAAAATATTTATCGATCTCAAAGCTAAAGATTTTCAATACCTCTTCGACACAACCGATAAAAACCACCCTACTATGAGAAAAATGAAAATTCTCATTTCAAAAATGTACAAGTATGCCATGAAGTATGATTACGTATCGAAGGATTACAGTCAATATATTGACATATCTCAGTACAAGGATAAGAACCCTAATCAGTATGACCGGCAGAAGTTTACCGAAGAAGAAGTAATGAAACTTTGGGAGCATCAGGATAACCCAATATGTCAAACGGCTCTGATGCTGATATATTCCGGGGTGCGAATCGGTGAACTTCTTGATCTCAAAAAAGAAGATGTTCACCTAGAAGAACGGTACTTTGATGTATTGGCCAGCAAGACCCAGAATGGCATTCGCAAAGTCCCCATTGCTGAAAAAGTATATCCATTCTACAAATCCTGGTTTGAAGATACCGACAGCGAATATCTTATTCACCGTTCCAATGGCGAGAAGTTCAAGTATGACAATTATTACAAAAAACACTTTCTGCCTTTGATGGAGCAACTCGGCATGGATCACACACCTCACTGTTGCAGATATACGTGCAGCTCCATGATGCACAAAGCAGAGATTCGAGAAACCATACGAAAAAAGATACTCGGACATTCACAGGATCTGATAAACGACACTTATACACAGCTTGATATTGATGAGATCGTAAACGCCATAAATCTTATTTAAGACTTTCCAATCAAAAAAAGAGATGCATCCTATTTTCATAGAATACATCTCTGAATTACATAGTCATATCTGCAGCGGTTTGTTAGTAACATGTTAGTAATGTGTTAGTAACGAACCGGAAATCTGCAATTTTCATAACTATCCAATCTGTCAGAAACCCACTAATTTCAAGGTTTCCGTTGTGCTCAGCAGTTCTGAGATTATCTCTTTGGTAGTTCCGATTAACGCTTTGATAGTTGAAACCCTTGAAAAATAAGGGTTTTCAAAGGCATTGTTGCAAGTGCGTTGCAAGTCTGAGACCTTTCATATCGGTTCCTAGTGTCGATTATCTGCCTTTCGTTATTTGTATTCATAAATTATCTAACGGTCATTTTTCTAATGGTGAAACAAACTATAATCAGCACTCACCTAAATGTATAGAATTGCAATCCTTTATCTCTCTTAACTATCATTTTGCTACCATTCGAATTAAATAACTTGCATTCAAGCGTACACGCTTATCCGAACTCTGTAATGCTTTAAGTAATTGTTTAAATATTGGTGTAGGCTTTCCGTCAAAAGTGTACTTTGCGGAGTGAATATAGTAAGACATATCCTTTGTTAAAGATATGTGATCCAGTGCCAATTCAACAATTCTTTTTCTCCCATTATAGTATGGATTGATAATTTCTAATTCAAACAAATTGTTTTGAATATGTTTAACCCTTTTCAGATGAAGCATACTGTATTCTTTCCCAGGTTCAGTAAAAATCAGACCGACCGTCCCTGCCATATTATCAAGTATATTTAATATTGAAAACGGATCTCTGTATATCTGCTCATCAGGCGGAATAGATAGCCTATCGTGTTTTGCCTGTTCAATATATTTCCAATCATGTAACGTTGATAAGGGAATATCACCACTTATTACTCCTATTTGCTCCTCCAAATAGTTTATACAAGGTTCAACGTCAATTCGATCCCAATATTTATCTTTTGTAGCTTGTTCCATCAAACGATGTAATGGTTCTGCCGTTTCCGACTCAACATCTTCCTTATTTATGTAAACACTGGGATTGTTACGAGAGTATTCAGCGGGAAAGCCTTTACTATAATCATCATGTAGAACCATCCAAATAGTTTTGGCGAACAAATATATATCTGATTTTCTATAATCAATATTATCAACAGCCTCTATCATTTGAAATTCTGGAGGGCGAATGCTTTGTGGACCCAAACAATCATTCACTTCTGTAATATGGCTTTCTGTATCTTCAATATTCCAAATAAGTCCGAAATCTGATAGACATAATCGTTTTTCGAAAACCAAAAGATTCTTTGGCTTAATATCTCTGTGTGCAAATCCACGTTCATGTAATTGCCTAATACAATCACCAATTTGAATCATTTGTTTTATTTTTTCTTGTGCGTTGAAGTTCTCCAGCTTGTACTTTTCCGCTCTTGGCATTACATACCATAATTCTCCTTGATTGTCGCCAAGAAATAGTGATGTATCATAGATTGGAATAATACCACTGATATCATCTTGGAAAGAAAGAACATTCTCAATTTCTTTAATAAATCTTTTATATCTTTTATCCCTCTCTTGTTCGTCTTTAGACAATACTTCTAGAAATTTAATTACATATCCGTTTTTATGCGGTAATGCTTCACCACCATAAATTAATTCAGTTGCATAGACAGCACCATTGCCACCTCTACCTATTATCTCTTTAACCAAATATGTACCGTTTTTCCCTTCAATCGTCGAACCTACTTTAGGACCGATGCGGCTACCAACCATTTTCAGCATCCATCCTCTCACGTTCAGACTCTCGTTTGTAACTTTCAAATAATCCATAGAAGATTTTTGCGGTCTTTGGATAAAGCGGTTCTAAATATTCTGCATTCTTTTTATATTCCTCTGCCATCCTTAACTCTTCTCTTCCTGCTGAAGGGCTAAAAATACCGCGTCGATTAAATACAGCAACTTGATAGCTACTAATCATCTTGTCATCACCGTATTTCTCAATCATTTTCCTTACCGCATCACACGGCTCGTGTCCATCCTCACTTAACGGAGAGAAAGAGAACACTCGACCAAGTGTTGACGTAAACAAACTCTCTTGATCGTTCTCTCTTAATAGTCTTTTATAATCTTCCACCCAGTGTTCTAGATCTTCTTCAAGTACCTCCCCATTGACTTCAGCCGGGCAAAAATGAGCCTTATCATATATAGTATACATATTATGGATATACGTTTGGTCTTTTGGTTGGTCATCAGGTGATGCGTGGTCTTTTTTGAATACTCCAGCTACTAGTTGGGCCAATAATTCTGGGGACAGCCTAATCATTCGATGAAAGCACTTCATATTCTCCCATTCCAGTAGATTCATAAAAAATATCTCAATATGGGATATCCTAATACATTTCTCCGGATTATCTATATACGCCTCCTGAATCACCCCGATTAACTGCTCAACATGATAACCTGTCATCTGATTAGCATATGAATGAGGCATTTTTTCAATATCATCAAAGCAATCAAGGATCTTTTCCGCAGTCAATGGTTTTCTATAGTGTATTTGATGTATCTGGTCAAGATACACATCCAAATTAGCATATTGTTTGCTTTCTGCTAGTGCCCATGCCTCATTACATTCGTCACAAAGAATACATGATTTCCAAAACTCCTTTTTAATTTGTTCTGTGGCATTATCAACCATCGGAATACTTTTTGTTTTATGTGCTTCAATTCTATATATTTGTGCTAATATTTCAATAGAATATCCACTATCAGTTAACTCTTCAATAATTGCGTAATAGTCTATACTTTCCTTGTTAAATCTTGCTAAATAATCAAGAGCAATCCGGCCTGATGCTTGTACTCCTAACAAACTCTTAAACGTTGAATAATCCCATTTCCCATCATTCCAATACTTTGCTAGATAGCTACCTAAAGGCGAATATGGCTCATTAGCGCATATTTTCGCTAATATTGATAAATCGTAATTCATATCTAGAAATTCTGATATTTTTTCTTTTATCAATATTTCTTTAGCTTCATCGTTTTCACTGCTTTTTCCCTCTCTGTCATAAGGAACAGGATGTAGAAGCGGATAATCATGGCTATTCATAAACAAATAACTATATTCATACTCTGGTGTATTAATATGTATCTCATCAAGAAGCCTCTCATATTCAACAATATTGTCTTCAGACATTGACCAGTCAGAGGATGCAAAGTATCTATGTCTATAAATGATATGGCGTATCTCATTTTTTATTTGCATTATTTCTTCATCAGACATTTGACTTAATTCAAAAGAAAGCTGTTCAAAAGCCTCGCTTCGGAGTTCATTTGTCAATTCACTTGATAAGTCAAGTATTTTTTTCCAACGTTCTACTGAAAAATCCATATGTTTCATTAATAGCTTTAAGTATCCCAACTGCGTTTTTCTCATCTCAGCTATTGTCGTAGACTGTGATTTATAATGTTCGCGATATTTCGGATACGATAATTCACCAAATATACTTCCTCCATTATGTTTAATTGCGGAAAACAAATGGTCCCATGTATTACCATAATCTATTTTGAATGCTATCTCCGCTGCTTTGATTTTTTCTTCCGCAGTCTGCAAAGGCGAAAAATTCATCCATGTACAAAACACCTTTGCAAACGTGTCCTTAGGCGAGTTAGATTTGTATTCAAACTGTTTTGAATCCAATTTTAGAATCCATCTAAAAGCTGGCCAAAAGAATTGTTTTTGAACAAGTAATTGTTCAATCCCCCATAGGATGTTAATGTAAGAATTTCTTCCGAAAAGAAAATCACTTGACTGGTTTTGAAAAAGAGAGAATAGTCCAGTGCTTTCAACCAATTCATGTTCGATCTTCTTTATTACTGATATAGGAGAGATTTCACATAATTCTGTCCAGAATTTTGATATGTAAATCCATTGTTTTTCAGTTTTGACTAATTTTAATATATCCTCAACCAATTTATTAAGGCATAATTGAGTTTCTTCATCATTATGATATGCTCCCTTGATAAGCAGGGTCTTCAACATACCTTTCCTTATTGTTTCTGACCAAAACAATCTTTCACCATTAAACTGTGCAAGAATTCTTTCGCGGCTGTCATAAGTAAATAGATTCTCAGATTCATTAATAACTTCAAATACGACAGTCACAAATGAGTTCCAGATTTTTTCATTAGTAAGTACGTTTAGATAACTCCATACATTTTCAGTACTTGCCAAATAGTATGACACGGACCCTCCGCGATTAATCATGTATACTAGTGGATCCTCTCCTTTGGAATACGGAAGAATCTCATCAATGAACTTATCGTATGAGTCTTCATATAATGATTCAATGATTAACTTGTCGCCTTCAATCTCTTCCCAACTTCCAATAAGAAGACAGGTTTTTTTTGCCTTTTCACTTATACCGGTCATCCAAGAGGGAACTCTCAAATATTCTCCCCTAAATATCTGCTTTTTCATCTGACTATATAGTCCGTGCGTATCTGACAATAAAGAATATGCCTTGCTATATTCCATCCCGGCATCTTGCAAACATTTGCAAAGTGTTTCCCGTGTTCTTGGGCGCAATTCTAATACACTTTTGCCAAATGTCGGAGTGTTTTCATCCATCACAAAAATATTAGTGTTGTTCTCAATTGCTACAATTTCTTCAGCATAAAACCACGGAATGTATATATTACCTTCAGTTTCCATGGATTGAAGTTTATTCCACGATTCCTGACTCTTCACGATATAAATAGGGCGTTTGTCATTAAGTCTCCATAATTCATTTAGAACACAATAAATAGTCTCCTCCCTATTGCGTCCTCTAATGAACACTAATTCATCAAATCTCAAATCTTCAAATTTATCCTGAAAAGATTCATCATCGACAATAAAATACTCTATTCCAATAGAAGGGCAATGCGTGCTCCTCCTAAGTTCGATATCCATCATTCCAGAGGACACAATTTCTACTTGTTCTCGATTGTAAGTTGCGAGTTCATTTGATATTTTATCAATACGATTCTGTAACTCTGCAAAACTTCTATCCTGTTCATCTTTCCACTCCTGAAGAAAATAACGTTCATATTTCTCAGGGTTTATATTTCTTAATTGTTCAAGTACTGCATATATGATTTTCATCGTATATGACTCAGCGAACTCGTATGGAATCTCATATTTGCTCATTAACTGCATAAGAGACTTGTATAATCTATGCTTTAGGGTATAACCATCTTCAGCCTTTAAATCCTTTGCAATCTGAGACAAGTTCTCTTTTGATAATACCAAAGCTAAGTCATTGAAAAAAGAGCTTTCTTCTTGCTCATTATTTATGAAGAATTCCCCCGTTCCAACTATCAACTTCTTCCATGTATGAGATTCTCTATATTTTTTCACTACGTTCTCGCCTGCTGAAGTCAAAACATTTTGGGCTTCAGCAGTTCCAAGTGATGCAATTGCAGCTAACAGTAATTCAAGCATATAAACCACTCCTTTATTGGCATTTATTATTACGCTACAACGCTATATCTCACACAGACATACTCATATATCTGCATACGGTATGTGCTAATAGCATGTTCATCATAGCATTTTGACAATTCCTGCCACAGCGCATCTCGAATTAGGTTGTCAACGACTGTTTTTGTTTCAAATTTATCTATCCAATGTTAGGGCTCTGCAAATTCAACCACTCAGAGCCCTAACACTTCCAAACACATTATCTCTCTATTTACTTTCTAAACACAAACAAATACTCATGTCCGATTAACAGGAAATTATATTTAACACTATTGGTTTTCCAGTATCCTGTTGCTCGGCAGTTATGCTGTTCCTTGATAATCAGTTCTTTAAGTCTGAATCCGGCATCCTGGAATATCTTCATCACATCAAAAGACATAGGTATCATATGACCTTTTTGCCTGGTATCACCCATAAGCACCGCACAGAACTTGTCCTTTTTCAGAACACGATAGCTTTCAGCAGCAACCTTTTTCATTTCTTCCAAGAAGTCTTTCACCTTTAAATGGGATAAGTCTTCTTCTATATCCTCACTATATTGAATTATATCGGCATAGGGTGGATGTGTGCATATCAAATCGATACTTTCATCCCCTATAAAGTCCAGATTTCTTGCATCTCCTTTACATAGCTGGACTTCTCCGTTTGCTCCTTCATGATCAAAATCTATTTTTTCTCTGCATCTTTCCAAAGCAACATCATTTACATCAACGCCAATAATGTTTCTGTTTAGAAGCTTAGCTTCCACCAAAGTGGTTCCGCCCCCGGCGAATTGATCCAACACCAGATCGTTTTCCTTTGAATATCTTAACATGATGTTTCTTGGAATGTATGGAGACCAATTGCCTCTCCACTTCGCATCATGAGTTGCCCAATCACCTCTGTTCGGAAAACTCCATACAGTTGTCATTTCTAATTCAAAATCATCAGGTTCCCACTTCGTTATCTTCTTTTTTGCCATTAAATAAAAATCCTTTCCATTATCCCGTTTTCCATATCATCAATGCTGTAGATATAATCCATTACATCGAATGTTTCTCTTAAGTTACCCCTAGCACTTCTCCAGGCTGTTCCATCTGTAAACCACACAAATGTAAATCCATCAACAGTATCAGCTTCCTGTGAAAGCATTTTGTAACTTCGTGCAGTTTCATTTAGTTTTGAACCGCCTCCGGTTCCTCCATAAAAGTTTGTTTCTATTGCATATATCATGTTGTCTGTTTTGACAACGAAATCAAATCGTTTTCTTGCTTTTCCCTGGTTTGATAATGCAGATAAATCTATGTTCCACTTCTTTTCTACATCGGCTAGGTACATTTCCTTAAAATAATTCTCTTCTCTCACAAATCCTGCTTTCTCTATGTAGCTTTCCACCAAGTCTTCCATCTGATGTCCACCTCTATTTTTGCGTCCATTAGAATCAAGACCTGTTTCAACACCAAGAACATAATCTATCAAATTATTTACAATATGATTAGCCAGAAGATCAAACAAGCCTGTCTCTCTCATGAAATACTTATACTGTTCCATCGAACAACTTGGCTCATTAAATTTGTAAATAAATGCACCGGCTTCGTCCTGTGCATATATTTCATTTCCTCTAACAGCCAAAAGAACCGGAATGCATTTTAATGTTTCCGGATACTTTTCAATTATTTTCTCAAAATCATCTTCAATGTTCTTCGATCCAATTAATGAATTCAAAATGTTTAATTCGATCTTGTATTTCTCGACATTTTCAACAACTTTATCAAAATTCACATAGTAGTCGTATCTCGAAATACTAAGACGAAATTTGCTCAGCCAATTATCAAAATCTCTATTATTCATATCATCTTCCTCTAAAACCTGCCGTGGATACTATTTTAAAAATATCTCTATCCACCTCTAATAACTGTTCTATAATGCTTCCGAACATGTATGCATCCGCACGGTTTGTTTTTTCTTGCACCGCCAATAGTTCCATCAGCACATACAGAAATTCCACATCATACTCCCCATAAGCATTCAAGTCTTCATAGTCTTCAATTATCACAACGCTTTCCCCACGTATTATCAGTTCTTTCAAGGTATCATAGTCGTTGTTATCAAGAGGAGTACAACGATTCCAGCAAATATGGATCATGTGGAGGAATCGTTTCGTCAGTTCTTCGTTTCCTTGCATCTTCATAAGCACATCAACTACCCAATGGATATGCTTAGGAGTTCTAATTCGGCTTCCATCTTTTTTATACTTTATTAAAATATCGAACTCCGATAGATTCCCTTGGAACACGAATATTTCATAGCGTTCGAATTCAAACTCTATTATTGCTTGTTTAGTACCATTTTCGATAAGTTGCTGCCCTCTTCTTATTTCCATAAACTTCTCCTAACAATTTGTAATAAGCAATTCGTTTATTTTACCTCTTGCCTTTGCTTTACTGTTTATCATTCGGTTGGCTGTTACTCTTGCAATTTTCAGATACGAGTATATGTTGTCAAAGAAGTCATCTTTTGAATCCACATTTTTAGGATCCGAATTGCTTACAACAACCTTTGCACCCTTCTCATCCAGTCGTTTAACAAACTCGGCCAGTTCTTTCTGCTCATTATCTCCGAATCCGTTTTCCGTATATGAAGTAAAGCTTGCTGTATCAGTTAATGGTCTGTATGGAGGGTCAAAATATGCAAAGGTACTGCTATCTATGAAGTCATAAGAACTCTTATAATCTCCGCAAGATATTCTTACATTCTGCAGCTTCTGCGATACATTACGCAGATTGGATTCATCACAGATTAAAGGATTCTTGTATGAACCCATAGGCACATTGAATTCACCTTTCCTGTTTACCCTATATAGGCCATTAAAGCATGTCTTATTTAAGAAAATCAGCAATGCTGCCTTTTTCAGATTACTTACTTCGTCATATGACACTTTTATTGTGTTAAACATGCTCCTTTGCTCAAGATAGTATTCCTTTCTTGATTCATTATTGCGAGGAATAAATTCTTCCTGCATTGTCTTGAGTAACGAAATCAATTCTTCAGGATATGCCTTTACACATCTGTATGCATTAATTAGATCCTCATTAATATCATTAATGTATACCTCTTCCAACTCATACTTATCCAATATATCAAACAGAACAGCGCCGCCGCCCACAAAAGGTTCAGCATATTTGTTTATCTTTTCATCAAATGGATAATGCTGCTGTATTTCCGATAACAGTTGTCCTTTTCCACCTGCCCATTTTAAAAATGGCTTTGCCTTACTACTTGGTTTTTCTTCATAGCGCAAAGCTCTTCCATCTTCCGGTTTTTCAGCATTGTTAGGAATAACCCACATATTACCTAGCATTGTTGCTTCAGCTACCCTGCCTTCTGAACAAAGTATCGCAACTCTTCTCTGGGAGATCCCCCATTTTTCTGCAACCTCTTTCGCTGTCAAATATTCCATGACTACCTCCTTATCTCGAATATATTATATTCTATATCTCGAATAATAGCAATATCATTTTGATATCTATCATTACATATTTCTTTTCTTCAAAATTACTTGCAGAATTTTATCAAAATCTCATCCACTGCATCTGTATACCTTCCTTCACCTATCAATTTGTTTCTCAAGTCTATTAAGGCCCTGACAATTATTCTTACATCATAATCATCAAGCTTATATTTCTTTGTCATTGCCGACTCCTTTCGTTTTCTCACACGGGTCCCAGGGCGGAGCCCTGGATGTAGCTTCCGAGCCACTCGGCAGCTGATTATGCGTTTCTTCCGCTTGCGGAGTAGAAATGCGATGCTTGCTAAAGCATCACCGTGCTCTATGCTATAACTCTTTTTCTCAAAATGGTTCTAAGATAACTTCTAATTTCTCAGCAACTTTCTAATACACTACCCGAAGAACAACCACTGGTTTTGATCCCATTTATCGTTTTCTGTTCTGTTATATTTTCAAATTTATGCAATACCTCGGGCAGAATCCCGAGGTTTCTTTGCGATGGTCCTAGTCAGAGCTTCGTTTACTTTTATATTTCGGGCAGCAAACCACCTGCGCTCTGAAGCTCTGCTTGCAATCATAGATGCATTTTCTGCATTTCTCGTTATAAGTTCTTCTTCCGGTTTTTTCATTAATGAAGAACACCCACTCTGCTTTTTCGCTTTTGCTTAATCTTGGCACTTGCACCACCTCCAGTTTTTATGTCGCGATTTGGTGCGTTTTTCTGTAATAATCTCCTCTCTACCCTATCTTTTTTGTTCATTGATGTCTCGTATACTCTTAATCCTTAAAGCTTAATTTGCCGCTTTCAGGTCGTGATTTACAGCAAGTTCATAGTAGGTATCTATCGTTACCGGAGCATTAAAGAGTGTTGTAATAAGAAACGCTCTTATGTTGACAGCACCGCCTGTATAGTTTCCAAGACACTCAAGAACATATTTGATGCTGTTTATATCAAGTCTCCGAAACCTTTCCTTAACATACTCTATATCCCGCTGCTCTCCATTTACTGCAATACTCGATTTGTTTGAAGTCAACACCTCTGTGGCCAGTTCCACTATCTCCGCAAGCTGAGTTTCTTTTCTCGGGTGATCCAGTAAAAGGCTTTCGTAATCTATCTGTTTCATAAATTCCTTTCTGGTTTCCACGATAGATGAGAAATCTGTTGTTGTAATCTCTGTAGTACTCTTTGTATTTGTCCGTGACTCTGCGACCTGAGCCTCCGGTATCTGTATACTAACCCTAAGGTTTTCATTCACACAGCCTCTGGTATCTCTACACACAGGGTTATACTTATCTGTTGCATCAGGACAGTTCTCGTATACCTTCATTAACTCGTGAAGCTTCTCTGGAATCGGCTCAATATACAGTACATTTCCATATTTCCTGCCGTTTATTATCTCTGTCCTAATATGCTTTACTATTAAGCCTCTCTGTTCTAGGCGGACAAGTGCAAGTTTTACCTGTTCGTATGATAAATTGAGTTTCACAGCCAGCTCCCTTATGCTTTTCTGAAGATAGTCCTTCCAGAATTTTTTCTTCCATACTGTTCTGCCCTGCTCATTAACTGAAACCGATGGCCTGTACCAGTAAACAATCTCCGCAAGTACAAATATGGCATTCATATCAGGCCTGCCACTATCAAGGGTGATTGAATGAAGCCAGGAATGAGGGATAAGGCTGCCTGAGAAATCCATTTGGCCAATCGCATCTACAGTCGTATTTCCCGATGATATTATGGTTGCCATATTCTCACTCCTTTCCTACTCAATTTACTCTGCTTCTAAATAATCTTCCGAAACATCTCTGAAATAGCCTGTCTCCTCCCATACTTTTTTATCAGGACAAAAATAACTGTATTCAGTAGAGCCATCCATCATAAATGCAGTTCCGAATTTCAGTAATCCTCTCTGTAATCCAACTCTTATATAATTTGGATCCTTACCGGTTGCTTTGGCAATTTCACTGATTTTCACATTTCTGCCTGTAAATCTTGGGGTTTCAACATATACTTTTCTGTCATCTGTAAGTCTTTTAATCATGCCAGCTCCTCCTTTCATGTTGCAAGTTCATTCTGTTTTAGAGCGTTATTCGCTCTGTGATGACATTATACAGAGTCTTTAAAACTCTGTCAAGTAATTTGTTTATATCTATTGACATAACTTTTTGGTATGATATACTGTCGTTGAAAGGTAGGTGAATTAAATGACACTAGGAGAAAAGATTAAACTTCACCGCACTATGAAAGGTCTTACCCAAAAGCAACTAGGGGAAATGACCGGAATACATGAAGTTTCAATCAGGAAATACGAGGCAGATCGAATGATTCCTAAGAAAGAGCAGCTGGAGAAGCTATCTGAATGCCTTGGAGTGCCATATAACGAGTTTGTGGATTTGCATATTTCTACAGATTCAGATATTCTTCCACTTTTGTTCGCTATAGATGAAGTCTTTGAAATGGAGATATCTTCTGAAGACAACGCGACTTTCTATATCGAGTTTAAAGAGCCTGTTATAAATCATTTTTTACGCGAGTGGCAAAGTCTCAAGGAACTTAACAAGATTGGAAAGACTAGCAAAGAAGATTACGACTTATGGAAATCTATGCGTTCCAGCAGAACAAAAGCAATTAAATAGACTCATATATTGCTCAGGTCATGTTCCCTTTTACGACCGTGTACATGTTATTTCAAAACGCTTTATTGGACGAAGGGAGCTGATATATATGAGTATGAGAAATCCAAATGGCTATGGAAGCATTTCCAAACTTTCCGGTAACAGAAGGAACAAATATGTAATACGCAAAACAGTAGGTGTTGAGCTTGACCACGAAAAAGGAAAAGCGAAGTACAAGCAGCAGATTATAGGCTACGCCAAAACCAAGAAGGAAGCTCAGCAGAAGCTGGCGGAATTCAATGCTAACCCATATGATGTTTCTGCAACGAAGACAACCTTTGCGGAAATATATGAAAAGGTGTATGCAGAAAAGGAAGGTATTGTAGCAGAGTCAACCCTCAAGTCTTATGTATACGCCTACAATAACTGCACTTCTCTTCATAACAGAATTTTTTCTGAGCTCAGATTGCAGGATCTGCAGGATTTAGTTGATAACTGCGGAAAGAATTTTCCGACACTAAGAAAATTACAAATCCTATGGCAGCTTATGTACACATATGCAATGAAGTATGACCTTGTTTCTAAGGATTATGCTCAATATGTTAACCTGGACGCTCACAAGCTCAAGCATGAGGTTAAGCTCGAGGATGAGAAGCATCTTACTCACGATGAGGTTAAGCGGCTTTGGCAGATGAAAGATGATGATTTCTGTCAGACTATCCTGGCGCTAATGTGGACCGGACTCAGAATAAATGAGTTCCTGGAACTAAAGAACGAGAATGTTCATCTTGAAGAGCACTACTTTGTCATCCCTAAGGGAAAAACTCTTAATGCCACGCGAAAAGTGCCGATTGCAGATGCAATCTATCCATTTTTCGAGAAGTGGTACGGAGATGGAAAGGACATATATCTTCTAAAGATGGGCAGGAGTCAGGGTGATAAGCCGGTTAATTATGATTATTACAGAACAAACTTCATGAAGCTTATGGATAATCTAGACTGGCCATATACTATCCATGCGACAAGACATACCTTTACTTCTCTCCTTGCAGATCTGGACGTTTCACCTACTATAAGGTCAAAACTTGCAGGTCACTCTCAAGGAAATGTAACCGAAACAGTCTATACACATCTTGATATTAATGTTCTGCTTGATGCGGTTAACAAGCTGGAATATTTCATCGACTAATGCCATTATTGGACAAAAAAAGAGAGGCTATCCTGTGTGATGCATCTCATACATTTTATCGATTTGTTGCAAGTGTGTTACAAGTACGTTGCAAGTACGTTGCAAGTAAATCCATTTTTAGCGTTTTTCTTCAATTCCCACAAAAGAAAAACCCTTGCAATTGCAAGGGTTTTGAATCTTTGTGAAAGTCGAAAGACTATCTCTTTGAGAACTGGCTTGCTCTTCTCGCTTTCTTTAAGCCGTACTTCTTTCTTTCTTTCATTCTCGGGTCTCTTGTCAGGAAGCCTGCAGCCTTGAGAGGTGCTCTGTAGCTCTCTCTGTCAGCTACACACAGAGCTCTTGAGATACCGTGTCTCAAAGCGCCGGCCTGACCTGTGAAACCGCCGCCGTGCACTGTTGCGATAACATCAAACTTGCCTTCGCAGCCTGCAACTTCGAAAGGTCTCCTAACCTCTCTCTTAACGATTTCCATTCCGAAATAATCTTCTAAATCTTTCTTGTTGACAGTGATCTTTCCAGTTCCGGGTACTAATCTAACTCTAGCAACTGAACTTTTTCTTCTGCCTGTTCCTTGATATTGCATCTTTGCCATTGTCTATCTCCCCTTTCCTAGAATTCCCAAGTTTCCGGCTTCTGTGCAGCGTGAGCATGCTCAGGACCTGCATAAACCTTTAACTTTTTAAGCATCTGTCTGCCGAGCTTGCCGTCAGGAAGCATGCCTTTTACAGCGTGTCTGATGATTTCTTCCGGCTTAGCTGCCTGCAGCTTTTCAAAAGTAGTCTCTCTTAAGCCACCAGGATAACCTGTGTGTCTCTTGTAGATCTTTTCTTTTCTCTTCTTACCTGTTACTTCTACCTTTTCAGCGTTGATAACGATTACATAATCGCCGCAGTCAACGTGTGGAGTGTAGATAGGTTTCTTTTTGCCTCTGAGAATTGAAGCGATTTCGGAAGCCATTCTTCCGAGGGTCTTGCCTTCTGCGTCAATAACGTACCACTTACGTTCTACTTCCGCAGGCTTTGCAATAAATGATTTCATTTCCTTTTCCTTTCTACCTACTGAGTTTGATGGCTCAAACCGTTTCGGCTTTGTCTACTGGGATTTTACCGACTTGCGGACCGGCAAAATCGTTTTCGATATACTAAAACTGATTTATTTGCCGCAAAATGCGGGCTCGGTTTAGTTTCGGGGCTCCGGACGGATTCCCATCCTGCTCCCGATACGCATAAACATGCTTTTATATTATAAGGCTGATTTATTGAAAAATCAATACTTTTTTGCATTTAATCCTTCGTTTTGCAAAATTTTCTCTTCCAGCACCGTTCTTTTATTGGGAAGCTCCCCATCTATCACTCCCTGAAGAAGTTCCTGCAGTATAATGCCCACTTGCGGTCCTTGCGGAACTCCCAGCCTTATAAGATCGCTGCCGTTAACTGTCAGGTCTTTAAGAGAAAAGCATTGCTCCTCCTTTAATATTTCGTCGGCAATAAGCCGGATTTCATCATAATACTTCTGCCTGTCCCTGTATTGCGGACTTTGCGCCATATTGTCAGCACGCTTAAGCTTAAGCAGGTCATACAAGATATCAGGAGAGAGCTTGTTCATAGCCCGTCTGACAGCCTTTGCCGTGGGTTCTATCTGCATATCGTGGCATGCCACTAATTTTCTTACATGGGATTTTGTTTCTTTATCAAATTTCAGCCTTGACATTACATTAGCTGTTATTTCTTCGCTTACCGCTGCATGGCCGTAAAAATGTCCCACGTCTTTTTCGTCTACAGAAAAGCATCCGGGTTTCCCGATGTCATGAAAAAGGGCTGCCAGGCGAAGGCATTTCTCCTGTGGTGCCGCATCTACCGCAGCAACGGTATGCTCCCAGACATCATAAATATGGTGCCTGTTATGTTGCCGGAATCCCACCATTGGAAGTACTTCAGGAATCACTTCTCCGATAATCCTCACTCCTTTTTTCAGCACTCTTCCTGCGTATTGACCGCACAGCAGTTTTACCAGTTCCTCTCTGATGCGCTCTACGCTTATGTTTCGCAGCAGTCCGCTGTTTTCACAAGCCGCCTTAAAAGTTGCCTCTTCTATCTCAAAGCCTGTAACCGCTGCAAATCTCAGCGCCCTTATTATTCTCAGCGCGTCTTCTCTGAATCGCTTCTCCGGGTCACCTACACAGCGGATTATGCCGACCTGAATATCTTTTACCCCGCCGTAAAAGTCCGCAAAACCTCGCACAGGACTGAAGGCCACAGAGTTGATGGTAAAGTCTCTTCTGGCGGTATCCTCCCTGATGCTGGAGGTGAAGGTGACGCTTTCCGGGTGGCGATTATCTGTATAAAGGCCATCCACCCTGTAAGTGGTTATTTCCAGCGGCATTCCCCGGCGGAGCAAAGTGACAGTACCATGTTTAAGCCCTGTCTCAATAATCTTTTCTCCGTCAAAGACTTTCATGACCTCCCCGGGCCTTGCCGAAGTGGTTATATCATAATCTGACGGAATCCTTCCCATTACGGCATCCCGCACGCACCCGCCTACCATATATGCCTCAAAGCCTGCCCTTTCAAGACAGTCAAGTGCCCATCGGACCTGCTCCGGCAGATTGTCGTTTAACATTTTTTCTTTCATGCTTCTATCTTAATACTTATTCCTTTCAGATTCAAGTTAACCGCTGCTTTTCCCGTGCTGCGCCTTGCTTTTAAGCCTTTTTACCGATATAATTACTATATACGACATCAAGGAGAATCACAAATGAAATCATATGCAAAAATAATATTGGCTATGCTCATCTGGGGAACATTGCCGGTTTTTGTAAGTAAAATACCCTTTGGCAGCGCTGAAATCGTAATGTGGCGTATCCTCTTCGGCTTCGCTTTTCTTCTTGTGGTTTTTCTTGCCACAAAGAAAAAAAGTTCTGGTGAAAACTATAAGAAAGCTGCTCCGCGGCTCATCATCTCAGGAATAATAATGGGCGCAAACTGGGTGTGCCTCTTTGAATCCTACAGGTGTATAGATGTAAGCATCGCTACTCTTGCGTACTATATGGCTCCCGTAATGGTCATGGCCGCATCGGTGTTTCTCTTCAGGGAACATGCCGGATCTGTCAAAATATGCGGTATGATTTCTGCCGTTGCGGGAATGTTCATAGTCACGGGAGTAAATATCGGAGGAAGCAATCCTGTCCGCGGTCTTATTCTCGGACTGGCTGCCGCTCTTCTGTACGCTTCCGTCACTTTAATCAATAAAGGAACCAGCGGCCTGTCAGGCCTTGAAATAACTCTGATACAGCTTATAGGTGCCGCTTTGGTAGTAATGCCCTATACCTTTATCACCCACCAGGGACCATGGCTTGACATAGCCTCCGAAGCGGGACTTTATGCAGCCATCGTAGGCCTTGTCCACACAGGTTTTGCTCTGTTTCTGTACTTTTCTTCAATTCAAGAACTTCCTGCTCAGAGCGTGGCTCTCTGCAGTTATATCGATCCGGCTTCTGCTCTGTTTTTTGCAGCCATATTCCTTGGAGATGTTCTCTCTCCGGTACAGATAGTTGGCGCTCTAATGATTCTGGGAGGCGCTGCCATAGGCGAACTGGCAGGCAACAGAGCTTCGCGCACATAAATGTGTATCTGGCTGCCGGCTTAAAACAAACGCTTTTGATTCACAATTCCATTTAGAACGCACTACGTTATTTACATCATTGCGACCCATATTTCCTCCTTCTCTGGGCTTGTTGCAGTTGCCGAACCGCAATATTAGTCTAACAGTTGGAGGGTTTATGGTCAAACGCGTAGCGTTCATTGAACCCCGTGTCAAAACACGGGGTTTTCCTTAATCATAACCACTAGTAAGCTACAATGGCATTAAGTTAACGTTCAAGTGTAGAATGTTTTAGTAAAATCATGCAGAAGAGAAAGTTTGTATATAAGATATTTCTCTTCTGCATCTGTTTTTTTGCATGAAAAATCAGACAGATCATTATTCCGCCTATCTTCCTATGTAATTTGCAGCACTATATGCTATTCTATATGTGAATTGTATTTGAGCCTTGGCTCTTGGTTTACGCGAATAACTCCTGTTTGGGCGAACCGGAGATACATTTCTGCGTATTAGTATTTCGGCATTCGGTGGCGAAATATCACCAAGGAAAAGGTTCTTTACTATTGTAGCAGCAACCGAAAAGCGAATAGTGTAATCATATTTATTTTCCTTTGCATGAAGCTGCACACAATTAGAGATGAATTGTGTCATATTGTGCATAATGAGGCTTGCATAAATCTCTTGCATAACAGAATCTGATTTGCGGGAATGAAATCCGAGCATGCCAACGATATACTTTAAATTTAGAAAAGAGGTTTCTATTTCCCATCTCATAGAATAGAGTTCCTTTAGTTCTTCCTTTTGGAAGTCTTCTTTAGGAAGATTCGTTACCATCATTTCATAAGAACCTTCACTTATTCCAATTCTAACAATTCTAAAATTCAAGGTAAACAGTTCGGTGGGATCGCCGCGTTTATATTCCTTAGAAAGATAATCAAATTTCACTTTGTTTGGGATATATCTGCACTGATTACTGTTTTTAAGTCGTTCTATTGTTTCCTTGTTTTTTCTTCTGTTTATGGATAAATCAACTGGAAAATCAAATTCTTCGCATTCGGGCAACTGAAGTCCATCTGCAATACCTCGACTACCAGGCTCTTTTACACGTATTATGTATTTCCAACCACTTGTTTGTAAATGCGCCATATTGTTATATGATTCATATCCTCTGTCGCAGATAACTAAAGCATCTGGAACCGGTGAACGTTCAATCATTTCGATTAGTGCTTTGTCTTCGTTCTGTGTACGATACTTTTGAACAATGGCATCGGTATAGTTTTTCTGGAGTATATCATACATCGCATTCAAATGAAACTCGTTATGGGGGCGTTCACTTTCTCTCCAGTTTACAAACGAATCTTGATCATTAGGATTTGTTGGTACATGGATTTGGCTTCCGTCAACCGCCATTAGACGATAGCCGTGATATCGGAGATCCTGATCAAATTCCTTATTAATCATAGAAAACAGTGTAGAAAAAGCTCTCGGTGATACTTTATCACGCTGTTGCACAAAGGCGGATGATGTAGGTAGTCTGGTGTAAATTTGTTGATTTTCAAAAGTTCACTTGTCAACGTTCCACCGCTAAACGACAAAATTGATCGTATGACCGAAGCAAATGATATTTTTCTGTCACGGGCGAAATCTTTTTCCGGAGAAACACAAAACTCCGACTTGATGTTATCCATTTTCATAATTTCTGAATCAAATTTTTCGACAACTTTTTGAATATTCATACTATCCCTCCTTGCAAGTAGTGTTAGTACTTTCTACTTACCAGGGCCACTTTTATCAGATTAAATGCAGTCAGATAAAAGTGGCCACACAAAATCCATCAGTTGTCAAGCATAGAAAACCCCCGTATCAAATTTTTGGGTCCTATAATAAATGTTGGGGTCAGAACATAAAACGGGTGGTTTATTGTCTCGAACGCTTTCCGTTCTCAACGAGGCTTATAAAAAAACTGTCGACATCATGGTCGGCAGTTTTTTTATACTATTTACAGGCCGGTTTCCGGCCTCAGAATGCCGATAAACCCAGAAGAATATTTGGTTCGTCAGCATCCTGAAAATACGAGCATTTTACTCCATTTCTGGATTCTTACATTTGCTATGTGCCCCAATTGTTCATTTATAAATTAACACATTACAAATCCTGCAATTAGGAATGCCAGAGCTCCGATGGCAAATGGATATGCCATAACGATAGGTGATGAGGATCTGAAGTAATCAGTATTTGATGCACCGGTTGAAGCAGCTGTCAGAAGAACAGTATCAGCATACAGACAGATGTGTCCTCCGAAAGCAACAGCGGAAATTACAGCACCTGCGCACAGGAATGGGTTGATTCCCATAGCGGCGCAAACAGGTCCTACGATAGGGAATGCAATTGCAGCCAGACTCCATACACAGCCGGAAGCAAATGACATTGCACCTACGCCAATAAATATAATGAATGGGAACAGCTTAGGATTGATTGTCGCGCTGCAGATTTTTACAACATACTCGTTCAGTCCCATCATTGTGTTAACATCGATAAACATGTATGCCAGAATAATAAGTACAAGTACTCCGAACATATCTGTTAAGCCCTTCATAAGGGATGCTGTAAATTCCTTAGGGGTCATTATTCTCTGAGGAATGTACAGAATGAAGCAGAGGATGATTGAAAGCAGTAATGCTACAACCATATCGTCAGTAACGATTGTGATGAACGCTACAAAGATAAGAGGAATCAGGAAGTTAACAGATCTGCATTTCTTACCTTCGAATCTTGCTTCGTCATCCAGGCCTTCGATAGCCATAGCCTTTGATTCTTCGGAAAGAACCTCGCCGGTTTCAATAGCACGTTTTTCAGCAGCAGCCATCGGCTTGAATTTTGGAAGTATGCCAAGGCAGATAAGGGGAACAACGATTACCGCAATGATACAGTAGAACATATACGGAATAGCATGTGTATATGCACCCACTACTGAAAGTCCATTCAGCATATCAGCTTCTTCCATAAGTCCACCCATGAATACTCCCCATGTTGAAATTGGAATAATTGCGCAAACAACAACTCCTGTTGAGTTGATAATGAAAGCAAGCATCTCTCTGGAGATTTTGTACTCATCGCAAAGTGGTTTTACTGCTGCACCGACAGCCAGGCAGTTCAGGTAATCGTCAACAAAAACGATAATACCCAGAATCCAGGTTCCTATCAAAGTCTTTTTTCTGGAGTTTAATAACTTATGGGCAAGTCCTGCAAAGCCCAGAGCTCCGCCTGAGTCAGTCATTAACTGAATCAGTCCTCCGAAAACGCCGCAAACCAGAAGAACCCACTGCGTACCGTCATCGCAGAGCGTGACATACGCCTGATCCATAAACAAACCTACCGCAACCAGAGGATGACCTTTCGCTGCCATAAGGAAGGCAGCAATGATTCCCGCAAAGAATGATACAAAGGTATCTTTAGTAACCAATGCCAGTACCAGAACAATAAGAATTGGAATGAGTACTGCAATGCCGTAGTTGAATGTGGTGGCTGCACCCCAGTCTTCCATGGTTGTCCATACGCCATCAAACAATGCACTAATTTTATCCATGTTTTACCTCTCTTTCTTTTCTTTTTTTGAATATAATACCTTATTTAAAGCTCTCATCAGAAAGGGCAATAGAGGCGATTGACTGAGCAAAAATCTTCGCACTTGCCATAAGGCTGTCAACGAAAATATACTCGTTTTCACAGTGGCATGTATCCTCCTCACCTTCAAAGAGAGGTCCCCATGACACTATATTCGGCATAGCTTTGGCATAGGAGCCTCCATAGGCCAGAGTAAATCTGTTTTCAAGAGAAGTTACAGACTCATAAGCCTCTGCCAGCTTTGACAGGAACGGCGCATCCTTTCTTACAAATACTGCCGGAAGCGATTCGCATTTTACAAGCTTTCCACCGTGCTCTCCAAAGAGCTTTTCAATTGTATCTGTAATTTCCTTGCAGGAAGCACCATATGGATATCTCACATTAATATGCACTTTAAGCTTGCCGTCTTTGGTCTTTACAATTGTAGGTGCAAAGCAGTTCACATGAACATATTCTCCCATGTAATATTCGCTTTCACTCTTCAGACCTAGCTTTTCGCCATAAACATCCTCAAAACTTTCTGTAATAGTGTGAATGACATCAAGGAGCCTGTTTGATTCGAGACCCATATCGCTAAGTTTCTTGTCCAGCATGAAAATAGCGTTGTTTCCAAGATCCGGCTGGCAGGAGTGAACGGATTTACCTGAAGCAGTAACCGCTGAGTCGTCTGACAGAATTGCCGTAGCCTTTCCCGGAACTACATTTGACGCTGTTCCGATATTCAATTCTTTTAAATATCTCTTACCGTCGCTGCAGTAAAATTCTTCAGTAATATCGAATTCAAAATCCAAATCCAGGCATCCTTTTTCGATATTGCAAATAGGATATTCGCCGTCGGGAGTGAATCCATAGTCAGGTAGAGGATACTCCTTCACATAGTTGTTCATATCTGTCCAGTCTACTTCTTCCTGAGTTCCCATTATCAGCTGAACCTTTTTCTTAAGAGGCAGTCCAAGTTCTTTCACCGCCTTCATGGCATACAGGGAAGCCATAACCATCCCTTTATCATCGATAGTTCCGCGCCCAAACAGTTTATCGTCTATCAAAGTCAATTTATATGGATCAGTTTCCCAAACATCCATATCACCTGGATCTACAACGTCCACATGAGTAAGGATGCCCAGTGTTTCATCGCCGTCACCCATTTCGATGACACCCACCTGTCCATCAAGACAGTTTATGGATGTTAAACCCATCTTTTCACCCAGGTTGAGTATGTAGTCCAAAGCCTTATTTACCTCCGGAAGATCTTCGGAAACGCTTGGAATTGCAACAAAATCTCCCAGATCTTTAATCATCTGCTCTTTATGATTGTCTAAATACTCTGTTAATATCTTATTCATCTTGTCCAATTCACTCCTCTCTATAGGCGCGTATATGGAGCACACCCAGTTTCTCTTTCCTTCAATATAAAAATTTGTTCTTTCCCTTCCGTAAAACTCACCTGTCAGAATTATGCCGTTATCCTCTGCATACTTTATTAAAGGATTTATCATTTCTTCCACGTTATCAGAAAAAATAGTATGCGTTATAAGACAAATTTTTTCCGGCTCCTCGATAATATCCAGATATCGGTTATTACGGAGCCTTTCTTCAGTTTTTGCTACGGAAATATACTTATGAAGAACATTGTCTTCGTCGTTCATATTGTAATAAAAGGATATGCATACATCCTGCCAGTCATTTTTTTCAATGACAATTCGACCCTTAAGATAGTCAACAATATGCTCATCATCATTCTGATAGCTGCTGACCCTCAGAGAAGGAGGCATTTTTCCTTTTTTGTACTGACCTATTTCACTAAGTTCAAGGTTATATTCCTTTTGCCAGCCCTGAATGCTCTCCAGCAAAAATGTATATTCCTTTATCTTCCCTATCAGCTCTGAAATAGTGTCATCAATAACCTCACCGATGCTCTCCAGTGGTATTCCGCTGAAAATCTTCCGGATATTGTCTATGGATATTCCCATGCTTCGATAAAAGAGAATATCGGAGATATACAAAACATCCTCTGATGAATACTCCCAGTAATTATTGTCCTTGTTTTTTTCCGGCTTTATCAGACCCTCACGAACATAATACCTTATGTTTTCCGTTGGCATCCCAAGAACCTTCGATATTTCACCCACTGTCATTCTCATAGCATCACCACCTGTTTGTACAAATTTTAAACCTTGGAGTTACTCCGGAGTCAATAGCAAAATGGCTCTATAATAAATGTTGGGGTGGCTGAAAAAATTTCAGCTATCTCAGCATTTTTTAGTGCAAAATAAATTGAGCATTATCACAAACTCAGCTACAATCAAAGTGTCTAATTCCAAATGCAGGAGGTTTGGCTAATGCTCTCTGACAATTATACAGAAAAACTTATCGGAATTAAAGATGCACTTTTATTAAACGTCGAAAATATTCAGGACACTATGATCATTGAACTTAAAATGAAAAAGCGTATCCACGAAGGCCCTCGCTGTAAAGCCCATACTTCAAAAGTAAACGATTATCGTATTCAGTGCGTGAAAGATATCCCTTCATTCAATCAGAAAGTTGTTCTTAAAATTCATAAGAGGAGGCATGTGCGCCCTGCCTGTGGCAAGAAATTTTATGAACATATTCCTCTTGTACCTAAGTATCAGAGAACTACTCAGAGAATCTGGGCTTTTGTAATCGACGAGCTTTCCAAGGTTCAATCCATGAAGGAAATAGGCATACAGGCAAACATCTCATCCTCTACTGTTGCAAGAATCCTTGACCACATGAGATATTCCTGCGATTCTCTTCCTGAAGTGATTTCTATTGATGAATTCAAGGGAAGTGCAGATGGATAAAAATTCCAATGCATATTGACTAATCCCGGCAAAAGGAAAGTAATTGATATTCTGCCTAAAAGAAGTGTAGACAGCCTCTGCGCATACTTTGCAAACTTTAAGCTTAACAATCGCAAGCAAGTAAAGTATGTTGTTATGGATATGAGCGCTGTGTTTAAGAGCATGGCTGAAAGCTGCTTCCCAAGCGCTAAAATCGTTGCAGATAAATTCCATGTGCAGCGACTTGTCACGTGGGCCTTTGAAGATATGAGAAAAAGCTTACAAAAGGACTTTCACAAACATAGGCGAAGATACTTTAAACGTTCCGGATATACATACGGCCAAGAAACGATTAAGCGACTGGTATATGCATGTAGGGACTACTGATTCAAAAGAATTCGAGAGATTTCACAAATGTGTAGAGACATTTTCCAAGTGAGAAAGTGAGATTCTAAATGCATTTGAGAGTGGACTTTTAAACGGATATACAGAGGGCTGTAACAACAAAATTAAAGTTATCAAAAGGAATGCTTACGGCATACGTAATTTCGAAGGGTTAAGAAAAAGAATACTACATGTTACGGCATAATAAATTACATGAAGTCACTTTAATTGCAGCTGATAAAAAACAGAGAGCCGAAGCTCTCTGAAAAAAATCAATTTTTATTTGTAGTGTGCTCCACCCCAAAATTTGACATAGAGCCTAAATTCTTTAAACCAGAAGCATCCTGTCATTGGCGAATTCTTCACCGGTAGAAACCTCGAACTTTTTAAGAAGGTCTGATACCTCAAGGGCAGCTTTTTCCTCGCCTGAAACATCGTATATGATTTTTCCGTTCATCATCATAATGAGACGGTTGCCATATTTAATGGCATCTTTCATATTGTGAGTTACCATAATGGCTGTAAGGTTGTGCTCTTTTATCAGTTCATCTGTCATCGCCAGAACCTTTGCTGCGGTCTTGGGGTCAAGAGCCGCAGTATGCTCGTCGAGAAGAAGAATGTCCGGTTTCTGAACAGTTGCCATGAGTAATGTCAATGCCTGTCTCTGTCCACCGGAAAGCAGTGACACTTTTGTCTGCAGTCTGTCCTCCAGCCCGAGATCAAAAGGTGCCAGAAGTTTCTTGTACAGCTCGCGCTCATCTTTGGTCACGCCCCATCTGAGACTTCTTCTTTTGCCTCTGCGCATAGCTATAGCAAGGTTTTCCTCTATCCACATATCTCCGGCCGTTCCCTTCATAGGATCCTGAAATACTCTTCCGATTCGTTTTGCCCTTACATGCTCCGGTTGATTAGTGACATTCTCGCCGCCTATCTTTACAAGGCCGCTGTCCACAGGAAAAGCCCCGGAAATCATGTTGAGCATAGTGGATTTTCCTGCTCCGTTACCGCCTATTACAGTTATAAAGTCTCCCTCTTTTACTGTAAGATCTATCCCCTGGAGGGCAACTTTTTCGTTGGCAGAGCCCCGGTTAAAAGTTTTGCATACATCTTTAAGCACCAGCATCGGTCTCCACCTCCTCATACTTTTTCATATTGGCTCTTATTCTCTTTCTTTCAAATATGTATCCCCTTATTACAGGAACCGACAGAGCCGCAATTACAAGCACCGCTGTAAGCAGTTTCAGATTGTTCGGGTTGAATCCCAGGAGCAGAACTATTGCTATTATAACTCTGTATATTATACTTCCGAAAAATACGGAAGCGAGCCTTACTTTAAAAGAACACTTTGTACCGAAAATTACTTCGCCGATTATTATAGAAGCCAGACCTATTACGATGGTTCCTGTTCCCATTCCTACATCACCATATCTCTGTATCTGAGAAACCAGTGCGCCTGAAAGAGAAACAAATCCATTGGCAATAATAAGACCTATTATCTTCATGGTATCTGTATTGCCCCCCTGGGCTTTTACCATGGCTTCATTTATTCCGGTAGCCCTTATGAGGCAGCCTTGCTCGGTTCCGAAGAACCAGTACAGTCCCATAACGATTACCACGGCTAATACAATTCCGGTAATAATATTTGTGGTCTTTGCCGTAGTACCCAGAGCTGCTGCAAGTTTATCGAGAATGGTATACACCCTGTTCTCGCCGAACTGTGACATACCTATGTTGGACTTGCCTCCCAGAATCATCAGGTCGACGGAATACAGCGACAGCATGGTCAGAATACCTGCCAGTATTGCAGGAATCTTCAGCTTGGTGTGGAGAATTCCTGTCACAAGGCCGGCAGCCATTCCGCATAAGATGGCAAACAATGTAGAAAATATAGGATTCCATCCGGATGCCACTGTTGATGCCACAATACATCCTCCCATGGCAAAAGTGCCGTCTACTGTCATATCCGCTATGTCCAGCACCTTGAAGGTTATGTACACACCGATGGCCATTATTCCCCAGACAAGGCCCAGGGAAACGGCATCGGGCAGGTTTTTTAATATACTTGCAAGAAGTTCCATAATACACTCCTTTTATTGGTTTTATTGAATTCTATTGGTAAATTGTTGCAACATCAAGGATTGCCTGCGGGATAGTGATCTTAAGCTGGTCAGCTACTGCTGTATTTACAGCATATTTTAATGTATCTCCGCCTAAGTATTCGATAGCCATTGTAGCAGTTTCAGCTTCGCCCTTGAAGATCTTGTCAGCCTGGCGTGCTGTTGCAACACCTAAATCATAGTAATCAAGAGCATATGTGATAAGACCGCCGGCCTTTACCATTCCTGCTTCACCACAGATTACAGGAATTCCTTCCTGAGTTGCCACCATTGATACGGTTTCCATTCCTGCCGCTATGGTATTGTCAGTAGGAGCATAGATTGCATCTACTCTTCCTGCCAGAGATGTTACCATCTGCTGAATTTCATTTGATGATGAAACGGAAGCCTCAACAACTTCAAGATCGTTTTCCTTTGCAGCTTCTTTTGCAAGGTTCAGCTGAATTTCAGAGTTGGATTCATTGGAGCAGTAAAGAACTGCAATGGTTTTTGCGTTAGGTAAGATTTCCTTCAGCATCTTTATCTGGTCTGCTACAGGAGTAAGGTCAGAAGTTCCGGATACGTTTCCACCGGGTTCATCATTGGATGCTACCAGTCCTGAACCTGCAGGGTCAGTTACTGCTGAAATCAGAATAGGAATTTCCGTAGTCTTGCTTGCTGCTGCCTGAGCTGCCGGTGTTGCAATAGCAAAGATAAGATCCTTGCCGTCATTTACCATTCCTTCTGCGATGGAAAGGCAGTTTGCCTGTTCACCGGATGCAACCTGATAATCGATTTCGACATTTTCACCGTCAACATATCCCAGTTCCTCAAGTTCATCTACGAATCCCTGGTATGTTCTGTCAAGGGCATCATGCTTAACCAGCTGAATTATGCCGATTTTCAGAACTTTGTCGTCTTTTGAACCGCCGCATGCACAGAGGCCTACGACCATTACCAGCACCATTAAAAGCGCTACGATTTTTTTCATTTGCTTCATTTCTGTCTCTCCTTTTTAAATTACGTTGTCATCGGAAAACAAAAGAGCCCTCCTGCATAGTGCAAAAGAGCTCGTCCCAACTGTTTATTTGTGTGAAAACTTAAGCAAGAGCGTTTATGCAGCTATGCGGCTATATTCTGTTCCGGCATCCTAAAGTAGGCGAAGCTAAAGACAGCAACACCGATAAAGTAACCGAGATATTCTTTTGCCGTATTGATTGCATTAAACAGCATAGCAAGTCTCCTTAAAAATTATGGTCTAATGATACTATGGCACAGACAGCCTTGTCAACCCTTTTTTCAGAATTTTCAGAAAATTCCAGAAATAACCTACATCCATTTTTTTCGTTTAAATATGCAGAGCTCTGCCAGCAGTAAAAGAGCGGAAATTATTATAACCGCCACGTATCCGTATTTCCATGCCAGTTCGGGCATATTCCTGAAATTCATGCCGTACCATCCCGTAATGAGAGTCAGCGGCATAAAAATAGTTGTTATTACCGTAAGGAACTGCATCACTTTGTTCTGCTTTATATTTATGCGTGACTGATACATATCGTATATCTGAGATGAGTATTCTCTGAGATCCTCTGCCTCTGCCAGAAGCCTGAGCATTCTGTCCGCAAAGAAGCGATAATACCTGCCGGTCTTTTTATCTATGACTTCTCCGGGTGCCTCGGCAAGCATTTGCCCCAGATCTGCCAGCTGCTGATAGTATCTGTTTGTTCTCAGCAGGGCTCGCCGCGCTTTCTGCATATCTTCCTCAAAGTCTGCAGGTATTTTGTCAGAACCTGCCAACATCACATTTTCCTTATCCGTCAGCTCGTCTTCAAAATTATCAATATAATCGCCTTCTTCACCTATGAGGGCCTTAAGGAAAAGGAAAAAATCACCTGCCGAAGTGCCTGCTTCAGGCGCCTTTTCTGCCATAGCAGCCTCCATTACCGGATTAAGCTCTGCAGGATCCCCTATGAGCAGCAGCCGATCCTTATCCAGGTAAAAGCGGCAGTCCGCCTCTCTGCTTCTGTCTTCTCCCCACGGCACAGCCAGAGTTCCGGAAATGTATTTTTCAAAAACTTCCGCTTTACAGTGTCTGACCTTTTCTTCGGTATTTATATACGGAAGGTTCTCTTCAACTCGTCTGTACTTCTCCTTATAGTCTTCTTCCGTCATTATCATCGAAACCGCTGCCACATTCGTGCCTCCTTCCCAAATACACAGACCCCGCAGAATATCGTTGCGGGGTCATGAGGTTTAAATAATTAAAGTTCAATCATCTGGAATTTCTTTTTGCCCTTCTGAATCAGAAGCTTGCCGTCTTCGAACATGTCCAGGGTCACATTCACTTTTTTGTCAGTGACTTTCTTACCATTTATAGATAATCCGCCCTGTTCGATGGTCATCATTCCTTCTCTGTTGCTCGGAACCAGTCCCAGCTCTTTGATGAGAGCCACTACCCCGATTCCCTCGCTCTCAAATACGGATTTATCCATTTTGACTGTAGGAATATTAGCTTTGTCACCGCCGCCTGCAAAAGCTGCTCGTGCTCCGTCCAGAGCCTTTCTGGCTTCTTCTTCGCCGTGAACCAGTTTAGTAACTTCGTATGCCAGGATTTCTTTTGCCTTGTTTATTTCGGCACCTTCAAGAGATGACAGTCTGTTCACTTCATCCATAGGCAGGAATGTAAGCATCCTCAGGCACTTGTTGACGTCAGCATCTCCCACATTTCTCCAGTACTGGAAGAACTCATAAGGGCTGGTCTTTTCAGGGCTGAGCCAAAGTGCTCCTTTTGCTGTTTTGCCCATTTTTTTACCTTCTGAATTGGTCAGCAGGGAGAAAGTCATTCCGTATACTTCCTTGCCTGTTTTCTTTCTGGTAAGTTCAACTCCGCCGATGATATTTGACCACTGATCGTTGCCGCCAAACTGGATCTTTACATCAAAGTCACGAGCCATCACCATAAAGTCATAACTCTGCATAAGCATATAGTTGAGTTCGAAGAAAGTCAGTCCACCTTCTCTTTCCATTCTCTGCTTGAAGCATTCTGCCCTGAGCATGGTGTTTACATTAAATGCCGAACCGATTTCCCTTACGAAATCAATGTAATTAAGAGGTCTCAGCCAGCGGGCATTGTTAACAGCCACAGCTTTTCCCGGTTCAGGCTTCTTGTTTTCGTGTCCGGGCACGTATACGCCTTCGTTTCCTACATATTCCCATTCCTCATCAAAGTCCAGGAATTTGTCAAAGAGCTTCTTGAACTGGTTGCAGTTATGCTCGATTGTTTCTACTGTCATAATCTGACGCATATCTGTCCTTCCTGAAGGGTCTCCTACCATTCCTGTTCCTCCTCCGATAAGGACAACAGGAGTATGACCGAATTTCTGCATGTACATCATAATGATGACCTGCATAAAATGTCCTACATGAAGGCAGTCGGCAGTAGGGTCGAATCCTATGTAAAATTTGACCTTTTCATTCTGCAGAAGTTCTCTTACCTTTTCCTCATCGGTAGACTGCTCAATAAATCCTCTCTCTTTAAGTACATCATAGACGTTGTCAAACTTGCTGACATCGTCAGGTATAAAATCAAATTTCATTTGCTTTTCCTCCGAAAACTAATATACTGATATTTTGAATCTCTATGCCATTATAGTCGGACACATCTCTGGATCTGTTGATAAAAAGCGCAGAATCCGGCTTTCCTTTGCTTCTGTTATTTGGTTCCATACAGTCTGTCACCTGCATCTCCCAGTCCCGGAACGATATACGCGTTTTCGTTTAGCTTTTCATCTTTGGCTGCAATATATATATCCACGTCAGGATGAGCTTTTTGCAGCACTTCAATTCCCTCGGGCGCTGCAATCAGGCACATGAAAACAATATCTTTTCCGCCTCTCTGCTTGATAAAATCTATAGCCGCAACAGCGCTTCCTCCTGTTGCCAGCATAGGATCCACAACGAAAATTTTTCTTTTTTCTATATCAACAGGCAGTTTGCAATAGTATTCTACCGGCTCATGAGTGTCCGGATCTCTATAGAGTCCGATATGACCTACCTTTGCATTAGGTACCAGAGCCAGCATTCCGTCAACAAAACCAAGGCCTGCTCTCAGGATAGGCACAATGGCGATGTCTTCGCCGTCAAGCATGTTCATCTTTGTTTTACATATAGGTGTCTCGATCTCCACTTCTTTCAGTGGAAGGTTTCTGGTGGCTTCAAAGCCCATGAGCATTGCAACCTCTTTGGCCAGTTCCCTGAACTCCTTTACCGTGGTGTCTGTCCTTCTCATTAAAGCTGTCTTGTGCTGAATTAACGGATGATCAAATACATATACCTTGCCCATTTCTTTTCTCCTCGCTTTATATAAATTTTATAGATTATCCAGCATTTCTACTCTGCGCTGATGTCTTCCTCCCTCATACTGTGTATCCAGCCACTCATCAACGATTTCCATCGCCAGTTCTTCTCCGGTAGTTCTCCCTCCCAGAGCAAGAATATTAGCATTGTTGTGCTGCTTGGTGAGATGCGCCATTTCCACAGAAGTGCAGAGTCCGCATCTTATGCCATGTACTTTATTGGCAGCTATGGAAATGCCGATTCCCGTTCCGCATACTACTACCCCAAGGTCCGCCTGTCCTGAGGCGACTGCTTCACCGCAAAGCTTCCCATAGATAGGGTAATCCACCGATTCTTCCGAATGAGTTCCCAGATCCTCGACTTCAATTCCTCTTTCCAGAAGATGCTCTTTGACTTTTTCTTTTAATTTATATCCGCCATGATCGGCGGCAACCGCAATTTTCATTGTATTGCACCTCTTATTTTACTTCTCTTATGTTATAGCCTGCTGACTTGAACATTCTGTTCATCACCGCAAGACCGACACCATCCTCTTCCAGCGCCGCTGCCATTATTACGTCAACTCCGCTTTTATCGAAAGCCCTGAGCTGAGCAAAGAACCGGTGCGCAGCTTCCTTAGGATTGTCGTTATCGTATATTATTATGCCTACCTTCTGACCGTATCCCGTTCTTAAAAGCTTCTCCTCGGCAATAGCAAGGCGAACTTTCTCCGGATCTCCTTTGAAAATTATCATTTCCGCCTTGGGTGCATAATGCTTGTATTTCATTCCCGGTGACTTAGGTTTAAAATCCTCTCCCGTTTCCAGCAGCCCATCTCCTTTTACGATTTCGGGCTTTTTTAATATGGCAGGATCTATTCCCACGTCTTTTCCAAGAGCTGTGGACAGTTCTTCAGGAGTTATGATTCCCGGGCGGAGGATCATGGGTTTATCTGAAGTCATGTCTATAACCGTTGACTCTATTCCCACTTTGCAGGGTTCTCCCTGGATTATTGCATCAATACGCCCATGCAGATCATCATAAACATGCGCCGCCGTAGTGGGACTGGGATGCCCCGAAAGATTTGCGCTGGGACCTGCCAGAGGACATCCCGCCTCTCTGATAAGTTCAAGAGCGGTGCTGCTGTCCGGCATTCGCACAGCCACAGTGTCAAGACCCCCTGTAGTTACTCTGGGCACTTCCGGCCTTGCGGGCACGACCATAGTCAGAGGTCCCGGCCAGAAAGCTTCCATCAGCCGCTTCATATCCGGAGTTATAACGTCGGTAAGTCTCTCCATTTCTTTTTCGCCGGCTATATGAACAATCATGGGATTATCGCTTGGTCTTCCCTTAGCGGCGTATACCTTCCCTACAGCCTCGCTGTCCATGGCATTTGCTCCCAGGCCATATACTGTTTCTGTGGGGAAACCCACAAGTCCTCCTGTCTTGAGAATGTCTGCCGCTACTTGTATATCTTTTTCTGAAATTCCTAAAATCCTTGTTTCCATTGCTTAAAAGTTTTTCATCTTCTCGGCCTGATCACTGGTAATCAGCCCATCTACGATTTCGTCTATTTCACCGTCCAGAAAGCTGTCCAGTTTATATATGGTCATTCCGATACGGTGATCTGTAACTCTTCCCTGCGGAAAATTGTATGTTCTTATTCTTTCGCTTCTGTCCCCGGAGCCCACCTGGCTTCGTCTCTCTGCCGAAATCTCATCGTTCTGCTCCTGCAGCTTCATATCATACAGCCTTGAACGAAGCACTTTAAAAGCCTTTTCTTTGTTTTTTATCTGCGACTTTTCGTCCTGACATGTAACTACCAGACCCGTAGGCAGATGTGTAAGTCTTACGGCGGAATCGGTGGTATTTACGCACTGTCCTCCGTTTCCTGAAGAACGATATACATCCACTCTCACGTCGTTTGGATTGATTTCCACCTCCACGTCATCCACTTCCGGAAGCACTGCTACCGTTGCTGCAGATGTGTGGATTCTGCCGGAGCTTTCTGTTTCCGGCACCCTCTGCACCCTGTGAGTTCCGCTCTCATATTTAAGTCTGGAATAAGCTCCCTTTCCTTTTATGAGCACGCTTGCTTCCTTTATTCCTCCTATTCCCGTATCATTGGAATCCATGATCTCGGCTTTCCAGCCTCTTCTCTCGGTATATCTCAGATACATGCGCAGAAGATCCTGGGCAAAGAGCGCTGCCTCCTCTCCTCCGGTTCCTGCACGAACTTCCAATATTACATTCTTCTCATCGTTAGGATCCTTAGGAAGAAGCAGGATTTTCAGTTGGTTTTCCATTTCGGGAATACTGTCCTCCAGTTCCGAAAGTTCCATTTTTGCCAGTTCTTTAAGCTCTTCATCTCCCGATTCCAGCATTTCCTTTGCCTCGGCAACTCCTTCCTTAGCTTTTTTGTATTCTCTGTATTTATTAACGATGGGTTCCATCTCACCCATTTCCTTGATGTGTTTCTGCCACAGAGGCTGATTATTTATCACATCCGGGTCAGAAACCTTCATGGAAAGTTCCTCGTATTTTTCCAGTATAAAGTCTAATTTATCAAACATTTCAGTCTCCTTGGGATTAAAATTTATTATCTATATCTAAACGGATATTATATCATAGTCAGTGGATTTTGAAAAGCGAAAAGCACGGCTCTTTATACATAAAAAAACCGGAAGTGTCTTCCGGTTTGTTTTTGATTATTAGTCAATGTTGTACTTGTTTTTGAATTTTTCAACACGGCCGCCTCTGTTGACGAACTTCTGCTGACCTGTGAAGAACGGATGACATGCTGAACATACGTCCAGTCTCAGCTCTTCTTTTGTTGACTTTGTAACAAAAGTGTTACCACATGCGCAAGTTACTTTACATTCCTTATAATCAGGATGGATTCCTTCCTTCATGCTTTTACCTCTTTCTTGTCTGTCGCGACATATTTTTGCTGTGCAGATTCACAGCCATTACAATATATCACACAGAAATCAATAAATCAAGTATTTTTTGAAATTCAGCGGTTTTCAGCTTTTTTGCCTTTAAGAACCGCTGTGATTATTCTGTCTTTATCCGCCAGATCTTTCAGCACCTGTATGTCCGTAAACTTTTGAGTCTCATCAAGCAGTGATTTTACGGCCTCACCCTGGTTATATCCGATTTCCATCATCAATATGCCTTTTTTGTGCAGATGTTCCGGTGCTTCTGCTGCAATTCTGCGATAGAAATCCAGTCCGTCTTTTCCTCCATCCAGAGCCATGACAGGCTCGTGGTCTTTTACTTCTCTCTGAAGAGTTGGTATCACATCGCTTTCGATATAAGGAGGGTTTGAAATAATGAAATCAAATTTCTTCTTTCCCAGTCTGCCGCAAAATGGCGAAAACAAATCGCCCTGAATAAACTTTATTCCTTTGCAGCCGTTTACTCGGGCATTTTCTTCGGCAGTTTTCAATGCTTCACCGCTCAGTTCAGAACATGTGACCTTAGCTTTTGGAAAAAGTTTTGCGACGGACACTCCTATCGCTCCGCTTCCGCAGCACAGATCCAGAATCTCCCTTGCATTTGAAGCTCCGTAATATTTTTCACCGCGCAGAGTTCCCTCCCGAAGAATCTCCAGTGCATCCTCCACCATTGTTTCGGTATCCTGTCTCGGAATCAGAACTGACGGATTTACATTGAAGGTCAGTCCCATAAAATCCTGCGTGCCTGTTATATATTGAAGAGGCTCTCCGGAAGCTCTTCTTTCTATCAGTCTGAAATATTCCTCTCCGACCTTATCCTGCAGCACATCCTGCCAGTGCATCATAAGGCCTACGGAATCCAGCTTGTCCATAAAGCAGTATAAAGTTTTGGCGTCCCTTGCCGCGTCTGCTATACCTGCTTCTTTCAGCTGGTTTTCTCCTATTTTTATAAGTTCTTTAAGTGGTAGACTCATTTCCTTCTTTTCCTTCTTCGTTATTGTCCCGCTCTTCCTTCAGAGGTTCCCCGTTGATATCGCATAAACCCTCAAAATAAGGCGTGTCATTATCCGGCAATACAGCTTTAAGGGCGGCAATTGCCACCTCCAGCTGACTGTCATCAGGCTCTCTGGTTGTGAGTTTCTGAAGATATATTCCCGGCAGGCTCAAGGTTTTTACCAGCCAGTTATCGCTGCGTCCTGCCCATTTAAGCAGTTCATAGGACACTCCTGCTATAAGCGGCAGCACCAGAAGTCTGGTCAGTATCCTCATCCATACATTGGGCCAACCCATAAGGGCATGGGCCAGAACCGCAATTACCATTACAAACATCAGGAAGCTGGTTCCGCAGCGTGGATGCAGGGTATAGAACTGCTGCGCGTTTTCAGGTGTCAGTTCAAGACCGTTTTCAAAGCAATGTATTGTTTTATGCTCTGCACCATGATACTGAAAAACCACCTTAATGTCCTGCATTCTTCCTATAAGCGCGATGTACATGATAAATATCACCAGACGCATGGCCCCTTCTGCAAGGTTCAGCAGAATAATGCTTTCTGTCACCTTCGAAAGCAGCCCCACCACCACGGTAGGAAGAAGCATGAATATACCTATTGAAAGAACCAGCGCAACGACTACCGAAAGCATCATCAGTATCTTCCAGGCTCTTTCTTTTCCGAATTTCTCTTCCACCCATATGTCAAACTTGTCTTTTTCGTATTCCTCCGGGTAGTTTTCTTCAAGGATATCCGCTGAATAAAGCAGCGTTCTGGTACCCTCCACAAGAGATGTCACAAAACTCACCACTCCTCTTACAAGAGGAACTTTTGTCCATTTGCCGGTCTTTGGTGAAGGCTGAGTTTTCATGTGTATCGTGCCGTCAGGAAGGCGCACTGCTATGGCGGTCTTCTTCGGTCCGCGCATCATTATTCCTTCCATTATGGCCTGTCCGCCGATTGAAGTTGGGCAGGCGTCTTTAAGAAAAATCTTTTTTAAGTCCATCTTTTACCTTTATCTTGTTCAGTCATCAAGCATTACTTTTTTAATTACCTGTATAAAGTCTCTGTTGTTTCTGGTATGAGCCAGGTTTTCGATAATGGTTTCTGTCACATCCTGAGAATTGCTGTTAGCCAGAGCTCTTCTCATGGTCCATACGGCTTCCAGTTCCTCCTGATCCATCAGCAGATCTTCACGCCGTGTTCCCGATTTGTTCAGGCTTATGGCCGGGAAAATCCTCTTTTCGGAAAGCTTTCTGTCGAGATGAAGTTCCATGTTTCCCGTTCCTTTGAATTCTTCAAATATAACGTCATCCATGCGGCTTCCCGTTTCTACCAGCGCCGTTGCCAGTATGGTTATGGATCCGCCTTCTTCCATCTTTCTGGCAGCACCGAAGAATTTTTTGGGTTTATGCAGAGCTCCCGGATCGAGTCCTCCGGATAAAGTCCTGCCGGATGCCGGCACCACCATGTTATATGCTCTCGCCAGTCGGGTGATGCTGTCAAGAAGTATCACCACATCTTTTCCGTGTTCTACAAGCCTCTGGGCTCTCGCAAGGACCATTTCAGCTACTTTTACGTGATGTTGAGGCAGTTCATCAAAAGTTGAATATATAACCTCGCCTCCCTTCAGAGATCTTCTCATGTCCGTAACCTCCTCAGGTCT
This sequence comes from Firmicutes bacterium UBA1702, assembly GCA_002320005.1. Classification (GTDB taxonomy): domain Bacteria; phylum Bacillota; class Clostridia; order Peptostreptococcales; family Anaerovoracaceae; genus Fimisoma. Next base: position 40,254 of record DCJK01000021.1, read on the forward strand.
TTCATCCACGAGAAGGACTATCATTTCTATGTCAGGATAGCTGGCCTCTATGGAATTGGCTATGCTCTTGAGCAAAACCGTTTTTCCTGCTTTCGGAGGAGCTACAATGAGTCCTCTCTGCCCTTTTCCTATAGGTGCAACAAGGTCTATAAGCCTCATGGAAAGCTCGCGGCTGCCGCTCTCCAGACGTATTCTCTCATATGGGAATACCGGTGTTAGATCCTCAAAATCAGGTCTCCTGATTGCCACGCCCGGTTCATCACCATTTACCGTAAGCACATAAAGAAGTGCTCCGAATCTCTCTCCTTCCTTTGGAAGTCTGGTTATACCTTTTATCTTATCCCCTGTCTTAAGATTGAAGCGGCGTATCTGTGTCGGTGACACATATATGTCCCTGTCACTGGTGAGGAAATTTGAAAAGCGCAAAAATCCGAAGTTGTTTTCTTCCTGTATTTCCAGGATCCCTTCAACCTCAGGTCTGGGCTCTTTAGGTGTGCTTTCCTCCGGTGTTATTTCAGAATCTAAAATTTTTTCATCCATTATTTTACCTGTAATGCCGGACCTTAAGAAGCGGTCCGTACCTTTCCTAGAAATTTAAGAATTGCTGTATAGAATGTGTATGTGTTAATGATATACTCACAATGCAAAAAATGCAAGGCAAATCACGCTCGGGCCGATTAAATAAGCATTATCAGGGTGCCTGCAACGATGAAAAACAGTCCTATTGCTGATTTTCTTGTCAGTTTTTCTTCGAAAACTATGTAAGAGAATGCTATTGTTATAAGAATGCTCAACTTGTCTATAGGCACAACAACACTGGCAAGCCCGTCATGAAGAGCTTTATAGTAGCACAGCCATGAGCCTCCTGTTGCCAGCCCCGAAAGGCATATAAATACGAGTTCTTTACGGGGTATATCTCTGACCTGGTGCTGTTTGCCTGTAGCAAAGACCATAATCCATGCCATGATAAGTACAACGCCTGTCCGGATTGCTGTCCCCAAGTTGGACTCCACTCCGGAAATTCCTATCTTGCCCAAGATGGCTGTCATGCTTGCAAAAACCGCAGAACCTACAGCATAAAAGAGCCAGCCTTTTCCTCCTTCTTTCTTTTCTGCCACATCTTTCTTCTCTATCATCATGAAGGTTCCGACTCCGATAAGCACAACACCGATTCCTTTGGTAAGGCTTATTTCTTCGCCAAGAAGTACGAAGGCCAGCAGTATGGTAAGAACCGTACTTGATTTGTCTATAGGAACGACTTTGTTTATATCTCCTATCTGCAAAGCCTTAAAGTAGCAGAGCCATGAACCGCCTGTTGCCAGTCCCGAAAGCACAAGAAATACAAAGGTTTTCCCTCCCACCGAAGAGATCTGATCCTGAGATCCTGCAACAAAGACCATCAGCCATGAAAAAACCAGAACAACTATGGTACGCACTGCTGTAGCCACGGTAGAATCAGTCCTGCTGATACCGCATTTTGCAAGTATTGATGTCGCTCCTGCAAATATAGCAGAGCCAAAAGCAAATAAAATCCACATCCTGTTTCCCTCACTTTTTTATTTTCTTTTATTATATCACAAAAACACCGTGGAAGAATCATCTTCCGCGGTGTTATGTTTTTTTATTTATCTGCTATTCTTCTGAGAACCATTTTGCAACCAGTTCGTCATATTTTCCGCTGTCTTTAACATTTTTAAGACCGGCATTGATCTTTTCCAGAAGGTCCGTATTGCCCTTTGTTACTGCGAAAGCCATTTCTGCCGGATCTATAAGGGACTCAACCTGCTTGATGGTATCGCTGTTCTTTGTTTCATAGTACTTAGCTACAGGTGCGTCCATGACAACTGCATCTACGTCACCGTTCTGGAGCTGCAGTATGCACTGAGTAGTCTGGTTCAGAACGACTGCTTCCTTGATCTGACCCTTTGATGCAAGATCCTGAACATATTCTGCTTCTGTAGTTCCGATCTGTGCTGCAACTTTCATGTCGGCAGTCAAATCTTCTGCTTTGTTGATCTTGTCATTGTCCTTCTTTACAATGATGACTTTTCCACTGTCAAAATATTTGTCTGAGAAATCAACTTTTTCTGCTCTTTCGGCTGTAACGTTCATTCCTGCTGCTACGATATCTGCGTTGCCTGCCTTGATTGCAGGAATGATTGCATCGAATTCGAATGCCTGATATTCAACCTTGAAGCCCTGATCTTCTGCAATTGCATTGAGCAGATCCATATCAAATCCTACGATATTTCCGTCTTCATCGGTCGTATCAAATGGCGGATATGTAGGCTCTGTTGCTGCGATGTATGTTTCTTCCTTTCCTCCACAGCCCGCCAGCATGCATACTGAAAGAACGACGATAAGTGCTACTGTTAAAAATTTTACTGACTTTTTCATTTTTGTTTCCTCCGTGATTTTCTATTTATTCTTCTTTTCTTTAGCTTTTGTTAAAAATGACATTGCATCCAGCATCAGCTGCGCCGCGTACATGGATGTCATGTCGCTTGTATCGTTGGGCGGTGACACCTCCGTTACGTCGAATCCGACAATATTGCCTTTATAGGCTGCTGCTTCTATAATGGCGCTGGCCTCTTCGTAATAAAGTCCGAAAGGCACCGGTGAACCGGTTCCGATGGCAATGGATGGGTCAAGTCCGTCTATATCAAAGGTTATGTAATAATTCTTTCCCTCCGGAATCTGAGAAGCCACATATTCCACACCCTTCTTTCTTACTTCTCCGGAAGTGATTATGGTGTTTCCGTTGGCTCTTGCATCCTGGAAGTCCGAATATTGCGAGCTGCCTATGCCCCGCATTCCTATCTGTATTATTTTTCCTATATGCCCCATCTCAGAGGCTCTTCGCATAGGGCTTCCGGGGCCTTCTGCTATGTCAAAAGGTTTATAGGTAAAATCCAGATGGGCATCGAACTGTATAACACACAGGTCGCTGTAGCTGTCAAAGGCTCTCAGTATAGGCGTTGTTATTGCATGATCTCCGCCTATGGTAAATGGTATAGCTCCTTTTGACAGAATTTTTCGGATTGCCGCTTCGCAGTTTTTGAAACTCCTCTCATACACCGTATGCAGAACATCTATGTTTCCGCAGTCCACGATCTTCCAGGGTTCTCCAAGAAACATCTCATCTCTCAGCGGATCATACCAGCCTTCGTGGGCGTAGCAGTTATATGTTGAGGCTTCTCGGACTCCTCGCGGCCCAAATCTGGCACCAGTCTTCACCGATGTGCCCATATCATAGGGCATCCCTATTACTGCAATATCTGCCTCCAGCTGATCCAGATCAAAGCACATGGGCGACATAAGGAAGGACGGTATTCCTACGAAAGGGTTTCTCATAGATTCTTTTTCAATTGTGAAAGGATAATTTTTCATTGCCATTTTTATGCGTCTCCTATTCATCAGATGCATCCTTTATGCATCAACATGCATATAATACCCCCTTTTTACTGGGTTGTCAAGCATAAAAATAAATAATTTTGAATATTTTTTGAATTTTATGCGCAGATTGTATGGCGACTTCATTTTCGGGCATTCTCGTGTCAGACAAAAGCTCCGCTCCGGAAAAAGAAAAAAGCGCCTGCTTTATACCGGCCGTCCTTATGCCGGATCCTAAAATCCGGCTCTCGGAGACCCGCTACTCCCGGTTGGGAGTCCGGCGCTTTGTGTTTTGCTTCAATTATATTCAGTAATATCAAATGAGATTTTCATCCATCATGGCGCGAACCGTAATCTGCGGATCCACAATCTGGCAAATGGCCAGATCGCATTTCATGCTCATGAGCATCCCTGCGTCCACTTTCTCCCATCCGCGAGCCAGCAGATATTCATACATCGCTTCCAGCGCCAGACGAACGGCATCTTCATATGTCTTTGCGGAAGCAACAGTCATCACTCTGCCTCCCTGATATAAGGTCGGCTGCTTTATTGCAAGTTTTTTTACGGCATTCTTTACAACTTTTACACGCGCTGTTACTTCACCTGCAGTTTCCAGCCCGTACTCAAAGACCTCACCGTCACCCATAAGCGCATGGAGATCACCCATAGCCAGCAAACCGCCTTCCACAGCTACGGGAAACAAGATTTTCGATCCGGTCACAATCCGATTGCAGTCCATGTTTCCGCCGTGAGAGTCCGGTGTAACTGTAGGTATAGGGTCTCCTGCGGGCGCTACCCCAATAACGCCTATCATTATATCTGTAGGAATCTGCTTGCTACCTATTTTTACAAATCCGTCTTCGTAATTGAATACGCGCATCTCAGATTCGCCCTTATAGTTAATGAAGGCATTTTGCCCGAAACCTGTTCCCATAACTCCCCATCCGCGGGTCTGTATGTCCAAAATCTCGACAGACAGTGCGTCACCAGGCATCGCGCCCTCTATGTAAAGAGGTCCCGTGGCAGGGTTGGCCATATATTTTCCTTCTTTTTTCCCCTCCCGGTCGAATATGCCTTTATCAGTAACTGCACCGTCAAAGCAGTCCATGGTCTGGAAGATGACTGTGTCTCCGTCTTTGCAGCGTGCTGCAGGCTGATTGATGGCAGACATATGATCTATTTTGCTTGTGCATGGAATTTTTAACATTTTCTTTACCTCAGTGTGTATACCTTCAAAACATGTAATATCTGTTTTTGTATTTTACATCATGAAGGAAAAGGGTACAAGAGATTTCAGTAAATAACCGCATCAGTTATTTCCCTTTAGCTGCCCGTAATTGTCTGAAATAAATATGGTACAGCTGCGTTTCTGTAAAAATATCCCCGACTATAAAATAGCCGGGGATAAAATACACTTTTGTCTGTGTTATGGCAGAAGGCATACCGCCGCTTCGCAGCTTGCGTAACTGCCGCTTATGTACTTTTTTAAATTACTTTCTGTAATCGTAGAAACCGATTCCGGTCTTTCTTCCGAGCTTTCCTGCTCTTACCATCTTTCTCAGCAGAACGTGCGGTCTGTATTTAGGATCGCCGTATTCTGTGTAAAGAGTTTCCATGATTGCCAGGCAAACATCAAGTCCGATAAGGTCGCCTAACTCTAAAGGTCCCATTGGGTGGTTAGCGCCAAGCTTCATAGCTGTATCGATACCCTTTGCATCGGCAACGCCGTCAGCTAAGATGCCGATACCTTCGTTAATCATTGGAATGAGGATTCTGTTTACAACGAATCCAGGAGCTTCTGCAACTTCTACAGGAGTCTTGCCCAGAGCTTCTGTCAGAGCCAGGATAGTATCCTTTGTTTCGTCTGAAGTTGTCAGTCCTTTAATTATTTCTACCAGCTTCATTGCAGGAACAGGATTGAAGAAATGCATTCCGATAACCTTGTCAGGTCTGCCTGTTGCTGCTGCAATTTCTGTAATTGACAGTGAGGAAGTGTTGGTTGCGATAATTGTTTCAGGTTTGCAAAGTTTGTCTAATTCTGCGAAGAGAGCCTTCTTTGCTTCCATATCTTCTGTTGCTGCTTCGATAACCAGGTCAGCATCTGCGATGATGTTGATATCTGTTGAGCCATGAATTCTGCTGAAAACTGCTTCTGCTTCTTCTGCAGTTATTTTTTCTTTGGCAACCATCTTATCCAGGTTTTTCTTTACTGTTGCGAGACCCTTTTCTACTGAGGATTCTCTTCTTGCTCTCATTACTACTTCATAACCATGCTGTGCAAGAACCTGAATAATTCCGGCTCCCATAGTACCGGTACCTAATACACCAATTTTTTTCATTTGAAAATGCCTCCTTAAGATATTTGAATGTTTTGACTATCTTGTTAAAAAATTAACCTTTACCATATGATATTATAACATAAAAATCCAAAAATGTAACCCCTTTAGTAAATTTCATCGTGTTTTTTCTTTAGTACACGTACTTTGGCGTATTCTGACATGCCCTCGTGACGGATGGTAACTTTCTGTTACAATTTCTAAAAATTGCTTGATTACCTATCCTCCAACTGTAAAATTTCTTTAATTACATATACCCATATGCTTTTTAAGGAGGAAAAGAAAACAATGAAAAGAAAGTTATTGATTGTCGTTATGGCTATCGCTCTGACATTTTCCTGTTGTGCGGCCGCCTTTGCTGCAGTTCCCGATGGCGGCGATACAGCACAGCCGTATAACACCAGTTCGATGTATTTTGCAATTTCTCGTGTTAGCGCAACGAGGGCAGAAGCCACAATAGATATTTCCTTTAGCAGGGTAGTGGATCGTTACAGTGTTGTAGTATATCTGCAAAAGCTCAACTCCGATGGCACCTGGTCTCTGGCAACAGAAAACAGCGACTACGTTTTATATAACAACGGACTGGACGCGCACTATTTTGCTTTTGATCACGTTTATAAGAATCTTGTACGCGGCACTACATACCGTCTTAAGTGTGTCAGCAAGGACTACATTGGAGACAATTCTTATACTTCCACTGGTTATTCATATTCATTTTAACACAAGTCAGCGGCTGTCTCATTTATTTTGAGACAGCCGTTTTAATTGACATTATTATATCTTCCTCTTTTAGTTCATTATGCGCTTCTATATTTATAAAAACATCGTTATATAAAAACTTATAATTTCGTTCCTCTAAATACTCTTTAATGAACAATTCAATTTCTTCATTTCCAACGAGAACTTTTTTCTCTTCACCTTCAAGCAAAGCGATTCCACTCATTTCCTGTGAACTGAATTCTCTAATGTAAACATCTCTCTTTCCGTTACACCTTCCTATCATTGATACACTTGTTCCATTCAGCCTTTTCTCCACTCTCACCTCTTCTATCTCATATCCTTCGGGCAGTTCCGGAAAAAGCAGAAACTCCTCTTTGATCTCTTCAGGCAGAGCTTCCTGAGATTTATATACCTCTACAGTTGTCATCTGTCCCCCTATCTCACTACTCCTTTTTCCTCCGGCTTCTACCTGCGGAGGGTTCACTGCACAAGTCACACCGATGAAAAGTGCTGTCACCACAACTGCAGCACAAGCAAACGTCTTTCTGTGGCGCTTTTTTATCTCAATACGCTTTTTTTCGCCTGCTTTTTTCCATTTGTCAAAATCCTCTGCGGAAGCGCTTCTCTGTACAGGCTCTGACATGTACGCGTCTCTAAGCCTGCGGCCTGTGCTCTCTCTGTATTGATCACTCTTCATCACAGAAGCCCCCTTCCTCCAGCATTGTTCTCAGTTTAATCTTGGCCCTTCTTGAAATGCTCTTTACTGTATTGCTGCTTTCACCCAGCATTGCGGCAATATCCTTCAGCTTGTGTCCGTATACGTAATAGAGAAGCAGGACTTTGCGCTCTTTTTCGTTTAAACGATTTATGTAAGAGTACAATTCTCTTGTGCTCAGCGCCCGGACAAGGTTATTGAGTTCTTTTTCATACTCTGCAGAACTCACTTTCCTGCCGATATCCGGAAGGCTCTCCAGTGAGCATTCCTTCACTGTGGTCTTATGCTGCTTTGTTACATATCTGATGCCCACCCGCTTGGCTATTTTTAAAAGCCAGTATTTCATTTTTTCTGCATCCCGCAAACTATCAAGGTTTGCATATGCTTCCACAAAGGTGTCCTGTATCGCATCCTCAAGAAAAGCTTTTTCAATATTAAAAACGCTGAGGTAACGGAACACTTCATCGTAATAAGATGTAAGCATTCTTTCTCTCTCAGCGCGGGTTTCTACCCTTTCGGTACTTTTCAATCCGTTCTCTCCTTTAGCTTACTCCGTTCTGTTTTTTCCGGGGCTGACTCCGTCGGCATAAATCTCAGCAATCTCGCGTATGCCTTTAAGCTGTCTGGCGTCGCATCTCTGCAACAGCCCCATTATCTCTTCACATACTTTAACAGCCTCTTCATCTTCATCACGGGAATAAACATTCCCTGCCAGGACATAGTCAGCCGTCACATCAAGAATCTGGCACAGAAGATAAAGTTTTCTTATGGAGACACCTTTGTTGCCATATTCAATATCCGCCACAAACTGCGTAGAAACTCCAAGCTTTTCTGCCAGATCTTCTCTGCTCATATTCATAGCTTCACGTCTGTTTCTGACACGACGACCCATTTCTTTCTGATCCAATGTCCTAAGCTGCTGACCGCTGTCTTTTGGCATGCCCTGTCTCCTCTTCTGCTAGTATAAAGCGAATCTTTTGTCTTATACTTAAAGTTATCTCGTTTAAACTAATAGTTGAAGCAACTACCAGATGATATTTATCATCTGTCAGGCAAATTTTTATTCTTTTAGCAAATATTCCTTTAAATTATGCAACCTTTTCAAACTGATCACACTCTTATTTAATAAGAGGGGAAGGAAACAGCCGTCTTTCAGAGAAGGAATAAGTTCAAAAGGAATTATAAGGTTATGAAGCTTGAAACACAGAAAAATATAGGTCAGAATCTTCGCATACTTCGCCTCAGCAAAGGGCTCAGTCAGAGCCAGCTGGCAGATATTACGGGGATAAGTCGCAATCTGTATGCCGCATACGAATTAGGCAACCGGACTCCTGACGCGGAATTTCTTTATCAGCTCTCCGGTGTGTTTGGCTTTGAAATGAGCATTTTTTTCGAAAAGACTCCGGAGCTTTTCCTGCGAATGATAGAGGAAAAAGAGCTCTTTGACAAAGGCTTTTTAGAGCTCTCTTCTTTGTATAAGCAATTGTCTGTCTTTTCCAGAGGACGCCTTCTGGAGCGAGGTCAATGGCTGCTGTCTATGGACAGTCAGACACGTTCTCGCAGAGAGGCCATCTACGCAAAGAAGCCCTGATTCTGCCGGGTCTCCGTCGGCAGCTTTCTTTTTGCTTGTAAAAAACCGCCTGCTCCGACAAAATACACATTGCTGTGAGTTTTCGGAACCGGCGGCTCTTATTTTTCTGATTTATTAAATTATAATGGGTTACCGGGCATTGACCACGGTTCGGCATTTTTCATCCAGTTCTCTCTGCGCTTTCATGACCAGATCTTCATTGCACAGAAGCACAAGCTTATCTCCGGCCATCAATACAGTTCCGCCTCCGGGAACAATTTCATGTTTGTCTCTCTGCACGGACACCACCAGACATCCCATAGGCAGATCAATCATGGACAGCGGTTTTCCTTCCATGAGAGATCCGTAGTGGACTTCGCTTTCTATAAGTATTTTATTCTTCCGGCTTGGCTTCTTTGCCTTTCCGCCAGCAATCATTCTCTCAGTCAATTCTTCGTACAGCGGTCTGCCTTTAAGTATATCTGCAACCATATATGCCACCAGCGAAACCATGGACAGCGACAGCAGATTGGAAAAAGTTCCTGTCATCTCGCTTATAAGAATTATTCCTGTAATCGGCGCCCTTACTATGGCGCTGAAGTAGCCTGCCATACCCAGAATCACGAAATACTCAATATAGCTGTCATTATAACCCGCAAGAGGGCTTATAATTTCCGTGAACAGACCGCCGCTTATAGCCCCGAGAACCAGCAGCGGCAAAAATGTTCCTCCTGCATGCCCGCTTCCGAAGCTTACAGCAGACGATATATATTTTACTATGAGAAGCAAGATCAGCGCTTTAACGCCAAGAGTTCCGCTTCCGGCAGGTTCTATCAGGGATGCGCCGCTTCCCAGTGCTTCAGGCATTACAAAAACCAGCACCATTATCATTGCAAAAGGTATCACGAGCCTGCTTATCACAGGATTCATCCCCGAAAAAAGATCCTGGACAAAGAACGTGGTTTTATTATAAAACACACCGAAAAGCCCCATGAGGATTCCCAGCAGAATAACCATCCAGATTCTGCTCAGCGGCATACCATCACTCACAGCAAAATTAAATACCGGCCTCAGTCCAAATATGTACGACGCCACGCAATCTGCTGTGATGGCAGATGCCATAGTGCTCAGCAGAATTTCCTGGGAAAAGTTTTTGTGCATCTCTTCAAGAGTAAACACCACCCCCGCCAGAGGTGCTCCGAAGGCGGTAGCCAGGCCGGCTCCCGCGCCACAGGTAAGAAGCAGTCTTTCTTCGGTTCTGAGGCGATTGTTTATTCGTGAAAAGCCTTTCCCCGCCATAGCTCCCAGCTGCACACTGGGGCCTTCGCTTCCCAGTGAAAGTCCGCTGCCTATAGACAAAAGGCTTCCTGCAAATTTTGCGATTATCACCTGTATCCAGTTGGCATTTATTTTTCCTTTAAGTTCTCCCTCGACCTGAGGAATGCCGCTTCCTCCTGCCATCGGTTCTCTCTTTATAACTGCGGCTGCCACAACAAGCATGAATATCAGCAGTCCTACTCCCAGAACAGCTACCAGAATTTTTTGTCCGGCGGCATCTATAAAGAGTTCCCTCATGCTTTCTATTTTGAGGAACATATACCTGTACAGTGATACAATCACACCTGTAAGAAAACCTACACATACTCCTTCCAGAATCAGCTGGTATTTAAATCCCTCTTTGCGTTTAATCGTCTCCTTGGCAGCTTTCCCCTGCCTTTTTCTAAGTGTTTCTTTTGCAGATTTTATTCTACGTCTTTTTACCATATCTTTCTCCCAATCCGAAAACCCACAGTGTATATCAGTTATGCGAAATACAGATTGGTGGTAACATATTCCGGATCACATGTAACATCTATTCCCATACTTCTTAAGGTCTGCTCATCTCTGTCGCTGAGAATAGCAGTACAGTGAGCTTTGCATCCCTTGAGCATTCCAAGCATCTGAACGGCTTTATCAGCGCAGGCATTGATTTCTGCAGATATGGAAAGTGCTGTCAGTATTTCCTCCACATTCAGGCTTGTCCTATCATGGTTCAGCACATTTGCCTTCAAGTCCTGAATGTCTTTAAACACATTTGGTGCTATTACATACCTGTCGTCATCAATTCCCGCCAGCTTTTTGACGGCGTTGAGCACCGCTGCCGCTGCTGCTACCATGCGGCGGCTGCTTCTTCCGGTTATCATGCTTCCATCCGGCATTTCAATAGCCATGACCACCACATTTACGTATTTTTTGTCACATCTTCTCTTATATTCGGCATAATCTCTGGCCGGAGCAACAACTTTGCGGTCTTCTTCTTTTGCTCCTACTTCTTTCATCAGAAGTTCAGAACGTTCAAGTGCCTCTTCCGTAATTTTTCCTTTTTTATAATCGCATTTGGCAATCATAAATCTGCGTATAATCTCCTGCACAGAAGCCTCTTTTACCACTTCATCATCTGTTATACAGAAACCGACCCTGTTGACACCCATATCTGTAGGCGACTGATACTCGGCCTGGCCGGTGATCTTTTCTATTATTCGCTTTACCACAGGGAAAACTTCCAGATCTCGGTTGTAATTCACTGCCATGGTTCCATATGCTTCAAGGTGGAAAGAGTCCAGCATATTTACATCTTTAAGGTCTGCCGTTGCCGCTTCGTAGGCAATGTTTACCGGATGTTTGAGAGGCAGATTCCATATAGGGAAAGTCTCAAACTTGGCATATCTCACTTTATTTCCCCGCTTATACTCATGATAAAGCTGTGAAAGGCACGTTGCCAGTTTGCCGCTTCCTCCGCCGGGGCCGGTCACCACTGCCAGAGGTTTTGTGACCTCAATATAAGGATTTGCGCCATATCCTTCTTCACTTACTATGGTGTCGACGTCTGTGGGATATCCTTTAGTGTAAAAATGCTTGTATGTCTTTATATCTCTTCTTTCCAGGCGGTTTATAAATTTGTTTACCGCCGGTGCGTCTTCATATCTGGTTACAACCACGCTGTTAATTTCAAGGTCATGTTTGCGGAAAATGTCGATAAGGCGCAGAACCTCAAGGTCATATGTAATGCCGAAGTCTTGCCGCGTCTTGCTGTTTATTATATCTCCTGAGTAAATGCATATTATAATTTCTGCCTGATCTTTCATCTTTTCCAGGAGCTTTATCTTGGCATTTTCATCAAATCCCGGCAACACGCGCATGGCGTGTTTATCATGAACCAGCTTTCCTCCAAATTCAAGGTAGAGTCTTTCACTATCCCCCTGATTTATTCTTTCCAATATATATTTGGACTGCTCTTCGATATACTTTTCCGAATCAAAACCTGTCTTGTGCATCTTTTCTCCTCGCTCTTCTGTTCTTTTATTATTACATAACATTTATGGTAATGGTATTACAGCTTTCAGCAATTCCCTCCATGCTTATCTGATACTGTACCGCTATGGAGCCTTTACCTTTTTCCATATCAAAATCATTTTTGACCTGATCTGTCAGAACCTCTATTCCCATCGGACCATAAGGTGTGGCGTATATGCTGTTAAACCTTTTGCCCTCTTCAAAGTACAGTTCCGCTCCAAAGCCGTTGTCTCCGATTCTTTTCATTCTCACAGAACGATCTTTGAGCCTTATGGTTGTGGTGCAGCCTTCCATTCCTGAAAGCTCACTTTCATCGTACATTATATATGCGGCGTCATTTCTGACATAAAGCCTTCCGTCAGTGATAAACTCCATCTGTTCATCTTCTCTGTCTTTATATTTCTGTCTGCCTGTTATTTTCAGCGTAATATCTTTCATATCCCAGATCTATAATCCTTTCAATTATCTCGGGCAGGCCTCGTCCGCCGGCTTCCCACAGAAGGGGAAACATGCTTCCGGCCGTAAATCCCGGTATTGTGTTTATTTCATTTATATATATCTTTCCGGTTTTTCTGTCTTTAAAAAAGTCTGCCCTGCAGAATCCATACCCGTCTATGGCTCTATATGCTTCCAGCGCTATACGTCGGATTTCCTTCCTATCTTCTTCCGATATATCCGCCGGTATTACAAGCCGGGACGGTGATTCTTGCTCGGAATATTTAGCAGTATAGTCATAAAAATCTTTTGACGGAATTATTTCCCCCACGGTACTGACCTCTGCATTTTTTCCTCCCAGAACCGCTATCTCCAGTTCTCTGCAGGGAACAAACTCTTCAGCGATTATTCTCCGATCATATAAGGCGGCCTTTTTTATGGCATCTTCCAGGGTCTTGCGGTCTTGTGCTTTGGTTATTCCTACGCTGGATCCCATATTTGCCGGCTTTATAAAGCATGGCAGTCCCAATTCCTCTTCTATCATTTCTGCTGCATCCGCAGCTCCGTCACCATCATCTGCAGACTGACCATCCACCAGGAGGCTTCTGCACACCGGCAGTCCCCTGTATCTCAAAACTTCTTTGAAAAGCTGTTTATCCATAGCAGCCGCAGAAGCAAGGACTCCGCATCCCCCATATGGTATCCCCATAAGTTCAAGCATGCCCTGTATGCATCCGTCCTCTCCGTAGGGTCCATGAAGTATGGGCAATGCAAAATCTATCTGGCTTTTTAAATCGTTTATAGCAGTTTCCTCTGCATATCTTTCCCATTCTCCGCTTTCTATCTGTTTTGCATCTCCTGAAAAATTTTTCCAGACGCCTTTTTTTGTGATTCCTATGTATACCGGTACAAATTTATCCGAATTCAGGGCTTCTGCCACCGTTGCTGCCGATTTCAGTGATATTTCATGCTCGGCACTGCGGCCTCCGAAGATTACCCCGACTCTTTTTCTGCACATACATGCCTCCGGATTATTTATTTGATACTGTCAAGAATCCTCTCGAGATGAGCCTTGTCAAACCGGTACTTTTTGAGACAGAACTGACAGACCAGCTCTGCTTCTCCATCCTCCCGTATTATTTCTTCCAGATCGGATTTTCCTATGGTCATCAGAATCTTTTCCAGTCTTTCCTCTGAACAGTCGCATTCCCATGCCAATTCCTTCACCGACAGTGTTTCCGGCAGAAAATCCTGAGGCATTCCGCTAAATATCATCTCAGTAAGCCTTCTGACTTTTTTCTCGTCATCTGCTTCAGGCATTTCTTCTTCTACGCGATCTATCAGCGTTGTCACAGGCTCCATTTCTTTTATCATTGACTCAAGAGCATCTACGGCTTCTTCGGAAGCCTCCGGCAGAAGCTGAATAAAAATCCCGCCTGCACATGCAGTGCTCATGTCACGCTCTATTTTCACTCCTAAAGAAATTGCTGTGTTCTGCTGCTCTGAAATATAGTAGTAGGCCGTAAGATCTTCGGCAATTTCACCTGACACCAGGGCTATTGTTCCCACATATGGTTCTTTAAGCCCCAGATCCTTGATTACTGTCAATTCACCTATACCTACAGCTCCTCCCACGTCCAGCTTGCCGTTTTCCTTCAGAGGAAGCTCCACATCGGGATTTGCTATATATCCTTTTACTTTTCCCTGCCCATCGGCTGTCACCAGAATCTGTCTTGCAGGCCCGTCACCTTTAAAGATTACTGTCAGTTTATCGCTTTCGTTTTTTAGCATCAGACCCATAAGGCCCGCACCCGTGAGAACTCTTCCGAGGCATGCTGTGGCCAGCGGCGTTGTGCTGTGTATTTTTCTTGCCTTTTCCACCAGTTGGGTGGTTATGGTTACATATATTCTGAATGACCCGCTTGTATCTACTGCTGTCAGTACTTTATTCATATGTTGACTCCTCCCCTTTTGTGTCACTTCTGCATGTCCGCAAAGGTCTGCACCCGGTTTATAAGTTCGTCAAGGTTTTCGGCGGCCTCTTTTCCGCTGCTCCCTCTGGCGAAAGCATATATCTTGATTTTCATTTCTGTACCCGAAGGCCTTATTATCACCTGATGTCCGCCTTCAAGACGCACTTTATACATGTTAAGTTCCCTTACAGAAGGGTCGTATACCGGCTTCTGCCCCATGAGATCAGTCAGCCGGCCGTCAAACAGCCCTTCCATGATTCCGTTCATTCTGTCTCTGTCTTTTTCAGATTTAAAGTCTATGGATACAGCTTTAGATTCAACATATCCATGCTTTTGATAAAGTTCTTCAAGCTTACCGTACAAATCGGAGCCGCGCACTTTCAGACATGCCGCCATAAGGCAGGTCATCTGCAAAGCCAGAAGTCCGTCCTTGTCTCTTGTATAATTGCCATACAGATAGCCCAGGCTCTCTTCAAAGCCAAATAAGAAGTCTTCTGCCCGTCCGGATATTTCCAGTTTTTCCATTTCCAGGGCAATATTCTTGAACCCTGTAGGTACATTAACAAGTTCAACGCCATATGACGCAGCAATGTCTTCCGCAAATGGAGATGACACAAAGCTTTTGTACACGGTCTTGTGCCCGTCAAGATTTCTGCCTCCTATTCCCTTCTGATGGCAGCTGCAGATGTAATCCAGCATAAGCAAGCCTGTCTGGTCTCCTGTAAGACGGCGGAAAGTTCCGTCTTTTCTTGCCATTATTCCCATTCGGTCGCTGTCAGGATCTGTTGCGATAATTATGTCGGTGTCCTCATCAGCGTATTGGCCGGCCGCCAGGTCAAAAGCCCTAGCATTCTCGGGATTAGGTGACGGGCACGTAGGAAAGGTTCCGTCATGCTCCCATTGTTCCTCTACGAACCTGATTTTTTTAATGCCCAGCTTTTCAAATATTTTTACGGCATAATCTCTGCCTGCTCCATTTAGCGGAGTATATACAACCGACAGGTTTGCCAAAGCATCCTGCACCTGTTTCATATCATCTGTCCATGGCAGGAAACAGTCTTCAAGTGCGTCAAAGTAAGCTTCTTTTATATTATCACCGCATAAAGTTATCGTTCCTTTATTGTCGCAGGACTGCACTTTTTCAAAGTAAGAGTGCTTTTCGATACAAGCTTCCACCTTGCGGGCTTTGATGTCGTCTATCTGATTGCCGCTGTGGTCGTAGACTTTGTAGCCGTTGTATTCCATGGGGTTGTGGCTGGCGGTTATCATGATGCCCCCGTCGGCGCCAAGGTCTCTTATGGCAAAAGATACCACAGGAACAGGAGTAGGTCTGTCGAAGATATATACATCTATACCGCGAAGAGCCATATCCTCCGCCGTCTGGCGTGCATATTTCTCTGAATTGAGCCGTGTATCAAAGCCGATTACCATGCAGCTTCTGTCATGCTTTGATGTGAGATAATCTGCTACGCCCATGTTTGCTCTGCGTATAACTGCTTCATTTATACGATTGGTTCCGACTCCCATTTTGCCCCTAAGGCCGGAAGTTCCAAAGGTCATGTGGCGGCAGAATCTGTCAAACAGCTCTTCTCCGTTTCTTTCGACTTCATCAAGCTGCTGTTTAAGTTCCTCCGGCAGTTCTGCCTTTTTCCACAGTGAATATTGTTCTAAATATTTTTCCATAATATCTATATCTTTACTCTTTTTTCTTAATACGAATTTAACAATTTATTTTATCATATTTCCCATGATTTTTACACAGAAAATACATAAATGACTAATATAATTTAGTCGAAAAGGAGGTCTTACTTATGGATGACTGGAACAAATTCTCCGGAAATACGCAAGAGTCCGGACAAACTGACAGATTTGAACAATATAGAAATGTTTCATCGCCATCGCCGGAGCCGTCAGCAGCGAAACCGGCAAGGAAAGAAAAATTTGTCACCAGGAAAGTTTTTGTTGTCACTTTAATATTCGCAATGATTTTTTCTGCTGTCATAGGCGCAGGTGCTTTCGCGCTGACTGCCCATCTGACAGGTAATTCTGTGGTAACAAAGAACACAAATAATATCAATCTGGTAAAAGCCACCGGCAGTGAACTTTCAATACAGGAAATAGTAGCTAAGAATGAAGATTCCGTTGTGGCCATAACTACAGAATCCGTCTCCACCGACTCCTGGGCGCGCCAGTACGTTACCAACGGCGCAGGAAGCGGCGTGGTATACAGCGAAGACGGATATATTCTCACCAATAACCATGTTATTGAGGGTGCAAGTTCTATTACCGTCACACTTCATGACAATTCAACCTATGATGCCACTGTTGTGGCAGCTGACAGTCAGACCGATGTGGCAGTACTTAAAATAAATGCCTCCGGCCTTACTCCTGTTACTCTGGGAGACAGCGACTCGCTGTCCGTAGGCGATCTGGCCGTGGTCATCGGCAACCCCCTGGGAACTCTGGCAGGAACTGCTACAGAAGGTATAATAAGCGGTCTTGAAAGAGAAATCACCTTGGACGGTAAAGCTATGACTCTGCTTCAGACCAGCGCTTCGGTAAATCCGGGAAATTCCGGAGGCGGCGTATTTGACCAGTACGGAAATCTTATCGGCCTGGTCGTAGCCAAATCATCAGGCTCTGATGTGGAGGGTCTGGGCTTCGCTATACCGGTCAACACCGTAAAGGCCGTTGCTGATTCTCTGATTAAAGACGGATATGTTACAGGAAGGCCTGCATTGGGAATAACCATCGTCGATCTCACTTCCGCTTCGGAAGCTATGAAATACGGCGTAAAAGTTACCGGTGTATATATCAAGGAGGTTACGGGAGAAAGCGCAAAAAGCGCCGGCCTGCAGTCCGGAGATCTGATATACATGATAGATGGTTCACAAGTAAAAAGTTCTGATATGCTCATCAGAGAAGTGCAGAAGCATAAGGTGGGCGATACCGTTACCCTGACCATCGTACGCGATGATGAAATGAAGGACATAGAAATCACCCTTCAGGAATCAAAATCAAATTAGTCAATTCCTTTCTAAATTACTGAAAAAAGCTGCCGCTCCAGGATCTTCTCCTCCTGTTGCGGCAGCTTTGTCGTTATTCATATCTGATTATCTCTTCTATTCTCTCATTAAGGCCTGCAAGTTCTTTGCGATCCATTGCAGATGTGTCTATAGGTTTATGAACCTTGAATCCTACTTCCACATTCTTTGTTACTACACCTTTTTCTTCGAAGATTTTGTATGTGTCCGTAAGAGTAACCGGCACAATCACTGCTTTTGCCTTGGTGGCAAGCTTAAGACTTCCGGGTTTAAACTCTCCCATCTCCGTCCCATGGCTTCTGGTTCCCTCAGGGAATATAACCAGGGAATATCCATCCTTAAGCATTGCTGCGCCCTCATTGATGGTATTCAGCGATGCCCGTGCATCTCCTCTTTTAATGAAAAGGCTTCCTATTCTTGCTATCCAATCAGCAAACACGGGAATCTTTTTCAGTTCTTCCTTGGCAATGAATCCGATCTGATGTTTTACAGCATAGAGAAATACCGGTATATCAGCATAAGACTGGTGATTGGCCACATAAACCACGGGGCCTTCCTCTGGCAGATTTTCAGGATTTATAATGTTTACTTTGAGATCAAGATAATCTGCAATGTTTTTTGACCATACATCACAGACCTCAGCAATGGCTTTTCTCTCTTCATCTTTTTTCCCCTGGGCTTTAAGATTATCGATTATTTTTTTATGTTCCCCCAGAACCAGCACAGACCTGGCTATAGCGCAGAAGGGACCTATGTTTCCTATAATTTTCACTGTCTTTTCCTCCGAAAATGTCTCAATCATATACACTATACCACAAAAGCTATGGTATTTTCCACTTAAAAAGTATATAATCAATTAAAAGAAATTTAAGGAGTTTTTTATGGAAAAAACAAGGAGAAATTCTCGATTGCGCATTATAGCGGCAGCAGCTCTCTTTATCTGTGCCGCTGCCACAGCCGTGATACTCAATTCGGTCTATAACATGGAGCCCTCGCCTTTTGATTTGTGGCTTCAGAAAGCCTTTTTCTCTATTCGCGGACCGATTCTCAACGTTGTTGTGACCATCATAACCCACTGCGGTGACACTGTGACAATTATAGCCTTTTGCACTGTACTTCTGCTGCTTCCCAACAGGCGCACGTATGGTCTTCCCACCTCACTTTCTGCCTTAGGCGGGCTGGCTATCTACAAGCCTATGAAACACCTCTTTTCAAGAGCTCGGCCTGATGTTTCGCTGCACCTGGTGGAGCAGGGAGGATTTTCTTTCCCCAGCGGGCATTCCACCACTTCGATAATCGTATACGGCCTGATGTTTTACCTCATAAGGAAGCACTGCAAAAACGAAAAACTTCGCAATATTCTGTCTGCCCTGTGCCTGTTTATGGCTGTTTTTATCGGCCCCAGCAGAATTTACGTGGGAGTTCACTGGCCTACAGATGTGCTCTGCGGCTGGTTTATAGGAGGAGGAGTTCTCCTCATCGCCATTACTGTTTTGGAAAGGATGTACAGCAAAAATGAAAGTTTACAATAGCATTTCAGAACTCGTAGGCAACACGCCACTTATCAGACTTAACGCCATAGAAAGAACCCTTGGCCTTGAAGCCGCCATCTACGCCAAAGCCGAAGCCTTTAACCCGGCCGGAAGTTCAAAAGACCGAGTTGGTCTGGCAATGATTGAAGATGCCGAAAAAAAAGGTCTCCTGAAACCAGGTGCAACAATTATAGAACCTACCAGCGGCAACACAGGCATAGGCCTTGCTGCTGCCGCAGCTTCCAGAGGTTACAAGGTTATTCTGACAATGCCCGACACCATGAGTGTAGAACGCAGGAATCTGCTGAAGGCTTACGGGGCTCAGGTTGTCCTTACAGAGGGGTCCGGAGGAATGCAGGGCTCCATTGACAAGGCCGAGGAGCTTTCCCGCCGGATTCCCGGCAGCTTTATTCCGGGTCAGTTTGATAATCCGTCTAATCCGCAAATTCACTACCTTACTACCGGTCCGGAAATCTACAGAGATCTTGACGGAAATGTGGATTTCTTTGTTGCCGGCGTAGGTACAGGAGGTACCATTACCGGTACGGGCAGATATCTGAAAGAGCAAAATCCTGATATCAAAGTCATCGCCATAGAGCCGGCATCCTCACCGCTGCTTTCTCAGGGCAAGGCAGGCCCTCATGGGCTGCAGGGCATAGGGGCCAATTTTGTTCCTTCAATTCTGGATACCCATGTGTACGATGAAATAATAACCGTCACAGACGAAGAAGCCTACGAAAAGGGTCGCCTTGCAGCCTCAAAGGAAGGATTCCTTGTTGGAATCACATCAGGGGCAGCTCTTCACGGAGCTGTGCTTCTGGCTCTGCGCCCCGAGAATAAGGGTAAAAATATCGTAGTCCTCCTTCCTGATACCGGGGATCGCTATCTTTCAACACCGATGTTTTCAGAATAAATTTATCAGGAGCACATTATGAAGCTTACGGTCAAAGACCTGTTTGACATTCCTATATGCAGAGAATTTAAACTTATTGCCGGATCCGGAGGCCTTTCAAGGCCGGTAAACGGTACGGAAATCCTTGATTTTGAATTCATCAAGGGTGCGTCCATGTCCAGGGATGAGATTTTCATCGGCAAAACTCTTGTTCTGACCAGTTTCCTCTTTGCCAAGGACGATCCGGAACTGATAACCGATGCCATAAGAAGGCTTTACGATCTTAATATAAGCTGTATGGCATATAAACCTGTTCTTGTAAAATCTCTGCCTCGTGAAGCGCTGGATTTTGCAGACTCCCATGATTTTCCCATTCTGGAATTTGGGGGAGATGAATTCTTTGAAGATATAATAATGGCTATACGTCATGAGCTGGAAGAGGGAGAGGACATTGCCGCCCTGGAAAAAGAATTCGCGGGCCTTCTGGCTGAGGAACTGTCTTCCAGAGAAGAATCAAGGCTCTGCAAAAAAATAAACTCGGATTTTAAACGGTTCATACGCGCAGTCTACATAAAAGATTCCTGCCACGACAGCGATGAATCTCTCATTGCTCTGGTCAGGAAAATGAGTTCCATGGAAAAGCTGCGCAAAAAGGCTGCCCTCTGCAAGTTCAGAGGCGGGTATTTCGTCTTTCTCAGCCAGGATATTCCTGACAGCGAAAGGTTCAGGGCCCTGCTTACAGACGTTTTTGTCACTCTTCAGATAGACAAGGATTGTGTGCGCTGCGGCGTAAGTTCCATGCTTCCTGCAGGAGAACATTTCGGAAAGACGGTTCGGGAAGCCTTCTGGGCATGCAATATCGCCGTCATGGAAGATGTCCCTGTGCGCTTGTACAGTGACACCGGAATATATCGTCTGCTGGTGCCTGAGATTCAATCAAGAAACCTTCAGGATTACATGGAAGAATACCTGAAGCCTCTGTCCGGGGACAAGCACGAGCTTCTGGATACTGCCTGCACTTATATTCTTGCTCACGGAGATCTTGAAGAAACATCAAGGCGGCTCTTCTGCCACAAAAACACCGTCAGATACCGTCTGTCTAAACTTCATGAACTTCTGGATCCGGGCGTCAACGACAAGGAATTTCATGAAAATCTCTCCATGGCAGTAAGAATCTACATGTTGCTGAAATACAAATAGGGTTTTGTATTATATACAAAACCCTTCTTTATTTTTTGGCAAAAAACATAAAGATTTCCACCGGCTTCTTTGCTATAATCTGCTTAAAGCCACATAATAAGTCAAGCTTCTGCTGCAGGTCCCTGCATACAGCACGAATAAGTACTCCACCACATAAGTACTCCTACAATTACAATATACAGCAGGGTCCTGCCGGGAAGCACCATAAACCCAACATATATATCTCTACAGAAGCACTGCTCCGGCGCCTCTGTCAAAATAAATACTCTTTGGTGATACATTCAGCGGTATTCCGTAGCATATTTTTACATTCTCTCCGAAGCACCCCATCTTTATAGCTCCTCTGCCTGCAGAGTACATCACGCGATTATCTATGCGGTGATCTGCAGCCACCGAAACAGCCGATCCCACAGCAATCCCCAGATCTGTAACATTAAATACGCAATTTGCGCCCAGCTTTTTGGTCTCTCCGCAGTTTTTAAATCCGCACATGCTGCAGTTGCTCAGTCCGAAAGGTGTATCTTTGCAGCCGATAAGCACCACGCATATGCTTGCATCCACATTTCCCGCATCTCTCAGTATGAATTCTTCATCATATTCTTTTCCCAGTTCTCTCATGGTCTCGGCCAGCCGGTCCTTTTCTTCTCCGGTGAGAACAGCCGCAACCACGGTATCTTTGCCGCTGCCCTTTGGAGCGGTTTTTGCTGCGGTCACCATCAGATCCGCTGTAGCCAGAACCGCATCTCTTTCAGCGTCTTCCATAGTCTTAAACATAACTGCACCTCTTTTCTCTGAAGTACTTACATTATACATAAACTTGCTAAGACGGTAAAGTTGTTATAGAATAAGAAAAAAGATTTTTTTAGGAGTGTACCCAAAAATGAACAAACCGATATTAGTAATAATGGCAGCAGGTATGGGCAGCCGCTTTGGAGGGCTCAAGCAGATTGAGCCGGTAAGCGAAGCAGGTGAAATTATACTGGACTTTTCTCTTTATGATGCGGTTATGGCCGGCTTCCAAAAGGTTATTTTCATTATAAAAAGAGAAAACGAGGAAGCTTTCAGAGAGCTTATTGACGATCGTGCCGGAAAATACATAGATGTGGAGTATGCATTTCAGGAGCTGGATGATCTCCCTGCAGGTTACTCTGTACCTGATGGCAGAGAAAAGCCATGGGGAACGGCCCATGCGGTTCTTGCCGCCAGACACCTGGCAGACGGTCCTATCGCCGTAATAAACGCAGATGACTACTACGGTCCCGGCGCCTTTCATAGCATATACGACTTTCTTGAAAAAGCCCAAGATGGAGACAAATACAAATACTGCATGGTGGGATATCAGATTGAAAACACCCTTACCGAGAACGGTCATGTATCCAGAGGTGTATGCCGCACAGACCAGGAAGGCAAATTGACAGAAATCACCGAGCGCACCAAAATACAATGGCAGGATGACAAGATAGTATACACCGAAGACGACGGTGCCACATGGAACCGGCTTTCTCCCGGAACTACCGTATCCATGAATTTCTGGGGTTTTACTCCTTCCATGATGAAAGAAATGGAAGCGGGTCTGCCAGCCTTTCTTGACAGGGCTATGGCCGAAAACCCTCTGAAAGGAGAATATTTCCTCCCCGGTGTCGTGGACAGGCTTATCAAGGAAGGCAAGGCTGAAGTGACAGTCCTCAAGTCCCCTGACCGCTGGTATGGTGTAACTTACAGAGAGGATAAAGAAAGCGTAGTGAGCGCGCTGCAGTCTATGAAAGACAAAGGGCTCTACCCGCCGGTTTTGTGGAAATAGAAGAACAGATGTCCATTGCCTTCCGGTATTGCATTAGTGTCGCATAAAAAACAGTGACATAATACCGGATGGACGTAAAACAGAAAAATCAAAAAATGGTGAAAACCTTGCGTTTTCAAGGAGGGCTGTCGCACAACTGACCAATCAGGTCAGCTGGAGCGATAGCTCCTTTTTCTTATACAAAAAAGGGGAGTAGTCCTAAATAAAACGACTTCCCTTGGTAGTAATGAATTAACATGTTAATTTATACTTCCCTCCCATAATGAATATTTCTAATATATTCTTCTTGAATTGCCGGCACATAATAAGCCCCATAGTCTGTCAAGCCATCTTCTCGCCGCATTTCCGACTTCACTTATATATATACTACGGTTTTAGCAGCGAATACTACATCATTTTCAAAATCTACTCAAAAAATTACAGCAGATTTTAGTGAACGCTTCTATCTATGCCGTTTACGCTGCTTTTCAAGCTCTTGCGTCAGGCTGTAAAACAGCATCAGCCACGATTTATCGCTGTCCCGCGGTATCGCGATGATCTCACCGGGCAGCACCACAAGAAAACCGTTGGGGTCTATCTGCTCGTCCATCAGCGTCTCCTTCAATTGTATTTTAATCCAGCCCTCTACTATATATTGCATGAGAAGGGCTGAACTGTTCCAATGTTTCCAAACTTTTTTAGATTTTTTTAATAATCCAGGGAGGGATGAGATAGGATTGATTTGATATCGTTATACCTGAAAGCTGTGAATAAATCTATTGCTTTTGTGACAGCAATAAAATTACCGGTTGAATTGGTGGTTTGCTCATATCTATTAGGCGCCAAAAAAATAGCGGGTATTCGGCGTTCACCGGATGCCCGTTATTTCGTTACCAACCTTGTCTGACAGATGCTCATTTCGTAGTTTAGGTCTAAACCTGTTTTATGAACACCGGTCTATCTATGGTCACTGTTTTTTTGTGTGTGCTATATTCCCGCTCCCGCAGCTTCTGCTCACTGCTGTTTCGTTTTATTTGTGTCAAACATAGTGCTGTCAGTCAGCCCATCAACGTGAAGCATGTTCTGCATTGCCGCGATATCTGCCGAAATGTCTATGCTTTCGGCATAAAACATTTTGTCCAGCTGCTTTTCAAAGGCTGTAACCATGGTATCCATAGTCTCCTCTATCTGCTTCTTTGATTTGCTTATATTGTCGCCTTCGACTTCCTGCGCATCCAACTGTGCATAGCGCTCCAACAGTTTTAGACTTGTGGGCAGATAATAATCCATAAACTTGTTCATCTTGCTCTGCTTTTCCGGGTGATCCTGAAGCAGCCTGAAAATCTTTCCGGTGAGGTTTTCCAGTCTATCGATTTTGGCGCTCATTTCTTCGCCGGGTATTCTGTCGTTTACATCCCGCAGCTGCTTAAGAATAACGTCATATTTTGACTGGTTCTCGCCCTTACGCTCTTCCTCTTCTTTGGATTTCTCATCATCTTTGGATAATGGCGCCGGAGCCTGTCCGCTGATCACCAGGCTTTCTGAGCGCATGTCCAGATATGCTCTGCTGCCGAACATGCCGCAATCTATGCACTGCTGCACATATTTCATGGTTTTTTCCCTGGACATGGAAAGAGCTTCTGAGATTTCTTTTATGTATATGCTCTCCGCATCGCCTACTACTGCTGCAATTTTCTGGCGGCGTCGTTCTCCGGCCCGCATATGGCGCGATGCCAGAATCATTCCTATACCGGACAGAATCCAGAGCAGTGCCTGCGCCACATCTTCTACCCCATAAGATATATAATCACCTTCTTCAATGCACCAGATAAGGTATTGCACCGCATCAGGCATAAGACTTATTCCGCCCACCA
The DNA here is from genome assembly GCA_002320005.1 of Firmicutes bacterium UBA1702. Lineage (GTDB taxonomy): Bacteria > Bacillota > Clostridia > Peptostreptococcales > Anaerovoracaceae > Fimisoma. The sequence continues at coordinate 65,051 of DCJK01000021.1, forward strand.
AAGCAAAAATTCCCAAAACCATGAGAATAACTTTAACGTTTGCTTTTTTCTTCTTGATATTTTTGCCGGCAGCCTGAGAAGAACCCTTCTGCGACGGTTTGTCTTCGCAAAGTCTGGCGATCAGCAATCCCAGTCCCAGAAGCCAGTTAAGAACAAATCCCACTATGATCAGCCATACAGGTATATGATAGGTTCCGTTGGCATTGCGGAAAGTGCCGCTCTGATTGCTGCCGTAACTTTCAGGCCGGCTGTTGCTCTCGTTATAATTGAAATCATTCTGCTGATTGTTGTCCATTGTTTTTCCCCTTCTACTGTCTCTTTTGTCGTTTTTAAGTATACCATCTGCAATTTACAAAGGCAAGAAAACCGGAAAATTTTACATCTTCATCAATTTTCATCTGGCAGCCTGTCAGGATATTTTTTAAAAAAGCCTTGCAATTTCAATATTTTATAGTATAATTATAGGGCATGAGTTTTCATGCAGATCTCTGCGACAGCATAAACTGTCGCCATACAGACCACAGGGAGGTGAAAATACAATGAGAGACTACGAAGTTATGTTCATTATCGATCCTGCTTTAGAAGATGCTAAAAAGGATGCGACAGTCGAAACAGTTCAGACTATCATTGCTGCTGACGGTGAAGTCACAAAAGTCGATGTCTGGGGAATGAGAAAGCTTGCTTATCCTATCGACAAGAAGGAAGAGGGCTACTACGCAGTAGTTGAATTCAAGGGCAATCCTACATTACCTAAGGAACTCGACAGAAGACTCAAGATTTCTGATAACGTTATCAGACACATCATCGTTAACAAGGATGAGAAATAGGAACGAGGTGCGCATATGAACAGTGTTGTACTGATCGGAAGATTGACAAGAGACCCTGAGCTTCGCTACACTTCAGGCACACAGATGGCAGTTGCTACTTTTACGGTTGCAATCGACAGACCTGTACGTGCCGGCGGCGAAAAACAGACTGACTTTCCGAGAGTCACGGTTTTCGGTAAACAGGCTGAAAATTGTGAAAAATTTCTGGCAAAGGGCAGGCTGGTAGGTGTGCAGGGCAGACTGCAGACAGGCAGCTACACTAACAAAGACGGCGCTACCGTTTACACGACAGATGTCGTAGCCGACAGAGTTGAATTTCTTGAGTGGGGAGACAAACCTCAGGGAAGCTCCTCTTTCTCGACCTCGGGTTCAACTTCACAGGGCTCCGGAGCTGAATCAGCTCCTGCGGGATTCTCGGCAATAGACGAGGATATCCCATTCTAAAGAAAGGAGAGAATAAAATCATGGAAAAAAGACGTGGTGGCGGCATGAGAAGAAAGAAAGTATGTCAGTTCTGTGCCGACAAAACAGAGACAATCGATTACAAGGACGTTGAAAAACTCAGAAAATACGTAACCGAAAGAGGCAAAATTCTGCCTAAGAGAATCACCGGAACCTGCGCTATGCACCAGAGAGAAGTGACAACTGCTATCAAGAGAGCAAGAATTGTTGCACTGCTCCCATACGTTGCAGACTAGCAAAGGATTCAAGCTCTGTGCTAAAGTGCAGCAGAGCAACTATGAATGAAGTTTAACTTTTCAGAGAGCTTTTCGAAGCTCTCTGTTTTTTCGGGATTTTGAAGTTTTCCATTTTAAAACCTCGTGCGGCGCAAAGCAGGCACGAGGTTCTTATGTTTTTCTTTATTTTCCGTAATTGCGGTTATATATATTTACCAGGCCTTTGAGCATCAGATCTTCATCCAGAATGATGTCCCTCTTGCACAAAGGTGTAACCAGACTTGCCAGTCCGCCTGTGGCAATAACCGTGCACCGTTCTCCCAGTTCATCCTCAATTCTCTCTATCATTCCGTCAAGGCTGCTGGCAGTGGAATACATTATTCCGCTCTTAATGCAGTCCACCGTATTGGTGCCTATGAGTTTTTTCGGCTTATCAAAGGCAATTTTCGGCAGCTGGGACGTTTTGCTTACCAGAGCTTCGGCAGAAACAGCCATTCCTGTGGTGATCATTCCTCCCAGATAGTTTCTGTTTCTGTCGATTATAGAAAAAGTAGTTGCTGTTCCCATATCTATTATTATCTGAGGCAGAGGATATTCGTTGATTCCTGCTACAGCGTCCACGACAAGATCGCTCCCCAGCTGTGCCGGGTTATCTATAAGAATGCTCAAACCTGTCTTGATGCCGGGGCCCACTACAGCCGGCTTCACACCTGTCAGTTTTTCCACTGCGCGCTTAAAGGTGTTGGTAATCGAAGGAACCACTGATGAAACAATTACACCTTTCACTTCTTCCACGGTTATATGGTACATTTCCAGAGCCGTTTTTATTGTCACTGCGTACTCCAGATCTGTAGCTTCCTGATTGCTGGAGACTCTTTCTCGGAAGATAAGCTTGTCCCCGTCAAAGCAGCCCATAACCACATTTGTGTTGCCTATATCTATCGCCAAAATCATTTTGTTTCCTCCCAAAACAGATGTTTTACTCGAATCAGTTCAATATTATAACACAATTTTTGCAAACTGCTACAGAATTTGTTATAATAACAGCAAAATAATTTATATCACGAGGTAATCTATGTTATCAGGAAAAACAGTGCTGCTGGCAGTTTCGGGAAGCATTGCAGCTTACAAAATTCCCAATCTTGCCCGCATGTTAAAAAAACTCAACTGCAATGTGCACGTTCTCATGACCGAAAATGCCACTCAGTTTATAAATCCCATAACTTTTGAATCTCTTACGGATAACAAATGCCTTATAGATACTTTCGACCGTAATTTTCAATATAGTGTCGAACATGTAGCTCTGGCAAAGCAGGCAGATGTGGTAATGGTCGCTCCTGCTTCAGCCAATGTTATCGGAAAAATTGCCGGAGGTATTGCAGACGACATGATGACTACAACCGTTATGGCATGTCCATGTAAAAAAATAATTGCTCCGGCGATGAATCACAACATGTATCACAATCCGATAGTTCAGGATAATCTTGCAAAGCTTAAGGGTTTCGGATACGAGATAATTGCTCCGGACCGCGGCATGCTGGCCAATGGCGACAGCGGCGATGGAAGAATGCCTGAAGAAGCAGTTCTGCTGCAGTATATTCTCAAAGAAATCGCTTTCCCCAAGGACCTGATGGGAAAGAAAGTTCTCATTACTGCCGGTGCTACAAGGGAACCCCTTGACCCCGTACGTTTCATCACCAATCATTCCAGTGGCAAAATGGGCTGTGCTCTTGCAGAAGCGGCTATGCTGAGAGGCGCCGATGTCACTCTTGTTCACGGTCATATGGAAGTGAATCCGCCTCTTTTCGTTAACTGCGTTGCTGTAACATCTGCAGAGGACATGTTCAATGCGGTAACTTCTGTCAGCGATACCCAGGATATAATCATCAAAGCTGCCGCTGTTTCTGATTACACACCTATGACTGTTGCCAACAACAAAATCAAGAAATCTGACGGAGACATGTCTATTCCCCTAAAGCGCACTGCTGATATCCTCCGCTATCTCGGAGAGCATAGGGTGCCGGGACAGGTTATCTGCGGTTTTTCCATGGAAACGCAGAATGTCATTGAAAATTCGCAGAAAAAACTGTTCTCCAAGAACTGTGATATGATATGCGCCAACTCTCTGTCCCAAGAGGGGTCCGGATTCAAATCAGATACCAATATTATTACATTGATTACGGCCAACGGAGCAGAGTCTCTGGAAAAAATGTCCAAATCGCAGGCTGCACATATAATCCTCAGCCGCCTTATGCAGCTGTAATTTATGTTATATATTCTCCCCTTTCCGAATACATTTTAGCAAGACCAAGTACGGAAAGGGGAAACGCTATGACATATCAGAAGGGCATACCGGATTACGCCATGGTTCCGGCAAAGGAAGCTGCCGAACCTGTTATCGTGCCCATTACCAAGGGAGCCGTCTATTCACCTGTCCAAGTGACTAATATAACCGAAAAACCCAAGACGGTAATTACAATAGAAGAAGACATTCTGGTTCCGGATATCAAGCCGGATCTTAAAGAAATCCTTATAATTGATGGTAAAGCCCGTCTTTCTTCCAGAGAAGCCGAAGGCATTGCCAAAGGCGATGATTATATCAATCTTATGGGAGACATCGAGCTCCAGACTCTTTATCTGCCTGAAAAGCAGGACTCCCAATGTCCTGTCATGTCTATACAGACACGGGTTCCATTCAAAGACCGGTGGCATACCTCTATTTCACCGGGTGCAACTGTGATTCTTGACTGCTCCATTGAAAGCATCGAACATGTAGTAATAAACGAAAGGAAGTTCCGCGTTAAAATTTCTCTTGCAATAAAAGCCTTTGAATATATCGACAGAAAAATCGATATCTTCGAAGGGCTGTTTGATGAAGAGCTTCAGCTCCTTAAAGAGAAAACCGAAATCTGTAGTATAACTCTCAGAAAGAAAGATTCTCTCATAATAAAAGAAGACATCATCCCCAAAGACGATACGCACCCCGAGACCATTCTCAAGCAGGATATCAACGTTGTTGAAAACTACAAGCAGATTGCAGGTGACAAGGTAGTAATAAACGGCTTTATATATGTAAGTCTTCTTTACTTCCGCAGCAGCGAAGAAAATTCTTCGGATAACATATATCAGATGCAGGAACGAATCGAATTTACCCAGTTCATACCTGTTCAGCAGGGAAACAGGCAGACAGGATGCAATACCTTTTTCGATGACAGCCAGCTTAAAGTTAAAATCTGCCGCAGTGATGAAGATCAGGATATCTTTCGCCTTGAGGGAGAACTTATAACATATATTGAGCTCTATAGGGCATCAGAAAAAGAAATTATTGTAGATGGTTATCATCGCCAGAAAGATTTTATCTGCGACTTCGCAGAAGAAAGCAGCCGTACAGTCATAGGAACTTCCACCGGAGAAACTTCGGTAAGAGAACTGGTAACTCCTGAAGACGCTTCCTGTGATATTGATAAGATAATCTACACAACTGCTGAAATATCAGGTGCAGAAAGCCGATGTGAGCAGGGAAAGATAATCACGGAAGGAAACATCATCATTAAGCTTATATGTCGCGGAGATGGTGACGACGGCAACATCTTTTCACTGAGACAGCCTGTTCCTTTCAGAGTGGTTTCTGCCATGCCGCAGCTTGCAGGAGACGAAACCGTTTACCATAAAATCTGCATTCGGGACATCTGGGCCGAAAAAATAAACGGAAAACAGCTGGAATTCAATGCAGGGCTCCTAGTCTGCGCCGATGTGATGCGCCTCTCCCCTTTCAAAATTCTCATCAATCCTGCTTTTAGAGAAGGCTCCAACGAGAAGACTGTTCCTCCTATGGTTATTTATATATGTAAAGAAGGCGACAGGCTATGGAATATCGCCAAGAAATTTAAAACCACTGTGGAATCGGTGATGCTTACCAATGAACTGGAGTCAGAAGACCTTTCTGCCGGCAGAAAACTGCTTATAATAAAATAAGATGTATAAAAAATAAAATTCTGCCCATAATCCTTCTGTCAGGAGGTAAATTATGGGTAAGAGATTTGAAAAAATACTGGGGTGTCTTGTTGCGGCAGCAATTATGGCGCTTCCGGCGCTTGATAATATATCAGAAGTATCCCGGGGGGAAGAGGGGCTTATAAGTTCCTGTGGTCTTATCAATGAGCATCCGGGAATCATGAGATTTCATGTTGTGGCCAACAGCGACTCAGAGGAGGACCAGAATCTGAAATTTGCCGTTCGCAACTATGTGCTGTCAAAGGTTCAGAACGAAATAACCCAGGAAATATCTGAAGCCGGCAGAAATGGGGAAACGGACCAGGCCGGAGTCATGCGCAGTTATATTCAGAACAATCTGCCACAGATAGAAGCGTGGGCACAGGAAGTTATAGATATTAACAATGCAGATTATGGAGCCACTGCCTCCATAGGCATACGCCATATACCTGCAAAAGAATACGGGGACCTCTTTTTCCCTGAAGGAAACTACGAAGCGCTGACCGTCTCGCTGGGCGAGGGCAGGGGTCAGAACTGGTGGTGTGTAGTCTTCCCGCCATTATGTTTCGTGGATTCGGAAGACTCCACATATGCAGAAGAACTTGGTGTAGACGAGAATCAGAAACTCATACTTAAATTCAAGACGAAAGAACTGCTGAAAGATTCTTCTTCAGAAAGTGAAGCCGCCCATTGGGGCAGCTGCAGAAAATGCGGCCTTTTAATAGGCCGCACTCTGGAAAATGCCATATATTTCAGGGACGGACAATAGAGTCCGTCCTTTTTCTTATGCTGCGATATCTTTTCTGCAGTACTTTAAATATCCCAGTACGGCGAAAGCCACCGAATATAGAAGTCCCAATCCCAGCAGAAGACCATCTACTGACATTTCTTCTATTATTGAAGCCGGTTCTGCGTATGCAAAAGGCGTTATATACTTCAGGAATTCTGCTTTATCGCTTATGTTGACTATTATATTCATAAAGTAAAGCACCGCTGCCAGCCCCAGTCCGATCCCGATGCTTCCTCTATGTAAGAAGGCGGAAATGCCAAAGCATATGATTCCGATTTCCAGCTGCAGCGCCAGGTATGCGCCATGGATCAGCAACAGTTCCTTGGCAGGAACTTCTTCTCCTATTGCCATAATAGCGGGAACTGAGCAAGCGAATATTATTACATTTAATGCGGTGATTTCCGCCACAACCGACAGAAACTTCTGTGTCACTACGCTGCACCTTCTCACGGGGTGTGTCAGCAGGAACTCAGCGGTGTGTTCCTTTTCCTCTTTTGAAAGCATTGTTATTCCCACATATGCTGCAAAAAATCCTCCTCCCAGACCCAGCATGTTTCCGCATTCGACGCCGTAAAAGCCTGTCAGCGTTCCGAAATTAAGTCTGTCCATTCCAAAAGCTGCGGTAAATGACCCCATATTGGCAAAGAGCTGGTTCATGCCTTCCATCTGATCTTTCATCTGAGGGTACAGGAAAATGCATATCAGCATCATAAAAGCTATGGCTCCTGTCCATACAGCAAACCCCTTTACGCTTTTCTTAAGTTCTTTTTTTAAAATTGTCATTATCTTCCCTCCTGCTGATAATAATGCATGAATATTTCTTCCAGCTCCGGATCACTTATATTCACATCCTTTACAGGAAGGCTGCTCAACTCTCTGAGGAGAAGTTTTATATCACCCTGATACAGAAAGCTCACTGAATCGTCCCCTGATACGACAGATCGTCCGTCGATACCTGCCGGTATTTCCTTTACGCCGTGAAGAACAACTCTCTTTGCACTGGTTCCGGAAAGTTCATCAATGCTTCCTTCTGCTACAATACTTCCTTCACGTATTATGGCTGCTCTGGTGCAGTTATGCTGTACCTCAGACAATACATGAGAAGAAAAGAACACTGTTGCCCCTTCCTGCTGACGCTGACGGAGCAGGCGGAAAAACTCTTTCTGCATAAGGGGATCCAATCCGCTGGTGGGTTCATCCATTATATAGAGTTTAGGGCGATGCTGCATGGCACAGACTATTCCTACCTTTTTGCGATTGCCGAGCGAAAGGCTGTCTATGCGTTTAGATGTGTCAAGTTCCAGGCAGCTGCAAAGTCTGTCTGCTTCGCTGCTGCAGTCAACACCTCTCAATTTTGCGGAATAGGAGATAAGTTCTCTCACTTTCATGTCATTGTAAAAGGCTGCTTCCGAGGGGAGATATCCTACATCTCTAAGATATTCCCTGCATTGTCCCAGAGGAAGCCCCAGGACGGAGGCTTCTCCAGAAGTAGGCGCAATGAGCCCCATAAGGGTTCTTATAGCCGTAGACTTTCCGGCTCCGTTGGGTCCGATAAAGCCAAAAAACTCGCCTTCTTTTACTGTAAGGTTGAGGTTCTTTATTCCCCTTGTCTTTCCGTAAAACTTGGTCAGATTTTTCGTTTCAATTACATTCATTTTTAATCCTCACTTGATGGTGTATATCTTTGATTATATTCCGTTGACCGTTTTTGAGAAGACCCTTTTTATAATATATCTTCGTATATTTTTTCTTTACTCAAAGGAATCTGAAAATCTCTGTTCCCTTTTTTCGTATCCATAGGGTGATGCCTGCTGCAGCTGCAAAAATTGCTGCTGTAGCGCAGGCAAGATATACCACCGGCCTTACTATGTTTCCCAATACAAAATATATTACAGAAAGAACGATTATTACAGCCCATCCTCCAAACAGAGAAATCAGAACGGAGAAGCTCTGTTTTATAACCACGGTCTCGTTGCTCCATTTGAGATTAGGCATTTTTAAATTAGCCGCAAGTCCCATGACAGCATAGAGGAAAACAACGGCTGCCGAAAACAGCATCATCAAAATTCCATCTGCAGCTACCGGCTTTATTACGCTTATTATGCAGGCACTGCATATGAGTGCAGGAGGGACGGATACGATGCAGTGGAACAGAATCTTGCTTTTGAGAATCTGCCACGAGCTTACCGGCGCTGACTGAACCACCCAGATACTGCTTCCTTCCAAAGAGACGGATGGTGCGGAAATATCGTTCATTGACGCTATAAATCCCACAACAGCTGCTCCTATGAGAGGCAGCGCTGAAGTTCCTGCCGGCAACATGCCTTCTGCCAGCTGCGCCAGTGCAAGTAACGATTCGCTCTTTATTACCACAGCCGCCCCTGTCACAATAAGCATTACGGTTCCCAGCCCGCAGTTAAGCATATACACTGAGCTGCCTGTAAATCTCATGCTTTCCTTGCGCAGAAGAGCCTTCATCACACTTGCTTTTTTCATGTTTTTTCCCTTGTAGCGACTTTTAGGCGGGGCTGTTTTTGTTAAGGCTATTTTCATGAAACTGCGGGAGACAAGTGTGTATATAATTGCGAAAAATCCTGCGGACATAAGGGCGAATATAAGCAGAGAGAGGAAGCTTCCCTCTGAAGCTTTACCCATCTGATACATGGGGTAAAGAACTTTTTTAATTGTTCCGGCGATCTGCTGTCCCCCTGCAATCAGAAGCTGCAGGTATGTCGAGATTTTAGAATAGCCATAATAATACCCTCCGAGAAACGCAAGAGTCAGAATAATTATTATTGCGTTCTTTCCGCGTCCTTTTATGCGTACCGACACAAGCCCTATAAGCCAGCCCAGAATACAAGACAGAGAAAGTGCAATGAGGGCAATCATCGCCGCCACCGGCAGTCCCGCTGCCAGCGACGCTGCGGATCCTGTTGTTCTGAAGTACACCATCGCAGCAGGTAATGTGGTTACTGCTGTAAAAATAAGGCTCATAAGGTATATTACTGTCATTCTGGAAAAAAGAAGCTTTGACGGCGGCACAGGCATGGCCAGAAGCAGCTCATTGTCCTTGGCCCTGTACAACCCTGAATAAGTCGTAAAAATGCTTCCTATAACGCCCACAACAGTGCCGCTGATTCCGAACATTGCAAAGTACAGCCAACCCAGGTCCGCACTTACCAGCGGCTCACATAATGCATCTGCCGCAAGCCAGAATATCCATCCCACCATGACAATGGAATAGACCATAAGCAGAGCATACATGACGGTTGATGTCTTTGAACGCCGTTTGCCTTCTTTTCCGCTCTGATACAAAAATGCACCCAGCTCCATCATCTGTTTCTTCAATAATGTCTTAAGCATGGCTGTCCTCCAGTTCAAGGAATACTTCCTCAAGAGAAACATCCCCCCTGACTTCTTCCATCGTTCCTTCTTTTATCAGCTTTCCTTTTTTTATTATTGCCACCTTGTCGCAGAGTTTCTCAGCAACCTCCAGAACATGGGTAGAAAAGAAAATTGCTCCACCCTCCCGGCATATGTTTCTCATTATTTCCTTCAGGCGGTGAGATGCTTTGGGGTCAAGGCCTACAAAAGGCTCATCCATTATTATAAGTTCAGGCTCATGAATAAGTGCAGAAATTATAGCCAGTTTCTGCTTCATTCCATGAGAATACGCCCCCACAGGCTGGGCGAGATCGTCCGTTATTTCAAATATATCCGCATATTTGCCAATCAGTGTCTGTCTTCTATCTGCTTCCACAGCAAAAATGTCGGCAATAAAATTCAGATATTGTATTCCTGTCATAAATTCATAAAGATCAGGATTGTCAGGAATGTAAGCCAATACTTTTTTGCATTCCAGAGGATTTTCCTTTACCGACATGCCTTTTATGAATATTTCTCCTTGGTCAAAGGGAAGGATTCCGCAGCATGATTTTATGGCCGTTGTCTTCCCTGCCCCGTTATGTCCTATAAAGCCATATATTTCACCGGGGTTTATGTGCAGTGTCAAATCATCTACTGCCTTTTTTCCCCGTATGTCTTGGTGAGATTTTCAATTTTTAACATTACATTTCTCCTTCTTTTAAAAACTTATCAACTTCTCTGTTGAACTTTCCGGCCTTTACGGCCGCGATACCATGCCCGCCTTTTATAAACACCAGCTTGCTTCCCGGAATACTGCCGGCTATAAGTTCCGTATGCTCTCTGCTTATCAGATCTCTGGTTCCTGCTATAACCAGCACCGGCATATTCAGCCGGGAAAGCACTTCAGGTTCTATCTGCGGTTCCTGTACAATAAGCTCCAGCAGTTCTTTCTGTTTGATTTTTTTCTTGCTTCTTTCTGCAACCCGGCTTATTACCCTGTAACGTGCTCTAATCAGCGCCAGGCTGCTCTTTCTGATTCCTTCCGGATACAGGTTTGCCCCGTCGATTATGAGCCTGCGGACTTTTGCCGGATATTTAAGCGCAAAAGTGATGGCTATATTTCCCCCATCGGAAAATCCCAGAATGTCTGCCTGTTCTATAAGCTTCTCCTCCATGAAACATTTAAGATCTTCTGCAAACCGGTCTATGGTAAAGGGACTCTCGCCTCTTGGTGTCCTGCCGTGTCCTCTGGTATCCACCGCTATGACTCTTCTCTCTGTGGAAAAATATTTAATCTGTCTGTAAAAGTACTTGTGGCTGCCTCCGTTTCCATGGAGCAAAATCAGAGGATATCCGCTGCCTCTTTCAATATAATGCATTTTTATATCCATATCTGTTCTCCTCTCGCAAAATCTCCCCTTTTGCATTTAAATTATATTACTTCCACCAACTGTAAGGTCAATAACTTTTTTAAAAACATTGACGAATATGCCCCAAAGGAGTATACTTGTATACAGGCATGGTTATGCTGCGATAAAGTGATAAATCATATTCTTTTACAGGAGGATATATATATGTTAGAAATTTCAAAAAAGACCAATCTTCTTGAGCAGAACATGTACAAATACTCTCTGCAGGATGTAGAAGAGCCTAATCTGTACAGAGAAATGTTCAATTATGACGAAGTTCCCAAAATCGCCTTCAACCACAGGCGCGTACCTATCAACATGCCGGAGGATATATGGATAACCGATACCTCTTTCAGAGATGGTCAGCAGTCCATGGCGCCTTACACGGTAAAGCAGATTGTAGATTTATACAAGCTCATGGCCAGGCTGGGAGGACCTTATGGTCTGATACGTCAGTCTGAATTCTTTATCTATACAAAGAAGGATCGCGAAGCCATCGAAAAATGCATGGATCTGGGTTACAGATTTCCTGAAATCACCACATGGATAAGAGCCAGCAAGGAAGACTTCAAGCTTGTAAAAGATCTTGAGATAAAAGAGACCGGCATTCTTGTTTCATGCAGTGACTACCATATCTTTAAAAAGATGAAAATGACAAGACGTCAGGCTGTGGATTTTTATCTTGAAACCATCAAAGACGCCTTTGATGCAGGCCTGGTTCCAAGGTGCCATCTGGAAGATATCACTCGTGCTGATTTTTACGGTTTTGTAGTACCTTTTGTAAACGAAATAATGGATCTTTCCCGTGAAGTAGGTATTCCAGTTAAAATCAGAGCCTGCGATACCATGGGTTACGGCGTACCATATACAGAAGCTGCTCTTCCTCGAAGCGTGGCAGGTATTGTTTACGGTCTTCAGCATTATTCGGATGTTCCGAGCGAGATGCTGGAATGGCACGGCCATAATGACTTCTACAAAGCTGTTGCCAATGCATCCACTGCGTGGCTCTACGGAGCCTGTGCCGTCAATTGCTCACTTCTGGGAATCGGCGAAAGAACAGGCAACGTTCCTCTTGAGGCCATGGTCTTTGAGTACGCTTCACTCAAGGGCTCTCTGGATGGAATGGATCCTACGGCAATCACTGAAATCGCCCGCTATTTTAAGGATGAAATGGACTATGATATCCCGCCTATGACGCCTTTCGTAGGAGACAGTTTCAATGTGACAAAAGCCGGTATCCACGCAGACGGCCTTATGAAAGACGAAGAGATTTATAACATCTTCAACACTAAAAAAATATTAAACAGAACTCCTGGAGTTGCCGTAAGCAAAACCTCCGGTCTCGCCGGAATAGCATACTGGCTCAATGATGAATATCACCTCACAGGGGATCAAAAGGTCACTAAAGATCACCCTCTGGTACTCAAGCTCAAGGAATGGGTCGACGAAATGTACGCAGACGGCAGAACAACAAGCCTTTCCAACGCTGAAATGGAAGCGAAACTCAGCGAATTAAAAGAATGGGAGGAAATTAAAAAATGATAGACTACAAAAATTTATCCCTTGCCAATCAGGTTTACGACGCTATTGAGCAGAACATATTGAATGGGGTATATGCCTCAGGCGAAATTATAAGTGAATCTAAACTTTCTGAGGAACTGGGAGTCAGCAGGACACCTGTCAGAGAAGCTATGGCCCGTCTCGAAAATGAGAGACTCATTGGAATTACCCCTTCCGGAACCGTAGTTCTGGGCATAACCGACAGAGACGTCCGCGATATGTTCGAAGTAAAGCTTCATCTGGAGCCAATTGTTTCTGTAATGGCATCTCAGAATATCAGCCAGGAAGCCTTAGCAAAACTTAAAGATATCATCGATCAGCAGGAGTTTTATGCATCAAAACATAATACAGAAAGAATCAGAAATCTTGATACCGAATTCCATGATCTGATTTATTCAGAATGCGGAAGTCCGGTTTTTCAGTCAATCCTTTCGCCTATACACCACAAACTTCTGAAATACAGAAAAGCCTCTCTGGAAAAAAGCGACAGAAGCTACCATTCGGTGGAGGAGCACATGGCTATTTATGAAGCACTTAAAGCCAAAGATAGAATGCAGGTGGAAATGCTCATGTTGGAACATATCCGCCATGCCTATGAAAATATCAAGAAGGGAGTTACAGAATAATGGGACTTACAATAGCACAGAAGATAATCAAAGAACACCTTATAAGCGGAGATATGGCAGCGGGAAGTGAAATAGCGCTAAGAATCGATCAGACTCTGACACAGGATGCTACAGGAACCATGGCATATCTGGAATTTGAAACCATGGGAGTTCCCCGCGTGCGTACTGAACTCTCAGTAGCATATATTGACCACAATACTCTTCAGTCCGGTTTTGAAAACGCTGATGACCACAGATTCATTCAGTCTATGGCAAAAAAATACGGCCTTCAGTTTTCACGTCCCGGAAACGGCATATGTCATCAGGTTCACTTGGAGCGCTTCGGCAAGCCGGGTAAAACTCTTATCGGATCAGACAGCCATACTCCTACCGGCGGCGGCATAGGCATGCTGGCTATGGGAGCAGGGGGACTGGATGTGGCTGTTGCCATGGGCGGCGGCGCATATTACATCACAATGCCGAAAATGTACAAGGTAAATCTTACAGGTAAGCTTAGAGACTTTGTAACTGCCAAAGACGTAAGTCTTGAAATACTGAGAATTCTGTCTGTAAAGGGCGGCGTAGGTGCCATCATTGAATGGGGTGGAGAAGGTGTTAAAACTCTTTCCGTTCCCGAAAGAGCCACAATAACCAACATGGGCACCGAGCTTGGCGCCACTACTTCCATCTTCCCGTCAGACGAGGTTACAAAAGCTTTTCTGGAAGCCGAAGGAAGAGGAGAGGACTATATTGAGCTTTCCAGTGATGCAGATGCTGTTTATGACAAAATCATAGATATTGACCTTTCAGCACTTAAACCTATGATTGCCTGCCCGCACAGCCCGGACAATGTTGTCACTGTAGAAAGCCTGAAAGGAACCAAGGTGAATCAGGTCTGCATAGGCTCATGCACCAATTCATCACTTTTTGATATGCTCAAAGTAGCCGCTCTTCTCAAAGGCAAGACCATCCGTCCTGAAGTAAGCCTTTCAATTTCTCCGGGCTCAAAGCAGGTTCTGGCCATGTTGGCTGACTGCGGTGCTCTGTCAGATATTCTTGCCAGCGGAGCAAGAGTTCTGGAGTGCGCCTGCGGTCCTTGCATCGGCATGGGCTTTTCACCTAATTCGGGCGGTGTATCCCTCAGAACGTTCAACAGAAACTTCGAAGGACGTTCCGGCACTGCTGACGGCCAGGTTTATCTGGTTTCTCCGGAAACAGCTGTTGCTGCTGCTCTGACCGGAGAGATTACGGATCCTGTGCTGCTGGGTTCAATGCCTGAAATCAAAATGCCTGAAAAGTTCAAAATTGATGACAGTGCTGTGATTCCTCCTGCATCTCCGGAAGATGCAGACAGGCTTCCTATTCTAAGAGGCCCTAATATCAAGCCGTTCCCTGACAGCAAACCTCTGGAGGACTCCCTTGCAGCTCCTCTGGTTCTAAAAGTCGGAGACAACATAACTACTGACCATATTATGCCGGCCGGAGCAAAAATCCTGCCTTATCGTTCAAATATACCGCATCTCTCACAGTACTGCTTCGCTGTATGTGATGAAACTTTCTCTGAAAGAGCAAAAGCTGCAGGAGAAAGTATCATAATCGGCGGAAACAACTACGGCCAGGGTTCTTCCAGAGAACATGCGGCTCTGGTACCTCTGTACCTGGGCGTGAGGGCTGTTATCGCCAAGAGCTTTGCAAGAATTCATGCAGCCAACCTTATAAATGCGGGGATTGTCCCTCTGACTTTTGCCGACCCTGACGACTATGATAAACTTGCTCAGGGAGACGCTTTGAGAATTGACGACATATATGCAGGTCTTGATTCGGGATCTCTGACGTTGAAAGACTCTTCTTCTGATATCGAGATAAAGCTTTCCTGCAGCTTTACTGACAGGCAGAAGGCCATATTGAAAGCCGGCGGTCTTCTGAAATATGTAGGACAGGGAAATCTGTAAATGGAGGTACCAACATTGATTAGTGAAAAATACATAAATGATGCTGTTGCTCAGTTTGAAAAGGTTTTGCGCCAGCAGGCGGAAAGGGGCGAGAAAATGAAAGAAGCTTCCGCTCCTAAAGATTTTGCTTCCCTCGACACCATAACCATAGGCCTCTGCGGAGGTGACGGCATCGGTCCCATAATTATGACCGAAGCTGAAAGACTTCTGAAAAAACTTCTTTCCGATGAACTTGCCTGTGGAAAGGTTTCCCTGAAAAAAATCGAGGGTCTTACAATTGAAAACCGTATGGAAAAAGGTGAAGCGGTTCCGGCAGATGTTCTTGAAGAAATAAAATCCTGCGATGCCATCCTTAAAGGTCCTACTACCACGCCGAAGGGCGGGACCATGGAAAGTGCCAACGTTACCCTGAGGAGAGAACTGGATTTATACGCCAATGTACGTCCTGTAACTGTTCCTGAGGAAGGCATTGACTGGATGTTCTACAGAGAAAATACGGAAGGGGAATATGTCCTGGGAAGCAGCGGAATCGAGGTTCCCGGTCTTCTTTCCATGGACTTTAAAGTGACTACCGACGAAGGAACAAGAAGAATTGCACGTGCTGCCTTCGAATACGCCAGAAACAATGGTAAAACCAACGTTTCCATCGTTACTAAAGCCAATATAATGAAAAAGACCGATGGCAAGTTCTCGAAAATATGTAACGAAGTGGCTGCAGAATACCCTGAAATAAAAGCAGAGGACTGGTACATAGATATAATGACGGCAAATCTGGTGAACAAAGCTATTCGCAGCCAGTTTCAGGTTTTCGTTCTTCCTAATCTCTATGGTGACATTATTACTGATGAAGCCGCTGAAATTCAAGGTGGTGTAGGAACCGCCGGAAGCGCAAATATCGGCGATCACTACGCAATGTTTGAAGCTATACACGGTTCTGCTCCCAGAATGATAGAAGACGGCCTTGCTGCTTATGCAAATCCTTCCAGTATTTTTAAGGCTGCCGAAATGCTTCTGCGCCACATAGGCCTTACGGAAAAAGCTGATAAATTATCAGAGGCTCTGCATATCTGCTGCGATACCGAAAAGAAACTTGTAGTAACAGGATTTGCAGATGGCGACACCTGCAAGGACTTTGCAGACTATGTAATGTCCAAAATATAACCACTTAAGGTGCGGCTCCCCCTTCGGGAAAATGCACCTTTTAACTTTTTCCAAGGTGCCAGACTGCCTGTTTCCCTTGATTTTAAGCCTGTTACCGTAGTATAATCATTCATATTACTATTTAGAAAGCGTGACATAAATGAAAATTATCAACTTACTTAAACAAGACACATTATCCCTCTCTTTTGAGGTTTTTCCACCTAAGGTTGACTCTTCCTTTGAAAGTGTAAAGACAGCAACCGAAGAAATTGCCTCTCTTCACCCGGCCTTTATGAGCGTGACTTATGGCGCCGGTGGTGGAACCAGCAAATATACTCTTGATATTGCCCAAAACATTAAGGAGCGGTATGATGTATCCACTCTTGCACATCTTACCTGTGTGTCTTCCACCAAAGAAACGGTAAAGGAAAAAATTGCCCAGCTCCGCGAAATAGGGATAGAAAATGTCATGGCCCTTCGCGGTGACCTGACTCCGGAAATGGAAGGTCAGGACAGAAGCCATTGGGACTACCGCCATGCCATCGATCTCGTACGTGAAATAAAGGAATCCGGAGCAGATTTCTGCATCGGAGGCGCCTGCTACCCGGAAATCCACCCTGAAAGCGCCAATCAGAAAGAGGATATTAAATTTCTTAAAGAAAAAGTTGATGCGGGATGCGAATTTCTCACAACCCAGATGTTTTTTGACAACAATCTGCTTTACAACTTCCTATACAAAATCCGTGAAGCCGGCATCACTGTACCTGTTGTTGCGGGAATAATGCCTATAACCAATGCAAATCAAGTGGACAGAGCCATCAAGCTTTCCGGTTCACACATGCCTCAACGCTTCAAGAGCCTTGTAGACAAATTCGGTTCAGACCCGGCTGCCATGAAGCAGGCAGGCATAGCCTATGCGACAGACCAGATAATAGATCTTTTTGCAAACAATATCACCAATGTTCATGTATATTCTATGAATAAGTCTGATGTTGCACGAAAAATTCAGGAAAACCTTTCAGATATTTTAGGCAAGGCATGAACACGATTTTAGTTAAAAAATACGAAAATATTCCGCTGAATCACAGGGAAATCTATCGTTACATGGGCTGCAGCCATCCAGACAGACAGATTGAAAGCCTTACGGAAAGCTGCATAAGCGAACTGCTCCCGACCCTAAGCTGCAGAGTATGCTATACAGAATTGGAGGTCACAGAAGAAGGAGACATGCTTGATCTTTCTTTTGCTGTCGTCAAAAGTGCAGACCTAAAAAAAAATCTTAGAGGATGCCGCAAGATAATACTTTTTGCCGCTACCATAGGTCTTGGGACTGACCGTCTTATTGCAAGATACAGCCGCACATCGCCGGCAAAAGCTCTTTGCTTTCAGGCAATAGGCGCCGAAAGAATTGAAAGTCTTTGCGATGTCTTTAATAAAGAAGTGTCTCAGCAGTGCCGCCGTAATGGCTTTTTTACACGGCCTCGCTTCAGCCCGGGTTACGGTGATCTCCCTTTGGATGTTCAGAAAAGTATTTTCTCGGTGCTGGACTGTCCCCGCAAAATAGGACTTTCTCTTAACGAGAGCCTTCTGATGTCTCCTTCCAAGTCGGTAACGGCCATTATAGGGATGGGGGATACTCCATGTGAACACGAAAAAGAAAATTGTATCCGATGCTCCAAATCGGATTGCCAGTTCAGGAGGATATAGATGAAGATTTTAGATTTTATGAAAGAAAACATCCTGTGCCTTGACGGCGGGATGGGGACTTTGCTCCAGGATGCCGGAATGGCACCCGGAGAATTTCCTGAGAGATGGAATCTTTCCCATCCTGATGTTATAAGAAAAATCCATCAGGATTATTTTGATGCAGGCAGCAACGTGGTAAATACCAATACTTTCGGAGCAAACTCACTCAAATTTCCGTTGCCGGAGCTGGAGGAAATAGTAGAGGCTGCCATTGAAAATGCCAAAGCCGGAAGAGATGCTTCCTGCACTTCCCATGAAAAATACGTTGCACTGGATATAGGCCCTTGCGGCAAACTTCTGAAACCATACGGGGATTTTGATTTTGAAGACGCTGTAGAGCTTTTTGCTCAGATTGTCCGCATAGGTGTTCGCTGTGGAGTAGACCTGATATTCATTGAAACCATGAGTGACAGCTATGAAACAAAGGCTGCTCTTCTGGCAGCCAGAGAAAACAGTGATCTGCCTGTATTTGTTTCTAATGCCTATGGCGAAGATGGAAAGCTTATGACGGGAGCCTCCCCTGCAGCAATGGTTGCTCTGGCCGAAGGAATGGGCGCTTCTGCAGTAGGCGCCAACTGTTCTCTTGAACCGAAGCAGCTGAAAGGTGTAGTGGCAGAGCTCCTTGAAAACGCCTCTGTTCCCGTTATTCTTAAGCCAAATGCCGGCCTCCCTACTGAAGTGGATGGCAAAGCTGTATACTCAACGCTGCCTGATGAATTTGCATCTGACATGAAAGAATACGTTGAACAGGGTGTGAGAATTGCCGGTGGCTGCTGCGGAACCAGTCCTGAGTATATAAGCCACATTCATAAAGCAATATGCGGCATATCTCCGGTTCCGGTGGAACCAAAAAATATAACCTGCATTTCTTCATATACTCATGCGGTGAAATTTGAGGATTCCCCTATACTGATAGGTGAACGCATAAATCCTACAGGAAAGAAACGTTTCAAGCAGGCTCTTAAAGATAATGACATAGACTATATTCTGCAGGAAGGAATAAGGCAGCAGGATTGTGGTGTTGATATCCTCGACGTAAATGTCGGCCTGCCTGATATCGATGAAAAAACTATGCTGAAAAAGGCTGTTTTTGAACTGCAGGCAATTATAGATCTGCCTCTTCAGATAGATACTGCAGATGCGGCTGCCATGGAAGCGGCTTTACGTCTTTATAACGGCAAAGCGATGATAAATTCCGTCAGCGGCAAAGAAGAGTCCATGAGAGCTATTTTCCCTCTGGTTAAAAAATACGGAGGTCTGGTAGTCGCTCTTACTCTTGACGATAATGGAATCCCTTCTACTGTGGACGGAAGAGTAAAAATCGCCGAAAAAATCCTTTCTGTTGCCGCTGAATACGGCATTGACAAGAAAGATATAATATTTGACACCCTTGCTATGACTGTCAGCGCAGATCCTCAGGCCGCAAAAGTTACTCTGGAGGCTCTGGAGATCATCCGCCGTGATCTGGGATGCCATACATCTCTTGGTGTTTCCAACATTTCCTTTGGGCTTCCCAACAGAGAAATAATAAACAGCACTTTCTTTGCATGTGCAATGGAGCGGGGACTGTCTGCTGCTATAATGAATCCTTACTCGCAAGGTATGATGAAAGCATATTATTCTTTCAAGGCCCTTCATGGTATGGATGAAAACTGCAGTGCTTACATAGACTTTGCTTCCTCTTGTGCAGAGTCTGCTTCATCAGTTCAGCAATCTCTTCAGCCTGCTGCTTCAAAAGAGGAATTCAGCTCTGCCTTGCAAAAGGCCATTGTAAAGGGTCTTAAGGAGCAGGCAGGAGAACTGACCGATTCACTTCTGGACAACAGAGATGCACTTGAAATTATTCAGGAAGAGATTATTCCCGCTCTGGATATCGTAGGCCGGGGATTTGAAGAAAAGAAGATATACCTCCCTCAGCTTCTCATGAGTGCCGAAGCGGCCAAAAGCTCCTTCGAAAAAATAAAAAGCTTCATGTCGGCAGGGGACTCTCCGGTTATGAGCAAGTGCCCTGCGGTTATTGCAACGGTCCACGGGGATATTCATGATATAGGTAAAAATATCGTAAAACTCCTTCTTGAGAATTACGGTTTTAAGGTTATAGACCTTGGCAAAGATGTTCCGCCATCGGCAGTAGTTGATGCTGTTATTGAAAACAAGGCTCCGGTAGCAGGACTCAGTGCTCTCATGACCACCACCGTACCTGCCATGGAAGAAACCATAAAGCTCCTGAAGGAAAAGGCGCCATGGTGCAGGATAGTAGTCGGCGGTGCTGTTCTCAACGAAGAGTACTCCAGACGAATCGGTGCAGACAAATATGCAGGAGACGCAATGGAAACCGTAAGATTTGCAGACAAAATAAACTTGGAATAGCGCAATATTAAGGAGATAATTTTGAACGATAAAACATCAAAGGTAAAAGCCTTTTTAAAGAAAAAAGATATTGAAATATCCGTAAAGCGTTACGGAATAGATGCCCTGGGCGCCATGGCCCAGGGACTCTTTTGTTCTCTGCTCATAGGAACAATTATAAATACCGCAGGAACCCAGCTGGGCATTGAGTTTCTTACAACACCTCTGGCAACCATAGGCGGAACTGATTACACTCTGGGAGGGCTGGCAACAGCCATGAGCGGCCCTGCCATGGCAACGGCTATAGGATACGCTCTTAACTGTCCCCCTCTTGTGTTGTTTTCGCTGATTACAGTGGGATTTGCATCTAATGCTCTGGGTGGTGCAGGAGGACCTCTTGCTGTGCTGTTTATTGCCATTATCGCTTCAGAAGCAGGAAAGGCAATATCAAAAGAAACGAGGGTGGATATTCTTGTAACACCTCTCGTTACAATAGGTGTCGGCGTTGCATTGTCATACTGGTGGGCTCCTGCCATTGGGGCTGCGGCAATGAAAGTCGGAAGCCTGATAATGTGGGCTACCAACTTGCAGCCTTTCCTTATGGGAATTATAGTTTCAGTGCTGGTAGGTATCGCTCTGACCCTGCCCATCTCCTCTGCTGCAATATGTGCAGCATTGGGACTCACCGGCCTGGCCGGCGGAGCTGCTCTCGCAGGCTGCTGTGCTCAGATGGTAGGCTTCGCTGTGATGTCCTTCAGGGAAAATCGCTGGGGTGGTCTTATATCGCAGGGAATCGGAACTTCCATGCTTCAGATGGGCAATATTATCAGAAATCCACGTATATGGATTGCGCCAATTGTCACATCTGCTATCACAGGGCCTCTCGCCACCTGCGTTTTTCATCTGCAGATGAATGGAACTCCTGTTTCATCAGGAATGGGTACATGTGGTCTTGTGGGACAGATCGGTGTATATACCGGATGGGTCAATGATGTTGCCTCTGGTGCAATGGCTTCCATCACAGCTATGGATTGGGCCGGTCTGATTCTCATTTCCTTCATTCTGCCGGCAGTTCTCTGCCCTCTGATAAACAGCCTTCTCCGTCACAAAGGATGGGTCAGAGACGGAGATATGAAGCTTTAAATACAAAATAACAAAGGTTCTCATGAATATGAGAACCTTTTTGTTTTTAATAAAAAGCTATTCTTTTGTAAATACCAGTGTAAATCTGCCCTCGTTTCCTACATAGGCCAGCTGCAGTTCATTTTCTGATACAAACTTATATTCTATGGATTGATTATAATCCATTTTACCCCATCCCGGAGGCGGATCAAAATCATCCTTACCACATTTGAGCATTACTTCATGATCAGAACTATACTCCATATGACCTGAAATTCCGGGGTTTCCGGCTTCCACATCGTACATGCTGAATTCACCGTCTTCCTCTACTCTGAGAGCCAGATATCCCGAATAATATTCATCTGTCTCCAGGAGTGTCTCTCCGCATCTCCATTCACCTACGAAAGAAGCCCGTCTTTGGTCGGGCTCAACTGAGGTGTTGTCCGCTTCCGGCTTTTCCGACCCGCAAGCTGAAAGAATAATAACGCTTAGAATCAGCATCATGACTAATAATCCTTTTCTTTTCACGGCTGTACTTCCAAGAAATTATTCCTTTTTATTTTAATCCTAATCCGAAGTTTTCCTTTACTCTGGTCATTGTCTTCTGCGCAATTGCATCGGCCCTTTCTGCTCCGTCTTTAAGTGTATCTATAAGCATCTGTGAGCTGCGTATTTCCTCATACCTTGCCTTAATAGGCGCCAGCGCCTCCACAGTGACATCAACAAGATCTTTCTTGAAGGTTCCGTAACCGCTGCCCTTATATCTCTTTTCAAGATCCTCTACAGTAATTCCCGAAAGGACACTATATATGTTCAGAAGATTACTGATACCGGGCTTGTTCTCTGCGTCGAATCTGATTACACCTTCCGAATCTGTGGTGGCCTTCATTATGGATTTTTTTATCTTTGAAGGCTCATCCAGAAGAGAAATTCGAGAATGTATATTTTCTGCGCTCTTACTCATTTTCTTTGTTGGATCGTCCAGAGCCATTATCCTGGCTCCGGCCTTCAGGAATCTTCCTTCCGGCATTACGAATGTGTCCGGAAATCTGCTGTTTATTCTGCCTGCTATGTCACGACAAAGCTCTATGTGCTGTTTCTGATCATTTCCTACAGGCACCACGTCTGTGTCATAAAGAAGGATATCTGCCGCCATGAGAATAGGATATGTAAAAAGGCCTGCAGGAGCAGATTCCTTGTTTTTACTTTTGTCTTTAAACTGAGTCATTCTGGACAATTCACCTGTATATGAGCTGCAGGTAAGTATCCATGACAATTCTGCGTGGCCGGAGACATCTGACTGCACAAAAACTATTGACTTTTTCGGATCTATACCAATGGCAAGATACAAAGCTGCCACATCCAGTGTATGCTTTCTTAGTGTTTCAGGATCCTGCGGTACCGTTATGGCATGCATATCTACAATGCAGTATATACATTGATTATCTTCCTGCAGTTCAACAAACTGTCTGAGAGCTCCCAAATAATTACCCAAGTGAATGTTTCCTGTAGGCTGTACGCCTGAAAAAACTCTTTTCATCAATTCTGCCTTCTTTCTTTATTTTTTTGCCGGCTATCTCTGCATTTCTTTTCTGAACTGCTCGATGATACTTTTTTCGGCACGGGAAATAGTCATCTGTGATACTCCAAGCTCTTTGGCGATAGCCGCTTGAGGCTTGTTCTTGATGAATCTTTCTTTAAATATATATCTGTAGGTTTCACTGAATCGCTCCAGTACCTTAGACACAATTTCTTTTATTTCTATGCGTTCATATCCCATATCTTCAAATCCGATATAGCGCTCAAGCGGATTGTCCTCGCTTTCCTCTCCCGGATTCATGGTAGTGCTGTCCAGAGAATATGTACCATAAGCCTTGGAACTTTCAAGAGCCTGCATAACCTGTTCGGTGCTGTATCCGGTAGCTTTTGCTATTTCGTGTATGTCCGGAGCTCTTCCAAGGGTTATGCTCAGTTCGTTTTTTACTTCCTGAACTTTCGAAGCGATTTCTTTAAGCCTGCGGGGCACTTTAAGGCTCCATTGCTTGTCTCGGAAGTATTTCTTTATTTCCCCCAGTATAGTGGGGGTAGCAAAGCTCTTGAATTCAAATCCTTTTGATACATCAAAACGCTCCACTGCCGACACCAGGGCCAAGGCTCCAACCTGATAAAGATCATCATAATCGACGCCTTTGCCCAGGTATTTTCTGATGAGGATATCAACCATATACAGATTTTCTTCCACAATCTGATTTCTGAGTTCTATAGTCGGATTTTCTGCGTACCGGTTGAATAATTCTGAATTCATTTCTGTTTTGCCTTTGTCATTTTAATAGCCTTTTTGCAATCAGACTTCTCAATAAGTTCCACACTGCTCATAAGAGACTTGATAACATAGAGCCCCAGATCTCCTTCGTTAGGGCAATCCAGGCATGGTTTTTCAAGTTTTTGGAGCTTGTGGCTGTCACTTATATCTGTTACAAATATTTCAATTTTGCCTTCTTCTACCAGGCACTCAACCTGATATTTTTCAGCAAATCCTTCCGAGCCGTGACAGCTTATATTTTTGCACGCTTCACCTACAGCATTTTTTATATCTTCTATTTCTTCAACATTAAATCCTGCACTGTCTGCCGCGCAGGCTGCTGCCAGCCTGGCAATGGTTATATATTGCGGTTTGCCCGGAATGACAAAAGTTAATTTGTCTGACATTTTTGGGCCTCCTTCTTTTTTTTGTTATTGTTATTTATCAATTGCGTCCCTACTTTAGTTCAAGCTGCTGGCCGTCATCTGCTGCATCATCATTGATTTCCTTTTCAAGATCTTCTTCACGGGCAACCTTGGCCAGAGCAATAATATTAACATCATCAGCGACATTCATTATTTTCACGCCCTGAGTTGCTCTTCCCAGTCTTGAAATTTCGCCGGCGCTCATTCTTATGATTATACCATCTGAATTTATAAGCATTACATCGTCATCATCGTCAACAACCATGGCACCTACAAGCTCTCCGGTTTTCTTGAACTTGGCCTTATCATATGTCAGAAGTCCTTTACCGCCTCTTACCTGAATCTTATATTCCTCGACCTTTGTTCTCTTTCCGTAGCCTTTGCCGGTAACCACCAGCAGTTCCTGTCCCGGTTCAACCAGTTCCATGGATACTACTTCGTCATCCTTTTCGAGTTTGATAGCTCTCACTCCTCCGGCAATTCTTCCCATAGGCCTTACGTCCTTTTCAGAGAAGCAGATGCATTTTCCATGTTTTGTGACTATTATAACATTGTTGTTACCGGTGGTCTGTTTTATTCCTATCAGCTCGTCACCTTCTTTTAGGTTCATGGCAATCAGGCCGGTCTTACGATTGGTGTCAAAATTGGCAAGTGCCGTCTTTTTAATTATGCCGTCTTTTGTAACTCCAATGAGGAATTTATCCTCAGCAAATTCCTTGATAGGAATAACTGCCGTAACTCTTTCTTTCTGGAGAAGATTAAGGAAATTGACAACAGGTGTTCCTTTGGCAGTTCTTGCTGCTTCAGGGATCTCGTAAGCCTTTATTCTGTGAGCTTTTCCTGTATTAGTAAAGAACATGAGATAATCGTGTGTAGATGTCATTATCATATTCTTTACAAAGTCATTCTCTCTGGTGGTAAGGCCGGTTATTCCTTTTCCGCCCCTTCTCTGGGCTCTGTATGTGTCTACCGGAACTCTTTTCACATATCCAAGATGCGTGAGAGTAATACATACATCTTCTTCTTCTATGAGATCTTCTTCATCTATTTCTTTTGCATCGGCTTTAATCTTGGTTTTTCTCTTGTCTCCCCACTTGTCTTTTATCTCCAGAAGCTCATCCTTTATTACTCCCATAAGCTTATGTTCGTCAGCAAGCAGTTCTGCATAATAGGCTATTTTTTTAAGAAGCTCCTGATATTCATTTTCTATCTTTTCTTTTTCCAATCCCTGCAGTCTGCGCAGCTGCATATCCAGAATAGCCTGTGCCTGAATATCAGAGAGATTGAATCTTGCCATAAGTTTTTCCTTGGCATCGTTATAGCTGTTTCTTATTATCTTTATTATCTCGTCGATGTTGTCCAAAGCAATGAGATAGCCTTCCAGAATATGAGCTCTTGCCTCTGCCTTTTTCTTGTCGAAAATGGTTCTTCTGGTTACAACGTCCTTCTGGTGCTTAAGATATTCACTGATTATTTCTCGAAGATTCAGAATCCTAGGTCTTCCGTCTACCAGTGCCAGCATTATTACAGAAAAGCTGTCCTGAAGCTGAGTGTGCTTGAAGAGCCTGTTAAGCACTATATTGGCGTTGGTGTCTCTCTTTAACTCTATTACAATACGCATTCCCTTGCGGCTGGACTCGTCTCTTATGGCTGTTATGCCTTCAATTCTTTTATCTCTTACAAGGTCTGCGATTTTTTCTATGAGCCGTGCCTTGTTTACCTGGTAGGGAATTTCTGTAACCACAATCTGCTGCTTGCCGTGAGATGTTTCTTCAATTTCAGTCACAGCTCTCACAACAACTTTTCCCTGTCCCGTTCTGTATGCATCTCTGATTGACGATTTGCCCATTATGGTTGCGCCCGTCGGAAAATCAGGGCCTTTTACTATCTTTATAAGGTCCTCAACGGTTGAGTCAGGTTCGTCTATGAGTTTTACGGCAGCATCTATAACCTCGCATAGGTTGTGAGGCGGAATTGATGTAGCCATACCTACGGCTATACCGTTGGATCCGTTCACAAGAAGGTTAGGGAATCGGGAAGGGAGAACTGTAGGTTCTTTTTCTTCTCCGTCAAAATTAGGCACAAAATCTACTGTTTCTTTTTCTATATCTCTCAGCATCTGCAATGCCAGAGGCGTCATTCTTGCTTCGGTATAACGCATTGCAGCAGCTCCGTCTCCATCAACGGATCCGAAGTTTCCGTGCCCATCCACCAGCGTATATCTGATATTGAAAGGCTGTGCCAGTCTTACCATGGCATCATATATTGACCTGTCGCCGTGAGGATGGTATTTACCCATTACTTCGCCGACAATACGTGCGGATTTTTTGTGCGGCTTGTCAGGTGTAACTCCAAGTCCGCTCATTCCGTAAAGGATTCTCCTGTGTACAGGCTTAAGTCCGTCTCTGACATCAGGGAGGGCACGGCCTACGATTACACTCATGGCATAGTCGATATAAGAATCCTTCATTTCTTTGTTGATCTCATGCTGGATCAGTTTCTGATCTTCTAAAAATGTTGTCATCTTTCAGCCTCCTTTCCTTAGATGTCAAGATTTGCGTAATGCGCATGATCCTCGATAAATTTCTTTCTCGGAGGAACTTTATCTCCCATAAGAGTAGAGAAAGTCTGATCTGCTTCTGCGCTGTCTTCAATGGTTATCTGTATAAGTGTTCTGTGATTATAGTCCATGGTGGTATCCCAAAGCTGCTCTGCGTCCATTTCACCTAATCCTTTGTAGCGCTGTATGTCAGCTTTACCCGGTTTACCTTCAAGTGATTCCATAAGCTTTGCCTGCTCCGGCTCACTATATGTGTAATAAACGTCTTTTCCTTTCTTCACCTGATAAAGCGGCGGTTGGGCAGCATAAACATATCCTCCCTCAATGAGAGGAGTCATATATCTATAGAAGAAAGTAAGGAGAAGCGTCCTTATATGTGCTCCGTCCACGTCAGCATCGGTCATTATTATTATCTTGTGATATCTGAGCTTGTCAATGTTAAAATCATCACCGATTCCGCATCCGAAAGCAGTTATCATATTCTTTATTTCTTCTGAATTTAATATCTTATCAAGCCTTGCCTTTTCTACATTGAGTATTTTACCTCTTAAAGGCAATATAGCCTGGCGCTTTCTGTCCCTGCCATCCTTGGCACTTCCTCCGGCGGAATCACCTTCGACCAGGAATATTTCACATACTGAAGGATCTTTATCGGAACAGTCTGCCAGCTTACCCGGAAGTGAAAAGCTGTCCAGAGCTCCTTTTCTTCTCGTAAGATCTCTTGCTTTTCTTGCTGCTTCCCTTGCCCGGGCAGCTTTTATACATTTTTCAATTATTACTTTTGCCTGGGCAGGATTTTCTTCAAGGAAGGCTGTGAGATTCTCATTGGTTGTGGTTTCAACAAAGCCTCTCATGTCCGGATTTCCAAGCTTTGCTTTTGTCTGTCCCTCAAACTGCGGTTCTTCGAGCTTTACAGAAACTATTGCGGTAAGACCTTCCCTCACGTCTTCTCCGCTTAAGGAATCATTTTCCTTTAATATTTTTGCTTTTTTTCCATAATCATTTAAAGTTCTTGTAAGGGCACTCTTAAATCCGACGATATGCGTACCGCCGTCTGTGGTATTTATATTGTTTGCATAACCCATAACCAGCTCATTATAATTTTCAGTGTACTGCATTGCAACTTCAACTTCGCAGTTTTCTTTAGCCACTTCAAAATATATTATATCCGGATGCACTGCATCCTTGTTCTGATTCTGGAATTTTACAAATTCTCTTATTCCACCTTCGTAATGGAATGTTTCGTTTCTTTTTTGTCCTTCTCTCTCATCTTTAAAGATAATCTTTATTCCCTTGTTGAGAAAAGCCATTTCACGGAGTCTGTGCTGAAGCGTATCAAAATCAAAGACTGTCGTTTCGAAAATTTCAGGATCCGGCCAGAAAGACGTTTTTGATCCCGTTTTTTTTGATTCTCCGATAATTTCAAGAGGTGTTACTGTTTTTCCTCTTTCGTAGCATTGTCTGTATATTTTTCCGTTTCTCTTGATTTCAACTTCCATATGAGTTGATAGAGCATTTACAACAGACGCACCTACGCCATGAAGGCCTCCGGAAACTTTATATCCTCCGCCTCCGAATTTACCGCCTGCATGAAGTACCGTATGAATTACTTCAACTGCCGGTATTCCCATCTTTGGGTGTTTATCAACAGGCATTCCTCTTCCGTCGTCTTCCACGATAATGGAATTATCCTTACATATAGTAACTTTAATAGTCTTGCAATATCCCGCAAGAGCTTCATCCACACTGTTATCCACAATTTCATATACCAGGTGGTGCAGACCTCTTGAACCCGTACTGCCTATATACATACCGGGTCTTTTTCTAACGGCTTCCAGTCCTTCAAGAACCTGTATCTGCGCCGCATCATACTTGCCGGTTGTCTTTTCTTCTAAGCTCATATTTTCACCTTTTCTTATAAATTTTCAATAAATGAAATTATACCATAATTTAGGGGTTTTTTCAATATAATTATACATTATGGGCTCTTTTCACTATTTCTATTTTTTATCTGTCTTAAAACCGATTTTTTAACCGAAAAAGCCCTAAAAAACAACACGGGTATATTCTTTAAGGCGTATTATTTTTCAGAGCTTATTAAACCTTCTTTTACTATGTAAATTTTTCCTTTTTCAGCAGATGAACTTAGGTTTTCCGCTATCTCTGTAGATGTTATGAATAACTGCACATCCTTAAGGGTTTTTACAAGAAATTCCTGACGTCCGGAATCAAGTTCACTCATTACATCATCAAGAAGAAGTATTGCATTTTCTCCTGTTTCTTCTTTTATAAGATCAAGTTCTGCCAGTTTTAGTGAAAGAGCCGCTGTTCTCTGTTGTCCCTGAGATCCGAAATTTCTCACATTAATCCCGTCAATAAAAAATTGCATATCATCTCTGTGAGGACCTTTTGTTGTTGTTCTTAATCTTAAATCATTTTCAACAGAATTTTTAAGTTCATTATACAGATTTTTTTCTGTTTTTTCAGATGGCTTTACATTGGGATCATATTCAACTATAAGATTTTCTTTTCCTTGAGTTATGCTGCTGTGAATCCGGCTGCTTAATATGTTTATTTTTTTTATAAAATCATCTCTCATTGAAATAATTTTTGCACCGTATTTTGCCAGCTGCATATCCCATATATCAAGAACGGAGTTATCCACAGTTTTTTCCTTAAGGTATGAATTTCTCTGAATAAGGACTTTCTTGTAATTTCCAAGGCTGTCATAATATGAAGGCTTTATAAGGCATAGTTCCCTGTCAATAAATTTTCTTCTTTTTTCAGGATCATCTTTAACTATCTTTAAATCCTCCGGAGAAAAGATAACTATATATATTTTTTCAAGAAGATCAGATGTTTTGTTTATATTTACTCCGTCAACTTTTATAAACTTTCCCTGGTCTTTTTTTAGGACAATTTCAATTTCTGTCTGAAAATATTCTCTTTGAGCATTAACCTTTATTTTAAAGAAATCCTTATTAAATCCTATCATCTCACTGTCTTTGGATGTTCTGAAAGATTTTCCTATTGAAGACATAAAAATGCCCTCCAGAAGATTAGTCTTCCCTTGGGCATTATTACCTATGATAAAATTAACATGCTTGTCAAAACAAAGATGTAAATTATCATAATTTCTGAAATTTTTAAGTTCGATTTCTTTTATGTACATTTATTTTCCTTAGATAATATGAATTTACATCGCCCGCCTTTCTTCAAGAGCTTTTCTGTTCATGGCGATACTTTTATCCCATTCCATAAGACCCTGTGCTTTTTCAAGAAGCATTCCTTTTGCAAAGGCTGACATTTTTTTATAATTTGCGACCAGTTTTGATAACTCATTGTCATATACTTCTTTATTCGAGAGGTATCCAAGAAGCCTGTACCGATCACATTCAAAAAACATACCCATATTAATTTCAAATCTGCTGGAAATTAAGAACAATACTTCTGCATCAGGTGTTCTTTTTCCAAGTTCATATCCGGCATAAAGTGCACGGCTTACTCCTGCAATATCAGCAATTTCCGACTGACTCATGCAATTGCTTGTCCTTAAAATTTTCAGATTTTCACCAATCTGTTTCTGGGTTTCCAGTTTCATTAAAAATTCACCTCACATTTTTAATTTCACATTCTTACAACATCTCATATAATACATATTTGGTTAACAAATGTATCGAAAATTGTTGTAAATACCCAAAAACTCGTTGTAATTACCTCACTGTCATATATTTATTTTTTCTCTGTATGTTTTTCCGACCGGAATTATATCTCCGTTAATCATCTCTACTCTTCTTGTATTTATACTCGTTACATATTTTCTTGATACTATATAAGAACTGTGAATTCTCATAAATTCTTTATCATCAAGTTTTTCACTCAGTTTTGATAATGAAGAGTAGAATTCAAAAACTTTCTGTTGTCCCTTTTCATAATATATTACATTGACTATTCTGTTGCTTACAGAAAAATATAATATATCTTCTATAGGTATGTTCTTTCTTACACCGGCATAATATAGAGATAAAGTCTGTCTTTTTCTTTCTTCATGTTTTCGCATGGCTTTTATAAAAATTTCTTCTATTTTTTCCATGCTGGTTTTTCCTTTTACAATATAATGCAAAGCATCAACATCATATGCATTTATTGCCTGTGTCTCATCTGCAGAATAGAATATTATATCCGCAGGAATATTTAATTTTCTTATTTCTTTTGCTGTTTCTATCCCGCTTAATCCAGGCATGTGCTGATCCATCATTATAAGATCAACATCTGAATATTTCGTCTCAATAAAGAATAAAAGCTGGTTTCCTGAATTTACCGTTTCAGTATTTATTTCAATATTATTTCTGTTTGCAATTTCTAAAATCTGCACTTCGAACATTTTTGCACACATTTCATTATCATCACAAATCAGTACCTTCATACTCCGGTCACTTACCTTCCCTTATTGACTTATTCTTACAGGTAATATAAGATATTCAAAATTATCTCCTGAAACAGGTTTCACAAGACAAGGACTTACACTTGTATTGAATAACAATACTATATTTTCATCATCTATAACTTTAAGCACGTCTATAAGATATTTTGAATTAAATCCTATTGTAAGATCATTTCCTTCTTTTGAAACAATAATATGTTCTTTTACATTTCCTTCTTCTGATTTTGAAGTTATTTCTATGCTACCGTCTTTAATCTCAAGCCTTACAAGATTATTTTTTCCTACTTTTGCAAGCAGTGATGCTCTTTCAACTCCGTCAAGGAAATCGTTTCTGTTAAGAACAACTCTGCAAGGATTATCTGAAGGTATTATTCTTCTGTAATTCATGAATTCTCCTTCAAGAAGTCTTACGACAACTTTGGTATTCTCCATTGAAAAAACCGCTTTCTTTTTACTTAGGAGAACTTTTACATCTTCATTTTCTGTTTCGGTTTCAGAAATAATTCTGCTTATCTCATTTAATATCTTTGCAGGTATTATAATATTTTCTTTTTTCTTATTTTTCATCTGTTCCCTTGAAACAGCCATTCTGAATCCGTCTATTGCAATCATATTCAGACTGTTTTCTTCCATTTCAACAAGAACTCCTGTCATTGCACCTTTATTTTCATCTATACTTGCGGCAAATGAAGTCTTTCTTATCATGTCCTTTAATATTTCTTTGTTAAATACAAGTTCTTCTGAATCTTCATCATTTGGATTTATATTCGGAAATTCGTCGGCAGCAAGACCTATTATATTAAATTCGGAATTGGAACATTTTATATTGACCTTTCCGTCAGATTCTTCTATTGTAATAACTTCATCAGGAAGTTTCCTTATTATATCTCCGAATAATTTTGAAAGAACCACTATTTCTCCCGGAGCTGAATTTTCAACTTTTATCTTTTTTTCAATGCTCAAATCAAGATCTGATGCAGACATTGTAAGAATTCCCTGCTGGTCTACTTTTAAAAGTATTCCTTTAAGTACAGGAATTGTTGTTCTTATGGTAACCGCCTTTGATACTATATTAAGTGCTTTTGTCAGTGTCTGCTGGCTGCATGAGAATTTCATATTGTACCTCCGTTTTATTTATTATTTATATTATTTGGTAGTAATAGTAGTAGTTGGTGTTGTGAAATATGTGGATAACTTTTTCAGTTGTTAAAATTCTAATAAAAATTATTATTTTTGATATGTGGAAAAGAAATAGAATTTTTTTTAATTGTTATGAAAACTTTATTCTTTTATTTCTTCTCTTATTTCTTCAATTATATTTCTCAGATTAGGATCAACTTTTTGTTCTTCCTCTATCTTCTCACATGCATAAAGAACCGTAGTATAATGCTTTCCTCCGAAAAACTGTCCTATCTTAGGAAGAGATGCATCGGTCATCTCTCTTATAAGATACATTGCCACCTGCCTTGGAAATGCTATATTATTTGTCTTTTTTGAAGATTCCATATCAGATAATTTTATTCCATAGTGTTTACATACTGTTTTTTTAATTTTTTCAGGTGTTATGGTGTTTTCCATATTTGTAAAAACATCTTTAAGTGTTTTTTTTGCAAAATTTTTATCCAGCTTTTCATTAAGAAGCTGAGAAAATGAAACTACTCTTATTAAAGCTCCTTCAAGTTCCCTTATATTATCCTTTATTTTTTCTGCAATCATGCATATTACATCGTATACCTCAGGATTGTTATAAATATCAATGCCCATGTTTTCAGCTTTTTTTACAAGTATCGCCACCCTTGTTTCATAATCTGCCGGCTGAATATCTGCAATGAGATTCCACTGAAAGCGTGAGCGAAGTCTTTCCTCAAGGTTTACAAGTTTATTAGGTGCTCTGTCGCTG
This sequence comes from Firmicutes bacterium UBA1702, assembly GCA_002320005.1. Lineage (GTDB taxonomy): Bacteria > Bacillota > Clostridia > Peptostreptococcales > Anaerovoracaceae > Fimisoma. The sequence continues at coordinate 98,218 of DCJK01000021.1, forward strand.
GATATTATTATCTGTTTATTTAAATCATATAAAGCATTGAAAGTGTGGAAAAATTCCTCCTGAGTTGCTTCTTTTCCTTCCAGAAACTGTATATCATCTATAAGAAGAACATCGGTTTTCCTGTATTTTGCTTTAAATTCGTTCATGTTTTTATTATTAAGTGCTTTTATAAGTTCAGTTGTAAACATTTCAGAAGAAACGTAAAGCACATTCATATCCGGATTATTTTCCAGAAGATGAATTCCTATAGCATGCATAAGATGAGTTTTTCCAAGTCCTGATCCTCCATATATGAAAAGAGGATTATATGCTTCGGAAGGAGATTCGGCAACAGCCAGAGCAGCAGCATGTGCATATTTATTACTGTTTCCCACTACAAAATTGTCAAAATTGAACTTCGGGTTAAAAATCTTTTCTTTATTAAGAGTAGAGTTAACCGGTTTTATCTTTTGAGGTTCATTTTTGACTTCTTCTGATGCATACTGATTTGAATCTTTTAGTACAACACGATAATCGTCTTTAAGTACAGATTTAAAGGCGTTTTCCAGAGTGGGAAGATAGCGGTTCTTAATTGTGGTTATTATAAACTCACTTCTGTTATCCGATCCTACCTCTATGTAGACGATGTTGAGATTTTCATCTATTTTTCTTATTTTAAGAGGTAAAAACCAGGTTTCAAAGCTTATCTGTGTTGTTATATCTTTTATTTTTTCAAGGACTTCTTCCCAAATCTTATTGTAATCCATAAAAAACCTTCTTTTTTACTTTGAACTTATTACAGGTATATTCTATATAAAAAGTTATCCACAGGCAAGCATGAATTTTATATATTGTAAAATAAATAATCAATAGAGTTATCCACATAGTGTGGATAAAATTATTTGTGGAGCTATGAGCTCCGTCAAGAACGCAAAGCGTTCGAGACAATAAACCACCCGTTTTAAGGGTGGACGCGATTAAAAAGTTTACCCATATGTTATCTGATTTAATTAAACTGTATCTGAAACTTAAATACATTGACATTTAAACATTTTTCGTTTATAATATCAAAGCATATGTGTATAATTGGAATTTAGATTTACACAACTCAATTTCAGAAAGGAGAACTTTAAAAATGAAACAGACTTATCAGCCTAAAAAAAGACAGAGAATGAAAGAACATGGCTTCAGAAAGAGAATGAGCACTAAAAACGGCAGAAACGTTTTAAAGAGAAGAAGAGCTAAGGGCAGAAAGAAACTCACTGCTTAATTATTCTTCAGTTCAAAGGTAAAAAAATGCTGAAAAATAATGTTTTGAGAAAGAATAGCGACTTTAATGCTATCTATAAAAAAGGCAGGTCTGTCGGAGACAGATATCTGGTTCTCTTTTTAAGGGAAAACGGACTGCCTTATAACAGAACAGGCTTTTTGGCAAGCAAGAAAGTCGGAAACAGTGTGAAAAGAAACAGAGCAAAACGCCTTATGAAAGAAAGCTACAGAGCTATTTCATACATGTTGCCTGAAGGATACGATTTTATTATAATCGCCAGAAACACTATTTGCGGCAAAAAATGTGCAGAAGTTGAAAAATCTCTTCTGTCTGCATTTAAAAGGACCGGAGTGATCAAGGAAAAATGAAATATATAAGCAGATTCTTCAGTAAAATTCTTATTTACATAATAAGATTTTATCAGAAATTTATTTCACCTCTACTTCCTAGAACATGCCGGTTTTATCCTACCTGTTCGACTTATTTTATCCAGGCATTGGAAAAATATGGAGTTTTTAAGGGTAGTTATTTGGGAATTAAACGAATTTTAAAGTGTCACCCATGGAATCCCGGAGGATATGACCCTTTAAAATAATGGAGGAAGTCGAATATGAGATTATTGGCAAGTCCATTGGGATATTTACTTACATGGCTGTATGATTTTATCGGCAGCTACGGTATTGCTGTTCTTGTATTGACCGTCATAATCAAGCTGGCTCTTTATCCTGTATATGCAAAACAGATAAAAGCAACTATGAATATGAGCAAAATGCAGCCGAAGATAAATGAAATCCAGCAGAAATATGCCAAGGATAAACAGCTTATGAATGAAAAAATGGCCGAACTGTACAAGGAAGAAGGCGGAAGCATGTATGGCGGATGCCTGCCTATGATTGTACAGATGCTGGTCATCATGGGATTGTTTTCACTGTTCAGAAATCCTATGAATTACATAGGATCTGACCAGATGTTATTTGCAGTCCATGAATCCTTCCTTTGGATTCAGGATTTGGCTCAGCCTGACAAGTGGATACTTCCTATTATTTCAGGTGTGGCTACATTCATTGCTTACTATTTTTCGCAGACGACTCAGGCAGGTGCCAATGCTGATCAGATGCAGGTAATGAATAAAATGATGAAATATATCTTCCCTGTAATGATACTGCTCATGGCAAGAAGCTATCCGGCAGGACTGGCTCTTTATTGGTCAGGCAGCCAGATTATGCAGATATTCTACAATATCCGCTTTGCGAGAATGAAAAAGAAAGCACTTGAAGAAGAAAAACATAAGAAAAAGAAAAAGGCAGCGAAAGCATAACTTGCATTGGAGGAAAATTAAAACATGTCAATGGATTTTTCTGAAAAATGGGGAACAGATATTGACACAGCCGTTGAACTGGCTCTGGCAGATCTTAAACTCACAATTGATGAAGTTGATGTTACTGTTTTAGAGGAACCTTCAAGAGGCTTTTTCGGAATCGGATCAAAACTGGCCCTGGTAAGGGTTGAAAAGAAAAAAACTCAGGAAGTAAAAGAGCCTGAAAAAAAAGAAAAAAAGACTGTCGAAAAAGCTGAAAAGGCACAGACTCAAAAAACAGCGACACCTAAAAAAGAAGAGATAAAAAAAGAAATTGAAGTAAAGGAAGAAAACCTGGTTCCTTGTGAGGATCATGAAGCACTGAGATTTCTTAAAGAAGTAATAAAAGAAATGGGTCTCGACCTTGATATTACAGCAAAAAAGGGTGAAAATTCTCTTTACCTGGATATTCAGGGAAAAGACTCCGGAACCATTATAGGTAAGCGCGGACAAACTTTGGATGCAATTCAGTACTTAACAAGCCTTGTTGCAAATAAGGAAAGTGAGGTGTATACCAGAGTAGTCGTTGATGCTGAAAATTACAGAGCAAAAAGAGAAAAAACTCTGGAAGCTCTTGCAAACAGACTTGCAAATAAAGTTGTAAAAACCAAGAGAAGCGTTAAGCTTGAACCTATGAATCCGTATGAAAGAAAGGTTATTCATGCGGCACTTCATGACCATCCAAAGGTGGTTACAAGAAGCGAGGGACAGGACCCATACAGAAGGGTTGTCATTGAGCTGAAATAAATTAAAGGCTGCCCGAAAAGGCGGCCTTTTTTAAAGAAAAAAGGAAAGAAAAAATGAGAGAAGATACCATTGCTGCTATTGCAACGGCAGCTGGAGAAGGCGGAATAGGAATAGTTAGAATCAGCGGGGAAAATGCTCTTGATATATTGAAAAAAATATTTGAACCTGCATCAAAAAGCATAAAAAATCGCATGCTTTCCTACGGTCATATCATAAATCCTGAAAACGGAAAGATTATAGATGAGGTTATGTCCGTTTACATGAAAGGACCTCACTCTTATACTGCTGAAGATGTGGTGGAAATACAATGCCACGGCAGCAGCGTCTCCTTAAGGAAAATTCTTGAGCTGGCTCTTAAAAACGGTGCGCGTCTTGCAGAAAGAGGCGAGTTTACAAAAAGAGCTTTTCTTAACGGAAGGCTGGATCTGTCACAGGCAGAAGCGGTTATAGATCTTATAAAGGCTAAAACCGACAGAACTTTTGATGTGGCTATGAATCAGCTTGAAGGAATATTCTCTGACAGAATAAGAAAAATACGGGAGAATCTTGTGGACATTCTTGTAAACCTTACTGTCAATATAGATTATCCTGATGAGGATATCGAAGAGATAACATATGAAAAACTGGAAGCCGACATTTATTCTGTGGAAAGGAATATAAGAAAGCTTCTGGATACTGCTGACACAGGCAGAATCATAAGAGAAGGATTAAGGGTTTCAATAGTAGGGAAACCCAATGTAGGAAAATCATCCCTCATGAATGCGCTTATAGGACAGAGCAGGGCCATTGTAACGGATATACCGGGTACTACCAGAGATACAATAGAAGAAAGCATATCTATAAGAAACATACCTGTGGTTCTGACAGATACTGCAGGCATACATTCTACAGATGATCTTATTGAACAGATAGGAATTGAAAAAAGCAAAGAAGCTTTTAATAACTCTGACCTTGTTATATTGATGATAGATGCAAGTTCTGCTCTTGAAGAAGAGGATTTTGAAATAATCCGGCACACAGGAGACAGGAGAGTGATAGTTCTTCTTAATAAGCAGGACAAGGGATCAGAAGTACACAAGGATGAAATCCATATAAAAATTCCCGGAGCTGTTGTAATAGAAAGCTCGGTTACACAGGGAGACGGAATTTCCAGGCTTGAAGATGAAATAGAGAACATGGTATACGGCGGGCAGGTGTCCCAAGGAGAAAATCTTCTTGTTACAAATGTGCGTCACAAAAATCTTCTTGAAGAAGGTAAAAAATGCCTTGAAGATGCCCTTGAAATGGTGAGAATAAGAGAACCTCTTGAATTCATTGAAATTGACGTAAACAGATGTTATGAAGCTATGGGTGAAATAATAGGCGAAACAGCAACATCTGATATAATTGACAAGGTATTTGAAAGATTCTGCCTTGGAAAATAGGAGGACTGTCATGGAAAACATATTTATGGATAAATATGATATTATAGTTGTGGGAGCAGGCCACGCCGGATGTGAAGCGGCGCTGGCAGCAGCTCGAATGGGAAAAAAGACCCTGATGTTTTCTATCAACCTCGAAGCAATTGCCATGATGCCGTGTAACCCGTCTATAGGTGGAACAGGAAAGGGACATCTGGTTAGAGAAATAGATGCTATGGGCGGAGAGATGGGAATAAACATCGATAAAACCTTTCTTCAGAGCAAGATGCTTAATACTGCTAAAGGACCTGCGGTTCACTCTCTCAGAGCTCAAGCTGATAAAAACCGTTATCATGTTGAAATGAAAAAAACCATAGAAACCACTGCAAACCTTGATATGAAACAGGGGGAAGTTGTTGAGCTTATTGTTGAGGAAGGAAGAGTAAAAGGCGTTATAACAAAGACCAATACCAGGTATGATGCCGAGGCTGTTATTCTTGCTACAGGAACATTTCTCGGAGGTAAAATTTTCATAGGCAGCAGTGCCTTTGAAAGCGGTCCTAATGGCTTGGCACCTGCAAAACAGCTTTCTGACAGCCTGAGAAAAAACGGAATTATGCTGCGCAGATTTAAAACCGGCACACCGGCCAGATGTCTGGGAAGCAGCCTGGATTATTCTAAAATGCAGGAGCAGAAAGGAGACGAAAAAACTGTTCCTTTTTCCTTTATGAACGATGAAATCGGCGAAAATAAAGTGCCTTGCTGGCTTACTTATACAAACGAAGAAACACATAAGGTGATAAGGGAGAACTTTCATCGCTCAGCACTTTTCGGAGGACAGATTGAGGGAATAGGCCCAAGATACTGCCCTTCTATAGAAGACAAGGTCAACAGATTTGCCGACAAGGAAAGACACCAGCTCTTTATTGAGCCTGAAGGACTGGATACAGATGAAATGTATATTCAGGGGATGTCTTCAAGCCTGCCGGAAGATGTGCAGAGAGATTTTTATAAGACTATCCCGGGTCTTGAAAACCTGAGAATAGTGCGGCCGGCATATGCCATAGAGTACGACTGCATAGATCCTCAGGATCTTAAGCTTAATCTTGAAAGCAGAAAAATCGAAAACCTTTTCTGTGCCGGACAGTTTAACGGAAGTTCCGGATATGAAGAAGCAGCCGCGCAGGGTCTCATGGCCGGAATTAACGCTGCTCTGAAGATTTCAGGCAAAAAGCCGCTTGTTCTTGGAAGAAACGAGGCTTATATCGGCGTTCTCATCGACGATCTTGTGACAAAAGGCACTAATGAACCTTATAGAATAATGACTTCCAGAGCCGAATACAGGCTTGTTCTGCGACAGGACAACGCAGATTTGCGTCTAACTGAAAAAGGATATGAAATAGGACTTGCTTCTAAGGAAAGGTATGAAAGATACCTCCGTAAAAAAGAAAATGTTGAAAAAGAGTCTGCAAGACTTACAGAGACCACTTTTGCACCGGGGGAAGTAAATGACTTTCTTAAGAATCATGGAACTTCTCCTGTCCAGGGACGCGTTTCCATGGCTGAACTTTTGAAAAGGCCTCAGATATCTTACAGTGATCTGGCTGAAATAGATAATGACAGCAGACCTCAGCTCTCTTATCATGAAGTCACCCAGCTGGAGGTGCAGATTAAATACGAAGGATACATACAGAAACAGCTTACTCAGATAGAGAGATTCAGAAGACTGGAAGACAAAGCGCTGCCGCAGGATATGAATTATGACTGTGTAGAAGGACTGAGGATAGAAGCTGCGCAAAAGCTTAATCAGCTTCGGCCTGAATCCGTAGGACAGGCATCACGAATTTCAGGAGTATCACCAGCTGATATAAATGTACTTCTGGTATATCTTGAAAAAAAGAGAAGGAGCAAGAATTGAGAAGCCTCACAGAATATCTGGAAAAAAATAATATTTATTATAACGATGTAATACTGCGCATGTTTGAAGACTACCGCAGTGGAGTTCTTGAAAAAAACCGCTTTATAAATCTTACCGCAATTACAGACCCTGAAGAATTTACTTTAAAGCATTTTGTAGATTCTGCCACATGCTGCGGTATACAGGAGTACATGGATGCCGATAAAATTCTGGATATGGGTACCGGAGCGGGATTTCCTGGAGTTCCTCTGGCAATTCTTTCTCCCGAAAAGGAATTTGTGCTGGTGGATTCCCTTAAAAAGCGATTGAAAATAATTGACGAACTATGTTGCCGGATAGGTATAAAAAACGTAACTACTCTGCATGCCAGGGCAGAAGATCTCGCACGCAGAGATGAGCATAGGGAAAAATACGATTTGTGCCTTTCCAGAGCAGTAGCAAATCTGTCGACCCTAAGCGAATATTGCCTGCCATTTGTAAGGCAGGGGGGTTTCATGATTGCATATAAAGGCGCCGAAGCGGAAACAGAGGTTAAAAATGCGGAAAATGCTGTAAAGCAACTGGGAGGAAAATTCCGGCGCACCGTTCCGTCTGCTTTTTCCGGAGAAGCAGAAGAACACAAGCTTGTTATTATTGAAAAGACAGGCAAGACCCCGTCGAAATATCCGAGAAAAGCGGGAACTCCGGCGAAAGAACCTTTAAAATAGCAATTGAGATAATTTTTTCGTATATTGTTTTTTGCATAGCAATCCCGGGAAATGTTACTATTTTCCCAAGGGAGGTGTGTTATGGAAATAATGAAAAGAGGGATACCGGGATTTCGTCAAGAACCCGCCGATCAGGGAAAGATAGTTTCTATAGCCGTAAACAAAATAGCTGCAAACCCTCTGCAGCCCAGAAAAGTTTTTTATGATGAAGCTATAGAGGAACTCAGCGGATCCATTAAAGAGTATGGTGTATTGCAGCCTATAATATTAAGAGAGAACGGAGGCGGGGAATACACCATAATAGCAGGAGAGAGAAGATACAGAGCGGCGAAAATGGCCGGGCTGGAAAAAATTCCTGCTATAGTAAGAGCTATGGAAGAGCAGGAGGCTGCACTGGTGGCGCTGGTGGAAAATGTGCAGAGAGAAGACCTTAACTTTCTGGAGGAAGCCAGAGCATATAAAAAACTTATTGACGACTTTGGACTTACTCAGACTGAGGTGGCAGAAAAAGTTAACAAGAAGCAGTCTACTATATCAAATAAGATCAGAATTCTGGCACTGCCAGAGGACATTCAGGAAAAGATAATAGTAAATAATCTTACAGAGAGGCATGCGAGGGCGTTGCTTAAACTTCATGATGAGGAAGACAGGCTGAAAATAACCCAGAGAGTAGTAGCAAACAGCCTTAATGTAAAGCAGACAGAAAAACTCATCGACGATCTTCTGATAAAAAAGGAGGCAGCCGCAAGAAAGAGAAACAAGATAAATTACATAAGTTACAAAATATACCTTAATACAATACGTAAGGCATTCGGACAGGTAAAGGAAATGGAAAAAAATGCCAGATGGTTTCAGGAGGATAAAGGGGATTTCCTGGAAGTTAAGATTATTTTACCTAAGAAAGACAGATGTTTCACATGAAACATCTTCTTTTTTATAGTAAACAACATAAATTTAGCAATAAATATAGCAATAAAATAAAAAATATTATATAATAGCACCAGACGCAAAAAAGGAGGTTTTGTTTTGGGAAAAGCAATAGCAATATTCAATCAGAAAGGCGGCGTGGGAAAAACAACGACCAATATAAATCTTGCTGCATGCCTTGCCCTCAGAGGAAAGAAAGTTCTGGTGCTTGATATAGATCCGCAGGGAAATACAACAAGCGGCCTCGGAATATCCAAAAGAGATCTGGAAGATACCATTTATAATATTATTGTCGACAGCGAATATGATCCAAAAAAAGCTGTAATGCATACAGATGTGGAAAATCTGGATCTAATTCCTGCCAGCGTTGATCTTGCGGGTGCCGAAGTTGAGCTGGTACAGATTGAAGGAAGAGAAAAAGCATTAAAGACGGGTCTTGACAGAATAAAAGGCGAGTATGACTATATATTCATTGACTGTCCTCCGTCACTGGGACTTCTTACAATAAACTCACTTGCCGCGGTAGACAGCGTGCTTATACCTATACAGTGCGAGTTCTATGCTCTGGAAGGCGTAAGTCAGCTTGTAAGCACTATAGATCTCGTAAAAAAGAGTCTCAATCCGTCATTGGAAGTACAGGGAGTTATATTAAGCATGTTCGATGGAAGAACAAATCTTTCAGCTCAGGTCGTCCAGGAAGTAAAGAAATATTTCGGAGGAAAAGTATACACAACGGTTATACCGAGAAATGTAAGGCTTGCAGAGGCGCCAAGCTATGGTCTTCCGATAACCGAATATGACCCGAAATCAAAAGGAGCAGAAGCTTATATGGAATTTGCTGAAGAATTCCTCGAGATGGAGGAGGAGTAATATGGCAACGGTAAAAAAAGGCGGTCTGGGCAGAGGTCTTGATGCCCTCTTTGCAGACGTGCCTGTAAAAGAACCGGCAGCGGAAAAAAATCAGAATGAAAAAAATTCTGCAGACGACAGAGACAGGGTACAATACATAAAAATCCACGACATTATGCCTAATGCCAATCAGCCGAGAAAAACTTTTAATGAGGAAAAAATCGGTGAACTGGCAGATTCGATAAAAGAGCATGGAATCATTCAGCCTATAGTCGTGCGAAAAAGAGAAAAAGGGTACGAAATAGTGGCAGGAGAACGCCGCTGGCGTGCGGCTATAAAAGCCGAATTGAGCCAGGTACCTTGCCTTGTAAGAGAGCTGAACGACGAGCAGAATATGCTCATAGCCATAATTGAAAACATGCAGAGGGAGGATCTTAATCCTATTGAAGAGGCAGAGGGATTAAGACAGATGTCGGAAACTTTCGGCATGACTCAGGAACAGATCTCAAAAAGCCTGGGAAAAAGCAGACCGTACATTACAAATTCCATGAGGCTGCTGAAGCTACCCGATTATATCAGAGACAGCATAGCGGAAGGCCAACTTTCGGCAGGACATGGACGAACCCTGATAACGGTCACCGATGAAAAGATAAGAAGAGAGCTCTGGCAGAGAATAGTATCAGAAGGGCTTTCCGTGAGGGAAGCAGAAAAGTTGTCATCGTCCGGAGGAAAACATAAAAAGAAAAAGCCGGCTGCTTCGAAGAAAAAAATTCCTGATGTTCTGAGGGTGGAAGCAGAGCTTAAGGAAGTCCTGGGAACAAGAGTATCTATAAACAAAAAAGGAAGCAAGGGCAAAATAGAAATAGAATATTACTCATCAGAAGAACTGGAAAGACTCATAGAAATGTTGAAATCACTCAGATAGGAGGATGTGTTTCACATGAAACTTTTTGTAGAGGGACTTCTTTTATGGAATGTGATAACCTTTCTGATGATGGGTATAGACAAAAGAAGATCCATAAAGAATAAAAGAAGAATAAGTGAAAAAACACTGATCCTCAGCAGTTTTTTTATGGGAGCAACAGGTACATGTCTGGGAACTGTAGTGTTTCACCACAAGACACGAAAAATTAAGTTCAGAACCCTGCTGCCGTTGTCTTTAGTAATAAACATTGCAGTAATATATGTGTTCAACAGCATAAATATAATATAGGAGGAAGCCTCTCGAAGCAGAGGCTTTTTTATCTATGGAAGAAGAAAAAATCAGATATATGGTGGAAAAAACAGCTGAATTGTTAAGAAAAGAAGGCATTCCTGTGTCAAAACAAATCAGCAGAGTAGTTATAAACAATCGTGCCCAAAAGAGACTTGGCACCTGCAGAAAAACAGTTGATTTATCAGGGAAAGAGTCGTACACCATTGAAATTTCCGGAATAGCTCTGAAATGCGGTGAAAAGGAAATAATGGAAATAATAATTCACGAACTGCTGCATACTTGTCCGGAATGCCTGAATCATGGAAAAAAATGGAAAGAATATGCATCCAAAGTACATAAAATGACAGGATATAGAATAACCTCCACGGCATCTTATGAAAACCTGGGGATAGACGTGCCGGAAACAAGTCCGAGAACTGTTTACAGAATTAAATGCCGGAACTGCGGATATATATATGTAAGAAAAAAAATCTGCCCTCTTGTGAAGAATCCGGGGAAATACAGATGCGGCAAGTGTGGTTCTTCCCTTTTAAATGCAGAAAAAAGCACAATATCTTGTAGATGAAAAAAAAGAATGAGTATGATATAATATATTGATTATCTTTGACCATAAAGGGTGTGAAGGTATTATCACAAAACCAACACTTAAAAATACCCTTAAAATGTTAAAATAAACAAAGGTCGCATCTTTGCAGAACAGCGGAGAAGAAAAATGAGTACAGAAAAACTTGAAAATCTGATATCATCATATATTCCTATGCCGGCCTGCGTTATAAACAGCGCAGGAAAGGTACTGAGCGCCAATGATAAGATAGGCGAGGTATTTTTATATGAAGGAATTGTTGACGGAGATATATTTGCCCTCACGGGCATAAAGACGCCGGAGCTTTTTGAAGCTGCCCGAAAAAACGAACATCCGCTGCTTAAAAGGAATGACAGGATATTCCGCCTTATATGTCAAGAAGTGGACGGAACTGAGGAAAATGAGCTTTCCATAGTGTTCGGCGACGTCACAAACCTTGAAGAACTTAAAGAGAAATACAACAAGGAAAAAATTTGTATAGCAAAGATACAAATTGATAATTACGACGAGCTTATTGCCAATACGCCCGCTGACTTAAGGCTTTCTGTTCCCAACGAGATAGACAGAATACTGAGAAGATGGGCCGAAAAAATAAACGCCTCGTTAAATAAGATGAAAGAGGAGGCATATGTTGCTGCCTTTGAACAGCAGCAGTTGGAAAAGCTTACGTCATCTAAATTCGAGATGCTTGATGAAGTAAGAGCAATAGATTCCGGTATAGATTTTCCGGTAAGTCTCAGTATAGGAGTGGGAGCCGGAGGAAAGACCCCGCAGCAGACTGAGGAATATGCAGACGGAGCTCTGGATCTGGCCCTTGGAAGAGGCGGAGACCAGGCCGTACTTAAGAGAAATATAAAAGTTGAATATTTTGGAGGAAAACTGCAGACTGTAGAAAAAAGAAACAAGGGTAAATCAAGAATAGTAGGACATGCCCTGAGACAGCTGGTTGAGCAGTCCAAAAAAGTCTTTATAATGGGACATAAAAATCCGGATATGGACTGCTTTGGAGCGGCACTTGGAGTTATGCGCTTCTGCTCCCTTTGTGACAGAGATCCCTACATAGTTATAGATAACTACAAGGAAGCTCTTCAGACTGTTTACAAGCAGGCCAAGGAAAGTGAGAACTACAGATTTATATCCAGTGCAAAGGCACAGACACTGGCTGATGGCGAGAGCCTTCTTATAGTTCTGGATACTCACAGACCAAGCATGGTTCAGTGCCGTGAACTTCTGGATATATGTGAGAGAGTGGTTATAATTGATCATCATCGGCGTGTAGAAGATTTTATAGAAAACCCCATGCTTGCATATATGGAATCCTATGCTTCTTCAACCAGCGAACTTGTTGCGGAAATTCTGCAGTACATGACGGGAAAGAAAGTTCTTGAAAAGCTGGAGGCCGAAGCGTTGCTGGCAGGAATGACTGTTGATACCAATGGTTTTACCGTAAAGACCGGAGTAAGAACCTTTGAAGCCGCTGCATGGTTGAGAAGACAGGGTGCAGATCCTACAGAAGTCAGCAGATTCTTCCAGGAGGACATGGAAAGCTTCATGATAAAAGCAGAAGCAATGGCTACTGCAAAGCAGCATTCCGGAGGTGTCATGACTTCCCTATGCGGGACAAAGCATCCCGATGAGCAGGTCATATGCGCACAGGTTGCAGACAGACTTCTTTCAGTCAAAGGAGTTAAAGCAAGTTTTGTTGCGGGAATCAACACAGAAGGAAAAACCGTGATAAGCGCCAGATCACTGGGTGAAGTCAATGTACAGATAATAATGGAGAAATTCAACGGAGGAGGTCATTTGACCACCGCAGCAGCACAGGTGGATATGCCTCCAGAAGACGCTATAGATAAAATTTTGGAAATGATGGAGGAAGAACAATGATAGTTATTTTAAATAAAGATGTAAAAGGAACAGGAAAAGCCGGAGATGTTGTAAAGGTAAGTGACGGATACGCAAGAAACATGCTTATTCCAAGAGGCCTTGCAACGGAGGCTACTCAGGGAAACATCAGACATCTTGAAAAGCAGAAGGCTATCGCTGCAGAAAAAAAAGCCGAAGAAAAGGCTCAGGCACAGCAGCAGGCAGAAAAAATCCAAAAAGCTTCAGTACTGATTAAGACAAAAGCAGGAAAAGGCGGAAAAATTTTCGGATCAATAACTTCCAAAGATATTTCAGAAGCCCTCAGGGAACAACACGGAATTGACATTGATAAGAAAAAATTTCAGATGGATGCACCACTTAAGCAGACAGGGGAGACAGGCGTGGATATCAAATTGTACCAGGATATAATTGCGCGCCTTACAGTGATTATCGAAGCAGAGTAAAACAGTATCGGGAGAAGAACATGGACAGGATACCTCCGCACAATGAAGAAGCAGAAAGAAGCGTGCTGGGATCGGCAATGCTCAGCAAGGACGCGCTCCTTGATGTATCGGAAGAAGTAAAAACCGAAGACTTCTATAATGAAAGTCACAGAGAAATTTTTGATGCGATAATGCACCTGTATCGCAATAATACAGCAGTAGATATGCTTACGGTGTGCGAGGAACTCAACAAGAGAAAAACTCTTGACATGACAGGAGGCAGAGCGTATATAGCGACGCTTACGGCTGAAGTGCCTTCTACTGCCAACGCCGGAGAATATGCGAAAATAGTTGCAGAAAAAGCTATGCTCAGGCAGCTGATTTCGGCGTCAGAAGAGATAGCAGCCAAAGGATACAGTGATAAAATAGAAGCACGCAGATTGCTGGATTTGGCAGAAGGCGATATTTTCAGAATCGCCCAGAAAAGACAGCGCAATGATTATGCCAGAATACAGGATGTTCTTATAAGCAATCTTAAACTCATAGATGAAGCAGAGAAAAATAAAGGAGATGTTATAGGCCTTCCTACAGGTTTTAAAGCTCTTGATGAAAAGACCTCCGGCCTGCAGCCGTCGGATCTTGTCATTGTGGCAGCTCGTCCGGGAATGGGAAAGACAGCTTTTGCGCTTAACATTGCGGCTCAGAGTGCAGTAAAAGCAGAGGCCTCTGTAATAATTTTCAGCCTTGAAATGTCCAGAGAACAGCTGGGACAGAGACTTATTGCCATGCAGGCAAGAGTGGAATCGGAAAAACTGAAAAAAGGAAATCTGGATCTGAAGGATTGGGACAGAATAAATATGGCTCTTAATGAGCTTAACAATACAAGGATAGTCATTGATGACACACCGGGAATAACCATAATGGAAATGCGCAACAAGTGCAGGCGGCTTAAAGCCGAGCAAGGTCTTGATCTGATTGTTGTAGATTATCTTCAGCTGATGACATATGAAGGAAGAGCAGACAGCAGACAACAGGAAATAAGTGCTCTCTCGAGAAACTTAAAACTTCTGGCAAGAGAGATGGAATGCCCGGTCATTGTTCTTTCGCAGCTTTCACGAGCACCGGAGCTGAGGCAGGACAAGCGGCCAATGCTCTCAGACCTGAGAGAATCAGGATCCATCGAGCAGGATGCAGATATAGTAATGTTCCTGTATAGAGATGATTACTACAACGAAGAAACCGAAAAACCAGGAGTTTGTGAGGTAAATATTGCCAAGCACAGAAGCGGACCTACCGACAGAATAGAACTCACATGGGTGGCACGCTACACTAAATTCAGCGATAAAGCCCTGTAACTTCAGTTATAACAGAACCATAGCAGGAGGTTTATATGATTACAGAGAAAATGACTGTTTCGGAAGTTTTATCCATGGATGAAAAGTACGAAAAAATCTTTGAAAAGTATCTGTTGACCTGCGCCGGATGCCCGGGTGCCGAAAACGAAACTTTGGAGCAGGCGGCTGACGGACACGGAATCAATCTGGAGAGACTGCTCAGCGAACTCAACGGAGCAGAAAAGGCATGAGTTTTATCAGAGAAAAAGTAAGGGACTTTTATCTTTTAACCACAGATGTGGAAAATATCTTTATCAACGAATATATGCCTACGGCACCGGGAGATTTTGTTAAGATTTATCTTTATGGTCTTCTCTACAGCCAGAACGATGCAGAGATGAGTTTTGAGCAGATGAGCCGGCAGCTGGGCGTAAGCAGATCAAGAATAGAAGATGCCTGGCTTTACTGGGAGAAGATGGGTGTAATAGAAAGAATCCCTTCACAGAGTAAAACGGAACAATTTGATATATGCTTTAAGCAGTTGAGGACACTGATGTATGGCGGAGAGGCAGAGGAAACAAAAAAGCCAAAACCACCTGCAAAGGAAGAATCCGCCGCAGATGATTGTCTCTGTGACAGCAGACTCAGAGATCTGCTCTTTGCCATGGAGCAGCTTCTGGGAAAATTACTGTCGCCTAAGGAGACCCGGGAAATTTTCGCTTGGGCAGAAGAATTGCACGCTACAGAAGAGGTGATTCTCGCAGCGGCAGAATACTGTGTGGAAAAAGGGAAAAAGTCTGTGAATTACATAGCAAAAGTTGTGCGCCAATGGACTGAAGACGGAATGGAAACGTCGGAAGATGTCGAAAACCACCTGAGAGATCTGGAGTCGCGGATGGGAAATCATAAGAAGATTATGCAGGCTTTGGGACTTAACAGAGGGGAAACCGAAGCGGAGCGCAAAATGATAGACAGCTGGTTTGACGAAATGCACTTCAACATGGATAGAGTCATGGAAGCCTGTGCAAAGGCATCTTTTATTTCCAGCCCCAACTTGCGCTATGTGAATAAAGTCCTGCTGAACTGGCAGGAGGAAGCAATTAAAAACGGAAGGGATGTTAACAGCAGAATAACTGTTACTCAGTCCCAGCTCAAAAAATACTACGAGTACCTCAGAAAAAAAGCAGAAGAAGAGGCAGAAAAACGCAAAAAAGAAGTCTACGAAAGAATGCCGAGAATAAAGGAGCTGGATGAGGAAATTCTGGATCTCGGAAGAAAATTTTCCGTAGACCTGTTAAGCGGAAAACCTTCTGATATTGCAGAAACCAGAAGAATGATAAAACTTCTTGAGGAAGAGCGTGCTGTGCTGCTTACGGAAAACAACTACAGGCAGGATTACACAGACATAAAATATACCTGCGAAAAATGCGGGGATACAGGAGTAACTGAAGATGGAAAGAGATGCTCCTGCGTAAAAGAAAGAATGGGAGAAGCGGAATTATGGCAAAACTCGAATTTATCAGAAAAATAAAGAAAAAAGATGTGCCATCGGAAGAAACGCAGAAAAAAAACAGTGAACAAAAGCCAAAAGAAAAAAAACCAAAAGGCGAGAAGGGAACACACCCGGTTTTTAATAAAATATGGGAACTTGCCGGAGATTTTATAGAAGCTGTCGACGAGACCATCTCTGAAATGGGAGAAATCGGCGAAGCAGGAGCCAAAGGAATAATAACCGTAGGCGCGGCAGTCATAAATGGATATGATAAACTGGCAGCGGTAGTCGAATGGTATGTCCTTAAGGTTCTGGTAAAGGCCGGAAGAAAATCACATGATATAAGCATCAAAGTCATAAAAAACAAGCGTGAAATAATAAAAAACGCTGTTATACTGGGTGCAGGCTGCATCTTCTTGGTAGGCTTCTTCACATGGGCCACCGTATACGAATATTCATACAACGGAAGAGCTCTCGGTGTAGTTCGTGAAAAAAAGGATGTCCTCGAAATTCTTGAACTTGCCAGTGAAGAGCTTTCTCAGGAATATGGCTCCAGCATCGTGATAGATCCTGAAACCGACATATCTTTCAGACCGGTGGTAGCTTACGGCAAAGACGTGGATACAGAGGACGATGTGTTGAGAAGACTCACTTACATGGGTGAAATAAATGCACAGGCCAGCGCAATTATTGCCAATGGTCAGACCATTGCGATTGTTGAAAACGATGATGTTGCAAACAAGGTTCTGGAGGATATAAAGAAAATCTTTGTGACAGATTCAGACAACACGAAATACGAATATATAGGATTTGTTGAAGATGTAAAGATAGAGCCGATAAGCACAAAACTGGCAAACGTGACCAGCAGAAGTGCCGCGGTAGAAAAGATACGAAGCGGAGGTCAGAAGGCATCAGAATATATTGTTCAGTCGGGAGACAGTATCTACGGTATCTGTGACAAACTGGGACTGAGCCTGAGCGAACTGCAGGAGATGAATCCGAATCTGGGAGAAGACTCACTGATTCATGTGGGCGATTCTATAAAGATACAGAAAGAAGTGCCTCTGCTGACTATAAAAACTATAGAGGTTTCAACCTTTGCAGAGTCAATACCGTTTGAAACCGAATACCAGAACTCAAGCTACTATTATGAGGGAGAAAGCTTTGTAGGCAGAGAAGGAACAGCAGGAAAGGCCAGCGTAACTGCTCGTCTTACAAAATACAACGGAGAAATCGTAGAGAGAGAAGACCTCAGCAAGGAGACTCTGGTTGAACCTGTCAGCAAGATAATACTGAAAGGAACAAAGAAAGTTCCACCTAAGAAGGGAACCGGAACCTTCATTATGCCTGTAAACGGAAGCATATCCTCATACTTCGGATACAGATGGGGACGACTCCACGAAGGTATTGATATACCGGCCTCCACAGGAACGCCGATAAAAGCCTCTGACGGCGGAACCGTAGTTCTGTCCGGATGGTATTACGGTTACGGATATACGGTAATCATAGATCATGGAGGCAATCTCAGAACTCTGTACGGACACTGCAGCCAACTCTATGTAAGTGTGGGCGAAAGTGTATTCCAGGGACAGACCATTGCGGCGGTAGGAAATACCGGAAACAGCTATGGAGCACATTGTCATTTTGAAGTTCACGTGGGAGGAACACCTGTAGACCCGATGGGATATCTGTAAAATAATAAAGCAGGCCGGTTCTTAACGGGCCTGCTTTTAGCATATACTCTGAAAGATATGTTTTAAGGAGCAGAGTGTATGGAAAATCATTATATTACATTGGAAAACAGAGAAAAAATCACAATCAGCCAGGTTCTGGATGTAGATGCCTTCGATGAAGACAATCTCTGGGCAAATCTCAAAGACGGAGGAATAGAGCTTACCGGCGAGAAACTGAATATAGAAAAGCTGGATCTGGAAGAAGGAATGCTGGTGGTTTCAGGAAAAATAAGCTCTTTATCCTATACAGACAAGAAAACAAAAGAAACCGGCGGCCTATTAAGAAAGTTCAGAAAAAATCCATGACAGACCTTATAAAAGAACAGATAAGGATTTTTCTTGTAATGTGCTGCTGCGGGATGACATCAGCCATGGTGTGGGAAGTTTTCCGGTTATTTCGCCGCAGATTACGTCTCCATGGCAACGCGGCAAAGATAATCACAGAAATTATCTGCTGCATAGTCATCGCTTTTCTGATAGGTGACTTCTGCTTTTACTGCCGAAACGGAAAGCTTTCTTTTATGATAGGCGCCTCCTTCGCGACGGGACTCTGGTTGTGGAAAAATTTCTTTTATGGTATAATCTCGGCAGGAGACCAACATGAGCAAAAAGGGGAAAAGGCTCAGGGAATTCGAGATGAAAAACCGTGACCTGAGTGTTACGCATTCTCGAGAAGAAAGAGAAGGGAAAAAGAAAAAAAACTCTTCTGCAAAATCTAAACCTGAAGTCAGAAAGAAAAAGACAAGCAATATAAAAAAGATGATGACATGTGCAATAACAGTTATGCTTATTGCATTTGTTGGCGTGTCTGCAGTCAAACTGATAAATCTGACAAGGGAAAGAGATGCGCTGCTGGAGAAAAACCAGGAGCTCAAGCGCCTTAAAGAGGATTTAAGCCAGGAGATGGAAAATATAAATTCAGCTGAATTCATGGAGCAGCAGGCACGAAAGGAACTTAAGCTCATAAAGAAAAACGAAATTTTATTCATAGTGTCCGACGATGAAAATGTCGGAAGTCAAAAAGAGCAGGATTCAGATGGACAAGCTGAAAATTAAAGAAGCCATAATAGTAGAGGGAAGAGACGACGCTGCGGTTCTGCATCAGGTGACAGATGCCCTTATAATAGAAACCCACGGTTTCGGAATAAAAAAGAGCACATGGAATCTGATGAAGAAAGCGCACAGCGAAAAAGGTCTTATTATACTTACGGATCCGGATTTCTCCGGTGAGGAAATAAGAAAAAGAATATCAAAAGTATTTCCTGACAGCAAACATGCATATATGCCGCGAAAAAAGGCGACAAAAGCCGGAGATATAGGCATTGAAAATTCAACTCCTGAAGATGTGGCAGCGGTACTGCTTAAGGTGTGTACGCCTGCTGACTCAGAGAAACAGGAATTCACTTTAAAAGATATGGACATGGCAGACCTTGCAGGTAGTGCCAACGCAAAGGAACTTCGGGAAATAACAGGAGAAATTCTGGGCATCGGCTACGGAAATGTCGGCAGTTTTGTGAAAAAACTCAACGGTTTCGGCATTTCAAGAGAGGCCTTCAGCCAGGCTGTTGTCGAAGCGAAGAAAAGAGTTGAGAAATGAAGTTATACGAGCCTAAAACCATAAGATATATAAAAGATAAATACGGATTCCGGTTTTCAAAGAATCTCGGACAGAATTTTCTTACGGATAAAAACATAATAGACAAGATCGTTGATGGTGCAGAGATAGAGTCCGAAGATACGGTTCTTGAAATAGGACCGGGTATCGGAGTTATAACCTGCGAAGCTGCTGGAAAAGCCGGAAAGGTTATTGCCGTGGAAATAGACAAGGCTCTGATCCCTGTATTAGAAGAAACTCTTGGAGAATTTAATAATGTAAAGATAATAAACGGAGACATTCTTAAACTTGACGTCAACAGTCTGCTGGATGAGGAAAAGGCTGAAAATGTCAAGATTATGGGAAATTTGCCATATTATATAACAACACCTATAATAATGAAGCTTCTGGAGGAGGGCGTCCGTGCCCGGAGCATTACAATAATGATGCAGAAAGAGGTAGCAGACAGGATAAAGGCTTTACCGGGAAGTAAAAGCTATGGGGCCCTGTCAGTTGCAGTTCAATATTACTGTACCGTTAAAAAAATTGCCGATGTTCCCAGAAGCGTCTTTGTTCCGCAGCCCAATGTGGACTCAACTGTACTGAGGCTTGACATACGAAGCGAAAAAGCGGCTGAAGCAGAAGATGAAGAACTGTTCTTCAGCTGTGTAAGAGCCGGCTTCGGACAGAGGAGAAAAACGCTGCTCAATTCATTGCAGACTGTAAAAGGGGTAAACAGAGAAGTCGCAGAAGAGAGCTTGAAGGATGCAGGCATAGACGCTGCAAGAAGAGCGGAAACCTTGTCTTTAGAGGAATTTGCTCAGATATCAAACCAGATACGGAGGAGATTATGAACAACAAAAGCAACAAAGAACCCAGGGAATTAAAAAAATTCGACAAATTTGAAAAATTAGACAGAAAAGTTGAAGAAACCATACAGGAAGTAGAAACCATGGGCAACAAACAGCTGGCGCTGAAGGCACTTCACACCAGTTTTGCAGGGGCTGCCATATGGGCCGTAATACTTAACCTCATCATAGAAACTCTTGGAAGAATAACGACAGAAGGAATTTTAGGCGGACTCAAGTTTCTTTTTGATGAGCCTGTAATTTTTTTGTATAATGCACTGATTATTTTTACGACACTGGTAATCGCTTCGGTATTTAAGCGCAGACTTTTTGTTTTTACTATAGTTTCCATATTCTGGCTGGCCATAGGAATAATAAACGGCGTAATCCTCACTCAACGTATGACCCCGTTTACAGTCAAGGATTTGAGCAACCTGGAAGACGGAATTACCATCATAGG
This sequence comes from Firmicutes bacterium UBA1702, assembly GCA_002320005.1. Taxonomy (GTDB): domain Bacteria; phylum Bacillota; class Clostridia; order Peptostreptococcales; family Anaerovoracaceae; genus Fimisoma. The sequence goes on from DCJK01000021.1 coordinate 118,941, forward strand.
AAACTATATGGCAGCATGGCAGATAATTCTGGCGGCCATAGCAATAATAGTGGCAATTAGCCTGCTGGTACTGCTTTTCATAAAGGGACCAAAGAAAAAAGACAGAGTAAAATGGAAACGCAACCTGGTTGCTATTGTACTGGTTATTATAGGTACTTTTGGCGTGACATCGGTAATGATTAAGACCGAAAAAGTAGAAACCTTTTTTGGAAACCTTGCTTATGCCTATAGGGACTATGGAGTAGTGTATTGCTTTACCAATACATGGCTTAATACCGGAATCGAAAAACCGGACAATTATAATGAAGAAAGAATAAAAGAAATATTTACTCCGCAGGAACTGGGAGATGACGGCGTGATGCTTCTGGAGCAGAAAGATGAGGATGAAAGCCATCCTAACATCATATTCCTTCAGCTGGAATCATTCATAGATCCGTCTACCGTGAAGAGCATAGAGCTTTCACAGGATGCATGCCCTAACTTCCGCAGACTGGTGGACAGCTACCCTTCAGGACAGCTTACTGTACCCGCCTGTGGAGCCGGAACTGCCAATGTAGAATTTGAAGTAATGACGGGAATCAGTGTTAAGTTCTTTGGGCCGGGAGAATATCCGTATAAATCGGTTCTCAAAGAAAAAACCGTTGAAACCCTCGGGTATGATCTGAAGAGCCTTGGATATTCAACCCATGCGATTCATAACCACAGAGCGGTATTCTATAACAGAAACACGGTATTCGCCAACATGGGCATGGATACGTTTACCAGTATCGAATATATGAGCGATGTAGAAAAGACTCCTAAAAACTGGGCGAAGGACGATGTTCTGACAGGATGCATAAAAGATGCACTGGAGTCAACCGAGACGCGGGATATGATATACACCATATCAGTGCAGGGTCATGGAAAATATCCTTATGAACAGGTTCTTCAGAATCCGACAATTCAGGTAACTTCGGCGCCTACAGAAGAACTCAAATGGAAATTTGAGTACTATGCAAATCAGATATACGAAATGGATAAATTCATCGGAGAACTTACGGAAGAACTGGAAAAATTCGATGAACCTGTTGTACTGGTTATGTACGGAGATCATATTCCGGCAATAGATATGACCGAAGACGATCTTGAGAACGGCAATCTTTTTGGAACCGAATATGTGATATGGAGCAATTTCGGTCTGAATGGAGACGATGAAAACATGTATTCATACCAGCTTGCATCCCATGTTCTGGAGATGCTGGACATGCAGGTGGGTACGATTTTCACATATCAGCAGAATCACAAGAACAGCGAGACATATCTTCAGGATCTGAAAGCGCTGGGATATGACATGCTGTATGGTAAATACTATATTTACGGCGGGACAAATCCATTTGAAAAAACCAGCATGAAGATGGGTGTGAAGGAAATAAAGATCGATGAAATAGTTAAAATCGGAGATAAGTATTATATCAAAGGACAAAACTTCAATGAATACAGTAAAGTTACGCTTAATGGTGAACCTATAAAAACCATTTATCTCGGAAGCAATATTCTGGGTCTGCTGGAAGATGTGGATCCTGAGGATGCACCTAATATGAAGGTAAGCCAGATAGAAAAGAAGAGCAACGAGATACTCAGTACCACAGAATAGGAGTGCATATGAAAACTATTTTTACAGAAAGACTGATTCTGACACCTTGGCAGGATACAGAGGAAGATGCCAGAGGACTGTATGAATATGCCAAGGATCCGGATGTGGGACCTCGGGCCGGCTGGAAGCCACATGAGAGCATAGAGGAATCCTCTGAAATAATTCGTGAACTTTTTCTCCCGCACAATGTGTGGGCAATAAGAGAAAAGGACAGCCACAGAATAATAGGCAGCATAGGTCTTGAAAATGACCGGCGCCGCGAAGACGTTGCCAGCCGCGAGATGGGATATTCTCTGGCAAAAAACTCATGGGGAAGAGGTTATATGACAGAGGCTGCAAAAGCGGTGATGGATTACGGCTTCATAGAGTTTGATCTTGTTATAATGGCTATCTGCACATCGCCGTCCAACAAGCGCTCTCAGCGTGTCATAGAAAAATGCGGGTTCAAATATGAAGGATGCCAGCGCAAAGGATACCATATCTACGACGGCACCGACAGAGATAACTATGTTTATTCCATTCTCAGAGAAGAGTGGGAGGACATGCGCAAATGAAAAAAAAGACAAAAAAGCGTGTTTTCAGGCTGCTGACCGGACTCATATGTCTGGCGGCAGTTGCTGTTTTGGCGGTATTTGGAATAAGCGAATATGTAAGATGGACAACAAAGGATGATATAATTCTGTCCTTCACTTCTGATGCAATGAAAGAAGAAATAGATGAGGAAAGCCTGACAGAACTTAAGGAGCTGGATGCTGACTGCATACTTGTGCTGGGAGCAGGCATCCTGGACGCTGACACACCTTCTCCCATGCTGCAGGACAGACTTGACGCAGGGATACGTTTGTACCGGGAAGGCGTGGCGCCTAAAATACTTCTGACGGGAGACAACGGGCAGATTGGTCATAATGAAATACATGTCATGCTCAATTATGTTAAGAATGCCGGTATACCTGAGGAGGATATCTTTTGCGATCATGCCGGATTTTCCACATATGACTCCATGTACAGAGCATCCAGCATTTTCGGGGTGCAGCGAGCTGTTGTGGTGACACAACGTTATCACGAATATAGAGCTGTTTATATCGGAAAGGCTTTGGGACTCGAAGTCAAAGGTGTATCTTCGGATCAGAAAAGATACAGTGGACAGTTCATGCGCGATATAAGGGAGATATTGGCTCGAGATAAAGATTTTTTCAAAATCAAAAGCAAGGCCGAATCCCTCCTGGGCGGAGAGGTGATACCTATCAGTGGAAGCGGATTGGTAAGCCATGGAGAGTAACGCTTCGTAAAATACAGACATATAATATAGAGGACCAAAAGTCCTCTATTTTTATGTCAGGAGCAAATTTATGATATATTTTGATAACGGAGCCACTTCCTTCCCTAAGCCGGCCGGTATGGCAGAGGTTATGGAAGAGTGCATAACACAATATTGCGGAAATCCGGGACGATCAGGACACAAGATGTCTCTCAGAACAGGAGAGGAAGTATACCGCGCACGGCGAAAGGTGGCGGAACTCTTTAATATTCAGGATGCTCAGAGAGTGGTATTTACAAAGAATACGACAGAGGCCTTAAATCTGGGGATACATGGGTTTCTGAAAAAGGGAGATCATGTAGTAACGACATCCATGGAACACAACTCTGTGCTGCGCCCGCTTAAGGCCATGGAAAGACATGGTGTGCAGCATACCATAGTAATGGCGGACAAAGAAGGATGTGTTTCGCCTGACATGATAGAGAAAGCAACAAGATCAAATACCGCAATGATAATAATGACAGCAGCATCCAACATCTGCGGAAGCAAAATGCCTTTAAAGGAAGTCGGTGATATGGCGGCGCGAAGCGGCAGAATTTTTTTTGTGGATGCAGCACAAGGCGCCGGAGTAATGGACCTGGATGTAAGGAAGCTAAATATAGATATGATGGCCTTTCCGGGGCATAAAGGTCTGCTGGGTCCCATGGGAACAGGGGCGCTTTATGTACGGCCGGGCATAGAGCTGGCTCCCATAATGGAGGGAGGGACAGGAACAGAATCCAGAAGCCGCAGTCAGCCATGCGTTTTTCCGGAAGGCTATGAAGCAGGCACGATAAATGCGCCTGCTATTATAGGTCTGGGATATTCAGCCGGATTTGTATATAAGGTGGGACCTGAAGTGATCGGCAGGTATGAGGAGGACCTCATATGCCGGCTGGAGGAAAAAATAAGAAATATGAAGGGTGTTTCTGTTTACGGACCTGCTCCCGGAAAGAAGACAGGGATTTCTCTAATAAATATAAACGGAATTTCTGCTGAAGAAGTGACGACAATGTTAAGTGAGACCTACGGGATTGCGGTAAGAGGCGGATACCATTGTGCAGGGCTGGCACATAAGACCATAGGGACGTGGGATAAGGGTGCAGTAAGAATCAGCGCCGGCCTGTATAATACCAAGAAGGAAATTGATTTTCTGTGCGATGCTCTTTGGTCCATAAAAAAAAGCTTGTGCTGATATAGACAAATTCATAAAAATGTGGTAACATATTTTGCGTTACGGGATGTGGCTCAGCTTGGTAGAGCGTTGCGTTCGGGACGCAAAGGCCGCAGGTTCGAATCCTGTCATCCCGACCAGATAAAAACCGCTGTAACCTTGTATTTTCAGGGCTTCAGCGGTTTTTGTTTTGTTTTTAAATTGTTCTTGAGTTGTCTGTTAAACTGTTTTGACTAACATTTGACTAACAGTTTACTTACTTTTCTTCAGCATTTGTTCTAGGTTTCTCTAAAGGCAACTCTGGTATAAATAGCGAAGGCATTCCTGCTAAACCGCACATTGCCTTCATGGTTGCCTGAACATATGCATACATTTTAGAATGAATATCTTTTGCGACTATTTCAGGATTCTCAATGTCTTCATCTGTAGAGAAGAACCCTTGTGCTATTATATCTGCTCTTAACTCAGATTCAGTTGGTTCTTTTGTATTAGGACTAATTTTTATTTCTAACTTTCCAATACCCTTTTTTTTGTCTGGGCCAATATTAAAAGTGAATTCTCGCCCCACCGCCAAATTTGAATTTTTCCCTTCAATTAAATCATTTTCAAAAAGTATTTTTTTAATCTCAATCTTTTCTAAATTAATATTCATCTTCACCAAATCTCCATTCTAATATTAGCATTCCTTAGCAGTAAAGAACTTTATATTTGAATCATCTTTCTCAGGATATTGTAATACGATACCATTAGAATTTGTCTTATCCGAACAACTTGTAGTACTAATAAATACTAAATCCCTAACTTCATTTACGATATCCTTTATTGCTTCTTTTGTTACATTGGCTACATTCATCGTTACAATTGCATTATTTATATACTGATTTAAACTAATACCTTGTTTTTTTGCATTCTCGCTTGCTTCCCTATGAACTGTAGGAGATACCCTTACCATAAATTTGCCGCTATATTCAACATTTTCTTCAAGAGTAGGTGTAGGAATTTTTATCCCAAGCTCTTCTGCAGTTTCTAACCACTCAATTTCATTTTGCCCTAGTTCTGCAATTGCTTCATCAATAGTATCCCCTTGTCCCACACAGCCTTTTAAATCCTTACTTTCTGCAATCCAAAAAACATGATCTTCGACTTTCATTTGATAAACATTGAAACCATATCTCATTTTTTAATTCTCCTCTCTAATCATATCAAATAATTCTTTTAATTGTTTGATATAAGCCTCCTTTACTTCCTTTCCATGAACAGGAATGGGGATTACAATACCCAGTTGAGGATACGCAATATGTAAAGAATGACGTCCAGAATTCTTTTTAACAATGCAGCCAAAATAATTTGCAAGTTTCTCTATTTCCTCATATGTAATATCATTTGGTATTGGCACTTTATAAAATCTATCTATAAGTTTTTCAATTTTGCTCAAAACGTCCTCCTTATATCATATGTGCTAGTATCACATATGATACTATATTTTTTTTAAATTGTCAATTTTTCTTTAAACAATTATTTTCATTACCATGAGCAATATTAAAACAAGAATCCGAGGCATTTGCATGCTTACTCAAATCTATTTTACTTTCCTTAGTTTATCTTCAAATAATTTTTTCTCCGTTGGTTTTTTAGTGATAAATGCATTGTGCAGCATTCGCATTGGTGGCTTTCCTCTGGTGTAATGCCATTCACCTTCGGCATCCTTATACTTCCAGCCGCCTTTTCTGCCATTGTCTTCCAATGCATATTCACCTGTACCGTATTCTGTAAAAATCGCATTTTCAAGTGGGCTTCCAATAGTGGCTTCCAGCTTGCTTTCATCAACTCTGTAATCCCATGAGCCTTTCAGCTGGCCAGTGTCAACGGGTGTATTTTGTTTTACTTTCCCCTGCACTTCGCCTGCTGCTTCGATTAAACCTTCAACCAGCAGCCTTTCGAGTTCTGATATAACCTTGTCAGAATTGTCTATAAAGCTTATATTCCCCATTATTCCACCTTTTCATAATTCCATATTTTTTCATACTGTCTTTTAAAGTCTTCATAATTCTTTGCTTTGACTGGTATAGAATGTGCATGAAGTTGTTCATGTAGAATGATATGTGGTGCTGTTTTACTGGATGTAAGAATGTCACAACTCCATAGCTTTCCAAACCTTTCAGCTGTATTATCCACCACAATGTCTCCACTCCACTTGCTTTCGTTTGAAACATGTTTGTTTGCGATTTCGTTGGTTCGCATTGCAATGGCTTTTACTTCTTTATCCGTGTACTTCTTTATGCCTTCACTTATCACAATTTCCATAAGTGGTATAATTTCAGCTGCCTTCATATACTTCTTCTTGAAATCATCAAAGCTTTCAGTCTTATCCAACCCATAATATGCAACTCTTACTTCTGGCAGTCTGGCAGCTTCCGCAGGCAAAAAATAATGGTTTCTGCTGATTCAATGCCATCCGGAAGTGTCATATTCTTCAACATGCCATGCACCAGATTTTTTATTTTGCTTTTTATTCTGATTTCTTCAATGGTGTTCATCTTTATTCCTTTCCTTTTCATCCAGCACCTTCTTAAGGCTCTTCAGGGCTTTTGCGTGGGTCATTGTAACCCAACTGTATGACCTGTCCATTCTGCTGGCTACCGTTTGAAAATCCATGCCCTTGAAATAGATGTTATATAAAAGGTCATATTGAGCAGTAGGAAGCTGTTCAATTGCCTTTTCTGCTTCTCTTCGGTAGTCTATGGCGGCCACAATTTCATTTTGAAGGGCTTTTTCCTTTCCTATGTAATCAGATATTTTGTCGCTGTAGTCCGAAGTTCTGACCCCGTCAATGTGCATACTTGACGTTGCCCCTGTCGCCAATTCTCGCAGCCGTTCAACTTCTTCTCTCTTGTGTTAGATTATGTTCCTCTTTTTTCTGCATAACAAACAGATGAAATTATTCAGAAAACTGCTTACAATTGAACAATTTCGAAACTCGGAAATGGCAGAAATGTATTCCAGGCAATACTTTAATGATCCACTGTCGTATCAGTCGGCTCTTTTCATGATATTTATCGGAAAAGGAAAGTTCAAAAAAGCCGATGCCGAAATCCTGGCACTGCAGTTTTATGCTCCCATATATACTTTGCTGACTGTATGTGATCGTCAGCCGGAAAGAGAACAGGAGGCTTTAAAAATGATAGAGGGACATCTGCAGCAATTCAGTGCCGGCTGCTCGGAGGATATGAAATGAAAATCACGTTAGTACATGGACAAAACCATAAAGGTAGCAGTTATCACATCGGCAGGCTCCTTGCAGAACAATTTGCAGACAGTGATATAAAAGAGTTTTTTCTGCCTAAAGATCTGGAGCATTTCTGTACCGGGTGCTGCAAGTGCATTTCCGATGAAGAGAAGTGTCCTTTTTATACCGGCAAAAGGCGCATTATGGAAGCAATTGAAGGCGCTGATCTGTTAATTTTTACCACGCCCACATATTGCATGCGTGCATCAGCGCCGATGAAGTCATTTATTGACCTTATGTTCACATATTGGATGTCTCATAAACCACGGGAGTGCATGTTTTCAAAGAAAGCAGTGATAATATCAACCGCGGCAGGGACCGGAACGAGATCGGCAATTAAGGATATAAAAAACACATTGTTTTACTGGGGCGTTCCGTATATAAAAGAATACGGGATGGCCGTTCAGGCAATGAACTGGGAGCAGGTTTCTCCCGAAAAAAAGAAAAAATAAGCAACAACATGGTGGAACTTTCAAAAACAGTTGAAAATGCCAAGATTCGCGTCGGAATTAAAACGAAATTTATGTTCAGCATGATGCGCATAATGCAGCTTAAAGATTGGGGTTCCGGAACAGAAGAAAAGGAGTATTGGAAGAAAAACGGATGGCTGGACACGCAGCGACCGTGGAAAAGTGACAAAAGCAGAAAATTTGACAATTTTTGACCTTTACTCTATACTAAAAATACATGACGATTTAAAGGAAGGCTTGTTAAGAGCACAGACTTCAATGGGGAGAACGAATGAACAAACAGATTGAAGAGCAGGGACTAAATCTTTTAAAAAAGGGGCAAAAAGGGCTGTTTCATGTGGTTTTCAGCCGGGTAGGGCTGATGGTGGTATTGCTTGTGCTGCAGTTTATGATCTTGTTTGCCGGATTCGCGTGGTTTAAGGAAGCTCTTCCTCATATATATGGAGGGTCTACTATCTTTGCTGTGGCAATGGTGCTGTATGTTCTGAACAGAAACCACGACCCCAGCGCAAAAATAACCTGGCTTGTTATTATTATGGCTTTGCCGGTCTTCGGAGGTCTTTTTTACATATATACTCAGAGTGATTTGGGTCACAGAGTCTTGAAAAAAAGAATGGGAGAAATCATTGACTGGACAGAGGGAAGCATCCCTCAGGGAGACGAAGCAATTGACAAGTTAAAGACAGTAAATTACGGAGCTGCATCTTTAGCCGAATATATTCACAGAGTAGGGAAATTTCCCACATATGAAAATACAGAGGTAACATATTTCCCCTCCGGAGAAGACAAATTTGAAGAACTGCTGGTACAGCTGCGTAATGCCAAAAATTTTATATTTCTGGAATACTTCATCATAGATGAAGGGTATATGTGGGGAAATGTTCTTGAAATACTGGCAGAAAAAGTCAAAGAAGGTGTGGATGTAAGGGTGATTTATGATGGCACATGTGAATTTTCCACACTGCCCCATGATTATCCGAAAAGGCTTGGAAAGCTGGGCATAAAATGTAAGGCTTTTGCTCCTATTACACCTTTTGCATCTACTCATTACAATTACAGAGATCATCGCAAGATTGCCGTAATTGACGGTGACATCGCCTTCACCGGGGGAATAAATCTGGCAGATGAATATATAAACCGGATCGAAAAGCGCGGGCATTGGAAGGATACAGCCATAATGCTAAAAGGAGAAGCCGTAAAAAGTTTTACTCTTATGTTTCTTCAGGCCTGGAACATAGATGAGAAAAAAATAGAGTTCGAGACCTTTATGAACTACAATCCGGCTCCGGTAAAGAGCGCAGGTGGATTTGTGGTGCCTTATGGAGACTGCCCTCTGGATGATGACAAGGTTGGAGAAAGAGTATATATGGATATTCTCAACCGTGCTCAGAAATATGTTCATATTATGACACCATACCTTATCCTGGATGGAGAGATGGAAACAGCAATACGGTTTGCCGCAGAGAGAGGTGTGGATGTATCAATAATATTACCTGCAATTCCCGACAAGAAAGTGGCTTATTCTCTGGCAAAGACTCACTATAAGGGTATGCTGGAATCAGGAGTAAAAATATACGAATATACTCCGGGATTTATTCATGCAAAGGTGTTTGTAAGTGATGACAGAGAGGCAGTTGTGGGAACTATCAATCTTGATTACAGAAGTCTTTATCATCACTTTGAGTGCGCAGCCTACATGTATGGGACAAAGTGCATAAATCAGATAGAGTCAGATTTCAGAAAAACGGCAGCAGTATGCAGGAGAGTAACGCATGAAACGATAAAACATGAAAAAAAGAGCCTTAAACTGTTGGGATTTGTTATGAAAGGCTTTGCGCCGCTGATGTAGAAACATGTACGAAGAAAAGGAGGAGTCCCATGCCACAGTTTACTAAACGAGCGATTAAGGATGCCTTTATGTCACTGCTCAACGAAAGACCTTTTGAAAAAATAACGGTAAAAGATATAATAGAAAAGTGCGGAGTAAGCAGAAATACTTTCTATTATCATTTCCAGGATGTCTACGATCTGATGGGGGAGATTTTAGATGACGAAATGACAAGACTGGAGGCAGACAATACAGAAACTCCCAACTGGATAGAAGCCTTCAAACAGGCAACTGAATTTGCACGGCAGAACAAAAGGGCGGTATATCATCTTTACAAATCTGTAAATCATTCTTATCTTGAAAGATACCTATATAATGCCATCTACTGTAAAATGGAGAATCTGGTCAATCAGAGAGCTCGTGGAATAGAATGCAGCCAGAAAGAAAAAAGGATAATGTCGGAATTTTATACTTTTGCTCTCATGGGAGAGATTTTTCACTGGCTGAATACAGATATGAAAACAAATATTGAAGAGTGGGTGAGTGAACTGGACTCACTTATAAACGGCATCACTACTGACATTTTGAAAAAATAAAGAACCGGCGGTCCTTGTTGCGAAGCAACGTCATGGTCTGCCGGTTTTTAATTTACCAATATCCGAGAATGTGCTGCATTACCAGGCTGACTGCCGCAATGGCAACCCAGCAGCAGAAACCCATAAGTATAGGCTTGCCGCCTTTTTTAACAAGGCTGACGATGTTTGTGTTCAGGCCGATGGCACACATTGCCATAGCAATAAAGAACTTGGCCAGCCATTTGGCGCCGTGAACAAAGTGGGCGCTGTAAGCAGCAGTAAAGGCCGACTGCGGAAGCAGGGCAACGAAAGTAGTGATAAGAGAGGCTGCTATAAAGTAAAGTATAAACCATGGGAAAATCTTAGAAAAAGAGATTTTCGCACCATCCGCTGTACCATCATTTCCTTTTTTTGCGGAACGTGTTCTGATAAAAGCCAGCACCAGCGTAATCGGAATTATTGCCAGTGTTCTGGTAAGCTTTACCGTAGTAGCCTGAGCCAGAACAAGGCCGTTGGTCCCTTTCATGCTGTCCCATGCAGAAGCTGCAGCTGTTACTGATGAGGTGTCGTTAACGGCAGTTCCGGCAAAAAGAGCGAAGCCCTGATCTGTTAAACCGAGAGCATTTCCCAAGGTAGGGAAAATCAGTGCCGCAATTACATTGAACAGAAATATTACAGAAATTGATCTGGCAATTTCCTCGTCATCGGCATCTATTACCGGGGCAGTGGCAGCAATGGCTGAACCTCCGCAGATGGAAGACCCCACACCTACAAGAATAGAAACCTTTTTATCCATTTTCAGAGCCTTGCACATGATATATGCCACAATGAGAGAAGTGGCAATGGTTGCAATTATAACAGGAAGACTCTGGCCTCCCACGGCAAGGACTGTTTTAATGTTCAGAGTAAAACCCAAAATAATAACTGCCCACTGCAGTATTTTCTTGGAAGTAAAGGTAACACCCTCCTTCATCGTTTCTCCGGAAGCAAAGGCAGGGAAGAAAGCCGTAACGATCATTCCTATAAGAATGGCAAAAACCGGAGCGCCTATGACTTCAAAGGAGAAACTTCCGATATGAAGGCCGGCGAGAAAAGTTGAAAGTCCGGCAACAGCCGCGGCAAACAGTACTGCAGGGCCTTTTCTTTTAATAAAATCCATTTTAAATCTCCTATGCATAATTAAAAGTTAAACGAGCCGTTTTGACGACGGCTCGCAATCTGGTATCCCCGGGCGGAATCGAACCGCCAACTATGCTTTAGGAGAGCACTGTTATATCCATTTAACTACGGAGACATATTAAGTTGTGCAAAGTCGCAGAAGTTAAATGGATTCGTCGGCCATGTGCTCTCCTAAAGCAACAGCTTTGATAAAGAGCACTGTATAATACGAGCGCAGCGAGTATCACGGTTCTTGAAATTGTCCGAAATTTTAATTTCGCAGACAATTCAAGGTTCGTATATCCATTTAACTAGGTCGACATATTAAGTTGTGCAAAGTCG
>DCJK01000030.1 GCA_002320005.1 Firmicutes bacterium UBA1702
GGTCAAATCTCGGTGAAATAGTTTCCCAAAGAAATATTACACTTGTCTTTTTCTAATTAAATGATGTTCTGATATAAGTTTTGTAGTTTATCCATTTCTGATTTTCCTTTATCATTCGTAACATGAGTATATAAATCCAGTGTGATTGCAATAGAATAATGTCCGAGAAATCCCTGAACCACTTTTGCTTCAATTCCGGCGATGTAGAAGCACCAGCCAATATAATACAGCATTATTAGAATGATAATTCCTCTTAACATTGCTTTTTTCATATTGAAACCTATGTTATTATCTTTTCTTTTAAACATCATCTTCCCCCTTTTCCTTACTTAAACTAACTTCCTTCTTCAAGATATCTATGACAAAAAAGAAAAGCCCGCGCAAATCTATTTCTCTGGCAGACTTTTATTCTTTCACATACACTATTAATTCTCCGACTTCACATTCGAAATATTCACATAACTTACAGATTAGATTTGCATCCAGCCTCTGAAATTCATTCCTGCAAAATCTGTTAAAATTGGACCTTGAAATATCCAGTTCTTTACAAATAGTATTTTTACTAATACCTTTTAATCCACTATACAGTGAGGTATAGAAAGGATGCGGCAAGTGCAAGAACACCCATGGTACCGACCTGTACGATTCCTATACACAACGGATCGCCAGCCCCTTGCGACACCTTCGCCGTCACAATAATAGCGATAGCATAGAGTACTGCTGACAGCAGTCCCCAAAAGACGCCGCCAGTAAGACCGCCCTGCGCCAAAGTGAGGCAGGCCACACCAAGAAATGCCGCCAATGCGCTGATCACTATTTTTCCGTTTGGAAGCCTTCAAAGTAGAATTGACGACATGTCTCTTAATCTTTTAAAAAACAGAACTGCCAGAATTGCAAATGCCAACAAGCAGCGTATCGCCAGCAGATTAAATGTATCTATGTACTCCAAAACCATTTTGGCGCGGGCAGCAATAACGGATGCCAGCAATAACCTCATACCTATGTTCTTTCATAATCTAAAATGCCTTTCAAAAATTAGTCTTCCTTATCTATCAAATAGGATTGCAGACTCTTCTGACATCCGTTTTTTTCATAAAATCCTTCTGCTCCTGGATGTGCGCCGAAATACAGCATGGTCGGGGTGTTATCTTTGGCAAGCGTTAGAAGCCTGCTCCCAATTCCCTGCTTCTGATATTTTGGAAGAACAAGCAGCTCTGTAATGGTTCCAAAATAATAGCCGTCTGAAAGAATCCGCAGACAGCCCACAAGTTCCTTTTCATCGTAAGCAGTGATATTCAATGTTCTCGATAACGCAGCCTGCGTCTTATCCACATCATAATCCCCTGGCCATACCCTATTCACAAACGTAATAAACATTGAAGCATTAAGTTCCTGGTCATTCACTTTATATTTCATATCTCTTGTCCTTTCTCTCAATTCATCAATTATAAATCACAGCCCCTCATTATCTCTTCCATTGTAACACTCCACATTTTCAAAGTCACTTCATTTGTATTCGGGCATGCTTGACTGATGGCCTCTTGTCTGTTCTTAGACGCCTTCCTAAGCATTGCTTAACTCCTTCTTAATATGTTTTTAAGAACTTTTCTTTTTCTTTTAGAGAATGAAAACACTTTGGACACAATTAGCCTTTATAATAAATATCAGATAGTTGATCAACACTCAACTATCTCCCCCTCATAAAGTAAAACACCGGGGAAGACCCGGTGCGCACTTTACTCTCATTCCTTTAGATAACTATAACAACAACGAAAACCCGCTAGCCGTAAGGCTAGCGGGTTTTCGTTGTTCTTAAGTCTGGTCCGAACAAGTCCTCTTTTTTATCATGGTCATATCGACTCCATCCGCTCCGTAAAGAACTGCCCTAAAAACTTCCCTTTTCATCTCATTATCAACTTTTTTTAAATTATCTAAGTCCAGCATAAACTCTATTTCTTCGTATACGGTAGACCATGAGTACCGTGCTAGTTTCCTCGCTCCATGAGATAATAACTCCAGAAAACTACAAGTTTTTTAAAGGAGTTAGTACCATGGATAAAATCACACATCAGGTCCGTGAAGAGCACTGGACCAAGATCCTGAATGAATGTATGAATAGCGGGATGTCAAAAACCGCCTGGTGTCGGGCAAACGGGATTTCTGAGAAGCAGTTTTTTTACTGGCAGCGCATCCTGCGCCGGGAAGCTTATGAAGCATCTCAGAATCCATCATTGCCTGCAGTTGCAGAGACAAAACAATTGTCTGCTGTTCAGCAGTCCGTATCTTTCGCTGAAATCAAACTTCCTGCCGTGTCACCGGACGCATCACCTGTTTTCCGTCCAGATCTGGTGATCCGGAAAGGGAATCTTGTTCTGGAGATTTCCAATTCAGCCTCATCAGAACTGTTCTCCCGGGTAGGAGGAATTCTTCATGCTGAATAACGCATCCGGCTTCCGGAAGGTTTACGTTGCTGCCGGCTATACGGATTTGCGGCGCGGAATCGACGGGCTGGCATCTATTGTGAAATTTAACTTCCAGCTGGATCCATATGAAAAGGATATCCTCTTCCTGTTTTGCGGAAGACGCAGTGACCGCATCAAGGGGCTCGTATGGGAAGGAGACGGATTCCTTCTCCTTTACAAAAGACTGGAACTTGGCGGCTTCAGCTGGCCCCGCACAAAAGAAGAAGCACTGGAGATCACCCAGGAGCAATACCGTGCACTGATGCAGGGACTGGAGATCGTATCCAGACACCCAATCCAGGAAGTGCAGCCCAGCGATCTTCTGTGAAATGTTGTGCAAAACGGAGAAAATAAAAAATCTTTTTGTATCTCCTGCCACAGACGCGACGGAAGTTATCCACAGCCAGATCTCATATCATTCATTCAATCAAGAGTACTTCACAGCTATAAGCTGCTGTGTGGATAAGTACTCTGAAAAACTGAAAAAACTAATAGTTTTTTCGGCTTTTCAGAGTGTTTATCCTTTGGTGAGAATGACGAACCTTCTTTATTATCCCGTTCGCTTTTTCTTTTGGTTTGCGGTACAATAGTTCCAGTAAAACAAAGGAGCACCGAACATGCAGAAGATCTACTCACCGGAAGAACTGGACAGTTTCAGCAGGGAAACACTCGTGGCAGTGATCCTGTCCATGCAGAACCAGCTTACCCAACTGAATACAAACATGGAGCGCCTGATTGAGCAGATCGCATCTGCAAACAATCATCGTTATGGGCGTTCTTCCGAAAAGCTGGACGTTATCGCCGGACAATTGGAACTGGAGCTCATCTTTAACGAAGCGGAAGCTTTGACTGAGACGCTTTATGTTGTCGAACCTAGGGAAGAAGATGTGATCCAGGTCACGCGCCGGAAGAAAAAAGGAAAGCGCGAGGCAGATCTTAAGGATCTTCCTGTGGAAGTGATCCCTCATACCATTCCAGAAGCAAAGCTGCAGGAAATTTTTGGCTCCGTTGGATGGAAGCAGCTCCCGGATGAAGTTTATAAAAGAGTCCGGGTTCAGCCGGCAGTCTACACGGTGGAAGAACATCATGTGGCCGTGTATGCCGGAAAAGATAATCAGACGATTGTCAAAGCGGACCGACCAAGGGAATTGCTCCGCAACAGCATTCTGA
>DCJK01000003.1 GCA_002320005.1 Firmicutes bacterium UBA1702
GGTTCGATTCCGGTCTGCGGCATTTGGTTAAGGTGCTTCAAACCCTTGTAAATGGAGGGTTTGAAGCATTTTTCATTCTCTTTGAAAAGTTGTACAAAGTTGTACAGTCCGTAAATACAAGGCTTACGCCAATATCTTTGCCATTTGCGAGGTATCTCTTTCTGCTACACGCTGACCGATATAATGTTGCGTCATAGTGAGCGTAGAGTGCCCCAAAAGTGGTTGAATATCAATCGGCTTTACTCCGGCATCATAGAGCATGGACGCACCCGTAAAACGTATTTTGTGACTTGATAGATAGGGAATTCCTATCTCTGTACAATATTTCTTTAAACGACGGTTAAATGAATCTGTTGTCAATGGTCTGCCTTCATTCTTTGCGGTTCGCTTAGTGTCATATCTTCCTGTAATATCCGTTCCTCCACAAGTTGATGTTGAATGGTAATCATATTCTCGTTTGTGTTATCCCATGACAATGCTTTGATTTCACCAATTCGGAATATTCCGTAGAACGCAAGCATAATTGCAAGAATGTAAGCGTCCGGCTCTAAACTCTTTAAATAAGCAAGCAGTGCGGAGCGTTCTTCTTTTGTGTAGGCTTTCTTCTTTGCCATTGGTATTTTATACTTCAAATCATTGCACGGAAGAGAAGTAATCGGATTGTAAGTGATAATCTCATTTAGCACCGCATATCTGAAAATACCATTTAACACAGATTTTCGATTATTAAAATCTTTTCGGGTAATTAGTCCGTTGCCAGTCCACGATTGAAACAATTTCATCAAATCCTTTGGCTTAATATCCACAATCTGCATAGTGGCTATTTCAGAACCAGCAATAAAACGATTCCAAATCCCAATGTCTTCTTCAATCGTCTTTCCCGACACAATTTTCGTTTCAGAACGATGTTGAACCCAGTTTTTATAGACATCTTCCAGTACATTGTCAAAATAATACTCATATAACTTGTCTATCAACTGTTCTCTGCTTGTAGCAATAAATTGTGGATTGTAAGACTTAATCCGTCCGTCTGTACAAGTATAAAAATCCTTTCCTTTTTTGTCTTTGAAATAAATAGCAGTTACCAGTTTTTCTTTTTGCTTTCTTGTCATATCTATATGCTGTGCCATCTCTGCTGAAGGAAGTGTAGCATTTTCCATATATAATCTCAAGTTTTCAATAGAAGCGTGTAATCGCTTCTGTACGTCTGTCAACTGTATAAAGTGGCGTTTTGACATAGAACATAATTGCTTATCTTTACGGATAAGATTGTCTGCCCTCCTTTACCTGAATATTCGCCTTGTCAAATATCTTTCATGTTATCTTTTTTGTTCTATGTATCTTTTATTTACTAAATATAATTCTGGTGTGGTATAAAAAAAGTTGACAGCTTATTCTCAAGGATTTCATAATAAAACCAAGAGAATAAGGAGGTATTTAAAGTGGCACGTAAATATGACCATGAATACAAAGTACAGGCAGTAAAACTTGCCAAAGAAATCGGTGGCGCTAAGGCGGCTAAAGAACTAGGAATCCCTGAAGGAACCATGCATACATGGCTGAAAGCCGTAAGAGCTGGTAAGTTGGATATTGGGGAAGGTTCTCATACCCCTGCCAGCGCAATGAGCCTGTCAGAAGAGATTACCATGCTGCGTAAGCGGGTTAAGGAGCAGGATAAAGAAATCCGCCGCCTGAAGGAAGAAAACGAATTTTTGGAGGAAGCCAGTGCTTTTTTCGCCGCCAGCCGTCGGAAGTCAGCAAAAACCAGAGAATGATCTTTCTGGCTTTGAAAACAGAGGACGGCAGGATGACCGGGAAAATTTCATTTTACTGCCGGATGCTTGGTGTCAGTCGGCAAGGCTTCTATAAATATCTTGCAAACAAAGACCGTCCCTGGAAGTACCAGGATCTGGCGGATGCCATGAAAGAGACTGCCAGCGAGGATGAATGTAACGATACTTACGGACGGCTCCGAATGTATCAGGCGCTGTGCCTGAAGCAGCCGGAGGGAGTATCAATTCCCAGCGAGAGAACCGTATACCGGGTTATGGAGCAGATTGGCCTGAGCCATCGGCTAAAGCGAAAACCGAACGGAATTACAAAGGCAGACCGGGAGGCTATGAAATCGGATGATTTGCTGAAGCGGGATTTTCATTCAGATGCCCCATTGGAAAAATGTATTACAGATATCACGGAGATCCCGGCATCCAATGGGAAACTGTATGTATCTGCGATTTTCGACTGCTTTGATCTTAGTGTCCTTGGTCTGGCAATGGAAACAACCATGAAAGCAGATCTGTGTATCCATACACTGGAAAGCGCCCTGACTGCTTATCCTGCACTGGAAGGCGCGATCATCCACAGTGACCGTGGAACCCAGTATACCAGTGAGGCCTACCGCCAGACCATCCGGAAGTACCACATCCATCAAAGCATGAACAGTGCCGGAGGACGCTGCCATGATAATGCCCGCTGCGAGAGCATGTGGGCCAAAAGGAAGACGGAACTTCTCTACGGCCGTTATGACACAAAGCAGATGACGGTAGAGGAATTAAAAGTACTCATTTGGAGATATTTCCACAGTTACTGGAATAACCGGAGGATCTGCTCTGCCAATGGCGGGCTTCCTCCTATGATAAAACGCAGGAAGTATTATGAGGATTTGGAACTGGCAGCATAGTCAGTGATATCCTTGAGAAAAATGTGTCAACTAATATTGACAATATCAAAATGAAAAATCAATTTATTGAATTGAAAACTATTGACTCTCACGGAA
>DCJK01000006.1 GCA_002320005.1 Firmicutes bacterium UBA1702
GTGATTGAATCAGCGCTTCCCTAGCCGTCAGGCGGCATTTATATTCATCACCGCCGAAGGCGGCAATCCACAACCCTCAGCCGCCAAAGGCGGCTGTCAAACCTAAGAACCTTTTTCCGTGGCCCTTCTACACAACCTGCCGCCGACAGGCGGTGCACAGCGAACACATTTTGTAGGAGCACAGCGACGCACAAAATGTAGTGAGTCGTTTCCCCTTGAGGGGTCCCAACCTGCGGCGTCAGCCGCGCCCTCCGTTCGCTCAAAGGGCGTGTCCATGAACCCTCACGCCCCAAGGGTGTGGCCATGAACCCTCTGAACCCGGGCCGCCAAAGGCGGCCCCAATGATACTCCTCCTTTCCACCGGCCACTATATAACCGGAGAAGCGAAGAGCCCGGAAGGACCGGCCGCCAGTCCCGCCTGCGCGAAACCATGGAAAGCGGGACGGCTGAACTCCCTCCTCATCATCGTTTCTCCACCAGCCGGCTGAAAAGTACATAAAAAACTTCTTGGAATCCCCAAAGACAGAATCCCTGTCCAAAGCGCTTTCGGTGCCCGCTTCAGGATTTCAGGGAGTTTTTTTGCGTGGTTGAAAAAATGTGAGGCGAAGGACAGTTTATGGCATGGTTATCTGTATAATAAAGACAGGGGGAGAAGGGAGGAAACTATGAAAGCAAGAACTTTATGCCTCTTGGCTGCCATTTCTGCTATAGCGGTGCTGGCTCTTATGGATAACTGGGAAAGCCTGCAGCAGGTCAAGGTGGCTCTTGTATGTATACTTACTGTGATAGCAGAAAATCTGCTGTGAAGGGACTGCATGGAAATTACCATTATGATGCCGGGATTCTGTCCATAACTTGACGAGATGGAAAAAGAACTTAGAACTATATTTGCCGGTCTTATGGTATGATAGAGATAATAAGTTTCTTATAAAATGGCGTCTCTGCTTTGCGGTAAAATGAAAGCAAGGGTATGAAATGCAGGGATTTATCAATAAATCTGTAAATGGTCACACTGATAAATTTGGCTGATTGTATAGCTGTTTCTAAGCATATGAATAGAGGGAGAAGCAAGTTATGGATAAAAAGACAAATGCGAATATTGGCTTTGAAAAACAAATTTGGGATGCCGCTTGTGTTCTTTGGGGACATATTCCAGCTGCAGAATACAGAAAAGTGATTATTGGCCTCATATTTTTGCGTTATATATCAGCGGCATTTGAGGCGCAGTATAAAAAACTGGTGAACGAAGGCGATGGGTTCGAAAATGATCCTGATGCGTATCTGATGGATAACATCTTTTTTGTGCCGAAAGAAGCACGCTGGGAAACCATTGCGGCAGCCGCTCACACTCCTGAGATCGGTACCGTGATTGACAGGGCCATGAGAGCCATTGAGACAGAGAATAAGAGCCTTAAGAATGTTTTGCCAAAAAATTACGCTTCGCCGGATCTGGATAAAAAGGTTCTTGGGGATGTGGTCGATATTTTTACAAATAATATCGACATGTCTGATACCAAAGCAAGTGAAGATCTTCTTGGTCGAACTTACGAGTACTGCATTGCCCAGTTTGCAGAAAAAGAAGGGGTAGGCGGCGGTGAGTTCTATACACCGGCCAGCGTGGTTAAGACCCTTGTCTCTATTCTGAAACCTTTTGAAAATTCCCGTGTATATGACTGCTGCTGCGGAAGCGGCGGCATGTTCGTGCAGAGCGAAAAATTTATTGAAGCCCATAGCCATAAGAGAGGCGCCATTTCCGTTTATGGGCAGGAAGCTAATCCGGATACATGGAAAATGGCGAAAATGAATATGGCTATCCGCGGTATCGACGCTGATCTCGGGCCGTATAACGCAGACACATTCACAAATGATCTGCATCCGACACTCAAAGCTGATTATATTCTGGCAAATCCTCCTTTTAATTATCACCCGTGGGGACAGGAGCTTTTGAAGGACGACAAACGTTGGAAGTATGGACTCCCGCCAGCAGGGAACGCCAACTACGCTTGGATTCAACACATGATTCATCATCTTGCACCGAATGGCAAAATTGGCCTTGTTCTCGCCAATGGTGCGTTGTCTACGCAGACCAGTGGTGAAGGGAAGATTCGAAAGAATATTATCAATGCCGATTTAATCGAAGGCATTGTCGCCATGCCAACGCAGCTCTTTTATAGCGTAACGATCCCGGTTACACTGTGGTTTATTACGAAAAACAAGAAGCAGAAAGGGAAAACCGTATTCATTGATGCCCGTAAAATGGGGCATATGGTTGACCGTAAGCATCGAGATTTCAGCGAAGAAGACATCCGAAAACTGGCGGACACCTTCTCTGCTTTTCAGAATGGAACCCTCCAGGATGTGAAGGGCTTCTGCGCTGTGGCAACGACACAGGACATTGCAAAGCAGGAC
This sequence comes from Firmicutes bacterium UBA1702, assembly GCA_002320005.1. Lineage (GTDB taxonomy): Bacteria > Bacillota > Clostridia > Peptostreptococcales > Anaerovoracaceae > Fimisoma. The sequence continues at coordinate 2,410 of DCJK01000006.1, forward strand.
TACATTTTGACGCCGGGCCGCTATGTGGGCATCGAGGAGAAGAAAGATGATGGCGAACCTTTCGAGGAGAAAATGACCAGACTGACATCAGAACTTTCCGCTATGTTTGAGCGCTCTCATGAACTTGAGGATGAGATTCGTAAGAAGTTGGGGGCGATTGGATATGAAATATAAACTTTCAGATATCTGCGAGTACGCAAAAGGAAAAATAAGGGTGTCGGCTCTTGATGAGAATACCTATATTTCAACCGAGAATATGCTACCGAACAAAGGCGGTATAACTAAAGCCGCATCCTTACCCACCCAAGAACAGACGCAGGCTTTTATGAAGAATGATGTTCTGGTCTCGAATATTCGACCGTATTTTAAGAAGATATGGTATGCAACTTGCGACGGAGGATGTTCTAACGATGTTCTTGTCTTTAGGACAAAGGACGGAGTAAGCAGCAGATTCTTGCATTATGTGCTGGCAGATGACACTTTTTTTGATTATTCAATGGCTACATCAAAGGGAACTAAGATGCCTCGTGGTGATAAAAAAGCCATTATGGAATACGAAGTGCCTGAGCTCTCATATGAAGACCAATGCAAAATTGCTAGTATTTTGGAGGCGATAGACGAAAAAATATGTCTAAATACAGCAATAAACAAGAATTTAGGTGCTTA
>DCJK01000012.1 GCA_002320005.1 Firmicutes bacterium UBA1702
ATTTTTGCACTGGATATGGGCGCGCTTATTGCAGGAGCCAAGTTCCGTGGTGAGTTTGAAGAAAGGCTGAAAGCTGTTCTCAATGAAGTGGAGAAATCCGAAGGAAGAATCATACTCTTCATAGATGAGATTCACAATATCGTAGGAGCAGGCAGAACAGAAGGCTCTATGGATGCCGGAAATCTGCTGAAACCGAAACTTGCCAGAGGAGAACTTCACTGCATAGGTGCAACAACTCTTGACGAGTACAGAAAATATATCGAAAAAGATGCTGCTCTCGAAAGAAGATTCCAGAAGGTTCTTGTGGATCAGCCTACAGTTGAAGATACCATCTCCATACTGAGAGGCCTCAAGGAGCGCTTTGAGATTCATCATGGTGTAAGAATAACTGATAATGCGCTGATTGCATGTGCAACTTTATCTGACAGATATATCAGTGACAGATTCCTGCCGGATAAAGCCATAGACCTTATGGACGAGGCAGCGGCAAGAATCAGAACCGAGATAGACAGCATGCCGCAGGAACTGGACGAGATCTCCAGAAAGATAATGCAGCTGGAAATAGAAAAACAGGCTCTTGGCAAAGAGACAGATAAAGGTTCCATGGCAAGACTGGCGGCACTGGAAAAAGAGCTTGCTTCCCTCAAGGAAGAAGATGCTCTCATGAGGGCAAAGTGGGAAAATGAAAAGAAAACCATTGCTGAAGTCAAAGGAACAAAGCAGCAGATAGAAGAAGTAAAGCACCAGATGGAAGAGGCTGAGAGAAACTACGATCTGGAAAAGCTGGCACAACTTAAGTACGGAACTTTGCCTGAACTCGAAAAGAAACTTGAAGAAGAAAAAGAAAAGGCAGCAGCCGGAGATGAAGAAAGACTTCTCAAAGAAGAGGTCACTGAAGAAGAAATTGCCGAAGTTATTTCCGGCTGGACAGGAATCCCTGTAAGCAAGCTGGTGGAAAGCGAAAGAGAAAAACTTCTCAGGCTGCCGGAAATTCTTCATAAGAGAGTAATCGGTCAGGATGAGGGCGTAAAAGCCGTCTCAGAAGCAATTCTAAGGGCAAGAGCAGGTCTTAAAGATGAGAACAGACCTATAGGTTCGTTCATTTTTCTGGGCCCTACAGGTGTAGGTAAGACGGAACTTGCAAAGGCTCTCTCGGAGGCGCTTTTTGACACGGAAAAGAACATGATTCGTATAGACATGTCTGAATATATGGAGAAACATTCGGTATCTAGACTGGTGGGAGCTCCTCCGGGATATGTGGGATATGACGAAGGTGGTCAGCTTACGGAAGCGGTGCGCCGCAAACCTTACAGCGTAATACTTTTTGACGAGATCGAAAAGGCACATCCGGATGTATTCAACATACTGCTGCAGCTTCTGGATGACGGACGTCTTACAGATAACCAGGGCAGGACCGTGGACTTCAAAAACACGGTTGTCATTATGACATCCAACATAGGCAGCAGCGACCTGATTGAAAATATGCAGGATGACGGCAGCATTTCTCCGGAAGTGGAGGAGAGAGTTACAGGACAGCTGAAGAACTACTTCAGACCGGAGTTCCTCAACAGAATAGATGATATAATTCTGTTCAGTCCTCTGACCAAGAGTCAGATAACGCAGATAATCCAGCTTTCTCTCAAAGGTCTTGAAAAGAGGCTGGAGGACAGAGATATGCATCTTGAACTCACATCCGCAGCCAAAGATTTTATAGCAGATCAGGCATATGATGCCCACTACGGAGCAAGACCGGTTAAACGCTATCTGCAGAAACATATAGAGACTACACTGGCTTCTATGATAATAAAAGGAACAATAGTTGACGGCCAGAACATTATTATCGATTCTGACGGCAAAGATCTGACTTTTACTGCAGGACAGAAAGCATAAAACAGAGCGGCTTTCCTTTCCGATGCCGGAAAGGAAAGCCGTTATTTTTTGAAAGAGTAATTGATATGAATGATGATTTGTTGTAAAATCATTAAATAGTCCTATTGCAAATGGAGGAATCATGAGTTTTTTTGAGATAATTATGATAGGCATAGGCCTGTCTATGGATGCTTTCGCAGCGTCTGTATGTAAAGGCCTCTGCATGAGAAAAGCCAAAGCCGGAAATATTCTTATTATAGCACTGTTTTTCGGTGGATTTCAGGCCCTGATGCCTGCAATAGGATATTTCCTCGGAAAGCAGTTTGAAGCATATATTGTTTCGGTGGATCACTGGATTGCTTTTGCTCTGCTCATGTTCATAGGCGGAAAAATGATTGCCGATGTAATAAGAGGCAGTGAAGAAGAAAGCTGCTCCGTGGATGGTGACAGACTTGACATAAAGGAAATATTTATGCTGGCAGTGGCCACAAGCATAGATGCACTGGCTGTTGGAATCTCATTTGCCTTCCTGAAAGTCAATATAGTGACGGCGTCGCTTACTATCGGAATAACCACATTTGTAATATCAGCTGCCGGCGTTATAATAGGCAATAAATTCGGAGTCAGATATAAAGATAAGGCCACAGTGGCCGGGGGAGTCATACTGATGCTCATAGGAACAAAGATATTGCTGGAGCATCTTGGAATTATTGGATAAGACCGTATTGCCTTATTTCCTTCTCATCATGGATTTGTACATATGTATTTCCACAGCTTCAGCTCCTGCATCCGGATCGCGTGATGTAAAAGCATCGAATATGGCACGATGTTCCTCCAATACAGTGGGCAGATAATTGAGAGGATATTTTATGTCGGCATTGGCATGCTTTATAATAAAATTATATCGCAGAAGCCGCTTTTCCAGTTCTCCGCTGTGGGCGGAATTGTAAATAATACTGTCAAACCCCTCGTTGATTCTCAGAATTTTACCAAGGTCATTGCTCATGGTATAGAACTGCATAAAATCAAAGGTTTCAGATAGAGCATCCATCTGGTCATCTTCAATTCTCTCGATGGCCCAGCGAGTACATTGAACTTCCAGGATGCTTTTGAGATAGAAAAGGTCATCTACATCACTCTGAGTAAGGCCTTTAGCAAAAACACCCCGGTTGGGTATAAATTCAGCAAGACCATTAGCTTCGACACGGCGCAGGATTTCTCGCACCGGTGTGCGGCTCATGGAAAACCTGCGGCAGAGATCCTGCTCATTTATTCGCTTTCCGGAAGGAATTCTGCCGGTTATTATATCTACTTCAATGGTCTCCTGTGCCAGCTGGGCAGGAGTCTTTTTTTCTTTATAGTCGTTGCTTAAAAAATCAAGTTTCAGCATTTCCGGCCCCCTTAAATCGTATACAATTTTACTTCACTATCTGGCGAAAAGTCAAGATAAGGACAGCAGTTTTCCGGATATTTGTGATATAATATAAGAAACCAGTTCAAAAGGAGACAAAAACATGAGTATAAAGAACAATGCCAAAATAAAAAATCCTTTGATCAGATCCATAAGAGAACTTCTGGAGCACCGGGCGCTGTGGATGTATCTGCTTTGCGACGAAGCCAAAAAGAAGGGACTTCCGCCTGAAGAATACGCGCCGGAAGCAATAAAGCGATGCGGGATTTATCAGGGAGCGGAACTGAGAAAAAAAGCCGGAGGCGGGGATTCTCTCAAGGGTCTGAAAAAAACTCTGTTCTCAAAGTTTGCTCAGTGGGTGTTTGAGATGGATATAAAGCGATGCACCGATGACAATCTGGACATAGATTTCCATTATTGCCCTCTTGTCAAAGCATGGCAGAAGCAGGGATGCTCCGATGAGGAAATAGAATTACTGTGTGACCATGCCATGTGCGGCGACAGAGGAATAGCCGAAAGCTTCGGATGCACTCTGCAGCTGCATAAAACAATTGCGAAAGGAGATGAAATCTGCGAAATAAGATTTGTGCGCAGGTAGTTGAGATGAACATATTAAGGGAAAAACAGCAGCGTGCGGCAAAAAAGGCAATGATAAGCTGGCTTGAAGATCCGTCAGAGCTGGGTAAAACACCGGCGAAGATAGAATGCACCGGTGAGTTCGACCTGCATGGCCTGCACTATTACATATACAAATTTAAAAAGAACTTCACCGGTGACTGGCTGATGGGCGTATGCGGCGGATACGAAGGAGAGGAATTGGAAAACTGCGGACATGTTTTCAGCGAGATGAAAAAGTACGACAGCACCAAAGCCAAAGAAGAAGCTGTCGGCATTGTGGAAAAGATCCGGGCATATTGGATGCACCAGGCAAAACTACAGGAAATGTTTGAAGAAAATCTGAAATATATAAACAGCGATGCAGATCCTGATGTGATAAACATGCAGTTTGTAAAAAGCGACAGCAGGTTTTACCTTACAGTTGGAATGGTGGATTGTCCCACCGGCAAAATCGTGGTATCGGATCCGCTATGTTACCTTGCAGCCGGAAGGCTATGTCCGCAGCTGGAAAAACAGATTACGCCGGGCACGTATCCCGCTCAAGTCTCCATATGCAGGAATCAGTATACGGGCATAAGAATGTGCACTGCAAGGCTGAAAATAAAACCATCAACAGCTGTAAGATACGAAAAAGCCATGCCTGAGAACAGCACGGCAGTGCGCTTCAAAGAAGACGTTATCCCCGGATTTCCGGTGGACGCCGGAATGATGTCATTTTGTGATGCTTCAGTGGCCGGAGAGTACTATGATTTTATAGAAATGTGGAGCAGCCGCCATCCCGGAGGCAACCACTATGACGATTATTTTGCGGATTTTTTTGCAGACAGCTACAAAAGGTTTCCTGCATATCAGCGAGAAGGCGGAGATTTTATAGAGTGGGCCAATCCATACACAGGCAAAAGAATGGTAATGGTGGCTTCAGGCTTGGGAGATGGATTTTATCAATGCTTCTGGGGCTTTGACTCTGACAACGATGTATGTGAGCTTATAGTACCTATGGTGAACCCCGATATATTTGACTGACATATCCCTAGATTTGTACCATTGACATATACAGGTTCAAGGTATAAACTGTTCTAAAAAGAACTGTTCTTAAATTAACTTTAGGTGGAAAATGATAAATATATGGGATAATTACAGCAGAGTCAAGGCTCTGTACAACAGATATATAGAAGCAGTATGCCGCAGATACGATCTTAATCGTGCAGAACTTGACGTGCTGCTTTTTTTCGCCAATAATCCTGAATATGACAGAGCTGCAGATATTGTGCGAATATACAGAGTTGCCAAATCTCAAGTTTCCACAGCTTTGAGAGCACTGCAGGACAGAGGATATGTGGCAGGTGAATTTGAGGGAAAGAACCGGCGTTCTATTCATATAAAAGTTCTGCCGGAGGCACATGAGGTTGTAGAAGAAGGACGCAGAGCCCAGAGGGAATTTGCGGATGTGCTGGTGGAGGGCTTCCGGGACGAGGAACTTCAGCAGATGAGAAAATTCGCCGAAAGAATTACGGATAATATAAAGAAAAACAGCAGTAAAAACGAGAAAGGGACAGCAAAATGATAACCAGCTTTTCAAAAAAGAAAAAGGAAAATAAAGAAAAAATAGCGACTCTGGTAAATCAGGGCATAATTGAATGGTCAAAACCCAGACTGGAAAATTTCAATAAACTCATGGCATATTACAGATGCGCCATAATGGAAATAGAGACAAAGCTGAATGTATTTAATGAAGAATTTTCTCTGCAGTATGACAGAGATCCTATAAGCGGAATTAAAACAAGACTTAAAAAAATAGACAGCATAAAAGAGAAACTTGAAAAAAACAACTTTCCTGTAACACTGGAATCCATGGAAGAAAATCTCAATGATATCGCGGGAGTGCGTGTCATATGCTCCTTTCCGGAAGATGTCTATATGATAGCGGAATCACTGCTGAAGCAGGACGATATACAGCTGCTGGAGAAAAAAGATTACATAGCAAACCCGAAACCTAACGGTTACAGAAGTCTCCATCTTATAGTTACCGTTCCTATCTTTCTGGCCAATGAGAAGCGCATAATGAAAGTGGAGATCCAGCTCAGAACCATAGCTATGGACTCTTGGGCAGCTTTGGAACACCAGATAAGATACAAAAAAGAAGTTGAGTTTACCGACGAGATGGCAGATGAGCTTTTTCATTGCGCACAGCTCAGTGCCGAGCTTGATGCTACTATGGATAAATTAAGAAATATGGCCATGATTAAAAATCAGAAAATAAAGTAGGCCGGGATGCGAGAGTGAAATGGAGATAATAATTAAAATAGCGGTCTGTTTTTTTGCCGGTGTAGGCGCCGGACTCGGAACAGGATTTGCGGGAATGAGCGCAGCGGCAATAATAAGTCCTGTGCTTATTACTTTTTTAGGAATGCCTGCATATGATGCTGTCGGAATTGCTTTGGCCAGCGACGTTCTGGCCAGTGCGGTAAGCGCTTTCACATATAGAAGAAACGGAAACCTGGATGTGAAAAACGGTATGGTGATGATGGTTTTCGTTCTTCTTTTCACCATGGCAGGAAGTTATGTGGCGAGCCTTTTACCGGATTCAACCATGGGGAATTTTTCAGTATGTATGACCATGCTTCTGGGAGTTAAGTTTATATTAAAACCGGTGATGACCACTCGTGAAGCCATGGAATCAGCACCTATGGGTGTACGCATGATCAAATCTGCCATAGGAGGAACAGGAATAGGATTTATATGCGGCTTCGTGGGAGCAGGAGGCGGTCTGATGATGCTGCTTGTGCTTACATCAATGCTGGGCTATGAACTAAAGACCGCTGTGGGAACCAGTGTATTTATCATGTCTTTTACTGCACTTACAGGTGCGCTGAGTCATTTCGGCATAGGAGGAATGCCGGATGCTGTCACACTGGTTCTGTGTGTGGTGTTTACTCTGATATGGGCCAGAATAGCTTCCAAAATAGCAAATAAGGCAGACAATAGGACTCTTAACCGGGCAACAGGAGTGATTCTTCTCATTCTTGGCGCAGTTGTCCTTGGTGTAGGATTGATAAAATAAATAATTTTTATGTGCTCCTTCCGGACAGGCAGGTAAAATGATAAAACCGGACACCCGAGAGGAGCATATTTTATTACCGGGGAAATTTAATTATTTAAGCTGTTCAGCAGAAGAACTGCTGGATAATGCCATAAAACATATAGTCAGCCATTATCATAGCTTCACTTTCAATTTCGCCGAAGATTTCAGTGTCTGCTGCATAATTACCGCTGAGTCTGAGAGAAGCTTCTTTTTCTGTCATATCAAGAAGGCTTTTAAGCATTGTCTCCCATTTGCATTTGTCCCAGCAAGGGTTTATTTCTGCGAGAAAACATGCAATCTCCTGTGCATTTTCGTACCATTGCCGTTTCAACTGGGCGGCTTTATCTTTCTCTTTGTTTTTGGACGCAGTGACCAGGTCTCCTCCTATTTTTAGATGTTCTGTCAGAAGATTCTGTAATTCTCTTGCGCTGCAGGTGCCGTAAAATGTAGCAAGCAGACCGGCAAAATCTTTAGGATTCTGAAGAAGCCGGCCGGTTACTACAGGAAGGTCAGGCAGATCTGATGCTGTGCTGATGATAAAAAAGCGAGTCCAATAAACATGCTGACTCCATAGAAGCCTCAGCTGATTAAGTAAATAAATCTGCTGTCTGGTATAACAGTTTGACATAAACGTCTCCTCTCTAAGCACAAATTGCTGATAACATCATATGCACATTTTATAAAGAAAGTGCATTGTGTTGACATACATACATCATGAAAGGTAAAATAATAACTCACAGAGATATAAAAAAGACACAAAATGCTGAAAAAAATATCTATAGTAAATTTGAATACCGGTTTAAAATGAGCATAAAGGAGATTAACTTATGCTGAGAATGGAAATAGCACTGATTATAATATTGACTTTTGTGGCCTTTATTTATTTCTCCGCAGGGCGGAAGCGGAGTAATTGCATATGTGATTGCAGCCATAATAATGCCTCGACGTCAATAGAATATCTGCAGCAAAGGAGAGTACGGAAATGAATAATATTATTGAGATTTCGCATCTGAACAAAAGTTTTGGAGAAGTGAAGGCAGTACAGGATCTGAGTTTCAAGGTCAAAGAGGGAGAACTTTTTGCTTTTCTGGGGGTCAACGGCGCGGGAAAATCAACCACTATAAACATCATGTGCGGACAGCTGGCAAAAGATTCCGGAGAAGTGCGTATTGACGGATTTGACTTGTCAAAAGACCCTGACAGCATAAAGCGCAGCCTTGGAGTTGTTTTCCAGAACTCGGTTCTGGACAAAGACCTTTCGGTCAGAGACAATCTGCAGAGCAGAGCAGCTTTATACGGAATATCAGGAGAAGGCTTCCGGGACAGGCTTGCTGAACTATCAGAAATGCTGGAATTTGACAACCTTCTGAAACGTCCGTTAGGCAAGCTTTCAGGAGGTCAGAGAAGAAGAATAGACATAGCACGGGCTTTGCTTCACAGACCTAAAATTCTGATTCTTGATGAGCCTACCACAGGGCTTGATCCACAGACCAGAAGCACACTCTGGAAGGTAGTAGGTGATCTGCGTAAAAAAGAGGGAATGACTGTCTTTCTTACGACTCATTACATGGAGGAAGCTGCAGACGCAGATTATGTGGTTATTCTGGACAGCGGAAAAATATCGGCAGAAGGGACTCCTCTGACATTGAAAAACACATATACAGGAGATTTTGTGACCATTTACGGCGCCGAAGAAGCACAGGTAACAAAGCTGGGAATGCCATACGAAAAAATCCGCGATGCTTACAAGGTATCAGTGCCGGACACTGCCGCTGCCACGCAGCTTATACTTAAATACCCGGAAATATTCAGTGACTATGAGATTGTCAAAGGCAAAATGGACGACGTTTTCCTTACTGTAACCGGCAAAAAGCTTACGGGAGGTACTGAAAAATGAATATCACAGGTCTGGGGGCTCTTATAAAACGTAATACGAAACTGTATTTTAAGGACAAAGGAATGTTTTTCACATCCCTTATTACGCCGCTTATACTTCTTGTTCTGTACGGAACTTTTTTAAGTAATGTGTATGAGGACACTTTCCGCAGCGCACTGAACGCAGCAGGAACTTCAGTATCGGACAAGCTCATAGGTGGGTGCGTGGGCGGTGAACTAGTATCTTCGCTGCTGGCAGTAAGCTGCATAACGGTAGCTTTCTGCTCCAATCTTCTCATGGTTCAGGATAAAATTACAGGAGCAAGGCACGATATTACCATAACTCCTGTAAAAAGCAGCGCCATTGCATTGAGCTACTATCTTTCAACACTGTTTACGACCCTTATAATATGTCTGATTGCTTCAGGAGTATGTCTGGGATATCTTGCATATGTCGGATGGTATCTTACTGCCGGCGACGCTGTGGCTCTTATGGGAGATGTATTTCTGCTGACTCTTTTCGGGACAGCTTTGTCATCATGCGTGAATTTTCCGTTGTCTACCAACGGACAGGCCTCTGCTGTGGGTACTATCGTAAGTGCAGGCTATGGCTTTATTTGCGGAGCATACATGCCCATATCCCAGTTTTCCGACGGTCTTCAAAAAGTAATTTCCTGCCTTCCGGGGACTTACGGAACTTCGCTTCTGCGAAACCATGCTCTGAGAGGTGTCTTTGAGGAAATGGAAGATCAGGGTTTCCCGTCAGCAGTGGTGGAAGCGATAAAAGACAGTGTTGACTGTAACATCTATTTCTTTGGAGATAGGGTTGAGTTGGGCACTATGTACATAATAGTTATTGCCGCCATACTGATTTCCATTGCATTGTATGTTGCAATGAATGTTCTGAAAACAAAGAAAAGATAGCAGAGAAAGCCGCCGGCACAGCCGGCGGCTTTCTTGACAATTGAAGAGAGATGAAGGTAGAATATATAAATAATACACATTTAGGAGAAAACAGATGAATCGCAGAGAAGTACAGGAAATAAGAAGACGTTTCAGCCCGGAGAAAGACAGCATCAGCCATATATACGGCTGCTATGTCAATGCTTCAGGAGAAATCGTTGCACGAATAGATATGCCTCTGGGACTGATGGAACAGGAAGAGGCAGAAATGTATTTGAAAATTCTGAAAAAATCACTATCGGGAAGCCTGGGAAGAAATCTTATGGATATTGAATTTTCAACGACACAAGTAGAAAACAGTCATGAGCACAGATTGCTTTCGTCTCTCAGGCAGTCACATCTGAAAGATGAAAATGCAAGAGAGATATTTTATAGCAGGGTTATAGAAAATATCGATTTTGAAGAAGAAAGCTACGCAATTCTCATGGCAGCAGATTCTTATGATGTGCCATTTAAGGGTAGTGATGATGAGGTATGGGAAGATGGTTCTTCTGAAGTGTTTGACTACATTATATGCGCAATATGTCCGGTAAAAGATGCCAGATCAGAGCTTAGGTATCGCTCTGAAGACAAGACTTTCAGAAGCGCTTCAACAGGCCATGTTCTGTCGTCGCCTGAGGCAGGATTCATGTTTCCTGCTTTCGACGGAAGATGTGCCAATATATATGGAGCCCTTTATTACAGCAAGAACACTTCAAATATACATGAAGACATTATTGAGACGCTTTTTGCTCCTGAAAAAATGCCTATGGCAGCAGATGTACAGAAAGGTGCTTTCGGGGATGCCTTGTCAGAAGCTCTGGGGAATGACTGCAGCCTGGATGTGGTTCAGGCAGTTCATGGAGAAATAAGAGAGAAACTTGCAGCTCATAAAGAAAGTAAGGAACCTGAGCAGCCGGAAATTTACATGGAAGAGATTGGGGCTGTTCTGAAGCACAATGGTGTTCCCGAAGAAAAAATCAGTTTCTTTAACCAAGTGTGCCGCAGAGAGATGGGTGATTCCCAGGTATTTAACCCGGGGAACCTGGTGGAAGCCAGCAGATTTGAGGTGAAAACTCCTAAAGTAAAAATAACAGTGGACCCTGAATTCGCATGTGACATAGAGACCGGAACAATAAACGGCAAAAAATATATACTTATACCGACTGAAAAAGGAGTGTCTGTCAACGGCATAGAGATTTATATATCCTGACGGAGCAGCCGGCCGCCGGCCATTAACCGGACTGTGGGTAGGCTTATATGCCTGTGCAAGTGCAGAAGCGGAAAAGCGATGAAGAAGTGATGAACTTCCATATATCAATGTTTACGTCAGGAAGAAATGTCTCCCGGCAGGCGACCAAAGCGGAAGCGTTTCCTGATATCATATGGTCATAAGTAATGAAGTAATGAGCATAAGGAGGGTTACAGTATGTTAGGAGCAATTTTCGGAGATATCGCGGGTTCGGTTTATGAATTCAATAATACACACAATTACAATTTCACCTTGTTGAGCAGCAGATCATGTCCTACAGATGATTCGTATATGACACTGGCCGTTGCAAAAGCTCTTATGGAAACATACGGCAAGGATGACGAATCCATAAGGGCGGCGGTGGCAGCATACATGCAAGATATAGGCATGAGATATCCTGATGCGGGGTATGGCGCTATGTTCAGCAGGTGGCTCAGACAGGAAAATCCGGAGCCGTACAACAGCTACGGCAATGGGAGCGCAATGCGTGTTGCAGCGGCAGGATGGCTCTACAACACTCTTGAAGAAACATTACATGCTGCAAAACTTACGGCGGAGGTAACACATAATCATCCGGAAGGTATCAAAGGCGCTCAGGCCGTAGCCGCTGCGATATTTCTTGCAAGAGATGGTGTTGATAAGAAGCTGATAGCAGACTATATTACCGGCACATTTGGATATGACCTGTCACGTACACTTGATCAGATTCGTCCGGGATACCAATTTTATGAGACTTGTCAGAAATCCGTACCGGAAGCAATAATTGCCTTCGAGGAAGGGGAAAATTTTGAGGATGTGATACGAAAAGCAGTTTCTCTCGGCGGAGACAGCGATACCATAGCATGTATGGCAGGTGCAATAGCCGAAGCATACTTCGGCATGCCGGAAGAACTGAAAGAAGCGGCTATTGAGAGACTGGATATGTCCATGAGAGATATTGTCACGGATTTTGTCAGCTTCTGCAAATAGAACGCACATTAAAGTGTTGCCACAAACAAAAAAGAACACTTGTTCTTAAAAGCGAAATGTGATATAATTCAGTCATAAGACAGCACAATCAGCAAAATGTGCAATAATTTTCAGGAGATATTAAATGGCGGAAAAAAATCGCAGCTACATAGCTATTGATCTTAAATCATTTTATGCTTCCGTAGAATGCATAGAGCGAGGTCTTAATCCCATGACCACAAACATTGTGGTAGCTGATGCAGAACGATCGGAAAAAACCATCTGCCTTGCCGTATCTCCCTCATTAAAAAGCCATGGTATTTCAGGGCGCCCCAGGTTATTTCAGGTGGTACAGAGGATCAATGCCATCAATGCCGAGAGAAAGTGTAAAGCCCCCGGCGGAAGGTTTACAGGCAGTTCCTTTGATGATAATGTGACAGCATCTTCGCCTGAATATTCCGTGGATTATATTGTTGCGCCACCGAGAATGGCAAAATATATGGAAGTGAGCACAGAAATCTATAACATATACCTTAAATATATCGCCCCGGAGGATATTCATGTTTATTCAATTGACGAGGTTTTTATCGATGCAACCGATTACCTGAAAACCTATAATATGTCTCCGAGAGAGCTTGCCATGACCATGATAAAAGACGTGCTTGATACCACAGGTATAACAGCTACTGCAGGGATAGGAACTAATCTATATCTGTGCAAAGTCGCCATGGACATTGAAGCAAAGCATATAGAACCTGACAAAGACGGCGTGCGCATTGCTGAGCTGGATGAGATGTCTTACCGCAGAAAGCTCTGGGACCACAGACCGCTTACGGATTTCTGGAGAATAGGGAAAGGCTATGCGGAAAAACTGGAAAAAATCGGACTTTATACCATGGGGGATATTGCAAGGTGTTCTCTTGGGGGCCCGGGTGAATACTTTAATGAAGATATGCTTTACAGGATGTTCGGTGTAAATGCCGAGCTTCTCATTGACCATGCCTGGGGCTGGGAACCCTGCAGAATTTCAGATATAAAAGGGTATAAGCCGAGAAACAGAAGCATCGGTTCAGGACAGGTTCTGCATGAACCCTATACTTACGAAAAAGCCGGAATTGTGGTCAGAGAAATGATAGACGCATTATCTCTGGATCTGGTGGAGAAAGGTCTTGTTACGAATCAGCTGGTGCTTACCATCGGTTATGACATAGCGAATCTTTCCAATCCGCGGCTCTCTGCACAATACCGTGGACAGGTAAGTACAGACCGATATGGCCGTAGCATACCAAAGCATGCTCACGGAACAGAGAATCTTCAGCGCAAGACTTCATCATCGCAAGTTCTTGCAGACGCCATGATGAATCTTTACAGACGTATCACAGATAAAAACCTGCTGATAAGGCGTATTGCCATGTCAGCAAATCGCGTGACGGACGAAAAGTGTATGGAAGAAAAGCCGGAATTTCAGCAGCTGGACTTTTTTACCGATTATAAGGCTTTGCAGCAGCAGATGGAAGAAGAAAAATCCCGGCTTCAGGAGGAAAGACAAATGCAGGAAACACTGCTGAACATAAAAAAGAAATTTGGTAAAAATGCTGTTCTCAAAGGAATGAGTCTGCAGGAAGGAGCAACCGCCAGGGATAAAAATAACCAGATAGGCGGACACAAAGCATAGGTATGGAATATGTTAATATCTTTGGTATTGCTTTCGTGGCAATTATAATGATTCCCAATATTATTTTCGCCGTTAAAAACAAAGAAGGATTTAACAACAAGTGGAAGAGCAGGTTTGCTGAAATAACAGAGCAGATAGGAAGATTGGGATGCTTTGCATTCATGATAATAAATATACCGAGGACGTGGTTTGGATGGTGGTCTGAAGAAGGGTTTGTATTATACCTTATTGGAGATTCGCTGCTTGTCATAATATACTGCGTTATATGGTGCATTTGCTTCAACAAAAATAGCCTGTTCAGAGCGCTTTCACTTTCGATAATTCCGTCGGTGCTTTTTATGTTCAGCGGTATAATGTCAAGGTCGGTTCTGCTGGTAATATCTTCTTTATTGTTTGCGCCCAGCCATATTATGATTTCATATAAAAATGCCGGGTGACCGCTTAGGATGATGTTGACATGTAAAGCACAAAAGAAAGGTATAGGAATTATGGAGAAAAGACAAGTCAGCCATAAATACGACGATATAATCAATCTGCCGCATCACCGGTCTGACAAAAGACCAAAGATGCCTTTGTGTGATCGTGCGGCTCAGTTTTCACCTTTTGCGGCGCTTACCGGGTATGACGAAGCAATAAAAGAATCTGCCAGACTGACAGAACAGAGGAGGGAACTTTCCGACGAAAAAAAGAATGAATTAAATGCAAAGCTGTCGCTGCTCCGCATAAAAAACCGTTCCCGGACGGAAGTCAACATAATTTATTTTATACCTGACCAGAAGAAAGATGGAGGAGCCTATACGTCGGTAACGGGTGCCGTGCGCAGGATAGATGACTGCCGGCGAATCATTATCATGGAGAATCAGCAGAAAATCCCATTGGATGATATATGGGGTATTTCCGGTCAGGTATTCCGGGAGATGGAGACAGAGGTAGAACAGCTGTGAAAAGCAAAGCCTTTTGGCTGTATTGATATAGTTATCGGCAATGTCAAAGCGATGCTGACGGGAAAGTTTTAACGGATTCACACGTCCCGGAAGGGTCACCTGTTTTCAAAGAAAAACAAAAAAATACGGGAAGGCTTGCATAAGTACAATTATCTTTGAATCAAAGTGGTTATATGACGAGTTTAGAAGAGGAGAAAATGATCAGAGGCAAAAGAGAAATTATATTAGGGGATGGTATTAGTATGACTTATGTAAATTATGAGTACTCTTTTGATGATTTCATTACTCTATTCACAGATTCAGGAGCAAAAGTTGATTCAGTTATAGTAAAAATTTCTGAAAGACCAAGATTAAATTTAACCATGTCTTTTCAGGGATTTATGGGAGTTAAAGATGCTATTGTCAAAAGGGCTTCTTATCCCGGAAAAACGACGGTTAAAATTATTGGGGGTTTAAGGGGAACCAGGATATCATTGTCCATGAATCCAAAAGATGTCAGTGATGTAGTATTTACATCAAACAGCGATGAAGTAGAGTTAATAGGTGATATTATAAAAAAATAAATCGAGGAGTTATCAAAGAATGGTGATAATACTGTTTATCCGTCACGGCACTGTAACGAGGTAACGTGCGAAAGTGCGGCGGTATGGGCGAAAACAGGCGAAACTTTAGCGGTTGGTTCGGTGGGGTACTACGGACTAGACTACTAAAATTTAGGATTTAAAATATGCATAATAAATCTTATACGCACCTTGCAGAAAAGCAGGGTGTTTTTGACAGTTATGGTTTGTTAATGGAAATATTGGCTGTACATGATATAATAGTAGAAACAATATTTGTTGGGAATAACAGTATATTTAATAAAAAGACAAATAGGGGGTGAAAGATAAATGTATGATTTTGAAAATTTAGCATCAGGAATGATTTGTTTTAAAGAGGTAAACTTTACGTTTGTTTTCGACCGTGAAGAATTACGTTTAATTCCACCAAATGATAAAAAAAGTGAAGTGGAAAAGTGGTTTATGAAGGAACTGGCGCCAGGTGTGTATACTATGGGAGATCCTGTGTATGTTGAGGATGAGTATTTAATTGGTCGTTGTAACGAGGGTATAGAAATTGTACTGTTTCCTAATAGCCATAATGTTGGGAGAATAAACGGAGTTTTACGCATTGGAATTGGAGCGTATATATGGAAAAGAATTCGTTCCTCTGTAATAAATAGGATTAGTTTTGAAAGTCCTGAAATTGATTGTATTTTTCCAACCAAAAAAGCAATTTCTTCAAAAAAATATTCTGAAGATGGTTATTTTGCTGTGGAAACGATACCACTTAAAGATACATTAACGGAAAAACAAAAGTTTTATGTCGATGAAAAAGAAGTAACAGTACAGTTTGGGATTATTAGAAAAGAAAAGGGAGATATGAGTAGTCCACCGTTTTCATTACATTCTGTAATGTATTTTGACTTTGAAGATACAGATAACTATGCTTTTGTTTTTCGATTATATAATATTGCAAAGGTGTTTGTTCAATATCTCAACTATCGCAAAAGTGTAACCTTTACAGATATTAATTTGTCAGCACCGTTTAAGGAGTCACAACATTTGCAATTTGCGAAGCTATTCATATTAGATAATCTTCCAGAAACAGAGCAGCAGTGTTTAAAAGATAGAAGATATATTAGATATGAGCATATTAAAGAAAAAGAACATAAAATTTTATCTGATATAGCATCCGGATTATTATATACGCGAAATATTCCAAATACATATGCTCAAGGTAGAACAATTGATGCTGCACGATTTGTAATGATTACAGCGGCATTTGAATGGGAATTTAGAAGATTATTTCCGGATGGAATTAAAAAGAAAGAGAGAACCATTAAGGCTGAAAATCTTGTTTCAGAAACATTAAAAGAATTACAGAGTAAAGCCACGGGAAAAGCAAAAGATATATATAAACATTTGATAGATGGAATTCATTTTACCCAGTTATCTTCCAAAATAATTCATACAGGAAAAGAACTTGGAACAGTTGTCGATATTTTTGGCAATCGTTTATATCATTTGAATGGGCAAGAATTAAAATATTCAGATATGGGACTTAGAATAGGAAAGCAACGTAATAATTATGCACATGGAAATCTTGATCAAGAGTTCGTTGGATTATCATTGTTGGATTTAATCTATCTTGAAATGATTGTGTATGCGATGCAACTTAAGTATTATGGCGTTAGCGATGTGAATATTCAAAAAGCAATTAATAGTTTGTTTAGGCAAAATATTCTTATTAATGATGATGAAGAGAAGTAAGAAATGAGGTTTATTTGACAACTAAAATTCATCATAATTTATATAGACATTTCGGCAGTTGGAATTATGGTTCCGGCTGCTTTTTTCTTGACATTTCAGGGATTTAGAGGATATATAGACACACCAGAAAGGAGGTGGGTCTAATGGAATTGAATGAAAAATATATGCTCACAGTGAAGGAGGCATCTGAATACTACAACATCGGCACAAAAGCTTTAAGGCGAGTTGCGGAAAACGGGGAAAAGAAATTTGCAGTTGCTTCTGGTAACAAACTACTGATTATCAGGCATCGATCTGAGGATTATCTTGATTGGTGTTGCGACAACAACATACCGGTGGGAGAACTAGCCGATGATGAAAGAGATTCAGAATAAGGGGGATTTGGGAGTGGACGAATTAGACCAAGATTTTATTGATGAAGTAAGCAATATGAGAATGGAAATTGCATATAAAAGATTGCTGAAAACCAGGACGCATAAAGAAGCAAAACGCACAAAAGAAAGAGATGAGGCTATCGAAGAACTGTACCAACAGGTAGAAAAGGAATGTACAGACGAAGGAAAAAAGCTGCTTTTTAAATACACAGATGAGATGGTGTATAGAGAAAGTGAAGATGTCGACTTTTATTATAAGAGCGGATTTTTTGATGGAGTACAACTGATGTTCATGGTGCAGAAAATGGTAACAAAGTTATAAAGGAAAAGTTCGTTTTTACATTATAGTAAAAACTTAAAAACACCTTGTTTTGTCATTAGTATATGTTGCTATGATAATGGGGTGTTTTTACTGTTAGTAATAAATAGCAGTTAATAGTTATTAAACGTTGTAAAATAATAATGTTCGTATTGAGAAAAGGAGGAGGTTATGATAAAATAATAATATGGTTTGAAAGGAGAAATGTTTCATGGAAAAGAGTGAACGTTGGGTTTCAATGGAAGAAATTTGCAATCATTTAGGTGCAAGTAGAGATACTGTTAAAAAAATGGTTAAGACTCAAAACATGCCTGCATATAAGTTTGATAGAAAATGGAAATTTAAAATTAGTGAAGTTGATGAGTGGATGCATAGTCAAAATTGTATAACAAACGAAGAAAGCGAGGCAGATGAAAATGCTTAAGACAATCGATTTATTTGCTGGAGCAGGTGGTTTAAGTCTTG
Organism: Firmicutes bacterium UBA1702; assembly: GCA_002320005.1. GTDB lineage: Bacteria > Bacillota > Clostridia > Peptostreptococcales > Anaerovoracaceae > Fimisoma. The sequence continues at coordinate 18,087 of DCJK01000012.1, forward strand.
GATTTAAAATGACAGGACAATTTGAGTTGGTAGCAGCCGCTGAAATAAATGAAAATGCAAAGGCAACATACAAGAAAAATTTAGTTAAAGATAATGATAATTTTACTTTTATTGATAATGTGGTAGGATATGATTTTTCGCAACTTAATGAAGATGTGGGTGGTATTGACATTGTTATCGGAGGACCTCCGTGTCAAGGTTTTTCGAATGCTAATAGACAGAAGAACCATTTAATTAGTATGAATAATGGTCTTGTTAAAGAATACTTTAGAGCGATTAAAGAAATAAAACCCAAGGCATTTGTAATGGAAAATGTAAGTATGTTACGTTCTGATACACATAGATTTTATGAATCGACAAAAGATAACGAAGAAATTGAAGCACTAATAGATGCGGGATTTGAAATTCCGAAAAGGGAAGATATTTTATATATCACAAATCGCCAATACGATAATATTGATTTTAAAGAAATTGAAACTGTTGATTTTTCAAGATTTACAATTCCAAAGGATTTATTACAGTTGCTTAGTGTGTTAGGAAAGAATATAGGGAATAAAAAAAGATTTCCGATATATTTGGAAAAGCATTCTGTAGAAATCGTTAAACAAATTGATGATGCATTGAATGCCGGTTTATATGATGAAACGATTGTAGAACATTTAGAAAAAATAAAGAATGTGCTATCAAGTATAACACTACCGAACAATAAAGAAGAAAGTGATTATAAAAACAAGTTAACTGAATTAATGCTCCAGGTATCAAAACAAGAAGAAACAATTCAGTATATTGTGTCATTACAAAAGATGATTGAAACAATAGAAGAAATCACTTCTAATGGATTAATAGGTCAATACCTAGTGGATGACGAGGGTTATTTAATTTATAAAGTTAGCTCATACTCGGTCAATGATTATGTAAATGCTATTTTAGGCGGGGAATACATTCAAAAAGGTGATACTGTGAATGCAGAATGGTTTGGTGTTCCTCAAGAACGTAGACGTCATATAGTAATTGGAATAAGAAAAGACTTATATAATGAAGTAGACATTGAGTTGCCAAAAGCTCCTGAAAATTTAGTGATTCCAACAGTTGGAGAAGCTATAATGGATCTGGCGGGTTATGAGGTTGGCTATAATAAGGAATATGAGGAAGTTGCTTATTTAGGTGAAGAAGTGTTAAGTGACTTTGCTAAGAAAATGCGTGAAGGAAGTTTTTCGGTAAAAAATCATATTACAACAAAAACTACGAAAACGGCATTGGAAAGATTTAAACAGATTCAGCCGGGAAAAAACTTCCATAGTCTTTCAAAAGAAATGAAATCAACGTATTCAAAACCAGAAAGAACACAGAATACAATTTATTTAAGATTAAATCCAGATGCTCCTTCAGGAACGGTAGTAAATGTAAGAAAATCGATGTGGATTCATCCGACATTGGATAGAGCTGTTACAGTAAGAGAGGCTGCAAGATTGCAATCCTTCCCGGATGACTTCGAATTTTCAGGTACAAAAGATTCTCAATTTCAACAGGTTGGAAATGCTGTACCACCATTGCTTGCAAAAGGCATTGCAGAACACGTTTTAAAATATGTTTAAATTCAAAATATCTTCGAAATATTTCAAAAATATTTCGAAGATATTTTTGTATATGAGAAATATTATTTAAACAATATCGATTACTGATAAATGATGATAATATCATAGATATGGAGCTGGAGTGGGAATGAAATATTATTTTGAAATAATATTTGAAAAATGTTGATAATATATGAAAAATATTATTGACA
>DCJK01000013.1:0-198199 GCA_002320005.1 Firmicutes bacterium UBA1702
AAGTCAGCAGAAGCCATAGTAGTGTGGAAGCTTCAGTAATGGAAGTGGAGCGAAGGGCTGAACAATTCAAGAGTCAAATGGACTTGCAAAAGTAAGTACTCATGTCTGACGAGGAAGATAGTAGCGAAGACGTAACGGAGAGAAGCTTCCATAGGAGGTAGGATTTAGAGAGTGCGAAGCATAACGAAGAAAGGAGACAAATCTATGTCACAACTGTTAGAGGAGATTCTCAGCAGAGAAAATATGAGACTTGCATACAAGAAGGTCAAAGCCAATAAGGGTGCAAGTGGAATCGATGGAATTAACATAGAGGAAATCGACGACTATCTCAAAGAAAACTGGGTAAATATCCGAGACAAAATCCGAGAGAGAAAGTACAAGCCAAAACCGGTAAGACGAGTAGAAATACCAAAACCGGATGGAGGAGTACGAAATCTTGGAGTACCGACGGTAGTAGACAGAATCATCGAGCAGGCAATTGTGCAAAGACTGACGCCGATAGTTGAACCACACTTTAGTGAGTACAGCTATGGGTTCAGACCAAATCGCAGGGCTCAGCAGGCGATTGTGAAACTACTGGAATACTTCAATGATGGATACACTTATGTAGTGGATATCGACCTCGAAAAGTTCTTCGACAATGTACCACAGGACAAACTTATGACATTAGTGGGGAAACTCATACAAGACCCTGATACCGAATCACTCATTAGGAAGTACCTTAATGCAGGAGTAATGGTAAGGGGCAGATATGAAGAAACCAACAAAGGAACCCCGCAAGGTGGCAATCTTTCACCGCTGTTAAGCAACATAATGCTTAATGAACTGGATAAGGAATTAGAAGCCAGAGGACTGCACTTTGTAAGATATGCAGATGACTGTGTGATAGCAGTAGGAAGTAGTGCAGCAGCTAACAGAGTAATGCACACAATTACAAAGTGGATAGAGAAGAAGCTTGGGCTAAAAGTGAACGCAACCAAAACAAAGGTTACGACACCAAGCAAGCTGAAATATCTGGGTTTTGGATTCTGGAAAGGAACAGAGGGCTGGAAGGCAAGACCACACAAGGATTCAATTAAAAGGTTTGAAAGAAAGCTGAAACAGCTGACGAAAAGAAGCTGGTCAGTGAGTATGGACTACAGAATTGAGAAACTCAATCAAGTCATACGTGGATGGATAAACTACTTCAGAATCGGAAGTATGAAGAAAAACCTCATCAGAATAGATGAACATCTGCGTACAAGAATGAGAATTGTCATATGGAAACAGTGGAAGAAAAGTGGAAAACGCTATTGGGGATTGAGAAAACTGGGAGCACCCGAATGGATGGCAAAACAGTCTGTTGGACTTGGAGACCACTATCAGGCGGTGGCAAAGACAACAGGACTACACCTCATTAGCAAAGAAATCCTCGCAAAGCGAGGACTTCTCAGTTGTTTAGATTATTATTTGAATTGAACCGCCGTATGCCGAACGGCACGTACGGTGGTGTGAAAGGGGCTACTAGTTAGCCCCTATTCGATTGTATTGACTTAAAGAACAGTTTATAATAGAAAATCGGATTGTTGCCATAGAAAATACGATTGTTGTATGTTAAAATATATAATAACGGCAGACTTTCGGAGGCAAAAATGCTCAGAGAAATCAAGAAAAAAATGGTGATACTTCAAAACAGAACCCCTTTTAACAGGGAGGTCAAGGAATATTTCGCCGGAATAGAAGAAGAAGACTGGATCTATAACAACATGAAAGCTGAGGGAAGCCCCCTGAGCAAAGGACAGGTGGAGAGCATACTCAGAGGCGATGTTCTGAGCAATGTCCCCATCGGCGAGCACCTCATGGCAGAGAGACTCCGAGTTCTTCTGAAAAAGCTCTGGAATTTTTCGGAAGAAAATATAGATTATGGTCTCAGGCTGACTGAAGGCATATATTGCATTCTGTCAGGCAAGGACGAAGCTGAGTACAGAAAGCGCAGTATTCTTGTGAGAGAATGGGATTTTTCTCCTGCGCTGCCTGCGGACATACCGGGAGAAATGGAAAATTTCAAGCATCTGATGGGAGAGGCTCTCAGAATAGACGCTATGACAGAGGAATGCTTTGAATATGCCGCAAGACTGCAGCTGTGTCTTCTGAAGATATTGCCTTATGGTGAGGAGGATCGGCTTATGGCACGGGCAGTCACTACATATTATCTGATGTGCAAGGGATACCCGGCAGCGGCTCCTTATGTTAAAGAGCAGGAATATAACGCCATGGTGTCAGCATGCCTTAAGTCAGGTAACTGCAATGATTTAAAAGATCCTTACAAGCAGGAGATACTGGCAAAACTGTCGCTCATGATGCAGTTGACCGCATTGTGAACTTAATGTATTATAATCTGAGAGGAGGTAGAAATGGCTGAAAAAAAGATAAACTTCAAAAGCAAGTATGTCAAGATGAGCCTTGCGATTTTCTGCGCGGGACTTGGACTGCTGTTATGCTATTACATCCTTTATAATACAAACGATGTCAGAAACATTTTGTCGGAGATAAACAGCATATTGACGCCGTTTTATATGGGTATAATACTGGCATACCTTCTGTGTCCGATATATAATGTGACTCTCAGATGTGTATACAGGAGAAACAGAGGACGGTTCAAAACCTATTCCAGGGACTACAAACTGGCGCGCCTTGTAGCCAGTCTTGTAACAATGCTGTTTCTGCTGGGAATATGCATTGGCTTTATAATGCTTATAGTGCCCGAACTCATAAACAGCATAGTAGGCCTGATAGGCGATATACCTGCATTCGTCGACAAGATATCTTCATGGATAGATAAGAATATAGTTGAAAATTACGAGATGGCCACTATGCTCCACGGCAAGGTCGACAGCATCTTTCAGAAGCTTCTGGAGTGGGGTCAGAAAAATGTTCTGCCGGGTGCAGAAGCTATCCTTTCAGGGGTTTCTGTAGGAATTGTAGGAACCTTCAGTGCAGTGATAAATATTTTTGTAGCACTGGTGATATGTGTGTATATATTAAACAGTAAAGAAATCTTCCAGGCACAGGGCAAGAAACTGATACTGGCTGCCTTTTCAAAAAAGAAAGCAGATGAGATTTTTGAGTTCGGCCGTATCTGCAATGATATTTTCGGCGGATTTATCAGCGGAAAGCTGATAGATTCCCTGATAATAGGCATAATATGCTTCGTTGCCATGAGTTTGCTGGGGCTTCCTATGGCAGTTCTCATCAGCGTTGTTGTAGGACTCACAAATATCATACCGTTCTTCGGGCCGTTTATCGGTGCCATTCCGTCCATTATACTGCTGCTGTTTATTGATCCGTGGGCGGCTCTCAAGTTTGGAATTATGGTTATAGTTCTGCAGCAGATTGACGGAAACATAATAGGACCTAAGATTTTAGGAAAGACTACCAAACTGGCAAGCTTTTGGGTGATGTTTGCCATACTGGTGGGAGGCGGTCTCTTCGGCTTTGCCGGAATGATTCTCGGTGTGCCTACAATGGCGGTTATATATGTTTACCTTTCCAGGGTAATAAACGGACGGCTGCGCACGAAAGACATGCCTACGGGAACCGAAGTATACGAAGATTTCAGCAAGTACTGCATAGATAAGGAGGATATATTTGGAAAAGAAGCTTGCGTTCCTATTGGAGGAACTGAAAAGGAAACTCCGAAGCAGGAACATTGATATAGAAATCCGGGAAAATGTACCCATGAGCAGATACACTTCTTTCAAGGCCGGAGGATGTGCCGCAGCCTTTGCAGAAGTGAACAGCAGCCGCAATCTGGCAGTTCTCCTCGAGACAGCGGTTCAGCTGGAAATACCTCATATGATTCTGGGAAACGGTTCCAACACTCTTTTCAGAGACAGTGGGTATGAAGGCCTTGTTATCAAGCCGGGAACCGGCATGGACTATGTGAATATAAGGCCGTCAGAAGACAAAGGGGAAACTTTTCAAGTCAGATGCGGAGTATCCGTGCTCCTTTCTGTTCTTGCACGGAGTATTCTTGCAGAAAGCCTCACAGGTTTTGAGTTCGCCAGCGGAATTCCGGGAAGTCTCGGGGGAGCGCTTTTTATGAATGCAGGAGCCTACGGAGGAGAGATGAAGCAGGTGGTAAAGTGGGTAAGAGCCATATCACCTGACGGAAAAGAAGAAAAAATTTTTACCAATGAAGAGATGAAATTCGGATACAGGCATAGCGTTCTGGAGGATAACGGATATATCGCCGTGGAAGCAATGCTTGAACTCAGGAAGGGAAACCGGGACGAAATTGCAGCTCAGATGAAAGAACTTGCAGCCAGACGCAATTCCAAACAGCCGGTGAACTTTCCTTCGGCGGGCAGCACCTTCAAAAGACCTCCGGGATATTTTGCCGGAAAACTTATTGAAGATGCGGGGCTCAAAGGTGTCAGCGTGGGAGGAGCGCAGGTGTCGGTTCTTCACAGCGGCTTTATAATTAACAAAGACAACGCCTCGGCAGAGGATATTCTGCAGCTTATAACGCTGGTGCAGAATACCGTGTATGACAAATTCGGAGTAATGCTGGAACCGGAGGTACGAATAATTGGATAAAAGCAGCTATCATGGTAAATTTGAGAAAATAATTTCAAAATACAGGATGGTCTATGACCATCATACCCATACCATATATTCTCACGGAAAGGGAAGTATAGAAGACAATGTAAGGGTTGCAGCAGCCAGAGGACTCAAATCTGTTGCTGTCACCGACCACGGTCCGGGACACCTGACCTACGGACTTAAAACGGAAAAGCTACCTGAAATGCGGCGTGAGATAGCGAGACTCAAGACAGTCTACCCTCAGGTGGAGGTTCTTCTGGGTGTTGAAGCCAATACCATCAGGGTGGAACCCTATCTTGATGTCCATGAAGAAAACCTGAAGGAGTTTGATATAATCCTTGCAGGATATCATTTCGGCATACTTAAAGCCGGCATGATTCCAAATTATATAAGCAGCCACACCGGGCTGATGTCAGGCAGCAACTCAGGTCTTCTGGTTCGCAATACGGATATGATACTGAAAGCGCTTTATGAGAATCCGGTGGATATACTGACTCATCCCGGCGACAAGGGGCCTTTTGACATAGAAGACATAGCCAGAGCCTGCAGCGATACAGACACTCTCATTGAGATAAATGCCAAGCACAGACATCTGACAGCGGATGAAATAAAGATTGCCGCAAGACACGATGTAAAATTTGTAATAGGAAGCGATGCTCATATACCCGAAAATGTAGGAGCCTTTGAGGAACCTCTGGCCAGGGCTCTGGAAGCAGGGCTTGAGCCGGAGCGGATAGTTAATATCGAAAGGATATAGAAGGATACAATCATGATGGAAGTTGTGATTATCACAGGATTGTCGGGAGCCGGAAAAACCAAGGCTGCCGACTGGTTTGAGGATAAGGGATATTATTGTATTGATAATATGCCTCCTGCCCTGATAAAAAATTTCATAGAGCTGGCCATGACCGGCAAGCGAAAAATAGAAAAGGCAGCCTTTGTAGTTGATATCAGGGGAGGCCAGTTTTTCGGCGACCTTAAAGAGATGATTACGGCGCTGTCTGCGGATGCCAATATTGACTTCAAAATAGTGTTTATAGAGGCTTCCGACGAGGCTCTGATTAGAAGATTCAACGAAGTGAGACGAAGCCATCCGCTGTCTTCAGCCATTATAACAAGAGACATAATACAGGCAGAGAGAACGCAGCTTGAAGAACTGAGAAGCAATGCTCATTTTATCATAGATACCTCCAACCTGAAGGTTGCTGAGCTCAACGCGGAGCTGGACAAGCTTTTCGTCAGCAAAACAAAGAAGGACAGCTTCGGGCTCAACTTTATGTCCTTCGGATATAAGCACGGGATTCCCACAGAAGCTGACTGGGTAATAGATGTGAGGTTTATACCGAACCCGTACTATGTATCCAGCCTTAAGAAACTCACCGGGAACAACAAAAAAGTTGCTCAGTATGTACTCAAGCAGGATATAACCAAGGAATTTATAAACAGGCTTCAGGAGATAATCACCAGGCTGGTGCCGTGTTACATTAAGGAGGGAAAATACAATCTCACCATTGCCTTCGGATGTACCGGAGGCCAGCATAGATCCGTTACTCTGGCAAATGAGTTTTACAAAATTTTTAGCGCTCAAGGATGGCGTGTTACACTTGAACATAGGGAATTATAATGGTATAATAATAGGAGTGTATTATTTCATGAGGAATAAAGGAGATAAAAATGGACAAATTAATCATCAGTGCATGCATTTGCGGTGCAGAAGTAACTAAAGAACAGAACCCTAACGTGCCTTATACAGTAGAGGAAATCGTCAGAGAAGCAAAATCTGCTTACGATGCAGGAGCATCCCTGATTCACCTTCACGTAAGGTGGGATGATGGTACTCCTACACAGGACAAAGGCAGATTCCAGGAATGTATCGATGCCATCAGAAAAGAATGTCCTGATGCAATCATCCAGCCTTCAACAGGCGGAGCAGTAGGCATGACAGACCTGGAGAGATTACAGTCAACAGAAGTTGTACCTACTCCTGAAATGGCTACTCTGGACTGCGGCACCTGCAACTTCGGCGGAGATGAAATTTTCGTAAATACCGATAACACTATCGTTAACTTTGCAAAGATCATGCAGGAAAGAGGAATCAAACCTGAATGCGAAGTTTTCGATAAGGGAATGATCGATATCGCAATGAAGACAGCTTACAAGAAGGGCTACCTTGTAAAGCCTATCCACTGGGATTTCGTACTGGGTGTGCAGATGTCAGCTACAATCAGAGACCTGGTATACATGGTTGAATCCATTCCGGAAGGTTCAACATGGACTGCAACAGGCCTGGGCAAGAACGCATGGCATATTGCGGCAGCTACAATCTGCTTAGGCGGACATGTAAGAGTAGGTTTCGAAGATAACCTCTACATGGAAAAAGGCGTTCTGGCAGAATCCAACGGCCAGATGGTAGAAAAGGTTGTTCAGCTTGCAAAACTGCTGGGAAGAGAAGTTGCAACTCCTGCAGAAGCAAGAGAAATTCTCGGATTAGCTCCACTGAAATAAAACTACATTACATAAAACAAAACAGACGGTCTCGCGAGACCGTCTGTTTTACTGTCCATGCCGGAAAAGTAAACAGGAACATACTAAAAAACAGAGAACTCAAGCTCTCTGTTTTTTATCTGATACCGGTTCCGCCTCAACATTGGCATGGAGCCGGTTTGTTTTCTGTGGGGCTCGTAAGCCCCGCCGGACTCGCCGCTTAAACGGAGAACCCGTGCGGTTTGTGATTGTGTGTGTATCTACTCTGCTTCGGCAGGAGCAGTCTCCTTGGAAGCATTGAGAGTCTTGACTTTTTTGGCAAGAGTCAGGGAGAGAACTACAGCCAGTACGCAGCAGATTCCAAAGAAGATGAACATTCTGAAGTATCCGGCTTCTTCACCCAGATTGTCAAGCCAGCTTCCTATCATCGCAGGAACGAAAAGGTCAGGCAGGTAGATTACCATAGAAGCAAGACCGATGGCTGTTGCTGCATAAGAGATAGGGATGTTGATTTCGTTGAGGATTGACCACATTACACCGTAGAGCATCATAGCAAAAGCAGAAGCCAGCAGTGAAATGATGATGGCGATTGTAACGCTTCCTTCGCCTGCAGGGATCTGGGTTGTAATGAAGAACAAAGCGCCCAGAACGATGAATCCGTAGCCGTAAAGCTTTAATGTGGATTTCAGCAGTTTATCTGCAATATAACCTCCCAGAGGAGACAGGAAGTAGAAAACATATCCTCTGATGATTCCCAGGAAAGCGGAATCAGATACATCCATGCCTACCTGAGATGACAGGTAAGGAGTAAAGTATGTAACGTTGCTGTAGATTGTATAAATCAGGAACATGATGATGGATGCCCACCAGAGGTAAGGGTTTCTGATGGCTTTGCCCACATCACTTAATTTGAAGCGATCTTCTTCTGCAAGCTCACCCATGGCAGTAGCGTCTTCCTTGAAGGTTATCTGAACCAGGATACCTGCCAGAATAACTGCAACAGACATGGCGATGATTGTCTTGAACATGGCATCATGAGCGTTTTCTGTGGATGCATATAATGCCCAGAAGATGATGCTGCAAACCAGACTGATAACTGAGCCGAGAGCATAATACCAGCCGTAGGTGGAACCTGAGTCCTCTTTACCGCCCAGCAGTCTGAGACCCTTGTTGAGGGCTGTCCAGAAAACAAAGCTGGTAGTCACGGCAAACAGGAAAAACACTATGAGTGCAGTGATGTAATTCATGGAAAATGCCATTATGAATCCCAGAATACCTGTTCCGAAGAGGGAAAGCACAAGCATTTTCTTGGTTGAGAATTTGTCGGCCATGATACCGCCCGGGATATAGAGAATGAGGCAGCCTATAGCATAGGCAGAAAGCAGGAATCCGGCCTGTGCATTGGTCATATCAAACGCAGGAAGGAGCTTGTCATAATAAACATACTTTATGTAAGGTAGTTCATAGATTACACTGCCTGCAATTGAGAATGATATGATGGCCAAAAATGTCTTAAGACTTAAATGTGATTTTTTCATATCTGTCTCCTTTTCATGATTTCTAAAAGTAATAACTGTATCTAATCGTTGATCGTTTCCGTCAGATTGATGTCTTCAAATCCGTTGCCAATAATTTCATTGGCGGAAACGAGAACGACAAAAGCCGCAGGATCAAGTTTGTGCACCAGTGCTTTAAGTATCGGCGTCTCGTTGGGCTTTACCACTGTCAGAAGAATTTCTCTGGCAGAATTGGAAAATTTACCGGTTCCGCTTATTGCTGTGACACCGCGGTGCATTTCATTTAATATTGCCTCAGTTATTTTATCTGAATTCTGTCCGGCAAATATGTAGAACATCTGAGCTCTGTTAAAGCCGCTGGTAAGTTTATCGGTAACTATGGAACATACGGCAATAGCCATCAGTGCGTATATTCCGGCGCTTACATTTCGGTATGCGATCATTGCCGCCACAACTATTGTTCCGTCTATGAGCATGTATAATGTTCCGATGCTTAAGGTCTTGGCCTTGGTGATTATTATTTTTGCAAGGAGGTCCGTTCCTCCGGTGGACAGTCGTGCCTTTACAACCAGAGCAGAAGAAGCTCCGTAAAGTATTCCCCCAAAGACCACGGCAACTATCTTGTCTTCTGTTATGCAGGGAAGAAATGACAACAGGTCTACAATAAGGGAATAGACCGCTGTAGTAATAAGAGCCATTATCACATAAGCTTTTCCCTTGATTTTTGCACCCAGAACAACAATGGGGACGGTCAGGACAAGTACCGTAAGACCTATAGGCCAGCTGAAAAAATAATTAAGAACCGTGCCGATTCCGGCCAGCCCGCCGGCAGCGATGTTATTGCCTACGTAAAAAAGGTTTAAAGCGAGGGCATAACCTATGTCCGCTATCAGTAAATATAGAATTTGCTTTGAAGTGATACCCAGCCGGGCAGATAAAGTGCGTTCCTCGCTCTGATCTTTGCTCATGATGCGTCTCCGGAAGTATTAATTATAAGATAAATATACATTAAAGACAGGTAATTATAAAGTGCCAAAATTCTTTTTTGGAATGGTCCAAAATTTGCGCTTTTAATATTTTGGACTTTGTTATAAAATAATAACAAATGGGACTGACCAAAAGAGCCTGCCGGAAAAACAAGGAGGATAATATGAAAAAGAAGATAAGAGATGATTTTTTTAAAGAATATATCAATGTCACAGATATGAAGCCCAATGGCGCCGGACTCTTTTCTTTTGTAAGGTACGATGCAGTCATGGAAGAAGATAAGTATGTTTCCGACCTTTATCTTTTTGACATGGAAAAGAAAGAGATAAAGAAGCAGCTGACCTTTGACGGAAGCGTCGGAATGCATGACTGGCTGGATGAAGAAAACATAATTATAGCCTCGGCAAGAAGTCAGGAGGACAAGGATGCCCAGGAAAAGGGAGTGCCGCTGGTTGTTTTCTGCAAGCTGAATATAAACACAGGTGAATATTCGGAACTGTTCAAAGTTTATAAAGGCGTTTACAAATTCAACTGTATTGATGAAAACAGATTTTTGCTGCTGGCAAGTGAAAGCCCCGTGCGCGATGAATGGCTGAAGGAAGCCGGAGGAGACTGGGACGAGTACCTGAAAATATCCGAAAGAGAGAGCCGATACTTCGTAGCCGACGAAGTGCCTTTCTGGTCCAACGACGGCGGTTACTGCAACAAAGAGAGGGGAAGAGTATATTTATATGACAGCGGACGGCTGACCTGCCTGACAGATGACGACATAAGTGTATGGGACATAAAGTCATATAAGGATCAGTACGGACTTTTCTACGGAGTGCAGTCGGGAGGAATGCAGAAAACCGAAGGCAAAGTATATAAGATAGATTACAGCACCATGGAAATCAGCGCCATAGATGATTCGGGAAGCTATATATATACAAAAATACAGCCTGTGGACTCCACCCATATACTCTTGGGAAGAAATGACAGAGCATTTCACGGAGAATATCAGAATGAATATATAGACATAGTCGATATGGAGACCGGCAAGTTCACGAGAAACAACAAGAATGCCGACATCCATTTCTACGACAACGTGCTTACGGATGTTACATATCTTAGCGGATGGCTCAACAAGATTACCGTAACGGATGAGGGAATAGTTTATATATGTACTCGCGGAGGAAGCTCGAAGCTGTTCTTCTCGCGATTCGGAAATGATGAGATGATAACCCTTTCTCCTGCAGAGGGTAAGATACTGGACTATTTTATCGATGGTGACAAGATATATATGTCTGCCATGAGGGGTCTGGACGGCGGAGAATTTTACATACTTGATCCCGCAACGGGAAAAGAAGAGCGTATAAGCGATTTTAATACACAACTGCAGGAAGAATTTGAGTTTCCTCAGGTATCAGAGTGCAATTTTGTCAACTCTGACGGCATAGAGATAGAAGGCTGGGTGATGAAGCCTGCAGACCTCGAAGAAGGAAAACAATATCCGGCGATCCTGTTCATACATGGAGGACCGGGCTCTGCTTACGGCCCGGTTGCCATGCACGAGATGTTTGCCATGTGTACTCAAGGCTGGGGAGTGATTTTCTGCAATCCAAGAGGCTCTGAAGGCAGAGGAGGAGACTTCGCGGATATAAGGACAAAATGGGGAACTGTAGACTACAGGGACTTTATGGAATTTACAGACGCAGCCATAGAAAGAAACTCTTGGATAGATCCTGACAGGATAGGAATTACAGGCGGCTCTTACGGAGGCATAATAATAAACTGGATAATAGGACATACAGACAGATATAAGGCAGCTATCTCTGACAGAAGCGTGGCTAATCTGCTCAGCGACTACGGCATGTCGGACATTGGCTTCCCATGCAATAAGGACACTTACGGCACGACACCATGGGAGAATCCGGAGTATCTGTGGAACCAGTCGGCTCTCAAATATGCGCCTAAGATTAAGACTCCGGTGCTTTTTATTCATGGTGTTGAAGATTACAGGTGCACTTATGACCATGCGCTTCAGCTTCACAGCGCCATAACCTACTTCGGAGGAACATCAAGAGTCTTTGCGGTAAAGGGAGAGACCCACGAACTGTGCCGCAGTGGCTCACCTGTAAACCGGCAGCGCAGAATAGCGGAAATGATAAAATGGTTCGAAAAGTATCTATAGGAGGAAAAAATGAAAAAGGACAGCATGATATATAAATATCTCATGATACTCATTGCCACGTGCACAACGGTAGTTTACTTCATACCTTATGCCTGCTACGATTTTTATAATCATTTCCTTGACACCTACAAGATAACCGACGGACAGGCAGGACAGCTTCTGACCTTTTTCGGTATTACGGCTGTTATAGGTTACTTTATAGGAGGATGGATAGCAGATAAATTCAATCCCAAGATGCTGGTGGTGCTGTCGGCGATTCTTACGGCGGCAGCAGGCACTGTTGTAGCCTTTTCATCTTCCTTTACGGTGCTGAAAGTCATGTATTTCATATTTGGAATCACCAGCACCTGCATGCACTGGAGCGCATTTCTTAAGCTTATTAAGAATATCGGAGATGACGACGAGCAGGGAAGGCTTTTTGGGTTTTACAACTTTGCTTTTGGTCTTATAGGTATAGCATGCACTTACCTGATACTGGGAATGATGGAAACCGCGCTGGCAAAGTATGAATTCAGAGGCGGAATGATGATATACTGCGTGATCTCAGTTGTTTTCGGAATTCTCACGTGGATATTTGTGCCTTATGACAAGGAAAAGGCAAAGGCCAGAGAAGCAGCCGATGACAAAATAGATCTCAAACTGGTGGGAAAAGTGCTGAAGATGCCTATCACCTGGTATCTGGGACTTTTTACCCTGGGATATTTCCTGATTCGTTCCACAGTACCATACCTCAACCCTTATATGACCGACGCCTTTGGAGTGTCCATAGCAATGGCAGCCCTTCTGACCAATACTCTGCGAAGCGGAATGAACCTTATATCCGGACCGGTAGGAGGATTTTTCATTGACAAGCTGAAAAGTTCCACAAAAGTGGTGATGGTGGGAAGCATCGGAACCCTTATTTTCACCATAATTCTGATGGCGGTGCCTCAGCAGAAAAGCATGGTGACATTGCTTATGGTAACATGCGTTATACTGCTGCTGTTTTCCTATGTCAATTCTACGGCTTTATACACGCCTGTGACTGAAGCGAAGGTACCGTTCAAATATGTGGGCACGGTTCTGGGAGTTGCTTCGGCCATCGGATATTCTTCAGATATATGGCTATATAATCTGTGCGGTTCATGGCTGGATGCCTTCGGAAACGGCGGATACAGATATATATGGATGCTTCAGGGCGGCGGAGCCGTTATGATGCTCATAACAGGTCTGCTTATGGCAGGGCTGTACCGCAAGGCACGAAGCGCTCAGGAGGAAGCCTGATACGGGGAGCGTTTTAAATGGAGATAACTATTAACAGAAACAATGATACACCTGTATATATTCAGATAAAAAACAGCATCAGACAGAAAATAATTTCGGGGAGGCTTCCCAACGGCCTGAAACTGCCTGCAGAAAGAACCATTGCAATGGAGCTGGGAGTGTCACGAAACACGGTGGTGAGAGCGTATCAGGAACTCATTGCCGAGGGATTTGTTGTGGTATCTGCAAAGCCAAAGGGATACTTTGTGCGTGAGGTCAGGAAGTCGGCTTCGGAGAGAGTTTTTCATCCCCTGGCCAATATGCGCAGATACAATTATACCGAAAAAGAAAGCCTTTTTGACGATATCTTCAGGCGCTCAACCACTGAGGAGTACGTTTCGCTGGCAGGTATAAATGTGTGTCTGCCGGATCCTGAAGACTTCAGCTACAGTTATAAAGAATTTTATGACTGCGATGAAAACGAGGCGGACAGGCTTAAAAGAAATATATGCAGAATGCTTGCATCCAAAGACATCTTTGTAAGCGAAAAAAATATCCAGCTGATGTCCGAAACCACCCAGGCGCTGGAATATATCATGAGCCTTTACCTGAGAGATGGGGATACAGTGATAGTAGAAGAACCTGTGGTGGCAGGTACGGTAAACGTTCTTAGAAATAAGGGAGCCAATGTGATATGTGTAAAGATGCAGGAGGATGGTATGGATCTTGACGAGCTGGAAAGGCTTGTTGAAGCCTATGCACCGCGATTCATATATACCATGCCTAACCTTCATAATCCCACAGGAAGAATCATGCCTCTGGAAAAGAGAATCCGGCTTCTGGAAATAGCCAGGAAAAGGGATGTTCCCATAATCGAGGAAAACTCTCTCGGCGATTTCAGATATGAGGGAAGAGAACTGCCGTCACTTTACTCGCTGGATAAAAACAAGATGGTATTGTATGTGGACACTTTCAACCTTACTTTCCTGCCGGGAATAAACACAGCTTTCGTGGTAGGACCGGCTGAGCCTGTGGAAATGATGGGAAGACTGATAGTCACCGGACAGAATACAATTTACAGAGTGTCCCATGCCATGCTTAACCGTTTTATAGAAAGCGGAAGAATGGAAAAGAGAAAAGCTTTTCTGCGGGCTCATTTCAGAAGACAGAGGGATCTGCTCTGCAATGAGCTGGAGCCGCTGAAAAAACAGGGCTTGTGCTTCGATGTTCCGGAAGGAGGACTATGTATATGGTGCAAGCTTCCTGACGATGTAAACGAGAAAAAACTTTTTATTACTGCAGGTGAGAAAGGCCTGCTGTATATGCCGGGAAGCGTGTTTTTCCCTTACGGCTACAGCGGAAGCGGATATATACGCCTGTGCTTCTCCAACGTAACGGAAGAAGGCATGACTCGCGGAGCGAAGATACTGTCTGAGTCCATGGAACTGAGCCGAAAAAAATTTAAGGATTGGAGGGCAGAGTCAGAAAAAGATTCTGCAGTCAGATGAAGGATATAGTTAAGTACAGAAGAGAATTTCATAAATTTCCGGAAAAAGGATGGGATGAAGTCAGAACCAGCGCCCGCGTTGCGGAAATCCTTGAGGGCTACGGCATCACGAATATTTTTATGGGAAAGGAAGCCGTAAACGTGCCGACATTGGTATATCCTATGGAAATCCCGGAGGAAAGAAGAAAGGAAAACATGGAAAGGGCTGCTGCACAAGGTGCGGCAGAAAGCTATGTAAAAAGAACCGGAGGGTATCCGGGTGTTGTTGCAGTGATAGATACAGGAAACCCCGGACCTACTGCAGCTCTGAGATTCGATATGGACTGTCTGCCTTACGACGAGGAAGGAGGCGCCGAAGCGCCATCTGCTGTCGGTGGCTACAGATCCGTAAACCGAGGCTGTGTTCATGCCTGCGGCCATGATGCGCACACCGCCATAGGTCTTGAGCTGGCTAGCAGAATTGCTGCGAATCCGCAAGAATATCGGGGAATCATCAAGCTGATATTCCAGCCTGCAGAGGAAACCACTCTGGGTGCAAAATCAATTGTTGACAAAGGCCATCTTGACGGTGTGGATTATTTCCTGGCGGTGCATCTTGCGTTGTCTGCGGAAAACGTGCCGCTGCCATCTCACACCATTGCCTGTGGAGTAAGAGACTTTATGAGCTGCAGGCAGCTTGACGTGACTTTTCACGGCAAGGCGGCGCACCCGTGTGGCGCTGCCCAAGAGGGAAAAAATGCCCTCCTGGCTGCATGCAGTGCAGTGCTGAATCTTCACAGCATCGCTCCTCACGAAAAAGGTCTGTGCAGGGTCAATGTAGGGCAGATTAACGGAGGTGTATGCACCAACACCATAACTCCAGAGTGCACAATACGCCTTGAGTATAGAGGTCAGTACAGAGAAATAAGCGATTATCTAAGAAAAAGAGTGTTTGATATTCTTGACGGCACTGCAAAAGCATATGACCTTACTTATACATATGTCGACCATGGAGAGGTACCGGCGGGACAGAGCGACGAGAACCTTATGGAGATAGTCCGGCAGGCAGCCGGCCAAGTGCCGTGGTTTGAAAAAATATACTTTGACGGAAATCTGGGAGGAACAGATGACGCGGCGGTAATGATGAACAAGGTTCAGGCTCAGGGGGGTTCAGGTGTGTACATAGGCATCGGAACGGACATAACAAATCCGCTTCACCATCCGGCCTTTGACTTTGACGAGTCATGTATGGAAGCTGCAGCTGATCTCCTTGAACAGACACTGAAAATGCTGACATAAATTCTTATACATAAACAAAACAGATGGCTTTAAAGCACACGCCACATAAGGCAGTAATTTCAAAATACTAACTTATGGGCGTTGCAAAAGGGCAAAACAAAAAGATGAATACCGAGAAGAACTGTAAAAGGTTTTTCTCGGTATTTTCTGTTTATAGCGGTACATTCGACTATCAAACCGCCTTTGAGTACAATTATGGTAGAAAATCAAAGGAGGAAAAAATATGGGCAAATTTATAGAAGAATTCTATTACGGCAACATTGACCCGCAGGCACGAAGCACCAAGCAGAACAAAGCCGTGCAGAAACAAATGGAGGTTTTGATGCTCAATGAGGACTTTTTGACCGAAAGGCTTTCCGGCGAAAACAAAAAGAAATTCCTTGACTTTGTAAATGCGTGGAGCGTGGTAAACGGCGAATCCAATCTCGACAGTTTTATGATGGGATTTCGCTTGGGAGCAAACTTTGCATACGATACCTTTGTAGCAACCGATACCCCATTTCAAGACTTGCTGAAGGAGTGAGTGATATGCGTGATAAGAAGTATTACATAGCACTTGATGATTTTGAACGGCGGGTGGTTGTGAACTGCTTGAATGAAATGCGAAACAACCTTATTGCTAATGGTAAGTACACCGATGCGGTAGACGAGATTCTGCTGAAAATCATTGATGCAAAGCAAAAGAAATTCAAGGTAATCTACAAGGAGGCGTGATTATGGAAAAGGTTATTTATGACGAAAAGAACGGTCTTTGGTACGAACTGCAAGGCGACTATTACATTCCCTGCTTGAAATTGCCAGAGGAAGAACAACAGCCTATCGGCCTATGGGGACAGCGACATTTGAGACACTTAAAACAAAGTCACAAGGTATTATATTATAATCTGCTAACAAGCGGTAAACTCAATTCACATATTGCTGAGATTGATAAACAAGCGAACGATATGTTCTTTCGGTTGGTAAAAGAACTTGCCGAAAAAGAAAATATAACCGAAGAACTTAAATCAAACGACCAAATGTTGTGGGTACAAAAGATGAACAATATCCGTAATCGTGTAACGGAAATTGTAAATAAGGAAATCATATACGCATAGATGTAACGCAATTATATGGAAAATCGGAGGGCAAATACCTTGCTCTCCGATTTTTTTGCTTTATATACGGTTGAAATTTGAGCCTTGCAAGTGCCAAAAGCGTTACATTGGAACGTTTATTTCAAAACGAAAATAACTGTTCACAAAAAAGTTTCGTACTTTTTTGAATTACAGCGAATATTGCAAAACGGGAATAAATCTGATATAATTGATATAAATACCAATTAAGAAACGGAGGCAAAAGCGTTTGGCAATACGAAAATCCAGTATACCGACCAAAAATCATATACTTGCAGTCAGTGCAAAGCTACTCTTGGAGCAGGGCTACCGAGATACCACTATGAAGCAAATTGCAAATATGGCAGGTGTGTCCGTCAGCAGTATGCAGAACTTTTTTCACAATAAGGAAGGCTTGATTGCCGAGCTGGTCAGTATTATGTTTTCCGGTCAGTTTAACACGGCAAAGCAATCATTGAAGGCTTCACTTACGCCCATTTATACTTATGCTGTGGAAACAGCCATTCAGCTCGTCTTAACCGAACGAAACGAAAATCTGAGGGAGATCTACACCGAGGCATACACAATGCACGACACGCTGGAATATATCCATCAGAACACGGCGAAAGAACTGAAAGCCATTTTCGGTGACCGTTTCCCCGATTATGAGGAAAGTCAGTTTTACGAAATTGACATCGGAACGGCGGCGTTGATGCGTGGGTATATGGCAAAGCCTTGCGACGTGCATTTTCCGCTTTACAGAAAAATCGAACGGTTTTTAACCGCTTCTCTTCGAATTTACCGTGTCAGCGAGGAAGAAATCGAGCAGATACTTGCATTTATTCGCAGTCTTGATCTAAACCAACTTGCCGATGGTGTTCTGCGGCAATTGTTTGAGCAGTTGGAGAATTATTTTGAAAGTGATTTTTCCGAAGCTCACCAGACGGCAAGTTCGGGTACTTGGACAGAATAAAACGGAATTTTTAAGGGGATATTCCTTAGTGGTAGTGATACATACTACTAAACAACCTTATAAGCATAAAATATAAAAGTAGGTGTTTCACTTGGGGCATTATAAAAACAAAAAAACGGATGGACAATCACATTGATTGGTGCCGCTTTCCTCATACATTGTCCCCCTCAAATTCTGAGCCTTGTTTCAACCCTTTGCTGTAATCCGTACAACAAAGGGATCCCCGTCTATTCACCCACTCATTCCGGTTATACTTTTAGGAGGTTTATTTCATGAAAAAACGTGTTTTCGCCTTATTTTTGACGCTGTGCCTTTCGTTCGGCTTTTTGTCGGCCGACTGCGGCTTGTTTCCGGTGGCGCATGCAGTTACATCAGATCTCTGTGTCTGTGGGGGCTTTGCGCACCAAGATATGCTGGGGCACACCAGTCAAAATTATGTTACTTGGGATTCCAATTATCGCTGGGGTATGCGCAACGAATATAATCCAGACACCGGCAAGTATGAAGAGAAAGAATATATGTATGGAAGCTATATTTCCTCTTTTGAAGAGCTGAATATAGCGTATGAGCTCAGTAAAGCTGAGGCTGAAGCCAAAAATGATCCCTCACTGATTATCGATACATATATCATGGCGTGCGATTTTACGGTGACCAAGCCGTGGATTGTTCCCCGGGGCGCCAATATCACCATCATCACTCAGGGCCATGATATAAAGGTGGATCTGACCGGCTTGCAGCACTGGTACCAGCATTATTATTGCGCCATCATGGCAGTTGACGGCTGTACTCTCACCTTGACCTCCGGTCTCGGGAACGAGGCTACCAAAATTTCCGGCGTCACCCACCCCCTCGACGACACTACCAACAACACTAAAATTGATCGTTATTTTTCCGCTATTGGCGTGTCAGGCGCGGATACTACCGTGAACCTGTACGGTATTGAAATCGATATGGACGATACCCAAACCTGCTACGGCATTTATTGTCAAAATGCGGGTGAGGTTAATGTTTACGATCATGCCTGCGGTAATGCCGGAAAGAAAATTCAAACCAAATTAACCGGAAATAATTATGAGGCGGTTTATCTCAGAGGCGGTGCTCTTAATATGTACGGCGGCCTTATTACCGGAAATCAATCTCACGGCATACATCAAGAGCTGTATGACCTTTCTTCTGCCTTCGCTGGATTAAAATTTAGGAATGAACTGAATATTTACGGCGGCACAATTTCCGATAATCAAGGCGCCGGCATATATGTCAGTGTTCAACCCCTTGAGGCTTTTAAGAATTTGAAGCATACAATACAGCTCTATGGAGGCACCATCACCGGCAATAAGCAGGGCGGTATACAGCTTCATAAAAACTCCACGCTGGCGCTGCACGGCGAGGAGGTGGATACCGCCATTGCTCTACCGAAAGGCAGCAGAAATACCGATGCCGTCTTGGGTCCAATCAAAATCACCGGGAACACCGGCGGCAACGTGATTGCCCACTGTGACAACCCGGGAAGCATCACCGTGACCGCCGGCATCGATTCTGTGCTGCGTGAGGGCAGTACCATCGGCGTTACCGAAACCGCCCTGACTACCTACAGCAAGGATAAGGAGAATGTCACTGACGGCACTCCCGAAAGCTGGTCGTTTTTTACCTCTGACTTATCCGGCTATGTGATGTCCTTTGAAAACGGCAAGGTAATTCAAACCAAGAGAATTTCGCCGATCTTGCGGGTGCAGGGCATCAATACCACCTACACCGGCAAGCCCGTCGATGCCTCGCTTGCCTGCGTTTCCGCCTCCTGCGAGGGCGAATGGGTGTGGAGAACAAAGGCGCCGACGGATGTGACAGACAGCGGATATTATTGGATAGATTTTAACCCCGAAGCTAATCACTATGCCAAATGTAGCTATCAGATTTATGTTACCATAAACCCTAAGCCGATCAGCCTGACTATCACTCCCAACGGCGGCACTTACGGCGGAACCATTACGCCTGCCACCGCCACCATAGATGGATTGGTGGAGGGGGATACCACCACGGCGGTTATACTGAAGTATTACGGTACTTCAAACGACAATACTACGAAGTACGATTATGTCACCACTCCGCCGACGCTGGCGGGAACATATACCGTAAAGGCGTATCTCAATACCTCCAACTATAGTTTTTCCAACACGAGGACCGCCGTATACAGGGTTCTGCGTGGAACACAGGAGGCGCCGACGCTGATAGGGCATAACGAGACCTTCCAAGGCAAAAATGATGCCTACATTGAGGGGCTGACAACCGATATGCTGATCAGTAGTGACGGCGGTAAAACCTACACGTTGCTGAATTCCTCCACTATCAACGATCCGCTTCCGCCGAAGACCTACTATGTGCGATACAAGGCTACCTATAATCTTGAGCGCTCTGAACCGACTGTTATCACCCTGTCAGAAGGTCCGAAAATGAAGGTTACGCTGCCGGAAAGCGACGCTCAAAAGGGTTATACCATCACTGCCGACAGCACGGAGTTGGCCTGGGGTGAGGAGCTCACTCTCAGCTATTCTCTGAAAAACGGCTATACCGAGACCGACAGCTTTAAGATCACGGTGAATGGCACCGATATCACCGCATCCATCCGTGAGCAGGGAAGCTATACCTTTGTGCCCACCGACAATGTGACGGTGGAGGTGACCGGAGTGGCTGATACCATCGCCCCGGATGTGACGCTTATCGCAAAAACGGTGAGCTGGAAGCAGTTTTTCAGCAAGCTTACTTTTGGCTTGTTCTTTAAAGAAACGGTCGATGTCACCGTGGTCGCCGACGATAGCGGCAGCGGCATTGATACCGCTGAATATCTGGTGACGGAGGAACCCTTCACTACGGAACAGGAGGTCAAGGATGATACCTCCGTATGGACGGCTCTCACGCTGAAAAACGGCTCTGCCACTATAGCGATGACCGAGCAAGGAAAAAAATACGTATATGTGCGGGTGAGCGATGCAGCAGGAAACATCATGGTGGTCAGTGCCGACGGCGGTATGGTGGTGTATACCGATGCCACTGCCGACACCCAAAGCATCAATTATACTAAAACCGAAACGCAGGATGTCACCGCTAAGGTGAATTTGAACGGAAATACCGTGAAAGACATTTACAACGGCACTGAGCTGATTGACAGCACCCAATACACCGTTTCGGCCGATGGCACCATCGCCCTGAAGGCGGCGTATTTGGATACCCTGACGGCGGGCGAGTATACACTGCACATTATCTACAACCCCTGCGGCGAGCAATATGCGGAATATCCCGCCGACGGGGAGAACATCAATGAAGAACCGCAAATCACCTCGCTGAAGCTGACGGTGAAAAAGCAAACCGGTACGGCAACCATTACCGGCACGCCGGATAAGACATATGACGGCACTCCCGTCAGTGCGCCACAATATACCTGCAACAACACGGAAGGTATCGTCACGGTGGAATACAAGGCGCAGGGAGCGGACGACAGCGAGTACACAACAACCGCTCCTAAGACGGCAGGTAAGTATACTGTCCGGGTAACGGTTGCGGCAGACGGAAATTACAAAGCAGCTTCGGCTACGGCAGATTTCACGATTTCCGCAAAGAAAATTACGGTAGCTATTGACGGAAAAACGAGCATTTACGGTGATGATATCGTAACACTTACTGCAACCGACAACGGTATTGTAAACGGTGATTCAAATGTATATAGTCTTTCCACTATTGCAAGCAAGACCGCAGGTGTCGGAACTTACGATATTACGGGTACTGCGTTAGATGATAATTACAGCATTACCTTTACGGGAGGGGAAAACGCATACGAAATTACAAAGCGTAATCTTACCGTAACCGTTGTTGTAAATGATAAGCAGTATGACGGATTGAATACAGCAAGTATCAAGTCGGTTATACTTAACAATGTTGCAAATAACGACAGCATTACCCTTTTAAACGGCACACCGACCTTTAATTCTGTAAATGTTGCAAACGGTATCGGTATTACATTTACCGACTTTACTTTAAGCGGTGATGCAGATGTGCTGAAGAACTACACTTTAACACAACCTTCGGGTGTTACTGCAAACATTACAAACGGCTGGAATCCGGTAAAAGATACGGAATACACCGCAAGTATACCGAATGCAAAAGGCTGGTTAAAGGAAGATTTGACCGTTACCGCAAAGGACGGCTACGAACTTTCACTTACCAATACCGCAGATGGAACTTGGGAAAATACTCTTTTCGGAGCAGTTGAGAGTGCGGACAGCAGTTTGAAATTCTATGTACGCAACAAAACAACCGGTGCTATTTCCGAACAGGCAACCGTAGCCTATAAGTTAGATAAGAACACCGAAACTACGGGAACTACCGGCAAGGTTGAATTTGTGGGACGAAGCAGTTGGCAGACTTTTGTAAATCATATTACTTTCGGTCTGTTCTACAAAGATGAGGTAACCGTAAAAGCAGAAGCCGATGACGGACTTTCCGGAGTGGCGAGCATTGAATACGCTGTTTCAGACAAGGCGATGTCCTTAGAAGAGGTAATGGCAATCACCGACTGGACAGCAATGCCTAAAGACGGTGTAGGCGTAACGGTAGAAGATGAAAAGACATTTGTTTATTTCATCCGCATTACTGACAAGGCAGGAAATGTGACTTACATTTCTACCGACGGTGCAGAGTATGACACTACTTGCCCTGCAATCGGTGGTATTGAAAACGGTAGCATTTACCACACCACACAGGTGATAACCGTTACCGACAAAAATTTTGAAAGCATTACAGTAAACGGCGAGCCTGCAACTCTCGACAGCGAAGGCAAACTTGCTTTAAATGGTAATCTTGAAACAACCTATGCCATCCATGTAATGGATAAAGCCGGCAATGTAACCGAGTACATCGTAACAATGAAAGTCATTGCGGACATTACAGATTCCATAAAAGACATTACCGTGGATGATGTAAAAAGTGATGACAAAGAAACCATTGAAACGGTTATCAAAAATATCAAAGAAGAACTGAAAAACGACGATTTGACCGATGAGGAAAAAGCAGAACTTGAAGATGAGAAGCAGAAAGCAGAAGACCTTATCAAGAGAATCGAAGAAGCAATCGGTTCTACCGAAACGGATAATACCGACAAGGTAAAAGATATTACTTCGGAAAATGTGGAAACCAAAGATAAATCTGACCTTGAGAAAGCCAAAGATGAACTTGAAAAAGCACTTGATGATTACAAAGATAATCTGACAGATGACGAAAAGAAAGACATTCAGGACGAAATCGACCGTATCGAAAAGGCTCTTGAAGTCATTGATAAGGTAGAAAAGGTGGAAGATTTAATTAACAAGTTACCGGAGAATATTTCTAAGTCTGATGCCGATGCAATCAAGAAAGCAGATGAAGCATACAACGCTCTTTCAAAATATGAGCAGTCCATCTTGGATAAGAATGCCAAGAAGAAACTGGATAATGCAAAATCTGCATTGGAAACATTGAACAGTCCAGCAACCGGAGATAACGGAAAAATTTGGATGTGGTTTGCACTTCTCTTTGTAAGTGGCGGCGGACTACTCGGTACAATTGCTTACAGAAGAAAAAGAAAAGAAACCGAAAACTAAAATTTCATAACTTAAGAATTACTTATCCCGTCTGTTTACTTCAAACAGACGGGATAAAATTTTGCCCCAAAAAACAGTATTTCTACTTTCCGAAGAAAAACATCTCAAAAGCATTAACAAATATATGTTCGATAATGAATAATAATTGGATTTTAAATCCATTTTTATATGTACTAATGCAACATAATGAGGATTATGTCATAGCCGCCGTTTTCGGTGGATATTTTTATATTATCAACCGCATGTTTTCCATACGCTGACGGTGTTCATTGCCGGTAGTGATAATATAAATTCGTGTGGTGTTGATGCTACTGTGGCCGAGAATGTCTGCGAGCTTGGCAATGTCCTTTTCTATGCCGTAGAATGTTCGTGCAAACAGGTGGCGCAGATTATGAGGAAACACCTTTTGCGGATTTACTCCTGCCTCCACGCAAAGACTTTTCATTTCTCGCCAAATGTTGGTTCGACTCATCGGTTTGCCACTTCGGGTTATGAAGATCGCACCCGAAGAAATCTTTTGCTCTGCTGCATAGCGGAGCAATTTCTTTTGTAGTTCCCGAACAATGAATACCGAGCGTGTTTTACCTTTAAGAGATAAAACCGCTTCGTTGCACTTTACCGCTTCTACCGTGATGTATTGCAGTTCGCTAACACGGATACCTGTTCCGCATATTGTTTGGATCAGTAAGTTAAGACGTTCATTGCCTTTTTGTTTGGCAGTGTTTACAAGTCGAATATATTCCGCTTTAGTTAACTCCTTTTCTTCGGGGCAGTAGATCTGTCGTTGTAGTTTGATAGACTTTACCTTCAAATCCGCCCATCCAAGAAAAGAAAGCAGACTATTGATAGAAGCAAGCACTGAATTAACGCTCCGTGCAGCATAGTTTTCTGAAAGCAATTTGTTTTTATAGGCAATAACTGTTTCCTTTGTCATCTCCGCTTCCCCAACATAAGCACAAAATGCCCTTACATCACGCATATACTTTTCTATGGTATTTTCGCTTTTTTCCTCGCTCTTGAGATATACGGCAAACGCCGCTATTTGAGTTTCTGTTAATATTCTTCCTTTCATCGTATTTACCTCCGGATAGTTTTGATAATATTTTACCCGAAAAGTATGATTATGAATTGTCACCATAATTTTAGGTAAATGCGCATTCAAAGTCGAATATGCCGTTTTCTCAACATAATAATTGCCCCGTTAAGAACGCAGAATTTACTGTACCCTTAACGGGGGCTTTTTTCGTTATATCAGGTCTTTTATGGCTTCTTTTAATTTCATAAGCGCTTTTTCACATTTCTTGTGTGCGG
The DNA here is from genome assembly GCA_002320005.1 of Firmicutes bacterium UBA1702. Classification (GTDB taxonomy): domain Bacteria; phylum Bacillota; class Clostridia; order Peptostreptococcales; family Anaerovoracaceae; genus Fimisoma. The sequence goes on from DCJK01000013.1 coordinate 24,772, forward strand.
TGTTGGCGGAGCTGTATTCGTGGTCGGTGGCAATATCGGTATACATCATTGGCTTGATGGGTTTCTTCTTTGGTTCGCCGTACTCGTCAAGGTCGTTGTGATCCATATAAAAGGTACTGTGACAACCAAAGCAGAAGCCGAGCCGCTGAGCAAGCATCATTCGCTCCGTGTATTCGAGCTTGTCATAGGCTTCCCACAGACGGGCGTAAAGTTCGCCCTTCATATACAGTGTGTATGTGTCTGAGGAAGTGTCGGTGTGTGCTTCTTCGGTGCTTTCCGCTTCGTCATCTTCCGCATACTGCTGATAGAGGTCAACACGGTTTTCATTGAGTAAGCCGCCGAGCAGAATTTCTTTCGTGTCATCGGTGGTTTCGCCAATCTCTGCGGCAACTGCTTCAATCGCATCATCAGCATAGTTGCGGTCATATTTATCCCATACTGCCATTGCTTTGCGGAGCTTGGCATATTCCGCAAGACTTTGTACCGTAAATCCTGTCCGCATAGAACGGATATAATCAAGGATTTCACGCTCTGCATAATGCTCTTTGAATGATACAAAGGATGCGCCGCCGTCGGGCGTGTATTTACCGAGTGCTTTCAGCAGTCCCGAAATATACGCCTGCTTCAGATCGGCAAAATGCTCCTGCATAAAGAACTGCCGCATATAGCTTTGCACGTTCTTATTGAGTGTTTTTTCATAATAATGAAGAAACCCAGAAAGGTAACGCTCATCCTTCTCTTTGAGTTAGGTCACGATATATTCCTGCAAATCCCACTTCGGCGGTGCCGGAACTATGCGATACATATTCAGGTCCATTTCATCAATATACGTTTCTTTCACGGCACTCACCTCCAATCTGTGTTATTTGCCGTTTAATCGTCTGTCGGCTTCGGCATAGAGCCTTTCACGGCTCATATCCATTTCATACTGTCCGTTGGCATAGTCGGGATCATTCTTGGCAAACTGCATATATTCCTTTGCCAGAGCAAGGGCGGCAGCTGCCAAAGCATCGTCGATTTTAACTCTCTGTCGCTCCACACGGATAGCGGAACAACGGTTTTTGTAAATGCGGATAACGGGGTTTCCGTCTGCAAGTTCCTTGCGGTTAATCCTTGCAGCGTATTTTCGGCAAGTGATGGCTTTACCCTTTACTTTGAACGGGGCGTATCCCGTGCAGTATTTCTGCCTTGCCGCAGAGGTCATAAGGAAATACTTTTTGCAAATGTCGCACTGTCTTGGATAATGCCCGTGATGCAGACCTTCAAAAAAGTCGGTAATCACAAAACTGTAATAGCTATCAAAATAGAGCCTGCGAGCGAGGGTTTCCGTTTTGCTTCGTGTGGATTTTAATATGGGTACATATTCCGCTGTTACGGGGAACGGTACAGAACCGAATATTTCTAATGCTAACGGGAGCAGGTGTTCCTCGTCAAAGCGGTCAACTTCATCCACACGGCTTGCAAAGGTTTTAAGTTGCTTAAAGGCTTTCATCAGGTCGTTTCTCAGACCGTCGTAAAAGGCAAGGGTTTTCTGAACCTCACTCAGCAAAGCGGCGGACTCTTTGAAAAAGACCTCGTCAAACTCTTTCGGGAGGATATTATACATTACTTGTCCTTCATCCATTGCCATTACTTTAGAACGGCGCTGAAAATACTCAACGATTCTATTACCGTTTTCTTCGGTGAAAAGCTCCGCTATTCTGTTACGCTCAGCATCTACGTCGAGCATATCAAAAGGCTTTAACCAAGGGAGTGCATTGAAAATGTTCAGTATATCCGCACCGGCTCTTAAGAATTTCTGAACATATAAGTACCCTCTTTCCAAAGAGCGCTCCAAAAGCCAATTATCACTTGTAAATACGATGATCCGTGCGGCGGTATCATTGATATAATATTGTGTCAGCAGGTGCGCCGCAAAAGTTCCCGCAGGATAGCTTTTGCCGCCGATATGCACTCTGCCGTCACGGTAATCGGCACTGAAAAAGCTGATTTTATCCATTTTCCGCTTTACCTCCATACTAATTCTATCAAAACAACTGTCCCATAAAACTCCCTTTAGTTTATCTAAATGAAAAAAGTTTTTTTCAAAATATTTTCAAGAAGTTTTCTGTTAGCAATCAATACTTTTTAATTAGTATACCATAAAAACTCCGTATTTTCAAGGCGTTCACGGTGTTACGCTTTTTGATTTCTGTGTGTTATCTCGCTTTTCCAAGAACTCGTTTTGGTGTGTATTAAAATAAGTGAGGGAGCGAAAACCTCACAAATACTCAGGGCATTGCCGTCGGGAAACCAGCGGCTTTTTTTATTGCCCGAAAACGAAAGGAGGAAAAGTCTATGATGAAGATCACCCCCAAGCAAGTGGAGCGTGTTCACCGTCTTGTCAGAGAGCTTTGCGCCAACTGTGACGAGGACGGCAACTGCATCCTGCTTGACGATGGCGAAGCACACCGTTGTGTGCAGCTTATCTCTATCTACGGCATCTACTGCAACTATTTCAAAGAAAGGGTACTGCCCAGCGACAGAGAACTGTATGAGCAAATCAAGAAAATCAACAAATCAAAGTAAGAAAAGGAGAAATGTAAAATGAAGAAATTTAATGAAATGTACGTTATCGGCATCGACCACGGATATGGGAATATGAAAACGGCGAACTGCTGTTTTAAGACTGGACTTCTTGCCTACGATGCCGAGCCGCTGTTTACGGGAGATATGCTCGTTTATGACGGCAAATATTATCTGATCGGAGAAGGACACAAGGAGTTCCTTCCCGATAAAATCCGTGACGAGGATTATTATATTTTAACTCTCGTTGCTATTGCAAAGGAGCTTCAGCGTGAAAAACTCACCGAAGCAAAGGTCATTATCGCCGCAGGATTGCCCCTGACTTGGACAAGCGGACAGAAAAAGGATTTTGCCGCTTATCTCAGTAAGAACAAGGAAGTCAGCTTCACCTATCAGAAAGTTGATTATCATATCACGATTGAGGGTGCACGCATCTATCCGCAGGGGTACGCCGCTATTGCTGATTTTGCTACCACAATGACCGGAGTCAATATGGTTGCGGATATTGGCAACGGCACAATGAACGTGCTGTATATGATAAACGGCAGACCGCAGGCAGGCAAAATGTATACCGAAAAGTTTGGAACTTATCAGTGTACCCTTGCGGTGCGGGAGATGTTTATGCAGAAAACCCAGCGTGAAATCAACGATGCTATTATTGAGGAAGTTCTTATCACGGGTTCGGCAAATATCGCTCCTGCCGATCAGAAAATTATCCGAACCATTGCGACGGAATATGTAAAAGATATTTTTCGCAGGCTTCGTGAACACGGGTATGACGAGGGTATGATGATGTTGTATATCACCGGAGGCGGCGGTTGCCTTGTAAAGAACTTTTATAAGTTCAATGCCGACCGTGTAAAATTCGTGGATGATATTTCTGCCGCCGCAAAGGGTTATGAGTATATGGCGGAAATTCAGCTTAAATCGGGTGCGGCGGTATGAGTGATTACCGTATCAACGTAAGATTTCACGCCGATGTACCCGCCGAAAAGAAAGCCGCCGAATATCTGCAAACCTTAAACAAATCCCGTAATAAATTTATCGTGGATGCCGTCATTGCCTATATGAATAAGGAAAGCACCGATAACGAAGCTCTGATTGAAAATATAAGGCAGATTTTTCGGGAAGAGGTGCAGACGGTTGCGGTTGTGTCAGCGCCGCCTGCCGCAGTAGCGGTCACGGCAGAACTGACCGAAGAACAGAAAGCGGAAAACGCAAAAAATGTCCTTGCGCATTTGGAAATGTTCGGCTGAGCCAAGATAGCCGATTTTGGCTCAAAAGAGCATTTTTATTGTATCTGCTGTGTCAAAGTGGCTCAATGCACCAAGTCAAGAAAACGGTATAACTGTGAGTTTTGCTCCCTCACGGTGCAAGTCACGGAGAATGGAAGATATACGCTAAAAGCGTGTGTCTTACACCGTAACAAGCAGGACATTTGTGTGCCAAATGTCGCTTGCCGCCATAAAGGTTATGGCGGACTCTTTAGGGGATTACCCCTAATACCCCAATATGAAAGGATGATGTTATGAAAAAACAAGATATACGGATCGTCGCCCGTGTTACCCAAAAGGAAAAAGACCGCATCAGCGACCTTGCCAAACGGTGCGGACTTTCTACAACCGAATATCTCCGCCAAAGAGCATTGGGATATGAGCCGAAGCCGGTTCCGCCCGATGCTCTTTTTCGTTTCTGCGAAAGGTTAGATGCCCTTATCGAGCAACCCTTCTCTGCGGAAGTGAATACAGCGGCACTGACCTTGCTGGAAGATATATCGGCAGAACTTATTACACCGAGAAAGGAGAATATGCGCAAATGGCAACCACAGGATTCTGGCCCGTCAAAGGACGGTTAAAGGAAGTTATCGACTACGCCAACAATCCCGATAAAACCACAGCAAAGGAATACCTTGACGAAGATCTGTATGCCGCCATCCGCTATGTGGAGAATGATGATAAAACCGATCAAACAATGTTTGTATCGGGCATCAACTGCTCTAAGCATAACGCCTACAATGAAATGATCGCCGTGAAGCGCCGTTTCGGTGAACGGGGTAAAAATATCGCTTATCACGGGTATCAGAGCTTTGTCGCAGACGAGGTCACACCCGACGAAGCACACGCCATCGGAAAGGAAACCGCACGAAAGATGTGGGGGGGCAAGGTATCAGGTGGTAGTTACTACCCACCTGAATACCGATAACATTCACAACCATTTTGTTATCAATAGTGTTTCCTTTGTGGACGGTAAAAAGTTCCGCAATGGTATCGGTGATCGGCTGGAGCTTCGCAAAATATCCGATGCTATCTGCGCCGCAAGAAACAAATCCGTTATTCAAAGCCATAAATTTTACAGCAATAAAAAGGAATATTGGATACGGAACTCCGGTAAGGTCACCCATCGGGATATGCTGCGGCGGGATGTGGACGAAGCACTTTCCAAATGCTGCTCATTTAAGGAAATCGAATATTACCTTAAAACACTCGGTTACCGATTTGAACGTGACTTTTATTATGACCATCCCTCTGTGTATGCAGAGGGGTGGAAACGTGCTGTCCGTATCAGTAGTCTTGGGGAGCGACATTCTAAGGAACGCATACGGGAACAGTGCCGTGAAAATCAGCGCAAACCCGAACTCTATGCCTTTGTAACACCGGCTTGGAAAAGACGCCCGCTTCTTGTGCTTGAACGGGAGAGGTATATATCGGGATGGGATGACACGATTATTGTATTGTTTGAGCTTTTCATAGAGCTTCTTAAAATCTGCATCGTAGGCAATACCCAAGAATACGATAACCGCCCCGTATCTCCGATGATGAGAGCAGAAATGCGAAAGTTGGATCAGTATATCGAAGAATACAATCTGCTTTGTGATAACAATCTCAATTCCCCGAAAAAGTTGTTGTCATTCCAAGAAAACTTATCCTCTCGGATTTCTGAATTAGAGCAAGAACGTTATGCACTACGCTTAAAACTTCGCCGTGTAAAAACACCCGAAGAAGATGCCGCATTAAAGGTGCAGGCAAAGGAACTGACCAAGCAGATAACACCTTTGCGAAAAGAATTGAAAGTCGCCCTGCGCATTGAGGAACACATTCCAAGAATTAAGGAACTCCTTGATGCCGAGCGCAATATCGAATTGAAACACAACGGTTTAGTAAAAAAGAAAGAACGAGGTTATGAACGATGAAAAATACTAAGAAAAATATTCCTATTGAGAAATTACGCCCCTTTGAGAACCACCCCTACAAGGTGCAGGACAACGAGGAAATGGATGCCCTTGCCGAAAGCATTAAGGCACACGGCGTTGTATCTCCCATCATAGTCCGCCCTTTAGAAAACACCACAGACGAATATGAAATCATATCCGGTCACAGACGGGTTATGGCAAGCAGAAAGGCAGGGATCACCGAAATCCCTGCCTTAATTGTTTCCCTTGATCGTGATGCGGCGGCAATCGTGCTTGTGGACAGTAACCTGCACCGTGAGCATATTTTACCGTCTGAAAAAGCCTTTGCTTACAAGATGAAGGCAGAAGCGTTGGCACACCAAGGATGGAGAAGTGATCTAACTTCGTGCCAAGTTGGCGCAAAGTTAAGGACAGATGAGCAAATTGCCGCCGATGCCAATGACAGCGCACGGCAAATTCAACGCTATATTCGTCTTACTAACCTTATCCCCGAAATTCTGCAATATGTAGATGAAGGGCGCATTTCCTTCACTCCCGCCGTTGAGCTTTCCTATCTCAACGAGCAGGAACAGTACGACCTTTTAGAGCAGATGGAACTGAACGATTGCACCCCGTCACTCTCGCAGGCTTGCCGCTTTAAGAAGATAAGCCAAGAGGAAGGTCTGACTCCCGAAGTGATTGCCACTGTTATGAGCGAAGAAAAAGCCAATCAGCGGGAAATGTTCAAAGTCCCAATGGAGCGTATTCGTCAGTATGTCCCTAACGCTAACGCAAAGCAGGCTGAGGATTTTGTTTTGAAGGCTTGTGAGCATTACCGCAAGTTTTTGATCCGTCAGCGTAACCGTGATGAAAGGTAAGGTGAAATATATGAAAAAAGTAGATATATTATTCGATCCAACGGCGGTTAATGTAATACCGCCCGAACCCATAGATGAAAACGAACCCGTTTGTCTTGCGGATTATATGATGCCCCGCAGTAATGAGCGTGTCTTTGATTACAGCAAGGTGCGCCGCTTCGGTGAAGATACCTTCCCTATGAAGATCGGCGGCACAACCTATGAGGTATCCACTCATTTTAATCCCAACGGCAGACAGTGCGTATTTGAATAATTTAAGGAACTGATATTGTCCGAGCAATTATTGTAATGCTCGCACATTGGAAAAAGACAATCGGGCATTGTAAAATATAATTACCCTTTTTGCAATGTCTGGTTGTCGGAAAGGAGATTATGAAATGACAACTGCAAACAATATTAAAGGACAAAATATAAACAACGATTTGATTACCGCCCTCTATTGTCGCCTTTCTGTTGAAGATATAAAGGATGACAAGAACAATAAGAGACGGAATATAGACGAATCCAACAGTATCAGCAACCAAAAGCAGATTCTTTTGGACTATGCTAAGAAACACGGATATACCAATACGATGTTTTTTGTGGATGACGGCATTTCGGGTACAAGCTTTGACCGTAGCGATTTTAACCGTATGCAACGTATGGTTGAGGAAGGTAAAATCGGTACAATTATCGTAAAAGACCTTTCCCGTTTTGGTCGTGAACATATCGAGGGTGGTCGCCTTGCGGAAATCGTATATCCTACGCTCGGCGTTACCTTTATATCCATTCACGAAAACGTAAATACCTCTACGGGTGAGGGTATGGAAATGATGCCGTTCTACAATATATTCAATGAATGGTATGCGGCGCAGACTTCCAAAAAGATCCGTGCGGTATGGCAGTCCAAAGCCGACAACGGCAAGCGCATTTCTTCTACTGTCCCTTACGGCTATGTTAGGGATGCAGAGGATAAAGAAAAATGGCTGATTGACGAGCCTGCGGCGGCAGTTGTGCGAAAGATATACGAACTGTGCCTTGCAGGGCGTGGCCCGTCACAGATTGCACGGCAGTTGGAAAGTGAGCGTGTGTTAGTACCTTCGGCTTACTATGAATCTGTTGGCAGAAAGCACTCGCAGAAAGTTCCGCTAAATCCGTATAATTGGGATCAGGCAACGGTTGTGGGCATTTTGGAAAACAGACAGTACACGGGATGTGCCGTCAACTTCAAAAGCACCACCGTCAGTTATAAGGTTCACAAGGTTATTCATAACCCTGTTGACCAACAGCAGATTATCCCAAATATGCAAGAGCCAATCGTCAGCGAAGAAATATGGCTGAGAGTGCAGGAACTTCGTGAGAACCGCCGCCGCAATACAGCAACGGGCAGAACAAGTCTGTTTTCGGGATTGGTATTCTGCCCCGATTGCGGGGCAAAGCTTCATTTCTGTGCGGCAAAGAGCCTGAAGCCGAATCAAGAGTTTTTCCGTTGTGCCAACTATAAGGATGGCAGAGGAACTTGCAAAATCCATTATATCCGCAACGTAGCACTTGAAAAAATCGTGCTTGAAGCAATCAGCGATATGGCTGACTTTGTTCGCTGTCACGAGAGCATTTTTATGTATATGATAGCGAAGAAAAACAAAGCAATGCAAAAGGCTGAATTTGAACAGCTGAAAAAGACGGTTTCCAACAGCAAAGTGCGCTTGGGCGAATTGGATAAGCTGATGGCAAAACTTTATGAGGATAATGTTCTTGGTCGTGTAACTGATGATTTCTTCCAAATGATGATGAAGAATTACGAACGGGAACAAAAGGAACTCACAATGGCTGTTGCCAATGGGGAGTAAGTATTACAATCTTCGGAACAAAAATCTGCTGACACAAGGCTTTTAATCCGTACCTTTAGAGAAATGACGGATATTAAGGAACTGACACCGATTATTGTGAATAAACTGATTGAACGCATCGAAGTTCACAATAACGATAAGACCAGCGGTCATTGCTATGTAAAAGTGGATGTTTACTTCACCGGTGTAGGAATGATTTCAATCCCAAGCGAAGAAGAACTCCTTGCTATGATGGAGGATATACGAAAGAATCCGGAGGAATACCGCCTTGCCGCATAGCAAAAGGAAACGGTGCAACCCCTTTTACGGGGTTACACCGTACCTTACATAAAATACTTCCTTACGTGGTCTGTCCTAAAGGCCGTCTGTTTTGTTTATGTGCGGGATGCAGATACTGCGGTGAGGAACTGATACACAAACCCTGTAAACTGCATATATTTTGGACAAAGAGACTGCCGTTGCCCATTGACCCCATATGTGCACGAATGTTTTAATTTTATTACGCTTCCTCTTTATTTAAATTACGTTTTGAGGTAAAATTAAACAAAGGAGGAAAGCACATGTCATTTGCAGCGGAAGTAAAAAATGAATTATCCAGAGTGGAAACAGAGAAAAAATGCTGCCAGCTGGCAGAAATAGCAGGCTTTCTGCGCGTTGCAGGGAGCATAGGGCTTGCAGGTCTGGGAAAGTTCAAGATAATAATAACATCAGAAAATCCGGCTGTGATCCGTCACTATAAGAAGCTTTTAAGTGACTATTTTGACATCGACACCGTGCTTGAAGTGGGAGAAAGCAGCTCGGTAGGGAAAAAAAGAGCGTATAATATAACCATAGACGCAGAAAACCGGAGCGAGCAGATTCTCAGAGAGACCGGAATCCTCCTGGTCAGAGAGGGAAATAATTATATATCAGACGGAATATATGACGGGATTGTCAAAAACAAATGCTGTAAACGTGCTTACCTCAGAGGAATATTCATGGGCGCGGGAACCATGAGCAATCCGGAAAAAGCATACCATCTGGAATTCGTGTGTCGCACGGAGAACCTTGCAAAAGATCTTAAAAAAGTGATAAATTCCTTTTCTGACATGCAGGCAAAAGAATTCAAACGAGGCAAGCTTTATATAGTGTATATGAAAAAGGCCGATTACGTGGGAGATATGCTGGGCATAATGGGAGCAGACAGCCATTCCCTTGCTGTTGCCAATACGCTGGTGGAAAAATCCGTAAGAAACAGCGTAAATCGTAAGGTCAACTGCGACAGCGCCAATCTGGACAGAACAGTGGAAGCGGCTCTTAAGCAGAAGATGGCCATCGAGAAAATAGAAAAAGAAAGGGGACTGTCATGGCTTCCTGAGAAACTCCGGGAAACCGCAATATTGAGAAAAGAGCACCCTGACATGTCGCTTACGGCTTTAGGCGCACTTTTTGATCCGCCCCTTAAGAAATCGGGAATAAACAGCAGACTCAAAAAAATCGAAGAGATAGCATCTAAACTTTAAATTCAGAGCAAAATAAAAAAGAACTTATTGCTTAAAATATACCATTTTTTTGTTATTGATGAATATTTTTGTGGTATTTTTAGAATAAGGGGGTAAAGTTTTTTCTGCCAATCAAGGCGGCAAAAACTTTTGGATATATAACCAGGTAAGGAGGAGAGAGATTGTTTACAGAAGAACTTAAACTGATCAGAGAAGCAGAAGAACAGGCAGATCGCATGCGTCGCGAAGCCAGAACTTCGGCCAAGAATCTCACTCGCGAATCCGATGCGGAGGCTAACAGACTTGTGGAGGAAGCTTTTGCCACCGAAAAGGAAAAATGCGATGCTCTTATTGAGGACGGACGCAGAATTGCTCAGCAAGAGTACGAGGAAACCATTGCCGCAGCAGAAAAAGCTTGTGCGGAAATGGCACGGCAGGCCGAGGGGAAACAGCAGAAAGCCGTAAATTTCATAGCAGAAAGGATTGTGGAGTCAAGTGTCAATTGTTAAGATGCAGAAAATTGCAGTAATAGGCCTTGACGAGCAAAAAGAGTCTCTTATGACGAAGCTCATGGACTTTGGCGCCATAGAGCCTTCAGATCAGAAGAACAAACTTGCTGATGACGAGTATAAGTCTCTTGTGACTCCGGATGACGGTCATGTCAAAGCGGCAGAGCTGGATGCGGAAATCAACAAAGCGGAAGCCGCACTAAGAGTTCTGGAAACCTTTGACACAGCCAGAGAACCGCTCTTTAAGACGAGAAGAACGGTAGGCAGGGATGCTGTGGCCAAAATGAGAAAAGAACAGGAAGCGGCCGCTGAAGACGTGCGCAGAGTGCTTGAGCTGGAAGAAAAGCTCAGAAACACCAATGATGACATCAACAAGCTGACTCAGGATGAGATTTTACTGAAGCCATGGCAGAACTACGGAGTGCCTCTGGAAGTCTCGAAAACCGCTAAAACTGTTGTGCACATGGGAGTTATCCCTGCTGTAACAGAAATAAGCGAGGTTGCCGAAAAAGCAGAGAAGGATGAAAACGCCGTAGTAAGAATCGTAAGCGGTGATAAGGACATGAACTATATAGCCGTCCTTTGTCTTGCCAGCGCTGAAGAAAACGTCATAAGCCTGTTCAAGCAAAACGGATTTTCGGAAATATCTTTCAAAGGATTTGAAGGAACTGTTTCGGAAAATCTCAAGAGAATTGAAAAGGAAAAAGATGTATTACGGAGCAACATAGAAGAAATAAAGAAACAGATTGCTCAGATGGCATCCATGAGAAGAACGATAGAAAACTATTGCGATATTCTCTCTATGGAGGCTGACAAAGAAAAAATCAAAACCAAGCTGCTCAGAACAAAGAAAACATTCTACATGGAAGGATGGATTCCGGAGCGGCTCACAAAGAAGGCCGAAAAAATTTTGCAGAAATATGACTGCTGTTACGCCTTTGCCGAGCCTGAAGAGGGGGAAGAGGTTCCGGTTATGCTGGATAACAGAAATTTCTTTGTGCCTTTTGAAGCTATCACTGAAATGTATTCGCTGCCTGCATACAGGGGCTTCGATCCTACAAGCATATTTGCATTGTTTTATGCTGTATTCTTCGGAATGATGCTCAGTGATGCAGGATACGGAATTGTTATGGCGGTTGCATGCTTTGTGGTTCTCAAAAAGTTTAACCTTGAGGGAACTACCCGGAAGATGATAAAACTGTTCTTCTATTGCGGCATATCTACCATAATATGGGGAGCATTGTTCGGAGGATGGTTCGGAGATTTTGTCCAGGTGTTTTCCAGAACCATACTGGGCAAAGAAGTGGCCATTCAGCCGCTGTGGTTCAATCCGCTGGATGATCCGATGAAACTGCTGATATTCTCACTGGCACTTGGTGTTGTGCACCTTTTCATAGGAATGGGAATAAAGGCATACATGCAGATAAAAGAAGGCAAGTGGTTTGACGCTGTATGCGACGAAGGCTTCTGGTATCTGGTAATCGTCGGACTGCTGGCATGGCTGGGAGGTGCATCTATTTCACCGGCTCTCCCTCAGATAGGCAAGTGGATGACCATAATAGGAGCCGCAGGCCTGCTCCTGACAGGAGGAAGACATAACAAGGGCATAGGAAAGATAACCGGAGGCCTGAGCAATATATACAACATAACCAGCTACATGTCAGACATACTTTCTTATGCAAGGCTTCTTGCCCTGGGACTTGCTACCGGCGTAATCGCACAGGTGGTAAACACCATGGGCTCACTCTTTGGAGGAGGAGCAGCAGGGCTTATCGCACTGCTGGTTATATTCGTATTCGGTCATGCACTGAATATAGCCATCAACGCTCTGGGAGCTTTTATCCACGCCAGCAGACTGCAGTACGTGGAATTCTTCGGAAAGTTTTATGAAGATGGCGGAGAGCCGTTTAATCCTTTCCGCAAGAAAACAAAATATATAAAGATAGAGCAAGAGGAGGAATAAAAAATGAATATGATAGACGGTAACACTTTAGCCCTTATAGGTGCGGCTATTGCAGCCCTGGCCGGAATCGGAAGCGCCATGGGAGTAGGTATTGCAGGACAGGCAGCTTCGGCGGTTCTGGCGGAGGATCCGAAAAAATTCGGTAAGACTCTGATATTACAGGCTCTTCCGGGAACACAGGGTATATACGGACTGATCATATCCTTCCTGATCATGCAGAAAATAGGTCTTTTAGGCGGAGCAATGGTGGATCTCACTATAGCTCAGGGCGCATATTTCCTGGCAGCAGGACTTCCTATCGGACTGGTTGGAATATGGTCAGGTATTGCTCAGGGAAAAGCTGCAGCTGCTGCACTTCAGCTGACAGCAAAGAGACCTGATCAGATGGTAAAAGGTATCATTTATACCGCCATGGTAGAAACATATGCTATTTTCGCATTACTGGTATCAGTTCTGATCTGGCTGAGAATAGCAATCTAACCTGCGAAAGGTGGGCTGATCATGAGTATAGAAAAAATTACATCGGCGATAATTGATGAAGCAGCTGCGGAAAGCGAGCAGATACTCAATGTGGCAGATATCAAGAGCCGCGGAGTTATCAGAGAACTCCAGAAGCGTATAGACATAGAAACCGATGTGGCCATAAAACAGGCGGAAGCAGAGCGGGAGAGGATAATAAGCCGCAGACGTTCCGTAGCTGAGATAGACAGCAAAAAGATAGTTCTCTCAAAAAAGCAGGAACTTATTGACAGATGTTTTGAGGAGACAATTCCTTATCTGCTGTCTATGGACAGAGAAAAATATATCAGATTCCTTGTGGCGGCCGGAAAGAAGTCAGGCTTTACAGAAGGAGAGCTGATTTTTAATGAAAAAGAAAGAGATACCGTGGGCGCCGACGTTGTCAAAGCCCTTGAGGAACAGGTGCCGGGCGGTAAGTTTGAATTATCACAGGAGACGAGAAAGTTGAAGGGCGGATATATGCTGCGTAAAGGGCAGATATTCATCGACAATTCCCTGGAGGCCATGGTGGAGGAAAAACGCCGCGACCTTACGGGTGAAGTTGCCCGGATACTCTTTCCGACCGAAAAATAAGGAGAGGGTTCTATGAGCAGACATAGAGAAGACTCATATATATTTTGTTCTGCCCTTATGCGGGCCGGTGAGAGAACCTTGCTCCCCGAGGCGGACATAATGAAGACGGTAGAGGCGGCAGGAGTGGACGAGGCCATGGCCGTGCTGGCAGAGTACGGATATGGTGACGGAAAGCCTCTGGAAAATCCCAGGGATTTTGTAAAAGTGCTCAATGCCGAAGAAGCCAGGGTATATGATTATGTATTTTCGGCGCTGCCGGAAAAAGAGGATCTGGAGATGCTCAAGTGCCCCAGAGACTATCACAATGCCAAGGCGATTCTCAAAGCGGAATTCCTGGGACTGGATTATGAAAAATACATGATCGGAGGAGGAAGAACAGAGCCCGGACGCCTGGCTGCCATGATAAGAGAAAGAAATCTTGTCTTCATTTCGCCTGAAATGAGGGAAGCCATCAGGGAGGCAGAAGAGATTTTCGGAAAGGGCAAGGATCCGCAGGAGATTGATATAATCCTCGACAAGGCGTGCTACAGCCAGATGCTGAGAGAATCAGAAGAGGCCGGCAATGAGTTTATCAAAGGCTATGTAAAACTTCAGATAGATATCCTTAACGTGAGGACCTTTGTGCGGCTCAGGCAGATGGGAAAACCATGGAGCTTTTTCACCAGAGTATTCCTGGAAGGCGGAGACATTCAGCAGAGTCTCTTTGTATCGGCATATGAAGAGAGCTATCAGCAGGTGGCAGATAAACTCAGACCGTATGGCTTTGGAGATATAATCGAAAAAGGTGCCGCAGAAGTCAGAAATACAGGCCTGTATTCGCTGATGGAAAAGATGTGCGATGACAGACTTATGAGATATATAAAGGATGCAAAATATGTTCCTTTCGGACCGGAGGCAGCAGCAGCATTTCTGCTGGCCAAGGAAAGCGAAATCAAAAATCTGAGAATGATTCTGACCGGAAAAATAGCGGGTACGCCTAAAGAAGTTATTTCGGAAAGGTTGAGGGAGACTTATGTATAAAATAGGTGTTATAGGAGACAGAGAGAGCATTCTGGGTTTCAAGGCTGTCGGACTCACGGTTTTCCCTTGCGATAACCGGGACGAAGCAGCTAACGCTTTGACGGAGGCGGCTCAAAACGACTATGCGATAATATATGTCACAGAGCAGCTTTACAAGGATCTTACCCTTGAAATCAGCCAATATGCAGATAGCAGGCTGCCGGCCATCATACCGGTGCCAAGCAAGGACGGAAGCCTTGGAATAGGCATGGAAAGCGTGAGAAAATCTGTGGAGCGTGCCGTTGGTGCGGACATTCTGTTCGGAGGTGAATAAAATAATTATGAGTCAAGGAAAAGTATTAAAGGTATCGGGACCTCTGGTAGTAGCCAGCGGCATGGAAGACGCCAACATGTTTGATGTTGTTCATGTAGGAGAACAGGGACTGATAGGCGAAATAATAGAAATGAGAGGCGATAAAGCCTCAATACAGGTATATGAGGAAACTGCAGGAATCGGACCGGGAGTGCCGGTTGTCACTACGGGAGCACCTCTTTCGGTAGAGCTGGGCCCGGGACTTATAGAAACCATGTATGACGGCATACAGAGACCTCTTGAAGCCATGAGAGAAGTGGCAGGCGCAAATATTACCAGGGGAATAAAAGTTCCTTCCCTTTCCAGAACAAAGAAATGGGAATTTGTTCCTAAGGTTAAAATCGGCGATGAAGTAGAGGCCGGAGATATCATCGGTACGGTTCAGGAAACCATAGTTGTTGAGCAGCGTATAATGGTGCCTTACGGAGTATGCGGAAAGGTTGAATCCATAGAGGCCGGCGAATTTACCGTAGAAGAAGTGGTATGTACTGTAAGACAGGAAGACGGAAACCTTCGTGAACTGACGCTTATGCAGAAGTGGCCTGTAAGAAAAGGCAGACCTTACAAGGAAAAGCTGGTTCCTGAAATGCCGCTGATAACAGGTCAGCGTGTTATCGATACGCTCTTTCCTATAGCTAAGGGCGGCGTTGCGGCAGTACCGGGACCTTTCGGTTCAGGAAAGACCGTAGTTCAGCATCAGCTGGCCAAGTGGGCCGATGCAGAAATAGTTGTATATATCGGATGCGGTGAGCGCGGAAACGAGATGACAGACGTACTGATGGAATTCCCGGAACTTAAAGACCCTAACACGGGAGAATCCATAATGAAGCGTACCGTGCTGATTGCCAATACTTCCGATATGCCTGTAGCAGCTCGTGAAGCGTCAATATACACGGGAATCACCATTGCGGAGTATTTCAGGGACATGGGATATTCAGTTGCAATCATGGCCGATTCCACATCAAGATGGGCTGAAGCTCTCCGTGAAATGTCAGGAAGACTGGAAGAAATGCCGGGCGAAGAAGGATACCCTGCTTATCTGGCATCAAGACTTGCACAGTTCTACGAAAGAGCCGGCAGAACCGTATCCCTCGGAAAAGAGGGAAGGCTGGGCGCACTTTCTGCAATAGGTGCGGTATCTCCTCCGGGAGGCGATATTTCCGAACCTGTTTCCCAGGCTACACTGCGTATAGTAAAGGTATTCTGGTGTCTGGATTCCTCCCTGGCATACAAGAGACATTTCCCAGCCATCAACTGGCTACAGAGTTATTCTCTGTATGTTGATAAGCTGGAAGAATGGTATGCCGAAAATGTAAACAAAGAATTCCCGCAGCTCAGAGCCAAGACCATAGCTCTCCTGCAGGACGAATCTGAATTACAGGAAGTTGTGCAACTGGTAGGTGTTGACGGACTGTCTCACGAAGACAGGCTGAAACTGGAAGTTGCCAAGTCCATCAGAGAGGACTATCTGCATCAGAACGCCTTCCACGAAGTTGACACATATACATCCCTTAATAAGCAGTACAAAATGCTTAAGCTTATACTCACTTTCCATGAACTGGCAAGAGAGGCAGTGGCTAAGGGAGCGAACTTTAACAAGGTGCTTGAACTGCCTGTAAGAGAATCAATAGGAAGATTCAAGTATATAGAGGAAAAGGATATAGATGCTTCTTATGATGAGCTCATGGAGGAGATGAAAAAGTCCATTTCCGCACTGACAGCAATGGAGGGTGAAGAAGATGATTAAAGAATACAAAACAATAAGTGAAGTTGTAGGCCCTTTGATGCTGGTAAAGGATGTAGAAAACGTAACTTACGATGAGCTGGGAGAAATCACTCTTCCAAGCGGCGAAAAGAGATTGTGCAAAGTGCTGGAAGTAAACGGCTCCAACGCTCTGGTGCAGCTCTTTGAAAGTTCTACAGGTATAAATCTGAAGGAGAGCACCGTCAAGTTCCTGGGAAGAGGAACAGAACTGGCAGTATCTCCGGATATGCTGGGAAGAGTTTTCGACGGTATGGGAAGACCTAAAGACGGAGGACCTGAAATCATAGCTGAAAAGCGTAAGGATATTAACGGACTTCCGATGAACCCGGCAGCAAGAGATTACCCTTCTGAATTTATTCAGACAGGCGTATCGGCAATAGACGGTCTGAACACTCTCGTAAGAGGACAGAAACTGCCTATTTTCTCGGCTTCAGGCCTTCCTCACGCAGATCTGGCCGCTCAGATAGCGCGTCAGGCCAAAGTTCGCGGAGGAGAAGAGGGCAACTTTGCGGTAGTATTTGCTGCTATAGGTATTACTCATGAGGAAGCCGAGTTCTTCGCTTCTGACTTCAGAAAAACCGGAGCCATTGACAGAACCGTGCTCTTTATGAATCTTGCCAATGACCCGGCAGTTGAGCGTATAGCAACACCACGTATGGCGCTTACTGCTGCTGAATACCTGGCTTTCGATCTGGGTATGCACGTTCTGGTAATTCTTACGGATATCACCAACTACGCCGAAGCTCTTCGTGAAGTATCGGCAGCCAGAAAGGAAGTTCCGGGAAGAAGAGGATATCCGGGATATCTTTACACAGACCTGGCTACAATGTATGAAAGAGCAGGTCGTAAGAGAGGATACGACGGCTCAATTACAATGATTCCTATTCTGACTATGCCGGAAGACGACAAGACACACCCTATACCTGACCTGACAGGATACATTACCGAAGGACAGATCATTCTGTCCAGAGACCTGTACAGAAAGGGAATTAAGCCGCCTATCGATGTTCTTCCTTCTCTTTCAAGACTTAAAGACAAGGGAATCGGAGAAGGAAAAACAAGAGAGGATCACGCAGATACCATGAATCAGCTGTTCTCAGCCTATGCAAAAGGCAAGGAGGCGCTGGAACTGGTAACGATCCTGGGAGAAGCAGCTTTGACCGATACGGATCTGAAATATGCCAAGTTCTCTCAGGCTTTTGAGAAACAGTATGTTTCCCAGGGCTATGACACAGACAGAACCATAGAAGAAACTTTATCAATAGGCTGGAAGCTTCTTGAAATGCTTCCGAAGAGTGAACTCAAGAGAATCAAAGACGAATACATCGAGAAGTACCTTGGAAAGTAGGGTGAAGCAATGGAGAGATTAAATGTAAATCCTACCAGAATGATGCTTACGACCTTAAAAAAACGTCTTGTGACAGCAAGAAGAGGCCACAAGCTTATGAAAGATAAGCGTGACCAGCTGATGAAGGGATTTCTGGAACTTGCAAGAGAAAATAAGCGTCTTCGTGAGGATGTGGAAAGAGAACTTGCCAAAGTTTATGAAAGCTTTTCAGTGGCCAGCGCCGTAATGAGCCGCGAAGTCATGGAGGAAGCTCTAATGTTTCCTAAGCAGGGTGTGGAGCTCAGCGTGGGAAGCAAAAATGTAATGAGCGTCGATGTACCCGTATTTGACTACCGCACCACTGCGGAAGATGCAGCAGATATTTATCCTTACGGTTTTGCAGGAACCTCAGGCGAGCTGGATGCGGCAATATATGGACTTGCAGGGGCCCTTCCGCTGATGCTGGAGCTGGCTGCAAAAGAAAAAGAAGCGGCAATGCTGGCAGCAGAACTTGAAAAAACCCGCCGCCGTGTAAACGCTCTTGAATACGTCAAGATACCGCAGCTGGAGATGACCATCCGATACATTATGATGAAGCTGGACGAAAACGAGCGCGGAAATCAGACAAGACTTATGAAGGTCAAAGACATGATTCTAAAAGAAGCCATCGAGGAAAAACGTGAACAGGATGAAAAAGCCTGTGTATAGTTTGAGATAGCTCTGTAATGAATATAGAGACGGGCAAAAACGCCCGTCTCTTTTATTTAAGGAAATAAATGAAAAGAGAATCATAAAATGTCGCAGCAGGTATAAAAGGATTTGAAAAGCGCATGGAAAGCGTGTAAAATATATTCAAAGAAAATGCAGGAGGTATCCCGATGTTTTACGATAATAAAATATGGATCGGCGATGCAGACGGTGAAAAAGTGTGCATCGAGCCTAAAATGGCTAACCGTCACGGTCTTATTGCCGGAGCCACAGGTACCGGTAAGACAATAACCTTAAAGGTGCTGGCAGAATCTTTCAGTGATGAAGGCGTTCCTGTTTTCCTGGCAGACATAAAAGGAGATCTTTCCGGAATGTGCCGTCCCGGGGCAGACAGCGAGGATATGCAGAAGAGGATAAACAAATTCGGCCTGGACAGATGCGGCTTCAGCTATCAGGCGTATCCGTCGGTTTTCTGGGATATTTACGGCAAAATGGGTGTTCCGGCAAGAACTACGATTTCCGAAATGGGACCGGTACTTCTTGCCAAGCTTATGGACCTTAACGATACACAGGCAGATATCCTTACGGTTGTGTTTAAAATAGCCGATGACAGGAATCTTCTGCTGATAGATACAAAGGATCTTAAATCAATGCTCCAGTATGTTGCAGAGCATAACGATGAATTTTCCATGGAGTATGGAAATATCTCAAAACAAAGTGTTGCAGCTATTCTTCGCAACGTGGTGGCTCTTGAAGCGCAGGGAGGAGAGGACTTTTTTGCTGAGCCTGCACTGAATCTGTCAGACTGGTTCTTTGGAGGCAGCGGCGGAAAAGGGCCTATAAATATCCTGGACTGTCGCCAGCTGGTGCATGATACAACTCTATATTCCACCTTCTTGCTGTGGCTGCTTTCAGAACTGTTTGAAACATTGCCTGAAGTCGGTGACATGGATAAACCGAGGATGGTATTCTTCTTTGATGAGGCGCATCTCCTTTTTAAAGATATTTCCAAAGCGCTGCGCAATAAAATCGAGCAGGTTGTAAAGCTTATCCGTTCAAAAGGAGTAGGTGTTTATTTTATCACTCAGTCACCGAAAGATATACCGGACGAAATACTGGGGCAGCTGGGAAACAAGATACAGCACGCACTACGTGCCTACACCCCGGCAGAGGAAAAGGCCACAAGGGCCGTTGCAGCATCATTCAGAACCAATCCTGAATTCGACACCTATGAAGTGCTGACGAACCTGGGAACAGGAGAGGCAATAATGTCGGTGCTGGATGAAAAGGGTGTACCGGGAATAGTTAAAAAGTGCAAGGTCCTGCCTCCTCGGTCTCTTATGGGGCCCATCAGTGACGAGGAAAAACAAAAAGAAATCATGATGAACAATCTTTACCTGAAATATCAGCAGGGAGTTGACAGAGATTCTGCTTACGAGTTTTTCCAGCGTATGGCAAAAGAGGAAGACCTCCGTAAGGAACAGGATGCCCAGGCGGCGGCAGCAGCAAAGGAACAGGCGGCAGCAGATAAGGAAGAAGAGAAAGCTCGCCAAGCGGAAGAAAGGAAACGCCAGAAGGAGGAGGAAAGAGCTGAAAGAGAAGCCAAAAATCGCCGTAAGCAGGTGGCTTCTTCTGCGGCAGGGACCATAGGCAGAGAACTGGGAAATATGGTAGGCAAATTCATAGGCGGTAGTTTTGGCAAAAAGCTGGGAGGAAACGTAGGTGCTTCTCTTGCCAGAAACATAATGGGGACATTTATAAAATAAAAGGGATTGCGGCTTTATAAAACAAAGCATCGTCAGAATATTTCATTGAAGGAGGACACAAAGATGGTAAAATCAGAAGCTTTAGAAGTAAATGGCAAAGCGGTGCAGGGAATAATGATACAGGCTCCGGGCGGAGATGGACATCCAAACATGCTGATATTGTTATGCAAGAAGGGATACATAATGTGCGGATACCTGAATCAGCCTGCTGCTGAGAAGTTCGGAGATGCCGCGGCTGTAGTAGGCGGCGCAAGCTTTGAGGAGATTCTGGCAAATCCGGTCAAAGGCGTTACACCTGAAGCAGAAGCTCTGGGAGTGAAAATCGGAATGACAGGAGCAGAAGCTGCGGCTAAGCTTAGTGCATAAAATCAACCATAACAGAAAGACCTTCCCGGCAGCGCCGTATGACCTGCAAAGGGCGGGTCTTTTTATTTTTCCGTAAAATATCGGTTCTGCATCAACTGCCGCCGACCCACGCTGCAATTTAATTGCAGCTGAGCCTTGGGAATGGTATCGAATTTTATTCACTAAAAAATGTTGAGCCGGATGATTATTCATCATCCGCCCCAACATTTATTATAGGGATTAAATTTTCCGTCTGTCGGACTGAGAAGCGTATTTACTCAAACCAGGCCATGGCTCTTATAGGAGAACCGTCACAATTTTCCAATTTCAGAGGGAAGCATCCAAACCAGAATAACTCACTGCCGCACTGCTCAAGGTTTGTCAGATTCTCTATGTTTAGAATATCTGTCTTTTCAAACAGTTTTTTGTGCCGTGTCAGGTTTTCATCAGCAATGGGATCAAGCCCGATGACATCAAAACCTATGCCCTTATAATCGCCTGAAATTATGTATTCCAGAAGCCTATCGTCGATACATGGGTAATCACCAAAGTAGCTTTCGGTGCCCCACCGTTTATCCCAGCCCAGATTGAACAGCAGGAAATCCGCCTGATGGGATTTGTCTCCATATTCTGACAGAAGTTCCAGTTTAATGGAATCTCCTTCCTTCAGGTGGCGGCAGTCAATAACCAGAGCTTTGCCTATGAACTGTTGGGGAGGAAATTCATCGAGAGTTGTTCTCCCTGCAAAAATATGTGCGGGAGGATCCATGTGAGTCCCTGTATGTGTGAACATGGATATGCGGGTTTCCCTGAAACCGTCTTTTTCGTAGCTGTTGGCAGGATTGAATTCCGGAGGTTCCGTTCCCGGATAAACAGGCATGCCCTCTCTGATAGTATGAGTCAGATCAATTACTTTCATTTTTCACCTCGTATTTTCTTACATCAGCAAGATTGGTGTGCTGAGGGTTGCCGTTGGCAAGAGGAGTTGCCTTATCGCTCATGGTAAGGGTATTTATGCAGCCTCCGATGTCAGCTCCGTCAGAAGCTTCTTTATACCATCCGCCTTCGCTGACAGCAACGACTCCACGGTAAATTCTGTCTGTCACCTTTGCAGGAAGTCTTATTATGCCGCGGTCGTTAAATACTTCTGCAATATCTCCGTCATTGATTCCCCGTTCACGGGCGTCTTCGGTACTTATCCATATTCTCGAAGGATCCAGTTCTTCAAGAAGAGGATTTTCGTTATGCTGTGAATGACAGCGGCGTTTGGTGTGATAAGCGATAAGCTGCAGAGGATATTTCTTCTGCAGGGGATCTTCAGGACCTTCTGGACAGTATATGTGTCCCGGAGCTCCGGGGATATCTTTCCGGCCCATGTCATAAAGGGTTTTAGAGAAAATTTCTATTTTGCCTGAAGGCGTGTCAAAAGGCACTCCGTCACGAATATTTTCCAGGAAGTTCACGCGAGGATAGTTGTTTTTGAACACATGGCATGAATTTTCCCTGAAGGTGTCGTAATCCGGCAGTTCTGTTTCGCTGAGGCGGCACTGATCGTAAACATAGCGCAGCCATGCATCTCTGCCGTCATGACCTGCATCAAAACTCTCCTTAAGCCCCATAATATCAGCGACCTCACGTATCCAGTCATACTCAAACCGGCATCCGAAGAGGGGTTCTGTAATCTGATGATTATACAGAAGATAGTCTTCTGCTGTCCAGGTGCCAGGTATATTATCCATTTCAAAGAATGAGACTGCAGGCAGCAGCAGATCCGCGAATTTGGCGCTGGGAGTCATAAACAAATCAGAAAGAATCAGAGCGTCCAGCTTTCCGGGAGTCTGAAGTATGCGCCGAGTGTCATTGATATTGGAGTGCTGGTTTATAATTATGCCGCTGGCCAGGCTGTATATAACCTTGATGCCGCTTTCAAGCCGGTCAACTCCCTTAAGTCCGCGATGAACCGGATCTATGGTTTCAGGAGCGTCGATGGCTCTTGTCCACTGGAAAACAGGAATCTTTCCCGGATAAGGATTAGGATAGAGGCTCATGCCGGGACAATCGTGGCCTTCCTTGAGCCCCGGAACTCCGGTGCTGCCGCCTGAAACACCGACATTTCCTGTCATACATGCCAGCGCTATGAATCCGCGGCAGGCCTGTTCACCTACCATGGTGCGCTGAGGTGCAAATCCCGGGAGGAGGGCAGCCGGCTTGGCAGTGGCATAAAGTCTTGCCAGTTCTCTGATTGTTTCGGCAGGTATTCCGGTTATAGGCTGTGCCCACTCCGGAGTCTTCTTTATGCCGTCTTTAATTCCAAAAACATGGCTGTGATAGCTTTCTCCGTAAGGTACTCCTTCCGGCATGTGATCTTCATCAAATCCGATGCAGAATCTATCCATGAACTCCCGGTCTTCAAGTCCCTCATCCCATATCACATAGGCCATGGCATCTATGAGAGCGGTGTCAGAGGATGGACGTATAGGTATCCATTTGTCAGCCATAGTTATGGCTGAGTCACTCATTCTCGGGTCTATTACTATTATCTGCGCGCCGTTTCCTTTGGCTCGCATAAAATATTCCTTAGGGTTAAGACCGAAGTGACAGGAGGCCGGATTAAAGCCCCAGAGAATGATCAGCTGCGAATCAGTATAGGTTGATTCGTGATTACCGGCAAGAACCTTGCCATATATATATGGATTTATATACAGGGCACAGGCTGCACTGTAGTAGTTGTAGTAGTCCAGATAGCCTCCGTCCAGTGCCAGAAGGTTTTTCATGAAGCGGTCGCCGCGGATTGCAGCGGAAACTCCTGCCGCATTGATGACGAAGCGAGAACCGGGACCGTATTTGCGTCCGGATTCAGAAGTTATATCAGCAACCTTTCTGACAGCATCTTCCCAGGATATCCTGCGGAATTTTCCTTCACCGCGTTCTCCTGTCCGTTCCATAGGATAACGCAGGCGTTTTGATGTAAGGAAAGTGTGTCCGTAGGCTCTGCCTCGCGGGCAGCCGGTAAATCTGATGGCACAGCCGTCGGTGTCGGGATTGATTTCCAGAAGACACCCTTCGCATACCGTAGCCAGAAGCTTACACTTGCTTCCGCAGTCTGAGTTGCTGGCGATGCTTACCGTATGAGGTTCTTCCTGAGGAATTGCAGAATGCTTTCGGGTGTTATAGCTGTCACATTCCATAGGGTCTGCATCCCATGGGAAATAGTTTCCGGAGATAACTGAATCCATGAGCTTTGAAATAAAAAGCACAGAAGTATCATCTGAATATCGGCATATGGCTCTCTGAATCATATGCAGAGTGTCAGCAAGAAATTCATTCTCGAATTCGCAGAGAACCTTCTCGGCTTCTGGAAGATCCATGGAGCCGTTTAAAGCG
The DNA here is from genome assembly GCA_002320005.1 of Firmicutes bacterium UBA1702. GTDB lineage: Bacteria > Bacillota > Clostridia > Peptostreptococcales > Anaerovoracaceae > Fimisoma. Next base: position 48,925 of record DCJK01000013.1, read on the forward strand.
CAGGCCGAAATGTATTCTGCAAATCTCAGCTGCTCTCCTGCAAAGTCTGCAGGATTTCCGTCCATATGGACAGGTTCATAACCATATGACTTATAAAATCTGATGACATTTAACGTGATATGATTCAGCAGCACGTCCTCTCCTGTTTTGGCTACAGAAGCCCAAAGAGGCACATAGATTTCGCTGTCGGTACCGTAAAAAAGGTCGCTGTAAAGGGAAGAACCCATGGAGAAATTCACATTTGCTTTTCTGCAGAAAGCGGAGAAGTCATCGAGACTCTGAAAAAACAGCCTGAGACCATGATAGTTTAAATAACGGTTTTTCATCATTCTGTCTCCTCCTCGTTATTGATTTTATCTTTAAGTTCCTGCATGCCGGAAAGATTTCCCACAATGGCGGCGCCTACTACTTTGCCATGGGATATGTAGCGCTTCTCGAAAAATTCTCCCTGAGGAGGGTTGACGAGAAATGCATCCGGTGAATCTTTGGAGGAACGGTATCGGATTGTGTACTCCGCATCAGGATTTTTACCTAGGTCGCCCAGAGCAAAGAGGCTCATTTCGAGGCTGTTCATAACCAGAGAGGTGTCGGTTTTGCCTACTGTCACATCCCCTCCGGCAGCATTTTTACCGGCAGTATATCCTTGCATAAGTCCCTGTGACCACAGCGCATAGTTGACGCCGTTATACTGAGCACAGTCTCCTGCTGCATATACATCTTCGGCAGAAGTTCTGCAGTGATCATCTATTGCGATGGCTCTGGGAACATCTATAGTATCAGGAAGCATTGAAGTGACAGCTCTTACACCACAGGCCACTACGACAAAGTCGCAGGGAAAGATCCTTCCATCTGCCAGTGAAACACTTTCGACCCATGTATCACCGTCTAGCGAGCTTATCTGAACGCCGGTATGAACCTCCATTCCCAGTTCACCCAGCTTTACACATATAATGTCTGAAATTTCATTGTCAATCTGCCTTGTCATCAGGTAAGGCATAGATTCGAGAACCGTAACGGATGCACCGTAGCGGGCAAGTTCCACTGCGGCTTCAAGGCCTATAACACCGCCTCCGATTACTACGGCACGGGTGTGAGAGTGGTAAGCTTTTTTTATGCTGATTATGTCTTCCGTTCTTCTTATGGTAAAGATGCCTTTTTTGTCGCGTCCATTGAAAGGAGGCACAAAAGATTCAGCACCGGAAGCTATTATAAGCTTGTCATAGGAACAAGAGCCTTCCGATGTGGTTACGACTTTTGATTCCGTATCGACTTTAGTGACAGGTTCACCCAGGCGAAGCTCTATTTTGTTTTCCATGAACCAGTCCTCATCGTAAAGGGTCCAGTCATCCGGATTGAAGCTTATAAAAGGAGCCTTTGTAAGCATGGGTCTTGAATAAGGCAGGTTGTCTTCTGCGCTGAACATGATTATTTGACCATTACTGTCGTCTTCTCGTATTGCACGAGCTGCGGACAGTCCTGCAATTCCGGAACCCACGATGATATATCTTTTACTCATGGCGGTTTACCTCCTTCATTTTTCTGGAAGGTAAGATATTGAGGGAAGGCTTCGTCTTTGAAGAAGCCGGGAGGAAAGGCACATCAGCCATGGTTTCTTCCAGACAGGTGAAGCTGAGGCTGCAGGTAGGACATGCATCCACACATGCGGGATTAAGCCCATTTTCTCTGCGCTCAAAGCAGGAGTCGCATTTCTGGGTTACTCCCTTTGTCTTGCTGAAAGACACAGCACCATAAGGGCAGTTCCACATACATGAACCGCATCCTATACACTTGCCGTCATCGTGGCGTGTGGTGCCATCTTCGGCCTTATACATGGCTCCCGTAGGACATGCTCTGACGCAAGCTGCTTCGCTGCAATGGTTGCAGCTTCCTGAATATGGAAATCCGTCTATGATATCCACACGGCGATAAAATTCACCTGTCTTGAGTTCATGAACATTTTTACAGGCCAGCTGGCATGAGCCGCAGGCCAGACATGTGTTCATGTTATACTGAAATCCTGTTTTTTTCAATTTTGCCACCTCTCTGATGCATATTAAGGACCTGATTGAAAACAAAGTAATTTTCTGTTACACTGTGATTATACAACAGCCGGAGGCAAAAAAGCTATGACAAACAGGTTTTTTTTCGAAAATTCCATAGGTTTGCTCATTTTGGCGGGAGGAATGTCACGCCGTATGGGAAGAGAAAAATCAGAGATGACTTTGGGCGAAATGACTTTTGTTCAGAGGATTGCTGCAGGCATGGACGGTTTTAATGAAAGAATTTTCTCTTCAAGAAGACAGACTGCAGCACCGGAAGGTTTTGTGACTGTAGAGGACATGGAGGAATTTGCCGGAAAAGGACCTGCGGCAGGCATTGCAACCGCACTCAGCATCTGCAAAAGCAGTTGGCTGGTTACGATTCCCTGTGATACGCCTTTTGTTGACAGCGCACTGGCCTTAAAGCTGGCAGAGAAGGCAATTTCCATGTCAGAGCCTGTTCCGGTAGTAGCCCGTACCTGTGAAGGCATGGAGCCCCTCATAGGTATATATCCTGTATCGTGCCTTGATCTCATGAAACGAGAGCTGAGGAAAGGAAATCTGAAAATGAGATCCATTCTGGCGGCAGCAGGGTTTGAAACGGTAATGACAGAAAAATATAAAACGCTTAACATAAACACTTTAGAAGATTATGAAAAAATCAGGAGGAAGTATGAACAAAGGTGATATAGTCAGTCTTAAGATAGAAGATATTTCAACAGAGGGACGTGGAATAGGCAAAGTTCAGGGATTTGCCGTATTCGTCCGTGATGTGGTTGTGGGTGACGAGGTATCTGTAAGGGTGACTAAGGTAAAAAAGAATTATGCTTTCGCCGAACCGGTTGAAATCACCGTGCCCTCTCCCGCAAGACAGGAGGCTCTGTGCCCATATTACCGAGAATGCGGCGGATGTATATATCAGGAGACGGATTATAGCACTCAGCTTCAAATTAAAAGGCGCCAGATAAGGGATAAGCTTATCAGGATAGGCGGTATAGACCAGCCGGCGGTGGCTCCGGTCATAGGAATGGATGAACCCCTAAGGTACAGAAACAAGGCTTCAATGCCTGTCAGCACAGGAGGACTCATAACCAAAAAGGGAGGCATAATGGTACCTGTCCATGAACCAAGGATAGGCTTTTATCAGGCAAAAAGTCACAGTGTTGTAGATTGCCGCGACTGTATGCTGCAGTCGGAGCCCGCCATGGCGGCGGCAGAGGCTCTGCGGCGTTTTATGGAGGAAGATAATATCACATCCTATGATCCACGCTGGGAAAAGGGTCTTATGCGCCACATGATAGTGAAGACAGCCTTTGGAACGGGTCAGGTGATGGTGATTCTGGTGATAAACGGAAAAGGAATACCCAATGCTGCCAAGCTTGTGGAAATGCTGGATGATGCCATATACAACGTACCGGTATATGAAGAAGGACCCTTTGCAGGTATAGAGTTCAATCTTGAAAGCGTTATTGTAAATGTCAACACTCAGAAGGGCTCTGAGATCATGGGAAAGGAATGCATAACCCTTGCCGGAAAGTCTACTATAATTGAGAAAACCGGAGACCTGGAATTTGAGATTTCACCCATGTCATTTTATCAGGTGAATCCTGTACAGATGAAAAAACTGTATGGTAAGGTGCTGGAATATGCCGATCTGTCCGGCAACGAAACGATTCTTGACCTTTACTGCGGCGTGGGAACCATTGGTCTTTTCTGTGCCGACTATATGCGGAAGAAGGGCGGATGCGGAAAGGTCATAGGCATAGAATCAGTAAAAGAGGCGGTAGTTGACGCCAGCAGAAATGCGGTAATCAATGGAATTGTCAATGCCGTGTATGTATGCGGAAAAGCAGAAGAAAAGCTTTCTGAACTAACGGAAGCCCGGGGGGCAGATGTGGTGATTCTCGATCCGCCGCGAGCAGGCTGTGACCGGCGGCTGCTGGAGACTGTTTCAGAAGCTGCACCTGAAAAGATTATATATGTGTCATGCGACCCGGCCACCATGGCCCGGGATATAAGCTATATGTCACAAAGAGGTTATTATCTTGAAGAAGCCACGCCCGTAGATATGTTTCCGTGGACGTCAAGTTGTGAATGCGTGGCCAAACTGGTGCGGAGTGATGATAGGGACGTACTTTAGTCATGTGTGATTAATGAACTCAAAGAAAAACTCATCTATGGAAAAGCAGGCGCTAAAAGAAAATATAAGCGAAATAATTTTTGAAGTTAAATTTTAAATTTTTTGATCAGGTTCTTTTTATAGACCTTATATTGTTATATAATCAAACTGCAGAGATAAAAACGCAACGCATTGCCTTTTGACCATGCCAGAGCCGGTAGGTAGCCCGGCCGTCCCGCATCAGGCAAAACAGAAAAATTTCATGCTGCATGCGGGGTAAGTAACCTGCCCCTCCCGGGTTGTCCGTTCTTTGCTGAATCAACACTAATGGAGGGATTGCCATGGGCAATATAACGGGCAGACCGACAGTGTATTTTCAGGATCCTTTCTGGGTAGGAGTTTTTGAGCGCGAGGAAGGCGGAAAACTTTCCGCTTCCAAAGTGACCTTCGGAGCTGAACCAAAAGCTCAGGATGTATACGCTTTTGTTTCCAAAAACTATTATACGCTGAAATTCAGTCCGGCAGTGACGTCTGCTGTAAAGGAAACACCTAAGAATCCTAAAAGAGCGCAGCGCGAGGCTAGGAGATGCATGGAAAGCACCGGAACGGGAACAAGATCTCAGCAGGCTCTTAAACTGCAGCAGGAAGAAAACAAACAGGAGCGCAAGGACAGAAGCCGACATATGAAGGAAGAAGAGGCCAGACGCCGGTTTGAACTCAGACAGCAGAAGAAAAAAGAAAAGCACAGGGGGCATTGAAATATGCCTCCTGTGTTTTTACAGAAGTTTGCTTCTTGTTAAAGGATTCCAAAAGCGGTATACTTATTGTGAAAATAAAAATATGGAGGAGGAAACATGGCACCATCCAGAGACATTATGACAGATATTATAAGAACAGCTGCCGAGAGTCTGAACTATGGTATGATTTTTGTGGCAGAGGACGGCCGTATAGGTGACTACAGCCCTATGGCCAAAGAAATGATGGGTGTGACTCTTCCTACAGGAGAAAGCCATCCGGAAGGCAAACTGACCGATGGTGATATAGTCATCCTGCTGGACAATGATTTGGGCAATGATGACAAGCTCGCGCCGGAAGACCTGAAGATTCTGAATATTCACAGCAGCGAAATAAAAGAAGGCAGTGCGATTCTTGCTATAGGAGTATATAACAATAAAAAAATCCAGCCCGTGTATAAAACTTTCAGCGAATATATTCCCGACAGCAGAATAGAACTTATGCACAGATATCTGGGGTTCAGCATTGAAGCAGCTATTGACTTTGAAGACCGCCGGATGAGCGTAAAAATAAACGGCAAAGAATACCACATGAACTATCTTGAAAGTATAGGATATATGGTTGTGATTGACGGGCTCACAGGAAATGTGAAATTTTTTCAGGAAAAAGGATATGGATACAGAGGAGAAGAGGCAGGTGAACTGCTGAGAGGAAGAAACTTTGCCGGAAAAAATACTCAGAGCCAGGTGAATGAACTGGTTCCGACTGTGGGAATGCAGGCGGAAGACGTTCTGGAAGGGAAAGAATTCCTGGATGCTGTAAGCCAACTCATGAAAGAAGAAGACGGAGTTCATCGAGAAGGCATCTATGAACTATATCGTCGTATGATATACTGTCATCTGATTCGTATAAAGAAAAACTGTTCAGAGGATGGCGTGTACATACTTGTGCAGGATAACGATACTGCAGAGAATACATCATGGCAGACCAACCTTCTCACCGCGGAAGTAGAAAAGAGAGCGAAGAAAAAGACTTTCATGCCGGAGGACGGAGGCACAAAATTTTTTGACGGATTCATCGGAAACTCGCCGGCAATGGAGAAGGTAAAGCAACTGGCATATAAAGCATCCAAGACCAAGTTTAATGTTATAATAACAGGCGAGAGCGGAACCGGAAAGAGCAAGTTGGCAAGGGAAATACATAACAGCAGCAATCCAAAGGCCCCTTTCGTAGAAGTGGTATGCAACGCAATTGCCCCTTCCCTTATAGAAAGTGAGCTTTTTGGATACGCACCCAGAGCTTTCACGGGCGCGGACCCGGGAGGACGGATAGGTTTTTTCGAGAAAGCTAACGGAGGAACCATCTTTCTTGACGAAATAGGTGAAATACCTCCGGAAATTCAGGTCAAACTTCTCTATGTACTTCAGAACAAGAGAATTTACCGGGTAGGATCAACCACTCCTGTCGATGTGGATGTAAGGGTGATTACCGCAACAAACTGTGACCTGGAGGAAGAGGTAAGACAGGGCAGATTCCGTCAGGATCTATACTACAGAATAAATGTTTTCCCTATTCATATTCCTGCCCTTCGCGAGAGAAAAAGAGATCTTTACATACTGGCCAATTCTGTTCTTGAAGAACTCTGCCGTAAATATGATATGGAAACAAAACAGTTTTCAGAGGAAGCGCTGGATATGATTACGGGTTATGACTGGCCGGGAAATGTGAGAGAACTTGAAAATATAATCGAGAGAGCAATAATAGTATGTGAGGGAAAAACGATTTATTCTGAGAACCTGATGATTAAACCGGAAGCGCGGATTAACGCAACGCTTAAGGAGCGACTTGAAACAGAAGAGAAAAAGATAATAGAAGAAATGCTCTTTAAAAACAACGATGACCGTAAGAAAACCATGGAAGAACTTGGACTTTCACGAACCGTTTTTTATGAAAAGCTGAAAAAATACGAAATAGGTGCAAAATAAAGAATTGTCCTATTTTCGGGATTCAAAATCCTAAAAACAGAATTGACTGCAGCGATGGATGATGAAAAGATGAATTTCCATCAGCAAAGGATAAAAAGAGCATTGAAAAATCAATGCTCTTTTTTGTTTAAAAAAGTGAAAGTAAATCTCTGCAGTTGGCATTGTTCTTGCTATGTAAATACTTATGCACTACGATAACTATATGCGTATGAAAGGAAACAACAAAATGATTTGCGATAACATAACTGCTAAAGACGGGATACTTCATTTTGCCGGTCAAAATACTGTGGAACTGGCCAAGAAGTACGGAACCCCGCTGTACCTTCTGGATGAAGACAAAATTCGTGAGAAATGCAGGATATACAAGAACGCTTTTAAAAAATATTTCGGTGACAATGCCAAACCCCTTTATGCATCAAAGGCCAACTGTTTTAAGCGTATATATGAGATAATGCGTGAGGAAAACATGGGCATTGATGTGGTCTCTTCAGGTGAAATTTATGTCGCGCTGAAGGCAGGATATGATCTCTCCAATGCGTATTTTCACAGCAACAACAAAACGGATGAGGATATTGCCTATGCTATGGAAAACGGTATAGGATGTTTTGTTGCAGATAACATAGAAGAAGTTAAGGCAGTAGAAGCAGAAGCTGCACGCAGAGGCATCACCCAGAGGCTCAGCCTCAGGCTGACACCGGGAATTGATCCACATACTTACGAAGCCATCGCCACAGGAAAGGTGGATTCCAAGTTTGGAACTCCTATAGAGACAGGACAAGCAGATGAAATCGTGGAATTCACGCTTAAGCAGGAACATATTTTGCTGGAGGGATATCACTGCCATGTCGGTTCTCAGGTGTTTGGAGAGGATATTTTCGAGAGAGCAGCGGAAGTAATGCTGGAATTTTCCGCAAAGATGAGAGATAAACTTGGTTTTACCGCAAAGACCATAGATTTGGGCGGTGGGTACGGAGTTCGCTATGTAGAAGAAGATCCGGAGTTTGACATAGAAGAAAAAGTAGGTCAGGTTGCAGAGGCAGTAAAGGCTGCTTGCGCAAAATTCGGTCTGGAAGTTCCTGAAATTCACATGGAACCGGGCAGAAGCATTGTGGCTGATGCAGGTATGACTTTATATACGGCAGGAACAGTAAAGATAATTCCGGGATACAAGAACTATGTGTCTGTGGATGGAGGAATGCCTGATAACCCGAGATTTGCCCTATACGGCTCATCATATACATGCCTGCCTGCAAACAAGATGGACGAAAAGCGCGACTTCGAGTGCTCGGTAGTGGGACGTTGCTGCGAATCAGGAGATATCATACAGGAGCATGTGATGATGCCGTCAAGCATAGGCCGCTATGATATTATTGCAGTATGCACAACAGGAGCATACAATTACTCCATGGCTTCCAATTATAACAAACTTCCAAGACCGCCTATCGTGATGCTCAGAGGCGGTAATGAGGACTATGTGGCAGTAAAGCGTGAAACCCTGGAAGATATGGCAAGAAATGATGTTTAATCATATAATCACATAAGAACCATAAAAGATGACTCAACAAAAACCCGCATTAGCTCAGTTATGCGGGTTTTTACATTTATATAAGACCAAGGAGCAATATCACAGACTTTTTTTGTAAATCCTCGGAGGGCGGGCGGCAATGCGGGCGATGATGTCGTTTTTGTTTGTTTCTGCAAGAGAGGCAGCTTCGGCGATGGTCATAGAACCATCTTTGCCGCTGCCGTATATTATTGCCTCCATTCCCTGCTTAACGTCAGGCACATCAGTTACATCAGCCATGCATTGATCCATACAGATCACACCTACGATAGGTGCCTTTACACCTTTGATGATTACATATCCTTTATCACGCAGATTACGCGGGTAGCCGTCGGCGTACCCGAAAGGCAATGTGGCAATCAGGCTGTCTCGCTGTGATTTCCACATATAATCATAGCTGACACCCTCCCCTGCGGGGACATGATGAATCTGCGATATGGCGGTTTTAAAAATCAAGACCTGCTCAACAGGAAGAAATCCTTTGTGATATCCTGCCATGCCGTATATAAGAGCACCGGGACGTATCATGTTGAGGCGATATTCGGGGAAGTCCACGCAGGCAATACTGTCTGCCACATGTTTATATTTGAAGCAGCATCCACGGGACTCCAGCAGAGAGACAAATTTAGAGAAAGAGTGGAACTGCTCTTGATTTTCTTTGTCACCGGCCAAAGCAAGATGGCTGAAAATTCCTTCGACATCGATGGCAGGAAGACTATAGATACGGCATATTTCTTCAGCAAACTCCGGAGAAGGAGATTTTCCAAGTCGATGGAAGCCTGTATCCACTTTTATATGAACTCTGGCTTTCTTTCCTGCTGCAGCGGCGGCCTGATTTAATATTTGGGCTTGTTCCAAAGAAAAAACAGTCTGAGTGATATCTCTTTCAACTATATGGTGTAAAAGGCGGTCAGGTGTGTGCCCCATTATAAATACAGGCCATTGGGGATTACAATCTTTCAGCTCAAGAGCCTCTGTCAATGTGGCTACAGCCAGGTAAGCGGCTCCGTTTTCCAGAAGGACGGGAGCTATGGCACAGGAGCCATGTCCGTATCCGTTGGCTTTTATAACGGCCATTACGGCCACATCGGGACCGACCATTTTGCAGATGCTGTTCATATTATAAGCGATTTTATCGAGGTCTATTTCCACTCTTGTATCTCTGAGAAGCTCCTGTGTGTTTGAATCTTCCGTATATTTTTCATTTACCATGTTTTACTTTCCTCCTGAAGAATTTTTAAAACCGCTGCGGTTTCGGTGATAATTCCTGTGCGTATGCATTCTTCATCAGGATTAAAGCGGTCGCTGTGAATTGGGAAAGGTCGGGTTTCTCCCGGACGGCGTGCACCAATATTGTAATAAAGGCCTCTGCTTTGATGACAGAAATATGAAAAATCATCTGCGCCGAGACTTGGCTTTTCATTTATCTTTATATGGTCTTTGCCCAGAACCTGACTAAAGGCATCCTTTACCCAGGACAAAAGAACAGCATCATTTTCAAGGGAGGGATAGCTGTCCCTGAAATTAACCACACATGTGGCGCCATATGCTTCTGCGGTCGAGGTGCACATATCGGAAATGTATTTCTTTGCCGGAGGCATATTTTTCATGTCGAGGACACGGATTATTCCGGAAAATTCGGCTTCACCGGAAATGATGTTTCCTTTGGTGCCGCTGATAAATCTGCCTACTGTAATAAGAACGGGGTCCACAGGTGACATACGCCGTGTGATTACGGACTGAAGACCGGTTACCATGGAACATGCCGGCAGCAGAGCATCAATGCCGTCTGTAGGGTGGGCTCCGTGGCAGGACTTTCCTTTAACCGTTACAGAAAATTCCGTAGAAGCGGCATTCATATGGCCGGGGATAAACTCCACATCTCCTGCATCGATATCTGTGTCAACGTGAAGCCCTATAACACTATCGATGCGGGGAGCTTCCAGGCATCCTGCCTCTATCATCTGTTTTGCACCACCTATGGTCTCTTCTGAGGGCTGAAAAAAGAGACGAACTGATCCCGGCAGACAGTCTCTCATCTGGTTGAGAACCTGGGCGGTTCCCAGAAGTATGGCGGTATGAATATCGTGACCGCAGGCGTGCATAACTCCGGGGTTTACTGATTTAAATGGGACATCGGTTTTTTCTGTCAGGGGCAGGGCATCCATGTCTGCTCTTATGCCCACACCGCGATTCGGATTTTTCCCGTATATTACCGCACTTATTCCGTTGCCGGCAATGCCGGAGGAGTATCTGATGCCAAGAGAATCCAGCCTGCGGCATATTGCGGCAGCTGTTTCTTCCTCATGTTCCGAAAGCTCCGGGTGCATGTGGAGACTGCGGCGAAAGGTCACAGCCTCATCGTATACCTGATTGACAAGTTCTTTAAGATGATTTATATCATAAGTCATAGTGTACCTCCGAAAGCAACTGTTTTGTTCACCATTTTACAATGCAAATATCATACCGAATGGCACAAAATTTGCTTTAATATATTTACGGTTTATATATATAATATCACAGGAGGAAAAATATGAGAATAGCAGACATGCATTGCGATACCCTTATTGAGGGATGGAGAAAACCTGACAGGAGCTTTTATGACGGTGATACATCTATCAACCTTAAACTGCTTAAAGAAAATGACAGTCTTGTGCAATTTTTTGCAATGTATCTGTCAAGGAGAGAGATGGAAACCATGGATCCCTATGACATACTCAAAGGAATTTACGGATATTATAAAGCGCAGATGGATAAATACAGCAGTATTATCAGGCCGGTTTATTCTGCGGAGGATGTGGAAGCAAACAGGCAGCAGGGCATTTTATCATCTTTCCTGACTGTTGAAGACGGCGTGTTTATTGACGGAAAAATTGAACGGATAAAGGAAGTTTACGATATGGGAGTACGTCTTGTGACTCTGCTCTGGAACTTTGAAAATTCCGTAGGATATCCATGCAGTGACGATCCGGAGGTTCATTTAAAGGGGCTTAAACCTTTCGGAATAGAAGTTGTGGAAGAGATGAACCGTCTGGGAATGATTATTGATGTGTCTCATATGTCTGAAGGAGGATTCTATGATGTTGCAAAATACAGCAAAAAGCCTTTTGTTGCATCACATTCCTGTGCAAGAGCATTGTGCAACCACAGAAGGAATCTTACGGATGATCAGCTGAAGACTATAGGTGAAAAAGGCGGAATTGCCGGAGTGAATTTTGAATGTTCATTTTTGGAAACGGGTTCAGAATGTGCCACATTTGAACAGATAATAAAGCATCTCCTGTACATGAAAGATAAAGCCGGAATAGAAGCCATAGGTTTCGGATCGGATTTCGACGGAATAGATGACAACGGAGAATTGGTTAACTACAGCGGATTCACACCTCTCCTGGATAGAATGGAAAAGTATTTTACAGGCGACGAAATCGACAAAATTTGCAGTAAGAACGCACTCCGCGTAATGAAAGATGTGCTGGGAAAATAGCTCTGTTATGAAAATAAAAAAGCAGGCGGACTATTTACCGCCTGCTTTGGCTTTAAGACCAAGGATGCCGGATTTTACTTTATTGTATTGGTGACAGGTGATTGATACAGGGTAATATATCTTCTGCGTGCCATCTTTTAAAGTAAAAACGATTCTGCCGCCTATAAGGCTGTCCTCCTCCGGGTTGTCGATTGCTCCATCAGCATTATGCAACTGGATGGTTTCAAGGTCAGACAGCTTAAACTGAGGCTGTTTGCCGCCCTGACCGGTGGCATCGGCAAATATTACCATGCTGTCTTTTACATCGATGCCTGCAGTAAGGACAGAAAGCATTATTACAAGTGACAGTAGAAAGACGATAATACATACAACCAGCGGCAGAGTCCAAAGCATGGAACCTCCGGCAAGCTTTCTGGACAGGCTCAGAGAAAACAACAGAATGCTCAGAGCTACCAGGATGCAGGATGTAATCATGCCACGTCTGTTTACTACTGAAAAATGACCGTTCATATTATAACCTCCTTGATAAGCGATAATATTTTTTATATAATAATCTTACAGCTCACGGCCGACGGCCGAAGCCGGGAAAGGACATTCAGCCATGAAAATAAAAGCAATAATCGGAATAATTTTAGTAATAGTTTCCTTCATCTATATCATCAAAAATCCCAGCCAGAGTATGATGGAGGGAGTGATGAAAAACAGAAAGAAAAGACAGGAAAAAGAGTCTCAGGCTTTAAACCCCGGGGATGACATTTCACCTGATGAACAGCCTAAAAACTGATATCCGAATATTTTACGGGTTCGGTTTTCCTGTCATAAAAATGCCACCATTCTCCTTCATAAGGCGTAAAGCCTGCAGCGGTCATTATATCTCTCAGATACTCGCCGTTTTTTCTCTCATCTCCTGTGGTTTCAGGGCAGTCAAGACGGGCCTTGGGAGTGAAATCATCAAAGCCGCTGGGCATAGGTATGTCATTACCTCCCATATCAGTCAGAGTGACATCTACACACTGACCGTTCATGTGGGAGTTTTTGAATTCTTTCATGCTGCATACATTGGGAGGATAAGCTACAAATCTGTTATCCGGAAGCAGCTCCCAGAATCTTTCCTGGGCGCTTACGGGTCTGTATGCGTCCCACACCTTTATTCTGAAACCGTCTTTTTTTGCCATATTCTTAGCGTTCACGAGCCGCCCGGCTGTATTGACGTCTATATAGCACTCTTTGGACTCATAGACCACTTCTCCGGTGAAGTTGTCCTTGGTGGCATATTTTAGGTCAATGATAAAGTCACTGTCCAGATCCAGCAGTCGTATGAGGTTTCCGTATTGTTTCATTCTTTTTTCTCCTTAGTGATTCTGGAAAAGTATTATTACCACATAAAGCGGTGTTGAGCATTGCACAAGGGCTATTACGGCAAGAAAACCATATATAATTTTAAGAATGTACCATTTTTTTGAATAACCCGGAAGAACTGAGAATTCTTTTATTACTTTTATATCTTCACGGGCTTTGAGATCTTTAAAGAAATCATTGATTTCTATAGCGTCTATAATTCCTCCTCTAAAGAAAGGGATAAAGAATATTGGATGTTCACCGGTCTCGTTTCCGTCTTCAGAAGCATAAAAGCTGACACCGCGGGAACCGAAAACAGCAAGCCTGGCTTGGGAAAAAGGCATACTTCTTTCCTTGCGGAGAAAGCGGTTGTAATATGTGACCGAGTTTTCATCATAAGTACTGAGAAAAAATTTGTATCCCATGAATATAAGGAAGAGAACGGCAAATAGCACAGCATAAAATACAATTGTCAGAGGGATATTTACATTTTCATAATATCCGGGAATTTTGAAAATAATTATTTCAGCCATGACGACCATTCTGAGGAAAAAGTAAATCAGTCCCATGATAAAAAGTATCTGCTTCATGGAGTTGGTGTAGCGGTATGATATTTTCTTCATAAAATCAGTCTCCTTGACCCGGTGATATGGTGCCGGTACATATTTCATCTTTAAGCGGTAGAATTCAGTATAACATACGAAAATATAAAAAGCAAAAAACGTGCCTTGCAGAAATGAGCGATTTACCCTGCGGATGCGGCTGAATATGACACGAATACCACAATAATTCCTAAAATCGGGATTTTTTGTCCCAAAAACAGAACAGATATATGTTGACTTTGTTAAGAAATTGTTTAAAACAGGTGATTTTAAATAAAGGAAAAGTTGGCATAATATTTGCTCTATAACATTGCATATGTAGTTTGACTAAAATTTTTCGACAAAGACGACCTTACCTCAAAGAAGGGTAGGACTTTAAAGTAAGGCCGGATGACGTCGGAAGCATTTAGCGCAATTATCATATCCTATTTATAGAAAAGGGAGGAAATTTATTATGATGAACTATATCTGGGTTGCATTCGTAGTAGTTGCGGTTATCGCAGGCGGTGTAACCGGAAATATGGAAGGCGTGCTTAACAACCTTTTTGATTTCGCCTCAACGGCTGTTGATATCGCTCTGGGTCTCATCGGTATCATGGCATTCTTCTGCGGACTTATGAAGGTTATGGAAAGATCCGGACTTTGCGAAAAGCTGGGTAAGGCTATTGCTCCTGCAATGAGACTTTTATTCCCTGAAGTACCTGCAGACCACCCTGCAAACTCTGCAATGGCGCTGTACTTTGCTGCCAACATCCTGGGAATAGGAAACGCAGCAACACCTTTTGGACTTAAGGCTATGCAGGAACTGCAGACTCTCAACCCTACTAAGAGTATCGCAACTAATGCACAGTGCATGCTGATGGCTATCTCTACAACATCCATCACCCTGATTCCTATCACTGCAATCAGCCTCCGTGCAGGAGTGCAGACTGCCGGTGCTGCAGAAATCATTGCACCTGTTATCATTGCAACAACTATTTCAACAGTTACAGGCGTATTCTTCACAATTCTGTTCCAGAAGATGGGCGGCTGGAAATGGGAGAACGCAGTTGCAAAGGAAATTGCCGCAGGAACACTGGAAATCAACGAAAACTATATAGGAGACAATCCTATCGTTCTGCCTGAAGGCTACAAATCCGTTAATTCTGATGATAAAAAAGCATCATGGTAAGGAGGTAAGTGAAAATGACAGCAGTATTAGAAACAATTTCCATATGGGCGATACCTGTAGTCGTTGCAGCGGTTTGCTTATATGCAATCTGTAAAAAGGTTCCTGTATATTCTGTATTTACAGAAGGAGCCAAAGAAGGTTTTTCAACAGCAGTTATGATCATCCCTTACCTGACAGCAATGCTTTGTGCAATCGGTATGTTCAGAGCATCCGGTGGTATGGACTGGCTGTGCAGCATTCTGGATCCAATAACCAGCCTGATAGGAATCCCGGGAGATGTTCTTCCTATGGGAATCATGCGTTCATTCTCCGGAGGCGGTGCAGAAGGCATGCTGGTAGACCTGCTTGAAACCTTCGGCACTCAGTCACAGATAGGTCGTATCGCATCTGTAGCTCTGGGCTCAACTGAAACTACTTTCTATGTAGTAGCCGTATACTTCGGTTCTGTAGGAGTAAGCAACACAAGACATGCAATCGCTGCAGGCCTGCTGGGCGACCTGGCATCCCTCATTGCTTCCGCAGTGATCGTAAATATTATGTGGTTCTAAAATAGGAATAAAAAATGAGATATCCTGAAAAATTAAAACAAGGAGACACCGTAGGCATTATCTGTCCAAGTTCTCCCATTTCCGGGGAGAGAAGGGCGCAGTGCATTGATGCGGTAGAAAAACTGGGTTACAAAGTTAAGGCTGCAGACAATCTGACAGAGAATTACGGCGGTTACATGGCCGGAAGCGGACGCGTCCGTGCCGAGTGGATAAACAAGATGTTTGCCGATTCTGAAATAAAGGCCATATTCTGTATCAGAGGAGGAGACGGCAGCAGCCGGATGATGGAATATCTGAACTTTGATGTCATAAAGAACAACCCCAAAATTTTTGTGGGATACAGTGATGTTACCAACCTTCATCTGGCAATTACGCAGAACTGTGATCTGGTCACTTTCCATGGGCCTATGGTATCCTCCAATATGGTTGATTCTTTTGATACGGAAACAAGAAATGCTTTCTTTAATGCCATAAATTCCCGGGAAAATTTTGAATTCAGAAACCCGGAAGGTGTTGAATTAAAAACTCTTAAAGAGGGAAAGGCAGAAGGAATTCTCACAGGAGGAAATCTTTCGCTGCTTTCAGCCAGCATAGGAACTCCTTATGAAGTGGAGACAGAAGGAAGAATTCTCTTCATGGAAGAGGTTTGCGAATCAATAACCAAAATTGAGAAGTGGATATATCACCTGCGTAATGCGGGAAAACTCAAACAGTGCAGCGGAATACTTCTGGGGCAGTTTACAAAAATAAAAAATGATTCAGAAGATTATGACTACACCTGTTGCATAAAAGATGCTCTTGAGGGACTGAATATACCCGTAATGTACGATATACAGTCAGGGCACGGTCAGAAGATAATGACTCTTCCTATGGGGGCTGTATGCAAGATGGATACAGCTGCCGGCACCATAAAGTTTGAAGGATAGATTAATCATACTTATACAAATACCATAGCGGAGCTGCAGCGCGGCGGCTTGAAAGCATTGCCGGGCTGCAGTTCCGTTTTTGTTGCAAAAAGCAGCAATAGAACATTTTACGCGTTTTATAGTGACTATGAACTGAAAAACGGGTATAATAATTCAAAAGAGAAGAACCAGATGATGACAGAAAGACGTCAGAAATCAGATTAGGAGAAAAAATGGCAGGAGAATACACCAGGGAAGAGGGAGCAATGTGCAATATCCCTCAGGATTTTGCGGATAAAAAAATAGGAAGTTGTCCTTTCTGTGGAGAGGAGCATCCGAGATGGCTTGTGAAAGAAGAATGGAAAGTGATAGGAAGTAACAATTACTATTTTAAATGCCCTGAATGTGAAAGCGAACTGATGGTACCCAAAGACGATGTGACGGGTATGTCTTTTACAAAAAATACATACAGCGGCAAGCAGAAAATGAAGGCGGGGAAAATAATGAACATGCCTTACGTAACCATAATCAAGATAGGACTCAGTGCAAAAACTTCTGAAAATATGCTTCTCAAGGATGAGGAAATCCCCCTTGACCAGCTGAAAAAAGTATGCAGAAAGGAATAGAGGACCACAAAACATTGAAAAGAATCATGATTGCCGGATGGATAACGCCGGATGAAAAGTACGAGACATACATGGAGGCGCTTAAGAAACTTGACGCCAAGCCCTTCCTTTCGCTGAATGAAAAAGATTTCGCCTGTGCCGACGGTCTTATATTGCCCGGAAGCAGTCAGGATATGAATCCAAAACTGTGGGGAGAGCAGGACATATGTTCAAATGATATCAATGACAGTCTTGACAGCATTCAATGGAGGCTGATGGAAATGGCAGCTGAAAGAAAAACCCCCGTTCTAGGAATATGCCGGGGTATGCAGTTTATAAACGTTTTTTTCGGCGGTACGCTGATTCAGGAACTGGAAACCTCGGAGTTTCACAAAGCGCCTGAAGATCAGGAAAGTGATAATTTTCATGATGTGTGTATAAAAAAAGAAAGCTTTCTGTACCGGCTCTACGGCAGTAATGCAGAAGTCAACACAAGGCATCACCAGGGAGTGGGGACAATAGGATCGGGACTGAAAGTTTCTGCTTTATGGAAAAACGGCAGGATGCAGGTTGTTGAAGCTCTGGAACATGAGACGCTGCCGATGATAGGCCTCCAGTGGCATCCTGAAAGGATGTACATTATGAGTGATGGAAAAAGGAAGCGAGATGGAGAAATTTTTTTGAGAAACTGGCTTGAAACAGTTGACTCCCGTAAGGTGCAGATACATTCGTCGGAAACCCCGGATAACGCATATATAACATATTCAGAAGAAGGAGAAAAAAATGTGCACATGTATTGAAATGAGAAATAAAGACTTTTATTTCGGACGCAATCTGGATCTTCAATACAGATTCGGACAGAAAGTAGCTGTTACACCGAGGAATTATCCTTTCAGATTAAAAAACGGAAGCGAGATAAAGACATCTTTTGCGCTGATAGGAATGGCTTCAGTGGCCGGAGAATATCCCCTTTATGCAGAAGCTTCAAACGAAAAGGGCTTGTCCATGGCAGGATTGTATTTCCCGGGCACAGGAGTTTACATGGATTCTGAAGAAGGAAAACTCAACCTTGCATCTTTTGAACTCATCCCTTACTTTCTGGGGCAATATGAGTCCATCGATCAGATAAGAGGGCAGCTTGAAAACCTTAATATCACCAATATTCCTTTTGCAGAAGGCATGTACCCTACGGAGCTTCACTGGATGATAAGTGATGGAAAGAAATGCGTTGTGCTGGAGCAAATGGCAGACGGGCTTAAAATATACGAAAACTCTATAGGAGTTCTGACCAATAATCCTCCGTTCTATTATCATCTGTGGAACATAAAGAATTACATGGCAGTAAAACCGGGCGCAGCCGACAACAGATTTTCCGACAGGCTTGATCTTCAATGTTACGGCAACGGTATGGGGTCCATCGGCTTGCCGGGAGATACGGGACCTGCTTCCAGATTTATAAGAGCGGCTTTTAACAAGTGGAATTCACCTGAAGAAGAAAGTGAGGAAGAGGCCGTCGGCCAGTTCTTCCATGTGCTGGATTCTGTTGCCATGACCAAGGGAAGCACTGTCACTGATGCAGGGGAAGATGACTTTACGTTATACTCCTGCTGCATAAATACCGACAAGAGAATATACTACTACAAAACCTATACCAACAATCGTATAATTGCAGTCAAGATGACAGAGGCCAACATGAATGCGAATACTCTGGATATATACGAACTGGAAGAAAAACAGCAGATAAAATATGTCAACAGCTGAGCCATAAAGGCTCAGCTGCTTTGATAATAAAGTCATTAGACGGCGAGAATTGTATATGCCTTTTTTTGCAAACTGTAACCTCTGTTTCATAATCGACCCGGGTTTACCGGTACAAATGCATAACTGTATATATAAAATAAAAAAATACTGCATATTTAAATAAGTACAGATTTGAGATATAATAGCCATGCAAAAGACAAACGGAGGGACATAATAATGACAAACAACAGAACAAAAGAAATAGCTACCACAGCTCTGATGGCAGCTCTGGTATTTGTGGCAACATATCTGATAAAGTTTCCAAATCCGGCAACAAGCGGATACAGCCACATGGGAGACTGCATGATATTTCTGGCAGTGGTTATGATAGGAAGAAAAAACGGTGCCATAGCGGCAGCCATCGGAGGTGCGCTTTCTGACCTGCTGGCCGGCGCTGCGGTATGGATATTGCCTACACTGGTGATAAAATTTATAATGGCAATGATTATGGGCACTGTTATCAAAACTGCTCCGGACAGTCGCAAGCTTCAGCTTGCAGGGTCGGTTCTGGGCGGAATTTTCCAGATAATAGCCTATACTCTGGTAAAAGTGGTTATGATAGACTCTAAAGTAGCTATTGCTTCCCTGCCTAATGTAACCATCCAGACGACAGTGGGAATAGTTCTCTTTATGATACTGGTAAGCGTGTTATCCAGATATGCCAAAGGCCTGTTCAAATTAAGAGGAGAAGAATAATGAAAATAATAGATGCACATGCCCACATCGGATACATAGGAGGTTGGGCAGATGTAGGAATCACAGAGGAAGGTCTTATTGACCAGATGAATACATATGACATTGAAAAAACCGTTCTCTGCTGTGAGGATAATGACTTTACTCTTGATGTGATGAAAAGAAATCCCGGAAGAATAGTAGGATGCGTATATGTAAACCCTCTTAACCGGAGCACTGTAGACCCCATGGAAAGTTACGTGGAAAAAGGGCTCACTGCAGTCAAACTTAATCCGTTAAGACATGCTTACTGTGCCGATGCGGAGATCATCGACCCTGTTATGGAAAAGGCTGCGGCACTGGATATACCGGTATGTATTCACAGCGGACATCCGCCGTATTCCCTGCCATGGCAGATAGGACTGCTGGCAGAGCGTCATCCGGATGTTCAAATAATGATGATTCATATGGGTCACGGTCATGGTGTGTATATAGATGCCGCCATTAAAATGGCAAGAAAATATTCCAACATATATCTTGAAATGTCCGGAATGCCCATGCCTTCTAAAATAAAAGAGGCTTACGAGACCGTAGGACATGACCGCATAATGTTCGGTACGGATACACCGTTCCACCATCCTACCGTAGAAATGCAGAAAGTTATTGTAAGCGGAGTGGACGAAGAAGGCCTCCAGAAGATATTTTACGATAATGCATCAGCATTTTTTAAAATAGAAAAGTAAATAAACAGCAGTCGTATTTTACAACAGCCCTGCACCCTGATTCTGATTGGCATTTCATGATACAGTCCGGAAGTGGGTGCAGTTTTTTGCGCATTTTCAAGCTATGAGGGCTCAGGATGCCGTCAAATATAGTTGCAAAAAAAAGAGCAAAGTGCTAATATAGACCCATATAAAAGGAAAGAAAGGGTAAGGAGGGATTTTATGACTAAAATTGCAATAAACGGATTCGGAAGAATAGGAAGACTGGCTTTCAGACAGATTTTTGCCGATGATTCCATGGAAGTTGTAGCTATCAATGATCTGACCGCTCCTAAGATGCTGGCACATCTTTTGAAATATGACAGCGTTCAGGGAGGATATAAGGGCCATACTGTAGAAAGTGACGATGAGTCAATTACTGTTGACGGAAAGAGAATAAAGGTTCTGTCAGAAAAAGATCCGGCAGCCCTTCCGTGGAAGGAACTGGGTATAGATATCGTTCTGGAATGCACGGGATTCTTTACTTCAAAGGCAAAGTCCCAGGCTCATATAGATGCGGGAGCAAAAAAAGTTCTGATTTCAGCACCTGCCGGAAATGATCTTCCTACGATAGTATACGGAACAAACCACGAGACGCTGACTGCCGATGACAATATTATTTCAGCGGCTTCATGCACCACCAACTGTCTGGCTCCTATGGCAAAAGTTCTGAACCAGTATCGTGAAATACGTACAGGTTTTATGACAACCATACACGCATATACGGGAGACCAGATGCTGCTGGACGGACCGCACAGAAAAGGTGACCTGAGAAGAGCAAGAGCAGGGGCAATAAACATTGTTCCTAACAGCACCGGTGCAGCCAAGGCAATAGGGCTTGTAATTCCTGAACTTGATGGAAAGCTTATCGGATCGGCGCAGCGAGTTCCTGTTCCTACAGGTTCCATAACCATACTGGATGCCACTTTAAAAGATGAGACCGAAAGCGTAAGCGTTGAAGGCATCAATGCGGCTATGAAGGCGGCAGCTAATGAATCCTTCGGATACACAGAAGAAGAACTGGTATCCAGCGATATCATCGGTATGGAATACGGCTCACTTTTTGACGCAACTCAGACGCTGGCACAGAGATGCGGAACAAAGATATACGAAGTAAGAATCGTTGCATGGTACGATAACGAAAACAGCTACGTATCACAAATGGTGAGAACCTTAAAATATCTTAAGAAATTTTTATAGACCGGAAGTAGAAATCAATGAAAAAAATATTGAATGCTGAGTATGGCGGAATTCATGCGACATACTGGATGGCTTATGCCGTCATTACGAGTTTTGCCTCAGCGTTTCTGCTGGATCGAGGCTATTCCAATTCGGAAATAGGACTTATCTTGGCAGTTGGGAGCGTGGTTGCCGTGTTTATGCAGCCATTTATGGCAGATATTGCCGACAGATCAAAAAGAATATCCCTTATAGGTGTAACACAGATAGTAACTGCGCTGATAGCAGTGCTTATGATTTTCTGTTTCATAATGCAGAAGGCTTCTATAGCATTGTCTGTTGTCTTCGTGATGATGATAGCATGGCATACAGCACTTCAGCCGCTGTTTAATTCCCTGGCTTTCAAACTGGAGGAGAGCGGATATACCATTAACTTCGGAGTGACAAGAGCCATGGGTTCACTGGCTTACTCCATATTGTGTTCTTTTTTGGGAACACTTGCTGAAAAGTACGGTACGCAGGTGCTGCCTATAACAGGAGAACTGGTACTAGTAATGCTTTTTATCACTCTCTGCCTTGTGAGTGTTCATTTTAAGAAAGCGTGTGCCGAGAATAAAGGCTCACAGCTTAGAGGCGCAGAGTCTGCTGACGGATGCACAGCGCCGGAAGAAGCCGTAATACCTGAAGAAGATATAAATCTGCTGCAGTTTATCAAGAGAAACAAACTGTTTCTTGTGGTTAATGTAGGCGTGGCAGGCATCTTTTTCAGCAATGCCATATTCAACAGCTTTATGCTGCAGATAGTTGAGAATGTAGGAGGAAACGGTGAAGATATGGGAAGAATCCTTTCCATTATGGCCTTCCTTGAGATACCTCCGATGTTCCTCTTTGCAAAGGTGAACAAGAAGTTTTCCTGCAAGACGCTTCTTCAGTTCGGTGCTGTATGCTTTACCCTGAAGATATTGTTTGCATATCTTGCAAAAAGTGTTGCAATGGTATACTTTGCTCAACTGTTCCAGCTGGGAGCCTTTGGAATCTTCCTGCCTGCCATGGTAAGCTTTATAGATGAGATAATGGATAAAGGCGAAGCCGTAAAGGGACAGGCGCTGTATACCATCGTCACAACGGTGGCGTCAATATTCTCAAGTCTGGTAGGCGGAATGATCCTGGATATAAGGGGAGCTGCGGTAATGCTGCTGGTATCTACTGTCATTACTGCTGTGGGCGCACTGATCTTTATCTGTGTGATAGGAAAAGTAAAGAGCAAAAAAACCACTGCGCAGGCGGCATAAAACAGCCTGAAAAGAAAAGACGAACATGTAATAAATCACCTCACAGCCGCATAGGCTGGCATGAGGTGATTTTTTATGAGCAGAAAAGTGTTGATAAGAACAGCAGCGGCTGCAGCTGCGGGAATAGGCATGTGGATTCTGGTTTTTGCAGTTATAGGCGGCAGCGGAAGGCCCATGCTTCCTCAGCAGGGCGACGGGCAGATTACAGAGACATCTGCCGAGTGTAACTGGGGGCTTTCTTTTCAGCAGGAAAAGGCTCCCCCGATAGGAAACGCGGAAGCAGAATATCTCAAGCAGTACAATGCATATTATATAGATAAAAATGCAGGAAAGGAAAAAAATATTTATCTCACTTTTGATGCGGGATACGAAAACGGATATACTGAAGCCATTCTCGATGTACTGAAAGAAGAAAAAGTGCCGGCAGCATTTTTCCTGGTAGGAAACTATATAGAAGAGAATCCGGAACTTGTAAAGAGAATGGTGAAAGAAGGACATACGGTGGGAAATCATACCATGCATCATCCTGATATGGCAGCAATTTCTGAAAAATCCCGGTTTGAAAAAGAACTTAAGGACCTGGAAGAGAGTTATAAGGCAGCAACCGGAGAAGAAATGAAGAAAGCATACCGCCCTCCCCAGGGAAAATACAGCGAAGAAAATCTGAAACAGGCAAAGGAACTGGGATACACCACATTCTTCTGGAGCCTTGCATATGTGGACTGGTACGAAAACAATCAGCCTGATGAGCAGGAGGCAATAAATCTTCTTAACAAGAGAATACATCCGGGGGCCATAGTACTGCTTCACAGCACTTCCAAAACCAACAGCCGCATACTAAAAGAACTGATTCAGGGATGGAAGAATGAGGGATATACATTTTCATCTATTGACAATTTTATAACTTGATAAGTATGGGCTGCAGTTGTATAATGGTATTGCACTCAATTTATAGTAAGATTGAAAGCCGAGATAGTAATAAGACAAGTAATTAAACTTTTTTACATAAATAACAGAGCGCAGTGTGTGATTAAAAATATATACACAAAAATAGAGGCAGATGCCTCTATTTTGTTTTTTAAAAAATACATACAAAGGGGTTGAATTTTTATACAATAAGATGTATAATTTTCATGTTGTATGACAGACGACGATAGTGATTGAATATTACATCAAGGAAAGAGAGAAAAAAATGAATCCATATTTGCAGGGAATAATCGTTGCTCTTAAAGGCGCACCGATGACAATAGGCGTAAGCCTTTTCGCCGTGGCAGTAGGAGCTCTGGTGGGATTGTGCTTCGCGCTGATGAAAAAATCAGAGAAAAAGATAGTGCAGATAATTGCAAAAATATATATTGAAGTGGTGAGAGGAACTCCGATGATAGTACAGGCTCTTATAATGGCGTACGGAATTCCTTATCTGCTTCAGCAGAGCGGCATAGCTTTCAAGTGGCCGCACCTGATAATTCCGGCTATGATAGTTTGCGGCCTCAACAGCGCTGCCTACATGGCAGAGGTAATAAGAGGCGGAATTCAGGCTGTTGATCCCGGTCAGGTTGAGGCAGCTCAGTCACTGGGCATGAGCAAAAGACAGATAAACAGACTTATTGTACTTCCTCAGGCTTTTAAAATCGTAATTCCTTCTTTCGGAAACGAGTTCGTGACCCTTATAAAGGAGACCTCGGTGCTTTCCTTCGTTGGAGTTGTGGAAATACTCAGGAGCGCTCAGCTTTGGAATGCTTCCAGCTTTGAGACATTCCCGGCATACATAGGCGCCGCAATAGTATATCTGATGTTGACATATCCGCTTTCCAAGGGAGTTTCAGCTCTGGAAAAGCGTATGGCAAAGGAGGCGGAATAAGATGATAAAAGCAACCGGTATACATAAACATTTTAATGGCCTGCATGCCGTAAAAGGCGTTGACATAACAGTTCAGGACGGTGAAGTTCTGTGCATAATAGGACCTTCAGGGTCCGGCAAAAGCACCTTGCTCAGATGTCTCAATATGCTGGAGACTCCTGACGAGGGAATCGTAGAAGTTGACGGAGTGCAGGTTACACAGGAAAACCTCAGAGAAATGCGTACCAAAATGGCCATGGTTTTCCAGAACTTCAATCTTTTCAGCCATTTAAGCGTGCTTGAAAACATAACGGTGGCTCCTGTTCATGTAAAAGGCGTGTCAAAGGAAGAAGCAGAGGAGAAAGCGCTGAAGCTTCTTAAACTTGTAGGTCTTGAAGAAAAAGCAGGGGTTTATCCGAGAAATCTTTCAGGCGGACAGAAACAGAGGGTTGCCATAGCCAGAGCCCTGGCAATGGAACCGGAAATCCTTCTTTTTGACGAACCTACATCGGCACTGGACCCTGAGATGGTAGGAGAAGTTCTTGATGTTATGAAGGATCTGGCAGAAGAAGGAATGACCATGGTAGTGGTTACACACGAGATGGGATTTGCAAGAGAGGTTGCTGATGATGTCATTTTCATGGCAGACGGATGCATAGTTGAAAGCGGTACAGCACAGCAGATTTTCGACCATCCGCAACAGGAACGCACTCAGAACTTTCTCAAGAAGGTTCTTTAAAAACTGAAGTCCTCTTAACATTTGCAATATATCAATCACACATGCAAAAGGCATCCCCATAAATTTCGGGATGCTTTTTGCATTGAATGTGATGTATAATGCTTGTTGAAGCATTTATGAGAGAGGCAGAAGAATGAGAAATAAAACTGTGAGAAAACTTGCAGCAGCAGCTGCAGTGCTTATTATAGCGCTGGGTCTTGGAAAGGTTGTTTCGGGAGGGCAGCGCTATGATGACAGATATATGGATATAGAGGATATACCCGCCTATTCCGGGCAGCCTTATGTGATTCTCAACGGTAACATGCCGGAGTTTGATGATGAGGATATGGAAAAAGATGTTTTTGAGGAATACAGCCCTCTTGACAGCCTTGGGAGGTGCGGTCAGGCATACGCCATGCTATGCCGGCAGCTGATGCCTGATAAAGAAAGAGAAAGTATCAGGGAAGTGAAGCCGTCGGGATGGCATACTGTCAGATATGATGATCTCATTCAGGATAAGTACCTTTATAACAGATGCCACCTTATCGGATATCAGCTGGCAGGAGAAAATGCCAATGAGAGAAACCTGATTACGGGAACTCGATATATGAACACTGAAGGTATGTTGCCCTTCGAAATCCAGGTTGCAGATTACGTGAGATATACCGGTAATCATGTGCTGTATCGCGTATCACCTATATATGAAGGCAGAGATCTTGTGGCTCGGGGAGTAAAGATGGAAGCTTACTCCATAGAAGATTCGGGAGAGGGCATCTGCTTTAATGTGTTTGTTTATAATGTGCAGCCGGGAATAGAGATAGATTATGCCACGGGAGAAAGCCGGAGAGCTTGAAGAAAGAAGAAATAAACGTGAGAAGAGAAGACATCAGAAAAGCATTTATAGCTTCCGTACCTGTAATGGCCGGATATATTGTTCTGGGAGCCGGGTTTGGTATAGTACTTGAGACAAAAGGTCTGGGCCTGATATGGGCTGTGGCCATGAGTGTATTCATATATGCGGGATCTATGCAGTATGTGGCCATAGAACTCATTACCGGAGGTGCATCACTTATCACCACTGCGCTTACCACTCTGATGGTAAACGCAAGACACCTTTTTTATGGAATATCAATGGTAGACAAATATAAAGGAGCGGGAAAGAAAAAACCTTACCTCATATTTGCCCTTACCGACGAGACATATTCCCTTGTATGCAGCGATGAATCAGTCAAAGATGTGAACAATAAATATCTGTATTATTTCACGGTATCCCTCCTTAATCAGATTTACTGGATAACAGGCACGGTAATAGGATCGCTGTCGGGCAGAATGATAAATTTCAGCACCGAGGGAATTGACTTTGCCCTCACAGCGCTGTTTGTCACTATTTTTACGGAACAGTGGATAAGCGAGAAAAATCACGGACCTGCAATCGCGGGACTTGCATCTTCCATATTATGCCTGGTTGTTTTCGGAAAAGACAACTTTCTTATCCCGGCAATGTGCTGCATTGTCGCAGTACTTGGATTTATGAGAAAAATGCAGGGAAAAGCAGAATGTGACGGAAAGGAGCTGCAGGATGAATAGTACACACACAATAATGATAATAGCAGTGGCCGCAGCAGTGACTGTCCTTTTGAGATTTGTGCCGTTTCTCATATTCGGAGGAAACAGAGAGACTCCGGCCTTTGTCTCTTATCTGGGAAAAGTGCTTCCTTATGCAATTATGGCCATGCTTGTGATATACTGCCTCAGGGGGACTTCCTTACTCCGGTTCCCTTATGGAGCACCTGAACTGATTTCATGTGCTGCAGTGGTTGTTCTTCATCTCTGGAGAAGAAACACTCTCATAAGCATAGCGGGCGGAACTTTGTGCTATATGCTGCTGGTGCAGCTGGTATTTTAAAAGCCGAGTAACCGGACATACGTCCGGCTGCTCGGCTTTTTGCCTTATATTATCTATTCAATATTCTCATCTTCAATCATTCTGTAACCTATTCCCAGTTCGGTGAATATATATACAGGCTCGCCGGGATTTTTTTCCAGTTTGCGGCGTATATTGGCCATGTTTACACGCAAGATCCTGTTGTTATCATCTGCGTAAGGTCCCCATACCTGATCTATCAGTGATGAGTAAGTGATCACCTTTCCGGAATTTTTTGCCAGCATGGATACTATTTTGTATTCTACTCTGGTAAGATGAATTTCATTGCCGTCTACGGTAACCAGCCTTTTATCAAAATCTACGGTGAGCCCTTTTGCCGAGTACGGTCTGTTATTATTCATGCTGTCGGTCATAATTTTGTTGCTGTGACGGATTGCCGTCCTGATGCGTGCCAGCAGTTCATCCGTTCCGAAAGGCTTTGTTATGTAATCATCTGCGCCTGCATCCAGGGCTGCTACCTTTTCGCGTTCCTGTGTTCTTGCCGATATAACGATTATAGGAAGGCTGGACCATCGGCGCGTCTGCTGTATTATGTCAAGACCGTCCATGTCAGGAAGACCTAAATCCAGGAGAACCAGATCCGGCAGCGCTGATGTGAGAATTGCAAGGCCGTCTTTGCCTGTGTGTGCGGAAGTTGTCTTATAATTCTGCGCATTAAGGGTTTTTGTTATAAAATCGCAGATGCTTTTTTCGTCTTCAATGACGAGAATTGATAATTTCTGTAACATACCGGTTATTCCTCCGTTTCTTTAGGAAGGTAGAAGAGAAACTCACTTCCTTCTCCATGATTTCTGGCAACGATGTCACCGCCGTGAGCCATTATGATGGTTTTGCATATGGAAAGGCCTATACCCATGCCTTTATAGCCATCAACTTTAACGTCCTCACTGCTTCGATACCCTTCACCATCAAAAATGGTATCTATTTTCTTTTCGTCTATCCCTACACCATAATCTTTGATGGAGAACCAGACGTGCTCTCTGTCTTCATATGCTCTGAGTTCGATAGGAAGAGCACTATGAGAGTGAACCTGAGCATTTTGAAGAATGTTGATGATAACCTGTTCGATGAGAGTAGGGTCCATCATAACCATTATAAGGTCCTCCGGCAGAAATACGTTGATGAGTGCCTCAGGAAATCTTTTTCTGAACCTTACAACTGCGGAAGACATAACCTCATCCACAGGCTCAAGAGATTTGTTTACTGATGCCGTCTCGTTATTTATACGCGTAACAGACAGAAGGTTTTCAACCATGTTTAGAAGCCAGTTGGCGTCGCTTTCGATATTCTGAACAATTCCTCTTTTTTCTTCATCTGTGAGGCTGTCCTCCATTTTAAGGTATGAACCACTGTTTCCTATTATACCCGTCAGAGGAGTCCGGAGATCGTGAGAGACCGCCCGCAGCAGGTTAGCACGCATCTTCTCCTTCTGTGCCTCCATGAGTTCTTTTTCCTGGCTTGCCAGAACGCTGGCCTGACGCTTCATATCCGTAGTCATTGCAGATGTTACCATATAGATAAGGAACATCGCAGCGAAGGTAATAGGATATCCTTCCAGTGTAAGATTGAATGTGCTATATGGGTATGTAAAGAAAAAGTTAACGCTGAGCACGCTTAGTATGGCAAAAAGCAGTCCCCACACATATCCGCTGGTGTAACGTGCAACCAGAAATATTCCCAGAGTGTAGAACATGGTTATATTTACATCAGGATTAGCAACCATTCCGCGGAAGATAAAAGCAGCAGCTGTGGTGCTTACCAGTGTCAGGAAAAAGATGAGACAGTCACGCTGGTGCATCTTACGTAATTCTTCCCCTGAAGCAGGAAAAATCTGAGGGCTTTCTTTTCCTTTTCTGTTTAATCCTTTCAAGTCACATACCTCCAAATCTATGATATATCTTTTACATGCAGCCGTGGTGCTAAAATGACGCTAAAATTAGATAGATATATAATAAAGAAAATATATTTTTTTTGCAAGCGCCGGCATAGCATGCTTTCACATGGATGGCAAGGAGTTCATATTATGAAATATACCTTTAACGAAAGGAGTATTACTTTGATTAAGGATCCGTATATAGGTATGCCCATAACGCTGGGAGGCGATTTTGACAAGCCACAGGGTGAATGCTGCCAGCTCTCCGATAAACCTGTTACTTTTGACAGGACGTTTCTGGAAGATTTGCCGCTGGCTATGGCATATGTGCCTTTTCAGCAGTGGCGAAGCATATATCCGCAGGACGAAGCGCTTGAAAGAGGTACACTCTTTCAGGAACTGGATTTACCTTTTAGAGGAGGTATGGAAAGATGAACAGGCAGGAACTTATGCATCGCATCCAGGAGACAGGATTTGCCCTTACAGATCTCAACCTGTTCCTGGATTCTCACCCGACAAATGCGCCGGCGCTTGAATACTTCAGGGATGTCAAGATGCAGCATGCGGAGCTGGTCGCTCAGTATGAGATGATGTTCGGGCCGCTGACGGCCTTTGATGTTGATACAAAGCAGGGCTGGACCTGGATAAGAGATCCGTGGCCTTGGGAACTGGAGGATTAGTTTATGTGGACCTATGAAAGAAGACTTGAATACCCTGTCAAGATAAAAAATCCCAACCCGGCTCTGGCTAAGTTTATAATTTCGCAATATGGAGGTCCGCACGGGGAATTGGGCGCATCCCTCAGATACCTGTCGCAGAGATGCACAATGCCATACCGGGAAGTTGCCGGAATTCTGACGGACATAGGAACCGAGGAGATCGGTCATCTTGAAATGGTGACGGCTATTGTTCATCAACTGACAAGAGGAATGACCATGGAACAGATAAAAGAAGCAGGTTTCTCAGAATATTTTGTAGATCATACGGCAGGAGTGTATCCTCAGGCCGCATCCGGGACACCGGCCAGTGCGGCAACGCTGGCTGTGACAGGTGATGCCATTGCCGATATAAGTGAAGACATGGCGGCAGAGCAAAAAGCCCGTCTGACCTACGACAATATTCTGCGCCTGGCAGATGATCCGGATGTAAAGGATCCTATACGATTTCTGCGCGCAAGAGAGATCGTTCACTACCAGCGATTCGGCGAAGGCCTGAGAATAATACAGGATAATCTGGATAAAAAGAATTTTTACGCCATCAATCCGGAATTTGATCTTAGATAGAAATCATAAACAGGAGCCCTGCTCATTAAAGGGCTCCTGTTTTATGGGTAGGAGTGTTGTTATTTTTTGTATTTTGACATATTTGTACTATATTATCAGATGCTTTTATGATAGAATTAAATAACTTAATAAAATGAAAGGGGAAAATAAAAAGAGGTATTTAGGTAATGGTATTCAGCAGTTTACAATTTATTTTTGTTTTTCTGCCTCTGTTTCTGACAATCTATTTTATACTTCCGCAGCAATGGCGAAATTTTGCAATTCTGACGGGGAGTATAATTTTTTATGCGGCAGGGACATGGGACAAGCCTCAGTATACGGCACTTCTGGTGCTGTCTGCGGCAGTCAATTTCCTTGCAGGCAAGGCCGTCGAAAAAGGGGTGAAGAAGGGGCGCGGCAGAGGAATCCTTGTTCTGGGGATAATATATAATCTGGCGTGGCTGTGCGTATTTAAATATGCAGATTTTATTTTTGAAAACATCAACGCTCTGGCGGCTCTGGGGGGAACCGAAGGGGAGCTGATTCACCCGTGGAATCTGCTGCTTCCTGTGGGAATCAGCTTTTACACATTCCAGAGCATATCGTATCTGATAGACATATACCGCTGCGATATTGAAGCAGAAAGGTCTTTTGCGGATTTCGGGGCTTATCTGACCATGTTTCCGCAGCTTATTGCAGGGCCTATTGTCAAATACAGGGAAATCAGAGGCGAAATCAAAAAAAGAAAAGCTTCCTGGGCAAACCTTGATGAAGGCCTAAGGATATTTACTCTGGGGCTGGGGATGAAAGTGCTTCTGGCCAACAGAATAGGAAGCCTGTGGAGCGATCTGCAGATGGTGGGATTCGAAAGTATTTCGGCGCCTGCCGCATGGATGGGAATTTTTGCGTATAGTTTCCAGCTGTATTTTGACTTTTACGGGTATTCACTGATGGCTATAGGACTGGGCAGAATAATGGGCTTCACGATTCCCGTGAATTTTGACCATCCTTATGAGTCACTGTCCATGACCGAGTTCTGGAGGAAGTGGCACATGACACTGGGAAGCTGGTTCAGAGAATATGTGTATATTCCTCTGGGCGGAAACCGCAGATCATCAGGCAGAGTCTATTTCAACCTGTTTGCAGTATGGCTGCTTACAGGGTTCTGGCACGGTGCCGGATGGAACTTTATCTTGTGGGGAGTGGTTCTGTTTGTGATAATAGCCCTTGAAAAGGCAGGCCTGAAAAAGGTTCTGGACAGGTTCAGGATTATGGGGCATCTGTACATGGTGATTCTCATTCCTCTTACGTGGATGATCTTTGCAATAACCGATATAGAGCAGCTTGGTATCTATGCCCAAAGGCTCGTTGATTTTGCAGGAAAAGAAAGCGATACGGTTTTCAGCGGCGACGCCGGCAAATACTGGGATATGTACGGATGGCTCCTTATTGTATGTGCGGTACTGAGCGTATCGGGGCCTGCCAGACTTTTTGAACGCATACGTAGAACCATGGCAGGAAGCATAATTCTTTTTGCGATATTCTGGGGGTCTGTATACTGTCTGTATATAGGACTAAATGACCCGTTTCTTTATTTCAGGTTTTAGGGGGAATTATGAAAAATATAATAAAATATTCTTTTTCCGTTATGATAATGATATCAAGCGTAATTGTTCTGACATTGTTTGCGTACAAGACTCTTATAATCGACAGCGCACAAGACGATGTTTCTTCAGAGGAGCAGCAGACACAGCAGCAGACTCCTCCGGAGGACAAGCCCGAAGCTCCGGCTAAAAAAGAGGCAAATTTCGTAAACGCGGATATGAGCTATTTTGGAGATGCATTGTTTATAGGCGATTCAAGAACCATGGGCATGTGGGAATATGGCCGGTTTGAAGGGGCAGACTTCTTTGCAAATACCGGAATGTCGGTGTATAATGTACATGATAAAGTTGTCGATGTTAACGGAGTAGGAAGCACCGGACTTGACAATTTGCTCACTTCAAAAAAATATGGCAAAATATATCTTATGCTGGGTATAAATGAGCTGGGGTATAACAAGGATCAGACGGTAAGGACATATGGCGAACTGGTTAAATGGCTTAAAGAAAAACAGCCGGATGCGATAATATTTATCGAGGCCAATATGCATGTGTCCGCAGAGAGACATAACACTGACAATATTTTCAACAATACCCGCATAAATGATTTCAACAGGAGAATATCAGAGCTGGCTGACAACAAAAAAGTGTTTTACATAGATGTAAATGAGATTTTTGATGATGAAGCCGGAAATTTAGGGGAAGAATACACCAGTGACAATACTCACGTATTGGGGAAATATTATGTTACATGGAGAGACTGGATTCTTACCAAGGCCATAATGCCAGAGCAGGAGTCCTGAAACAGCAGGAGGAAAAAATGAAAAAACTTCTTATAGTCGTCGACTATCAAAATGATTTTGTTACAGGTTCCTTAGGATTTGAAAAAGCTGTAGAGCTTGAAGAACCCATTGCAGCCAGAATAAGGGAATACAGAGAAATGGGAGAAGACGGACAGATAATTTTCACCATGGATACTCACGACCGCCATTATATGGAAAGCCAGGAGGGAAAGCATCTCCCGGTGGCACACTGCATAGAAGGCGAAGACGGATGGCAGCTGTACGGAAAGATTGCAGACCTTAAGGATGATAATGATCTTGTGTTTTCAAAGCATACCTTCGGATCTTATGAGCTTGGAGAGTACCTTCATAAGCACTCAGATGAATTTGAAAGTGTTGAGTTTGCAGGCGTCGTAACAAATATCTGCGTGATTTCGAATATAGCCGTGACTAAGGCGGCAATGCCGGAAGTTCCCATAATTGTAGATGCATCATGTGTCGCAAGCAACGACCTGTCTCTTAACGATGCGGCACTGGAAGTAATGGAATCCATCCATGTGGATGTAAGGAGGTAAGAAATGGCATATTTAAACAATGCAGCCACTACTGTTTTAAAACCGGACAGTGTAAAGAACGCTTTGCCGGCAGACAGCCGCCAGGCGGCAGCGGCAATTGCAAAGCTCCTGGGATGCAGAAACCCCGAAAATGTGATACTTACTCAGAGCGGGGATGAGGCTGTGCATGCGGCAGTTGAAAGCTTCATCAGACCGGGAGATCATGTCATTTCCACAGACATGGAATATGCCTCTGTGCTTGATGCGCTGAAGCAGGCCGAGGAAAAGGGCTGCAGTGTTACTTATATTCCACTCAACGAATACGGAACACTGAGGTATGATCTCATAGAAGAAGCCATTAGACCGGAAACAAGAGCCATAGTATGCTGTCATGGATCCAATGTTACAGGAAATATAATAGACCTAGAAAAGGTATGCACCATTGCAAGACGCAATAAAATAATGGTGATTGCAGACGGAGCCCAGACCATAGGTGCCACACCTGTAAATGTAGAGGACCTGCAGCTGGATGTGTTCTGCTTTGCAGGCCATAAGAAACTTATGGGACCATATGGCACGGGCGGTATATGTCTGAGGGATGGGCTCAGCCTTTCTGAAGAAGCAATGGCGAAAATACATACCCCGTCAGAAGAAAAACTGGGACAGCTGTGTGCGGCAGTGGACTTCATATTCGAAAAAGGAATTTACGGAATTTCCATGTTTCCGCACAGACTGGCGAAGAGATTCTTTGAGTCTGTAAAATCAATGAAAAACGTAACGGTGTATGGGGACTTCGGAACTACCACAAGAATTCCTACCGTAGCTATAAACGTAAAGGGATTTACACCTGAAGAAGTAAAAGTGTTTATGCGTAAGAACAACATAGCTATCAGATCCGGAGACTGCGGATGCCCTAGACTTATGGAGTCTTTGGGCGCAGGACAAGAAGGCGTGGCTCGCTTCAGTTTTGGATACTTTAATACCAGAATGGAAGTCAATGATGCAATATGGACGCTGATGAAACTTCAGGATCTGGATGACCTTTATCTTCTGGCATAATGGAAAGATAAACAACGCATATATAAAAATCTTCACGGCACCTTCAAAAGAAGGTGCCTTTGCTTTGTCTGATGCATATTACGCAAAACTCCAGGAAAAACTTACATCAGGACAGGATTAAAATATCGTTGCGATAAGGAGTGGGGAAATGAGATACAGGACAGATCTGGCCATAGAGAATCAGGAACTTCTGGAGGAAGCCAGGGCACAGGCCGTGGGATACGTAAAAAAACAGAGACAGATTGACGAGGATATAAGCGTCACGGAGATAATCATTACTTCTCAGGAAGGGGAAAAAGCCTTTGGAAAACCCAGGGGAAATTACATTACCATAGAAGCCAGGGGAATATCAGAGCAGAAGGAGGGGATAAAAAAGAGAACCTCATCAGTTCTGGCAGAGGAACTTAAGAAAATGATAAAATTCGACTATTATCTAAAAACTCTGGTAGTGGGATTGGGGAACGAAAAGGTCACACCTGACAGTCTTGGACCTCACACAGTGGATAAGGTCAAGATAACCGCTCATCTTTTTGAGATGTTCAATGCTGATGGTGACTGGGAGATGTCAAATGTCAGCGGATTTAACCCTTCAGTGACCGGCGTTACGGGAATGGAGACGGCAGATCTTATTCAAAAGGTGGTTTCTCTGGCAAAACCTGATGTCACTGTTATTATAGATTCTCTGGCAGCGAGAAATATTGAGAGAATGAGCACTACAATCCAGCTTTGTGACACAGGGATAGAGCCGGGAGCGGGAATAGGGAACAGGAGGAAGCCCCTCAACGAAAAAAACCTGGGATGTAAAGTGGTTTCCGTAGGAGTTCCCACAGTGATTGATTCCAGGACACTTATTCTGGAGGCTTCGGAAAGTATAGACGGCTGGAAGCCTGAAGATGCAGGAAAATATTTCGAAGAAAAAGACCTGGACATGATAGTCACCTCCACAGACATTGATGAGATAATAAAAGATTTTTCGGACATTATTGCAGATGCCATAAATATAACGCTCCATCCCGGCATATATTCATAAGGTAAGTCTTATGACAAGGAGCCGGTAAGCATGAAAAAGATTATTTCAAAAGCAGCAGTTTTTGCCTATATACTAAGCACCGTCTGCTTCGTCGGAATGTACTCCGGAGAAGCAGCAGAAGTGACCGGACGTCAACAGGCCCGGGAAGAGAAAAAAGTTTCGGCTACAGACCTGGGCGTAATGTGCATAAGCACGGTGTATCCGTCAATGGGAATAGAAATGGCCGACTCGAGGGATAACGAAGAAGCTTCGGCATCCGGAGAAGACAGAGGGAAAACCGAAAGCCTGGTGGTCAGTGATGAAGGAGAGGATGGAATTACCATTACAGGAGATGATCCGACGGTTCTCATTATTCATACCCATGCTACGGAGTCATACCTGCCGGAAGCAGGAAGCAACTACCATTCCAAAGGTGAGGTAAACACCGTTCGAGATGTGGGGAACACCCTGACGGCATCTCTGGAAAAAGAAGGAATTCATGTGGTCCACGATAAAACGCTCCATGATGATCCGTCGTACAACAATTCATACTACAGATCTTATGATACGGTGGAAAAACTTCTTGCAAAATACCCTACAATACAATGTGTCATAGACCTTCATCGCGACGCCGTTTCGTCAGACCAGGCAGCGGCAACGGTTTCCGTAAAGGGTAAAACATGTGCAAGATACTCTTATGTGGTTGGAACTGCAGCGTCAACATATAGCTCAAACACTGCCTTCATAAGCAGTCTCAATGCCCGGGCGCAAGAGGAATATCAGGGATTTACCGGAAAGGTTCTGGAAAGAGGATACAGGTACAACCAGGATCTGTCCTCCAGATATCTTTTGCTGGAGGTAGGGTATAACAGGAATCAGATAGAGGACGCCAGAAATACTGCCGAAATTTTCGGAAAAATTCTGGCTGACACGCTGAAGGAAGGATGAAATGAAAAATTATAAAATATATTTTCTCATTACAGTGGTGTTCTTTGCGGGGACACTGCTTCTTTTAAGAGTGGACAGGCAATGCGGCATGCTATATGCAAGAGAAGATACAATAAGCGCAACTCTGCAACTTTTCATTGAAAACATCACTGATTTACATTAAAATATAAATTAGATAAGTATATTTTTAAGTGAGGAAAGAATGTCAAAGAAAGATTATCAGCAGTATATAAGAAACTTCAGCATTATAGCGCATATTGACCACGGCAAGTCCACTCTGGCTGACAGAATCATTGAGAAGACAGGTCTTGTAGAAAGCCGTGACATGAAGGAACAGTTCCTTGACAATATGGAGCTGGAGAGAGAAAGAGGAATCACAATAAAACTTCAGACAACCAGGCTCATGTATCACAGTCAGGATGGAAATGACTATATATTCAATCTTATAGACACCCCGGGCCATGTTGATTTCAACTATGAGGTTTCAAGAAGCCTTGCGGCATGCGAAGGCGCAGTCCTTGTGGTGGATGCCACTCAGGGAGTTGAAGCTCAGACCCTGGCCAATGTGTACCTTGCTCTGGATGAGGATCTGGAAATTCTGCCGGTTCTCAACAAAATTGATCTTGCATCTGCAAGGCCTGATGAAACCAGAGAGGAGATAGAGGAAGTAATTGGCCTTGACGCGTCTGAGGCACCGCTGATCTCTGCCAAAGAGGGCATAGGCATAGAAGAACTTCTGGAAGATGTCGTTAAAAATATACCTGCACCCTCAGGAAACCCTGAGGGCAAGCTGAAGGCGCTTATTTTTGACTCGAAATATGACAACTATAAGGGTGTGATAATCTATACACGTATTTTTGACGGAGAAGTGACTAAAGGCGATATAATACGCCTGATGAATACAGGCAAGAAATATGAAGTCACAGAAGTCGGAATTTGCGCTCCGGGGCCTGTTCCTACAGATGTTTTAAAGGCTGGAGAAGTGGGATATATATGCGGAAGCATAAAGCAGGTTTCCGATGCCAGAGTGGGCGATACCATAACCCTGGACAGGGATCCGGCTGATGAGATGCTGCCGGGATACAAAAAAGCCCAGTCCATGGTGTATTGCGGAATTTATCCTGCCGAAGGCGAAAAGTACGAAAATGTTAAGGACGCGCTGGAAAAACTTCAGGTAAATGACGCTGCATTTAACTTTGAACCGGAGACATCCACAGCTCTGGGATTTGGTTTCAGATGCGGTTTCCTGGGTCTTTTGCACATGGAAATAATCGTTGAGAGACTGGAAAGAGAATTTGATCTTGCAGTTATAACCACATCACCAAGTGTAATTTACAGGGTAGTTAAGACAGACGGGACTGTTGAGATGATACAGAACCCTACAAATCTGCCGCCTCAGCAGGAGATAAGCTACATAGAAGAACCTATGGTAAAAGCTGATATCATGATTCCAAAGGAATACGTAGGCGGTATTATGGAGCTGTGTCAGGAACGGCGCGGCAAAATGATTCATATGGAATACATTACGGAAACACGGGTTCAGCTTCACTACGAAATGCCGCTTAATGAGGTAATATACGATTTCTTCGACGCTCTCAAGTCAAAGACTAGAGGCTACGGCTCTCTCGATTATGAGTTTATAAGATATGAGAGATCTAATGTAGTAAAGATGGATATTCTTCTCAACAAAGAACTGGTGGATGCATTTTCCATGATAGTCCATGAATCAAAGGCATATGCAAGAGGTCGATTTGTATGCGAAAAACTCAAAGAGATAATACCTATGCATCAGTTTGAGGTGCCTATCCAGGCAGCCATAGGACAGAAAGTAATAGCCAGAGAGACTGTAAAGGCATACAGAAAAGACGTAATCGCCAAGTGCTACGGAGGAGACATCTCAAGAAAGAAAAAGCTTCTTGAAAAGCAGAAAGAAGGTAAAAAGAGGATGCGCCAGTTCGGAACTGTGGAAGTGCCTCAGGAAGCCTTCACGGCAGTGCTCAAGTACGATGAAAACAAATAAAGCAGATAAAGCAGGACTCTATGTCCATATACCCTTCTGCCTCCGAAAGTGTCTGTACTGCGATTTCTTTTCCAAAAGCGGAAGTGACGAGAACCTTCAGAAAGAGTATGTACAGGCGCTTATACGGGAAATGGAATTTTACGGAAGCAGGCAGGAGAACCGCATCAAAGCGGATACGGTCTTTCTGGGCGGAGGCACGCCAAGCATAATGAAACCGGCGCTGACTGCAGCTGTAATAGAGGCGCTTCGGAAGAATTTCGACATTGACACGGAGGCTGAAATAACCATAGAATGCAATCCTGCGACTCTTACAAAAGAAAAGCTTGAAGAATACAGGAAAGACGGTATAAACAGACTTAGCATAGGAGCGCA
The DNA here is from genome assembly GCA_002320005.1 of Firmicutes bacterium UBA1702. Taxonomy (GTDB): domain Bacteria; phylum Bacillota; class Clostridia; order Peptostreptococcales; family Anaerovoracaceae; genus Fimisoma. Next base: position 87,707 of record DCJK01000013.1, read on the forward strand.
GTCCTTTGACGATGATGTCCTTAAAAGACTGGGAAGAGTCCACAGCTCTCAGGATATCATTCAGACCGTGCGAATGGCTCGCAAGGCCGGATTCGGCAATATAAATATTGACCTGATGTTTGCTGTTCCGGGGCTTGATATGAACAAATGGAAAGCATCGATGAACAAGACCCTGGAGCTGGAGCCGGAGCATCTGTCTTTTTACAGCCTCGAAATTGCTGAAGGCACGCCTTTTGGAGAAATGCTGAGACAGGGAATTCTTGAGGAGACTCCTGTGGAAACAGACAGAAGTATGTATCACTGGGCTATGGAGACAATAGACCGGGCAGGGTATGACCACTACGAAATATCCAATGCGGCGGCTGAGGGAAGAAAATGCAGACACAATATGAAATACTGGACCTTTGGTGAATATATGGGATTCGGAGCATCTGCCCACTCCTTCATGGGAGGAGTAAGATATTCCAACATCTGCGATATAGGCCGGTATATCAGTTCAATGAGTAATCAGGACATGTCATGGGGAGAAAGCTTCAGTCGGCAGGAACATGCGGCAGCAGACTGCACCGAAATGTATCATGTCAACAGTTTTGAGGATAGTGCGTCTGAGTATGTTTTTACGGCTCTCAGAACAAAAGAAGGCGTAATACTTGAAGATTTCAGAGAAAGATTCGGAAGTCGGTTCTGGGATGTTTACGGAAGACAGCGGGGAGAACTGGAATCTTTTGTAAGAAGCGGCCATGTGATTTCCGACAGCAGACATATAGCTCTTACCGGCATGGGAATAGACATATCAAACAGAATAATGGCCATTTTCGTCTGAAGGAGGTTGAGATGAAAAAATATATTTTAGCTTTGGACCAGGGTACTACCAGTTCCAGGTGTATCATTTACGACAAAAAAGGTAACATGAAAAGCGTAGCCCAGAAGGAGTTTACGCAGATTTACCCACGCGACGGATGGGTGGAACACGACCCTATGGAAATATGGTCAACTCAGATGGGAGTAGCGCAGGAAGCTCTTCTTAAAATGGGTTGTACTTACAAAAATATAGAAGCCATCGGCATCACAAATCAGAGAGAAACCACCATTGTGTGGGATAGAGAAACAGGAAAGCCTGTATATAATGCCATAGTGTGGCAATGCCGCAGAACTGCAAAATATTGTGACGAACTCATCGATGCCGGATATGGAGATATGATACGCAGCAAGACGGGCCTCCTGATAGATGCATATTTCAGCGGCACAAAGCTGAAGTGGATTCTTGACAATGTTGAAGGAGCCAGAGAAAAGGCTGAAGCAGGGAAGCTCCTTTTCGGCACTGTAGAGACCTGGCTCATATGGAACATGACAGGCGGAAAGGTTCATGTAACCGATTATTCCAATGCATCGCGAACAATGATGTTCAATATAAATACGCTGGAGTGGGACGACGAAATTCTGGAACTTCTGGATATACCAAAATCCATGCTGCCTGAGGCAAAACCGTCAAGTTGCATATATGGAGAAACCATAGATACCGTTTTCGGCGGCCCTGTCACTATAGCCGGTGCAGCGGGTGACCAGCAGGCAGCTCTTTTCGGACAGACATGCTTTGAGACAGGCGAAGGCAAAAATACTTACGGAACCGGATGCTTCCTTTTGATGAACACCGGAGACAAACCTGTGTTTTCTAAAAACGGCCTTATAACCACCATCGCCTGGGGAATTGACGGAAAGGTTAATTACGCTCTGGAAGGTTCTGTTTTCGTATGTGGAGCTGCAGTTCAGTGGCTCAGAGACGAACTGAACATTCTGGAAAAATCGTCTGATTCGGAAGCTATGGCTGAAGCTGTGGAGGATTCATGCGGCCTGTATGTGGTGCCGGCTTTTGTGGGTCTTGGAGCTCCTTACTGGGATCCTTATGCTCGTGGAGCTGTCATGGGAATAACCAGGGGAGCAAACAAAAATCATCTGGTGAGAGCAACACTGGAGTCACTGGCATATCAGACCAACGATCTGCTGGAGGCAATGACGGAAGATCTGGGAAGTCGCCTGGTATCCCTCAAGGTGGACGGCGGAGCGTCAGCCAACAATTTCCTGATGCAGTTTCAGGCAGATATTCTGGGATGCAGAGTGGAGAGACCTGTATGTATTGAAACCACATCTCTGGGAGCATCATATCTGGCGGGTCTGGCCACAGGTTACTGGAGAAATAAAGAAGATGTACTGACCAACTGGCAGGTGGACAGAGTGTTTGAGCCGCACATGGAAAAAAATCAACGAGAGAAGCTCCTCAGAGGCTGGAAGAAGGCAGTAAGCCGGGTACGCGACTGGGCAGAGTAGAAAGAAAGAGGTTAACAATGGAAGAAGAAAAAAAGAACCTTTCTACAGCGGCGCTGATAGTTGGAATAGTGGCGGTTCTTCTGTCACTAAGATACATACTGCTGGGGCTTATTACAGGAATTGTCGGAATAGTAATTTCCGTAAATGCGCGAAAGAATGAGCCGGCAGGGAACAACATGGCTACAGCGGGAATGATATGCTCCATAGTGGCAACGGTGATAGCCGGTATAAGATTTCTTGCACTTATAGCCTTTACGATGATTCTCGGTGCAGGCCTGGCATTGCTGTGAAATGATAAAGAAGAACTTTAAAAACAGGTTGAACAGTAAAACAATAATAGAATCCAAGGTGGGTGCACCTTGGATTTTTTATGTCCTTGCAAGGACTGCTCTTCAGAACTGTATTTGCGTCATAATATTCTGTAAGTGGCTGTTTTGGTCTTTTGGGCATCTGAACCAGGGTCTGTGTGCAGCGTCACCTGATAACCGATTTTATTGTGCTGAAGACACAGGTCGAGAAAACAGAGAAAAATCCCCATGTCTATCTGGTTATAGAAAGAAACTTTGTTCGCCGGCATGATGCCCCTTTTTCCTTCCTTTTTTATGCGGTAAACATTCATGATACCATGGGAGTTCTCTACCATCCACGGCTGCGTATTGCAGGCGCTTGGGGCAAACCTGACGATTTCGGTTATACCTTGGATGTGGGCTCCGGACCAAATTTCCTCCGGAGTTTTTCTTTTACTTCGGAACATGTCTTTACGGAATTTTTTTTCATCATCAATTTTGGAAACGGCCAGCATTATTACAAAGTCCAGCCCGTATACAACAGGTCTGTCAGGCTTTCCGATGCCGTACCACAGTGTCCCGATATTCTGAGATACCAGATACAGATCCAGCTGCTCGCCTAAATAGCCGATGTTACGGAGATAGTTATCTTTTTTTCACTGTACATCATAATACAGTACTGCTCTCCGCGCCTGCAGCCGGTCTCTCCGGCAGGTAATATTCTTATTGCAGTTTTTATATCAGGATACAGTGGAACAAGGGTGCTGTATGTTTCGTAAATCTTTTGGATTTCTGCAGCAGATATGTCAAGGTCTCCCGTATCTCTAAATAAGTGAAATGATTTTCGCTTGAAAATCATTTGGTAAAATTCGCTGTTTATGTTCATTATGCCTCCACCTAACAGAGATTTTTAATTTCGGATGTTATGAATTATATCATTGGCATTTTTAATATACAATAGAGGATAATGTGAGATTTTGAGAAATCATGATTGCATGAACCAAGGAAGGAACTTCAGCACATAATAAGAAGCACTCTGATATCGGGCGCAGAGGTTTTCCGGCTGCTGCTGAATTTAATTATATACTGCAGCTATGAGATTATTCATCACTATGATTCTTTTGTGTTATTATTAACTCGCCTGACAGCCTCCGGAAGGAAGGACAATACCTGTCCGAAGGTGAGAGAAACATTTTCCGGAATTTTCAGTTCGGTAATCCCCGGCAAATCATATTTGCTTTCGATGTGTAGTATAAAGACAAAGCAGGAGAAAATTCCGCATGACTTTCTCCTAAAATTTGATTTTTTTATCCGCATTTTAACGAACAATATAACATTTCATTTTTCACAAAAAATACACAAAATTTTTTGTAAATTATGTTGACATCAGCGGCCGCAAGTAGTATCTTATATATAGTGATTAGCACTCCGAAACGGTGAGTGCTAACAAAGGAGAAAAAGGATGGAACTTACAGAACGCAAACTGAAAATTTTACAAGCAATCATAAGCGATTATGTAAAGACTGCCGAGCCGGTTGGATCCAGAACACTTTCTAAGAAATATGATCTGGGAATCAGCCCGGCCACCATCAGAAATGAAATGGCAGACCTGGAGGAAATGGGTTATCTTACACACCCTCACACTTCTGCAGGCAGGGTACCTTCCGATGCGGCGTACAGACTTTATGTAAACGCACTTATGGAAAAAAAGGAACTCAGCAAAGAGGAAAAGAATGTCATTGCAGAAAGGCTTCATTCCAATGTTCATGAATTTGAAAAGACCATCGAACATGCAGCCACAATTCTTTCGGAAATAACAAATTTAACATCATTCGCTCTCACACCGACAAAAGATGAAGACTCCATTAAGTTCATAAATCTTCTGCCTGTGGATGAAAACACCATAGTGATGATGATAGTGTCCGAAAGCGGTAAGATATCAAACACAGCCTTGACTGTGAAGGTGCCTTATACCGAGGAAAATCTTCAGATACTTGCCAAGACCATGACATACAATTACAAGGGAAAGAAAATCAGCGAAGTTCTCACTGATAACATAATTGAGAACTTTGAAACCGATATAGCGGCTATGAGCGGTCTTGCCAAAGACGTGATGCCTAACTTCATGAAAACTCTGGAGGATATGCTCAATGTAAATCTGTATATGGAGGGACTTACTAATATCTTCGATATTCCTGAGTACAATGATTTGCAGAAGGCCAGAAGCTTCATAGAAATGCTTAGCCAGAAAGATGACTTTACGAAGAAGCTTATTGAGAGAGAAGACGGCGTAATCGTCACTATCGGTGAAGAAAACGCAGATGATATCATGAATGATTGTTCGCTGATTACGGCAAGCTATCATGTAGATGGCAAACTAGTGGGCAAGATAGGCGTCATAGGACCTACGCGTATGAAATACAGCGAAGTCACCTCTATCGTCGAATATCTTACCGACAATCTGAGCAGCACATTCAAACTTGAAAGTGGAGGTAATGAAGAAGATGAGCGATGACGCTAAAAAAATGGAAGAGACTCTGGAAGAAGAACTGACAGAAGACATTTTGCCTGAGGAGGAAGCAAAAGACACAGCTGAGGAATCCCGTGAGGAGACCGTCAATGAAGAGTCTAAGGCAGAATCTGATGGAGAGTCGGAGAAGGATGCGGAGGAGGAAGCTCTCAACATAAAATATCTCAGGCTCATGGCAGACTTTCAGAATTTCAAAAGAAGAACCGAAAAGGAAAAGAGCGACATTTACGCATTCGCCAATGAGAAGATCATCAGTGAATTGCTTAATGTAATAGACAACTTTGAGAGAGCCCTTGCAGCAGGAGATGCGGCAGACAGCTTTTATCAGGGAATGGAAATGATTTTGAAACAGCTCCTTGGGGTGCTTGAAAAAGCAGGAACCAGTGAAATCAAGGCGCTGGGAGAGGATTTTGACCCTAACTTCCACAACGCTGTTATGACGGAGGACTCAGCCGAGTACGAAAGCGGAAAGGTTACGGAAGTCCTTCAGAAGGGGTACATTTTAAACAATAGAGTAATAAGACCTTCAATGGTAAAGGTCGCTAATTAGTAGGAGGAAAGTAAAATGGCAAAAGTAATAGGTATTGACTTAGGAACAACTAACTCTTGTGTCGCTGTTCTGGAAGGCGGCGAACCTACAGTTATAGCAAATGCAGAAGGAATGAGAACCACACCTTCAGTAGTCGGCTTCAAGAAAGACGGCGAAAGACTGGTTGGTGAAACCGCCAAGAGACAGGCAGTAACCAACCCTGACAGAACCATCTCTTCAATCAAGAGACATATGGGTGAAAATTACAAAGTAACTATAGACGGTAAGGATTATACTCCGCAGGACATTTCCGCAATGATTCTTACAAAGCTTAAAAACGATGCAGAAAGCTACCTTGGAGAAAAAGTAACAGAAGCAGTTATCACCGTACCTGCATACTTCTCCGATGCTCAGAAGCAGGCCACCAAAGACGCAGGAAGAATTGCAGGCCTTGATGTAAAGAGAATCATCAACGAACCTACTGCAGCTTCTCTGGCTTACGGTCTTGACAAAGAAGAAGGATCCCACAAGATCCTGGTATACGATCTGGGTGGCGGCACATTCGATGTATCCATTCTGGAACTGGGTGACGGTGTATTTGAAGTTCTGGCAACCAATGGTGACACACACCTGGGCGGCGACGACTTTGATGACGTTATCCTGAATTATCTGGCAGATAACTTTGCAAAGGAACACGGAGTAGATCTGCGAGCAGACAAAATGGCTCTGCAGAGACTTAAAGAAGCAGCAGAAAAGGCAAAGAAGGAATTGTCCGGATCACAGACAGCAAACATCAACCTGCCTTTCATTACAGTAACTTCAGACGGTCCTCTTCACATGAACGAAGATCTGACAAGAGCTAAATTCGATCAGCTGACAGGACATCTGGTTGAAAGAACAATAGAGCCTATGAGAAAAGCAATGGCTGATGCAGGTGTTACAAACTCCGACATCGCAAAGGTAATCCTGGTAGGCGGTTCAACAAGAATCCCTGCAGTTCAGGAAGCCGTAAAGAAAGTAACAGGAAAAGAACCATTCAAGGGCATAAACCCTGATGAATGTGTAGCAATCGGTGCAGCCATTCAGGCAGGTGTACTGACAGGTGAAGTTCATGATGTACTTCTTCTTGACGTAACTCCGCTGTCACTGTCCATCGAAACTCTGGGCGGCGTTGCAACAAAGCTTATCGAAAGAAATACGACAATTCCTACAAAGAAGAGCCAGATATTCTCAACAGCTGCAGACAATCAGACTGCGGTAGATATCCATGTAATGCAGGGTGAACGTGAAATGGCATCCGGCAATACTACTCTGGGAAGATTCCAGCTGACAGGAATTGCACCGGCTCCTCGCGGCATTCCTCAGATCGAGGTTACTTTCGATATCGATGCCAACGGTATCGTAAACGTAAGCGCAAAAGATATGGGAACAGGCAAGGAACAGAGAATAACCATCACTTCTTCAACAAACCTTTCCGAAGAGGAAATCAACGCAAAGGTTAAAGAAGCCGAAGCATATGCAGAGGAAGATAAGAAGAGAAAAGAAGAAGTCGAAATCAGAAACAGAGCAGAAGCACTGGTTTACGAAACAGAAAAGTCAGTTAAAGACTTAGGCGACAAGCTTACTGAAGACGAAAAGAAAGAGATAAACGACGCCAAGGATGAGCTGCAGGCAGTTCTCAACAACGGAACAGTTGACCAGATAAAAGAAAAGACAGAAGCTCTGACTGAAAAATTCCACATCATCTCAACAAAGCTTTACCAGCAGGCTCAGGCAGCAGGTGCTGATCCTTCTGCGGCAGCTGGAGCAGCAGGCTTTGATGCCGGTCAGGCAGCAGGCGGAGCTCAGGCAGGTCCTGCGGATGACAATGTTGTAGACGCGGATTATGAAGTAGTTGATGACGACAAATAATAAAGGATGACTGACGCAATTAGGCGGCAGAGAATAAAGTCCTTCTATTGTATACAAAAATTATAATAAAAGACGGGGAGTTCGCTCTTAGGAAGAGCGAATTTCCTGTGTATAAATCAGATAGATCAGAGGTTGTAAAATGGCAGAAAAAAGAGATTATTACGAAGTGCTTGGCTTAAAGAAGGGAGCCGGCGAGGATGAGATAAAAAAGGCTTTCCGAAAGATGGCCATGAAATATCATCCGGACAAGAACCCGGGAGACAAGTCAGCAGAAGAAAGGTTCAAAGAAATAAACGAGGCATACAGCGTTCTGTCAGACCCTGACAAAAAAAGCAAGTATGACAGATTCGGTCATGCAGGCGTAGATCCTAATGCAGGCTTTGGAGGCGGCGGCTTCAGCGGTGGTTTCGGAGGCTTCGACGATATTTTCGATATGTTCGGCGGAATGTTCGGAGGCGGTTTCGGCGGCCAGCAGCAGAGAAAAGCAAACCAGCCCAAGAAAGGCAGAGATTTGCAGAAAGCTATAACCATAACTTTTGAAGAAGCGGCTTTCGGTACAAAGAAAGAACTGGAAATCAGCAAATATGTACAATGTCCTACATGCAAAGGCGAAGGAACAAAACCGGGAACAAGCAAGAAAACCTGTCCTAAGTGCGGAGGCAGCGGACAGGTAAGCCAGACTCAGAGAACACCTTTCGGGCAGTTCCAGAGTGTGACCACCTGCGATCAGTGCGGGGGCAGAGGACAGATAATTGAAGAACCATGTCCTGATTGCAAGGGCACCGGAAAGGTAAGAAAGAATGTTAAGATTTCCATTGACATTCCTGCCGGTGTGGACAATGAAAGCGTAATTCCGATTCGTGGACAGGGAGAGCCGGGAACCAACGGAGGACCAACGGGAGATCTGTATATTGTTATAAGCGTAAAACCTCACAAGCTTTTCAGAAGGCAGGGAGATGACCTTTATCTGGAAATGCCTATAAGCTTTGATCAGGCCGCTCTGGGTGCCGAACTTATCGTTCCTACTCTGGACGGAAAGGTTTCCTATAAGATTCCGGCAGGAACTCAGCCGGGAACTGTTTTCAGGCTTAAGGAAAAGGGTGTGAAGAAGCTTCGCCGAGAAGCAAGAGGCGATTTGTATGTGAAAGTGAACCTGGAGGTTCCTACGAAACTCAATAGCAAGCAGAAAAAGGCCATTTCCGAAATGGGAAAAGCGGTTACCGAAGACTGCTACCAGAAGAAGGGAAACTTTGCTGAGAAGATTAAAGAACTTTTTAAATAAGACATGATATAAAAAGCCATGCGCCGCATAAAGGGCGGTGTTCGTAAGACAGTTAAGGAACAGCTTAGCTTTTTATGGAATCTGTCAGACGGGGTTGGCAACAACAAAATGAGCGATGCTTGGTTTACTGACTGAGCATTGCTTTTTTTGCCTGTGCTTAATGGATATTAGTACGATTCCTGATTCAAATTAGAACTTAATTATATTAAACTCTATATTGACAATCGCGAAATCTAATATTATATTATGGGTAGAGGTGATTGTATGGCAAAACTGATTTCAAAATGCCCCGGTTGCAAGGGCGCTCTGATAATATCTACGCTGCAATGTTCTTGCTGTGGGATGGAATTAAAAAGCAATTTTGATCTGAGTCCATTTGACCAACTGAATTCTGAACAAAATGCACTGCTTATCTCTTTTTTGAAAAACAGAGGAAATCTAAAGGAGGTGCAATCTGATTTGAATATCTCATACCCCACCGCTAAAAAGAAACTGGATGAATTGCTGACTGCGCTGAACCTGAGTGACGCATCCCATAGAGAGGAACGAACGGAAATTGATATAAGTAGTTTGGAGGTTGACTATTCCAGTAGGCGGGCATCGGAAATCATCAAAGCAAAGCTGAAGGAACATGGTGGTCATGTTACCGTATATACCGCAAGAGGACTTCCTTGCGAAATATATGCTGAAGCGGACGGAAAAACATTTACGAGTGACAAATTGCCGATTAGCCCTCCTTATGAATACGATGTATTTAATGTCATCGTTGACCTCCTTCTGAAGCAAGGCGGATGCGCACGAAAAGGGAACGGCAGAAATTATAAACTCGGTGAGGCTGGTTGCGAAGAAAACACCGTTGTAGGTGCAATCGCAAAAAGCCGAGGACGCAAAGTTGGGGATTCTGTATTTGACCCTGTTTTTGTCATGGCTGCGATTTTGGAGTGGGCTGGAATAGCGGAGAATGGCAGAGGCGAATTGATACTCACCTCAGAATATAGGAGATTGATATGATTCGTTTCTTACTTTATGTGTTTATAGGATTTTGGTATAACTTGCTATTTAAGAATAGGTACTAAAAGCGTGGAGGGTGAAAATGGCAAAAAGAATATGCTGTCCTAATATTTTGTGTAAAAGCACAGATGTTGTTCCAGTTTCAACCAAAACGAAATTCTCACTTAGAAAAGCTGTGATTGACGGTACAGTTGGCAGCCTGTTCACCCCCTTGGAACAGTTATTGGCGCAGCAAGCGGCATTAACGGAAAGTATGGAAAAACGAAATTTATATGCCAAGATTGCGGGAAAGTGCTTGAGAAAAAGCTTAAATTCAGGGGGTAATACTTTTATGGAAATATTAGCAAAAAAGTTTGAAGAAGAATTGAAACTGAAAATGCTCCGGGCTAAAAAGGAGTGCAAATACAATCCAACTCGCTTCAATCAAATGCTGGCAACTTACGGCGGCGTTGAAACAGCAAAGCGACTCATTTCAAATGCACGAAAAACGGGTAATACATCAGAGGGATTCTCCACGCTCTTTTTATGTGGGCGATTAGATTTATCCATGGAGGATTCTGTCTGTAAAGTCGAATATGCGTCATTATTTACTGACGAAGAAATCGCATATTGCAAAGAGGTTTTAGGAATTGATAAAATACAAACTGAAACTGATTAAAGAAGTATCACAAATATCCCTTTAAAACAAAGGGCGCACTTCTATACAGGGGTAAGCCCTGTATAGAAGTGCGCTTTGCGGGGCTGGCAGCCCGGACACTCAAACATCCGGGCTGCTTTGCGTCACTTCATTCCGTACAAGAGGCTGCACCCCTTGCGCCGCTTTGCGGCTATCCTCATGAGACAAAATGCGTGACCACAGAAGTCACGCATTTTGCATAGTTAACTGTTTTACGAACACCGCCCAAAAGGGCGCATGGCTTTTTTTAGAAAAAACAGGAAAAAACACTTGACTATATTGTTACTATATACTTTAGAATTTATATAGAAAAACAAAGAGGTGAAAAAAATGAAATTAAGCTTTAAAACAAAGCTGTCTTACGGTGTTGGGGCTATATGCGACAACGCCATGTATATGCTGGCGGGAACATACCTGTTGCTGTTCCTTACAACGGTAGCCGGCATAAGTCCGGCAATAGCAGGAACCATATCTGCAGTGGGATCCGTATGGGAAGCTCTGTGCGCTCCTGTGGTGGGTTTTAAATCCGACAGAGCGGTTACGAGATTCGGACGCAGAAAGCCTTTTATGCTGGCGGCTGCATTTCCTGTGGCAATAGTAACAAGCCTGCTTTTTACAGCAATTGATGCATCTCAGCCGGTTAAAGTGATATACTATATTGCTATGGTTCTGATATATTGGACCTGTTTCTCGTCATTTTTCATTCCGTATATGGCATGGGGTTCAGACCTTACTGATGATTACAACGAAAGAACAGTTCTCCGTTCCTTTGCCTACATTTTTAATCAGGTGGGAATGTGTGTAGGAATGGTACTTCCGTCCATTGTAGTAGACTACTGCATGAATATAGGAAAAACATCACAGCAGTCATGGCAGCTGGTGGGAATGATGGTTGGAATCTGCGGAGGGGCAGCCCTGCTTATTTCAGCTCTGTCCATAAAAGTGGACGATGTAAAGGACTTTGTGAAGCCGCCTGCTTCTCAAAAGACCCATATATTAAAAGAACTGCCGTCCATGCTGCGGGAATACATGGATATATTAAAGCTCAAGCCTATAAGGACTATAATAGGCGCCAGCCTGGCTTATCTGATAGCCAATATCACATTTTCATCGGACAGAGTGTTTTTTATGAAATTTAATATGGGAATGGGAGACAAGGCTGTTTCGGCAATGCTTATGTTTATTACCATAGCCGGAGTTATGACCGTACCGCTGGTGACTAAGCTGGCAAAGCATTTTGAAAAGAAACAGGTTTTCATGGGCATGATAGGTACATGTGGAATGCTGATGATGGCAACCAGAATAATAGGGGTAAATTCCTTCGGTATTCTCATATTCGTATGCCTGCTTTATGCGGCGGCCAATGCCTGTTACTGGCAGCTGATGCCTTCTATGATATATGATGTATGCGAGGTTGAAGAGCTGATATCCGGAGAAAAACATTCAGCAGCAGTAATATCCCTTCAGGCTCTGTCTGAGTCAATATCCATAGCAGCGGGTCTCCAGCTGCTGGGCATAATTCTTGAAATGGCAGGTTTCAACAGTGACCTTGCCGTGCAGACCGAAACGGCACTTTGCTGGGTGGAAAATGCTTTTGTTGTAATTCCGGGAGCTGCAATGGTTGCAGTTGCTCTGATAATCAGAAAATTCCCTGTTACCAGGGAGCGTTTCAGCAAGGTAAAAGAAGCTTTGGAACGCCGCAGAGCCGGTGAAGAAGTGGATATAACCCAATTCGAGGAAATATTTGAATAATTGTTATGCCTGAATAAAAGCGGCCCTTACGAGGCCGCTTTTGCATGCTGACAATCCATATAACTTCTCATTCTATAGTCCCGCCACCTACAACAACATCTCCGTCATAGAGAACGACAGCCTGTCCGCCGGTGATGGCTCTCTGGGGTTTATCAAAGACCACTGAAAGAGTGTCACTGTCCGGCTGAGTTACAGAAGCCCACTGGGCTTCCTGTCTGTACCGGATTTTAGCTTTAAGATGCATGACTCCCCGGATGCGCGGAACTGAAATCAGGTTTATATTTTTCGCCGTGAGAGTATCTGAATAAAGCTGAGAGTCCCTCCCCAAAACCACGGTATTGTTTTCGGCATCAATGGAGCGGACGTACATCGGTTCATTGAGAGCAAGCCCAAGCCCTTTTCTTTGCCCGACGGTATATCGGATAATGCCGTTGTGGGAGCCCAGAATATTGCCGTCAGTGTCAACAAATGGACCTTTATCATATTTCTTTCCTGTATATTCTTCGATAAAATCACAATATTTTCCGTTCTGAACAAAGCATATATCTTGACTTTCGTGCTTATGTGCATTGATGAATCCCTGCTCTTCAGCTATTCTGCGTGTTTCCTGCTTGCACATTGAACCCAGAGGAAACAGCGTATGTTCAAGCTAGTCCTGCGTCATGGAATATAATACATAACTCTGATCTTTAGCATCATCTACAGCTTTTTTCAGCAGATATCTGCCGGAGACGCTGTCTTTTTCAATACGCGCATAATGCCCCGTTGCCACATAATCGTAGCCGAGAACTTTTGCCCGATTATACAGCCTTTCAAATTTAAGATGACGATTGCATTCTATGCACGGATTAGGGGTGAGCCCTTTCTCGTAAGATGCGATAAAGGGCTTTATCACATCTGATTCGAATCCGTCGGAGAAATTAAAAACGTAATATGGTATTCCCAGCCTGCATGCAACGCTGCGGGCATCCTCCACGTCGGCAAGGGAGCAGCAGGAGTGTTCTCTTGATATTCCTATGTCTTCATTAGCAAAAAGCTTCATAGTCACTCCCATGGACTCAAAGCCTTCTGACTTTATAAGAAATGCGGCTACAGAAGAGTCCACGCCTCCGCTCATTGCAATCAAAGCTCTTTTATTCATGATAAAAATCTCCTTTATCTTGAAGAAACATTTCGTATACGCAATACGGCTTCTCTGACAGACTTGATTATATACTCAACTTCCTCCATTGTATTTTCTTCGGAAAGAGAAATTCTCAGAGATGCTCCGGACAGTTCAGGAGACCGGCCTATGGAAAGAAGTACGTGACTTGGTTCCAGAGAGCCTGCGGCACAAGCTGATCCTGACGAGACGCAGATTCCCATCTGATCTAAAAGCACTACGAGGGTTTCACCTTCAGTTTTGTCAAAAGAGAAATTCACATTGCCCGGGAGGCGTGTTTCAGCATCCCCATTAAGGTAAGATCCAGGTATTTGAGAAAGACCGTAAATCAGGCGACTTCCCAGCACTCTGAGTTTGTCGGAAGCTTTGCTCATATTATGGCAGGATTCTTTCAAAGCGACGGCCATACCCACAACAGCAGGCATGTTTTCTGTTCCGGCGCGCTTTCCGCGCTCCTGAGCGCCTCCCTCAATAAGTGATGTGATATGTGTTCCGCGGCGTGCATAAAGCAGACCGGCGCCTTTAGGACCGTGGAATTTATGGGCAGAAAGAGAAAGCATGTCCAGATTGTCCGCGTTTACGTCAATAGGCAGATGACCGGCAGCCTGAACTGCATCGCTGTGAAAAAGGACCCCGTAACTATGACATATCTGTCCCAGTTGCGCAACAGGCTGAACAGTTCCTATTTCATTGTTGGCATACATCAAGGTGACGAGACATGTGTCACTGCGTGAACCAAGGACAGATTCCAGATCTTCAGGATGTATAAATCCTTTTGAGTCAGGCGTAAGAAGGGTAATTTCAAACCCCATATTCTTGAGTTTTTCAAGGGTATGGAGTATTGCATGATGCTCAAAAGCTGATGAGACAATATGTCTTTTGTTCTGCTGTGCTCCCAGATATGCAGCTGAAATTAAAGCCTGATTGTCCGATTCACTTCCGCCGGAGGTGAATGTTATTTCCCCGGGAAGACATCCCAGAAGAGAGGCTATGGTTTCACGAGCCTCCAGAAGAGCCTCGGAAGATTTTTTCCCAAGACTATGGGTTGCAGAAGGATTTCCATAATACCGGGTGAAAAAAGGAGTCATGGCTGCCATGGCTGCATCACTTACTCTGGTGGAAGCTGCATTATCTGCGTATATCATTTAAATGCCTCCTTAAAACCTACTATAATAATATGAATTATAAGACAAAGGCAGGCCGGTGTCAACAAAGCAATATTATATGAAAATTTCTTAAAAATTACTTGACATCAGGGAAAATAGCGTTATAATAAAACCTATAAAACAGATAGGTTTAATATGAAAAGAAACGGGAGATAAGTTATGAAAATATTAAGCAGCGTATTTCGATGTTGAAGAAGACTGTAAATGAAAGACATGCCGCAACGGGCAGACCCTCAAAAATATATAGGTATAATGAATATAAAACCAATAGTACAGAATATAAACACAAAAAGGAGAAACTGAAATGAAGATTTTTGATAAAATTACAGACCTGATTGGCGGAACACCGCTTCTTAAACTTAACAACTACAGCACCCAAAAGGGATTAGATACACCGATTATCGGAAAACTGGAATACTTCAATCCTGCAGGCAGCGTCAAGGACAGAATTGCAAAGGCTATGATAGATGATGCCGAAGCCAAGGGACTGCTGAAACCGGATTCCGTAATTATTGAGCCCACCAGCGGCAATACCGGCATAGGTCTCGCCGCTGTTGCGGCCGCAAGAGGCTATAGAATAATATTGACGATGCCGGAAACCATGAGCGTTGAACGCCGCAATCTTCTTAAAGCATATGGTGCAGAGCTGGTGCTTACAGACGGAGCTAAAGGAATGAAGGGAGCCATTGCAAAGGCTGATGAACTGGCAGCGCAGACACCAAACAGCTTTATTCCGAGCCAGTTTACCAACCCGGCAAATCCTACTGCACACCGGGAGACAACGGGTCCTGAAATCTGGGAAGATACAGAGGGAAAGGTCGACATATTTGTAGCAGGTGTAGGCACAGGCGGAACCGTTACAGGAATAGGAGAGTATCTTAAAAGCAAAAATCCTGATGTGAAGATAGTTGCTGTAGAACCGGCAGGTTCTCCGGTGCTTTCTGAGGGTACGGCAGGACCACACAAGATTCAGGGTATTGGTGCCGGATTCGTTCCTGAAACACTTAATACAAGTATATATGACGAGATAATTACAGTTGAAAACGAGGCAGCTTTTGATACCGGAAGAGCTCTGGCCAGAAGCGAAGGCTTGCTGGTGGGAATTTCCTCCGGAGCCGCAGTATTTGCAGCAACAGTGCTGGCGCAGAGACCTGAGAATAAGGGAAAGGTAATAGTAGCGCTGCTCCCTGACACAGGAGATCGCTACCTGTCGACACCGATGTTTTCAGAATAATATAACGAAATAAGGAGGGGTCATACGATCCCTCCTTTTATCATATCATGTAATCGTGAGTATATTTTTCTCTTTCCTGATCCAGAATGTCCTGCAGCGTAATACCGTCAAGGTACTGGTTGATGACACGACACAATCCCTGCCATACGGGAAGTGTCGCGCAATAGGGGCTCCGCTCACATTCAACAGGGTCGTGATCCAGACATGCTACAGGAGAAAGATTACCTTCAGTGAGCCGCAGGATTTGTCCCACAGTATATCTGTCAGGAGATTTGGAAAGTCGGTATCCGCCCTGAAAGCCGCGTGTGGTTTTGAGGATATCGGATCTGTTTAAAATTGGAATTATCTGTTCCAGATATTTTTTTGAGATGCCCTGGCGCTGAGCGATGTCTTTGAGAGCAACATACCCGTCCTTTTGGTTCTCTGCCAGATCCAGCAGCATACGAAGGGCATAACGACCCTTAGTAGAAATCTTCATCTGAAATCACCTCTGAAATTTGATTTAATTAATACTAACACGTTTTCTGCGGGTTTTCAAGATACGATGGCTAGTGCATCGGAACCGTGCAGAAGGGAATTTTATATTCTGTGTATAAAACTGCCGCGCTCTTTTTCAATTTCAATGCGGTGATGAGGGGTGTATATTCCGGGAGTTCCGCCTGTGTGAAGAAAAACAACTTTTTCTCCCTGTTTTATGCGGCCTTCTTTAACCATCTCCAGGAGTCCGGCAAAGGCTTTTCCTGTATAGCACGGGTCCAGTATGATGGCTTCTTTTTCTGCCATGTAATACATGGCCTCTCTGACCTCTCTGCATGGATTGTTGTACGCGCCGCGGTCATAGTCCGTGACAAGATCAAAATCATTGGCACAAGCCGCCTTTTCCAGACCGAGGTAATTCGATACACGCTGATAATAATCTGATGCATACTGCTTTATGTCGTCATAGAGAAGTATTGATATTCCCGTAAGATGCATAGGAAGATTTTCGTTATGAATGGCGCAGAACAGACCCATGTATGTACCCATGCTGCCAACAGTTGAAACCAGGCGGCATCCCTCGAGATCGGTTCCCCGGATCTGTGATGCGATTTCCAATGCGCATTCGTAATATCCAAGAGCTCCCAGTTCATTGGATCCTCCCATAGGTATGAAATATACCTTTTCTCCGTCCTCTTCATATTGAGCGGTGACTTTTTTCACTGTTTCATCCAGAAGTTCGTCTTCGCTGCGGCCTTCTTCAGGTTTGCGAATCCAGACGTCGCTTCCCATCATGCCGTCAAGGAGAAGGTTTGCGGAAATTTCATCCGGATAATCGCCTACTGCTGCAATGGCTCCCTTGAGTCCATATTTTCGGGCTGCCGCACAGGTAAGCCTTCCGTGATTAGTCTGAATACCACCTACCGTAAGAAGAAGGGTGGAATCTTTATTCAATGCGTCTTTCAGAAGATATTCCAGCTTTCTGAGTTTGTTTCCACCCATGGCAAGAGGAGTAAGATCGTCGCGCTTTATGTACAGCTCTATTCCGAGATCTGCCGAAACGGATGGCAGATACTCCAGCGGTGTGGGCAGATGGAGAAGATATTCTTTTTCGTGTCCAAGCAACATAATATGTGCCTCCTTCGAATTTATTCTGTTTCCATTTTATCACATTCATGTTATAATGAAAGCAAATTTTAAGACATAATCAAGGAGGAGACAACAATGGCATTTATGGACAAATTAGGCCAGGTGGCAAACAAAGTGGGCGAAGTAGCAGGCGATACTTTTGACTACGGAAAAGCCAAAGGCAAGATTGTATTGGAAAAAGGTAAGATAAAAGACATCAAAGAAGAAATCGGTGAGTATGTGTACGAAGTCGTAAACGGCGGCGGCGAAATCGATATGGAGAAAGTTAAAGAGTTTTGCGCAAAAATAGATGATCACAAAGCGATAATAGAAGGACTTGAAGCAGACGCAAAACAGAGCGGAGAAGACATTTCGGGGGCCTTCGGCAAGGACGATAAATAATGCTTGGAGTAATTGTCAACACACTTACGGTTATTGCAGGAAGTATTGTCGGACTTTTAGCAAAAAAAGCCATACCCAAAAACTGGACTAACTTCATTATGGCAGGCATGGGACTGTGCACCATGTACATAGGAATAAGCGGAGCGTTTGAAGGTCAGAATACGCTGATTGCGGTAATTTCCATTGCACTGGGAGCGATAATCGGATTGGCCGTAGATATTGACAGAAGGGTAAACAACCTGGCCGAAAAAATAGAAAAACGATTTGTAAAGGACGCAGGAGAAGGTGAGGCAACTTTCTCAGAGGGATTTGTAACTGCAAGCATGATATTCTGTGTAGGAGCCATGACTATCGTAGGATCCTTACAGGCAGGCCTTATCGGCGACAATACAATGCTTTTTACAAAGGCTACTATGGATGGAATAGGGGCCGTATTCTTTGCAGCTTCTCTTGGTTTTGGTGTTCTGGCATCAGCTGCCTTTGTTTTTGTATTTCAGGGTTCGATTGTTCTTCTGGCACAATTCGTTGAGCCTTTCCTCAGCGATGCGGTGATTGCAGAAATGACATGTGCAGGATCTTTGCTTCTTATCGGGCTGGCATTCAATCTTATAGGAATATCAAAATTAAAGATTATGAACTTTATGCCGGCAGTTTTCATGCCAATAATATTGGTTCCGATTTTCGACTGGGTAGGAGGGCTGTTTTAGCCCTCTTTTTATGAGACTTATAACCAAATGCTGAGGAGGATGATGAATAGTCCTCTGCCTCAGCATTTTTTTGTACGGGAAATTGAGAATTATTGCAAACAAAACTTATTTAATATGCCTTTTGGGACCAAAAAGACAGGGATATATCAAATTAGTAAATTAAAAACCGGTTCGTATGGAACCGGTTTACAAATCTATACTTTCTTTTCAAATACATTGTGGCATCTGCTGCATGTCACTCTGATGCGGCCTCTGCCTTTGGGTGCTCTGAGGACTTGTCCGCATCCGGGACACTTGAAGTACCGGAAATTCTTGCGGTCGCGGTTCATATATGAGCGAAAGGGTGATTCAACGCAGGTGATGTACCAGGTATTTTCAGAATATCTGCGGTTGAGATTTCTGGAAAACGCTCTGAAATACGCGTATATTATCAGCACAAGGCCTATGGTTCTGAGTATATTGCCCGGGATGATGATATCTGCGAAGATAAGAATCAGAGAAAGCATCAGAAGACCTCGGCATAATGCGTCAAACCCGTTGCGGCCGATCATAAATTGTGCAAATTTGTACCTGAAATTACCCATTGCTGTATGCCCCCAAAAGAATCCTAATAAATAATTTAATCTCCGCAACAGGGCTTGTCAATGGGATTTATAATAAACCACGAAAACTTCACAATAACAACAACGATGTATATATGGGGCCGAAAGCATCAGTTTTTAAGACTTTGCATCGGGGCAGGAATCCTTCCTCCGCGGGCTATCATTTTGGAAGATGACTGAGTGCGAAGCTTCATTACAGGACCGCTTCCCAGAAGACCGCCGAAATCAAGTTCTTCTCCTTCTTCCAGACCGATGGCAGGAATCACTCTGACTGCCGTGGTCTTTGAGTTTACCATTCCGATGGCTGCCTCATCTGCTATTATGGCAGAGATTGTGGATGGTTCCGTTTCTCCGGGTATTACTATCATGTCAAGGCCGACAGAACATACGGCAGTCATAGCTTCAAGCTTTTCTACTGAAAGAACACCGCTGCGGGCGGCATCTATCATGCCCGCGTCTTCTGTGACCGGTATGAAAGCCCCGGACAGTCCGCCTACGCTGGAGGATGCCATGACGCCGCCTTTTTTGACTGCATCATTGAGCATTGCCAGAGCTGCGGTGGTTCCGTGAGTTCCACACTGCTCCAGACCGATTTCTTCCAGGATATGGGCTACGGAGTCGCCGACTGCAGGAGTAGGTGCAAGAGAAAGATCGATTATTCCAAAAGGAACGCCTAAAAGCTGAGATGCTTCTGTACCTACCAGCTGACCCATTCGAGTTATTTTGAAAGCTGTCTTTTTGATGAGTTCGGCCACTTCGTTAAGAGGAGCATCATCAGGAAGCTTTGCCAGCGCTGAACGTACCACGCCGGGTCCGGATACGCCTACATTTATTACCACATCCGGCTCTCCGGGACCGTGAAAAGCGCCGGCCATGAAAGGATTGTCCTCCGGTGCATTGCAGAAAACCACCAGCTTTGCCGCTCCTATGCACTGATTGTCTCTGGTGAGATTTGCTGCTTCTTTGACTACATTTCCCATCATCTTTACTGCGTCCATGTTTATTCCTGCTTTGGTAGATCCTATATTTACCGAGGAGCATACGAACTCGGTCTCTGACAGAGCACGTGGAATGGATTGGATAAGCTCACGGTCTCCTGCGCTGAAGCCCTTCTGCACCAGGGCGCTGTAGCCGCCGATAAAGTTAACACCCACGGCCTTCGCCGCTTTGTCAAGAGCATGAGCATATTTGACAGGATCACCGCCGCTGGCTGCCACCAGCATTGCGATAGGGGTAACGCTGATTCGTTTATTTACAATGGGGATACCGTACTTCTTTTCGATGGATTCACCCACTGCCACCAGATCCTTTGCCCGTGTGGTTACTTTTTCATAGACTTTGCGGCAGGAGCGGTCTATGTCGCTGTCTGCACAGTCCAGCAGGGAAATTCCCATGGTTATTGTTCTTATATCAAGGTGTTCATCCTGGATCATGGTTATGGTTTCCAGTATGTCGTTAAAATTAAGCATTTCTGTCCTCCGAAAGATTAGATTCTGTGCATGGAATTGAATATGTCTTCATGCATAACATGGATAACCATGTCCGGAACGGAAGCTTTCAGGGAAGCCTCCAGCTGATCAAGAGCACAGGTTATACCACCTATGTCTATCACCATTACCATGCAGAAATACCCATCCAGAATGGACTGGGTAACTTCAAGAACATTGGCATTTTTGGCGGCACAGGCAGAAGCCACTTTTGCCAGTATACCTACCATATCTTTGCCGATTACCGTTACAACTGCTTTCATTTTTTTATCTCCTTTTCCTCAAGCACCTGGTATTCGCCCTTACTAAGCGAGGCATCCTGCCTGTAGCTTATTTTCAGGTCAGGATAGATGCTCTTAAAATATTTTTTATTTGATGCCTTGTGACCGATCATGTTGTTAAATGAATCAGGGTGAGAGACGAATAATACGGAAGAAGGCCTGTCCAGGAATGCCAGCTGGCCGGAAAGATCCTCCCGCGCAATCTGCCCTTCCACAAGCTGCCTGAAAGCAGGGTGGAAAGTTCCTGATGTAACCGACTCGTCGCTGATGATGTCGCTGGATTTAAGACCCACGCGTATGACATTGACACCGGCCTCGGTGAGGATTCTGTACATGGCAGCAGTGCGCATGACGGCATCCTCCTGACTCATAGGGCTGTACAGCTGTTTTTCGTACATGTCATACAGTTCCGTGTCTTTTATTACAACTGTAGGATACAGTCTTGCCACGTCGGGCTGCAGCCCGGCCGCTTCTTTAGCTGAAAATACATCATATTGATATCTGTCGCCCGGCAGGCCAATCATCAGCTGTATTCCCAGTTCAAAACCGTATTCTTTTATAAGCGCGCAGCTTTCGTATACGCAAGCTGCGTTGTGACCGCGTTTAGAAGCTTTCAGCACCGAATCTGCAAAAGACTGCACTCCCAGTTCAATAACATCGACGCTGTATTTTTTTAGATTGTCAAGTATGGGTCTGTTTATATAATCGGGTCTTGTAGAAAGGTGAATTTTCTGAATAATTCCTCTGTCTTTGTAATCCTTGGCAACTGCAAGAAAGGCACTCTGCTCATTCATAGGTATTCCGGTAAAAGAGCCGCCAAAGAAAGAAAGCTCGATGGTTTCCATATCCATATCGGACAAGGTGGACATATATGTGTCAACTATATCGGAGATATCTTCCGGCGCGACGGGCTTCTGATGTGCTGTTATTCTTCGCTGATTGCAGAAGACGCAGTCGTTGGGGCAGCCCATATGCGGGATGAAGACAGGGATTATAGCATGTTTTTTCATTTGGTTGCCTCTCCGGATTCAGAAATTTTCTCCTCTATGACGGAGCCGATATCTGTAAGAGGGAATTGCTCAAAGTATATCATATCAAGGCCTCTTCTGGCAATAAAATCCTTTATGCGTTCATAGTCGCTGTGGGCCTTTATATTTCCGTTGAAAATGATAGAGTTGCCCACTCTTCCGGAGGCGCCGCCTATAAAACCGTAAGGATACCCCTCAAGGACGACCTGTTTTGGCTCTACAGCAAGAACATCCATGCCTTTTGCTGCGGCTGCCCGGATAATTCCGCCATCGGCAGTTATTATGGAATTCTCGTCCACCACCACGCAGCTGCACTTGGCATAGCCCTGAGCCACATGGACAGTGATCTGATTACGAAACCGAGCTGCTTCAAGAAGTTCAGGTGCCGTTATTTTAATGTTGTGTATAAAAAACTTTCCGGTGGAACATGCATTATATATTGCATTGGCCGGATAGGAATCCCCCGGTTCTGAAGGGTCTCCGAAAAAAATACCATCACCCATATTACACATGTAAATATCAGGGTGACAAGCGATGGAGGGCTCCACGTGAGAAGCCGGATGAACTTCACAAAGGGTATGCCCTTCTTTTATAAGATATTCTTTTAGTAATTTATCAGCTCCGGGGCTTATGTGTATTCTGCTCATAAATTTATTATACACTAAAGGAAGAGAGATTGCACATAAATATTGGAACTGCTCGTATTATGACTCCACTTAATAATCAGTGAATGACAGGCTGCAGCAATATGTGATATAATGGCATAGAAAGGAGAAAAAAATATGATTCAAATCGGTAATGACTGGGATGCGGTGCTGAAAGAAGAAAACGGGAAAGAATACTTCATGAAGCTGCAGGAATTTCTTGCAGAAGAACGGCAGACTCATATGGTTTATCCTCCGGAGAAAGATGTTTTTAATGCACTGAAATATTCATCTCTGGCGGATACGAAAGTGGTTATTTTCGGACAGGATCCATACCATGAACCGGGGCAGGCACACGGAATGTGTTTCTCTGTAAACAAAGGCATTGCCGTGCCTCCGTCGCTGATAAATATATACAAGGAAATAGAGACGGACTTAGGCATAAAACCACCGTCTCACGGATATCTTGCAGACTGGGCCGGGCAGGGGGTGCTTCTTCTGAATACGGTTCTGACAGTTCGCAGAGGTGAAGCCAATTCCCACAGAGGAAAGGGCTGGGAAACCTTCACGGACAGAGTGACGGAAGCTCTCAATGAGCGGGAAAAACCCATGGTGTTCATCCTGTGGGGAGCCAATGCCAGAGAAAAGGCAAAGCTCATTACCAATAAAGAGCACATGATTATTACGGGAGCTCACCCAAGCCCGCTTTCTGCATGGAAGGGTTTTTTCGGAGGAAGATACTTCAGTAAAGCCAACAGATTTCTTGAAATTACGGGGCAGACCCCAATCAATTGGGAACTTAAATAAAAGACGGCTCAGCGCCGGCAAAATAAGGAGGAAATGAAATGTTAATAGCAATCGGGATTATTGTAGTTCTTATCATCATTTTCGTGGTTATGTATAATGGTTTTATACGCCTGAAAAACAACTGCGACGAGGCTTTTGCCACTATGGATGTGTATCTGAAAAAGAGATACGATCTTATTCCTAATCTGGTGGAAACTGTCAAGGGCTATGCAGCTCACGAAAAAGAAACTTTGGAAAGAGTGGTGGCAGCCAGAAACATGGCTCAGGGAGCATCAACACCGGAAGAAAAAGCTGCAGGAGAAAGCATGCTTCAGGGCACCCTTAAAAGTCTTTTTGCTGTTGCAGAAAGCTACCCGGATCTGAAGGCAAATCAGAATTTCATGGATCTGCAGGGTCAGCTTAAGGCTGTGGAAGAGGACATTGCCAACTCGCGTAAATACTATAATGCGGTAGTAAAGCAGTTCAACACCAAGTGCGAAGTGTTTCCTTCAAACCTTATAGCAGGAATTTTCCACTTCGAAAAGAAACCTATGTTTGAGGTGGAGGCACAGGAAGAAAGACAGAATGTCAAGGTAAGTTTCTCTTAATTGCCTGATATTGAAAGGATTCCTATGGAAAATAAAAAAAGAAACAGACTGCGCATAGGTGCATTGCTGGTGGTTCTTATCACGCTGTGTATCGCTTCTGCAGCACCGGCAATGGCCTACAGCTATACCACAGATCTGTATAAGGTGGACATAGCTGTCAGTGAAGACAATACTTATGACATAACAGAAACCATAGATGTTTATTTTGATACTCCAAAGCACGGAATCTACAGATATATTCCTACCGGTGGAAACAGTGACATGGGG
Organism: Firmicutes bacterium UBA1702; assembly: GCA_002320005.1. GTDB lineage: Bacteria > Bacillota > Clostridia > Peptostreptococcales > Anaerovoracaceae > Fimisoma. The sequence continues at coordinate 111,989 of DCJK01000013.1, forward strand.
TATATGAAAATAAAAGATGTGAGGGTTTCGGGATATGAATACAGCACATATTCCGAAGACGGCAACAGAGTGATACGTATAGGGTCTGAGGATGAGACCGTTACGGGAAGACAGCGTTACAAGATAAACTATCGCATGGAAGTGTACGATGATCGCAACACAGACAAGGACTTCCTGTATATCGACCTGATTCCTACCGGCTGGGAGACACCCATTGCTGAAGCTGATATCACTGTAAAAATGCCTAAAAGGATAGACGAAGCAAATATAAAAATCTACAGCGGACTTTTTAAAGATACAGAAAACAGTGAGCTGGCAGAATGGACTTACGATGAAGAAAGCAGAGAAATACACATCAGATGCACTGATATGCGCAGAGGTGCGGGAATAACGCTCCTCTGCAATCTGCCTGAAGGCTACTGGCAGGGAGAAGGAACCTACTCGTGGGCAAGAATAGCTGCGGTTTTACTTGTCGGAGGGATTTCAGCTGCAGTTATGCTGCTCTGGTTTTTCTTCGGAAGAGACAGGAAACCGGTTCCGACGGTGGAGTTTTATCCTCCGGAGGGGATGAATCCGGCAGAAGTGGGTTACATAATAGATCGGACTATAAACAAGAAGGATCTTGTTTCTCTCATAATGTATTTCGCCGACAAAGGCTATATGTCCATAGAACAGACAGGAAAGAAGAACTTTACTTTTACCAAGGTAAAGGACATAGATCCATCGGAGAAGAAGTTTGCAAAAACCCTCTTCAACGGTCTTTTTGAATCGGGGAATACGGTGAATATCAAGGATCTGGACGAATCCTTCGGTGAACGATATTACGCTGCGTATGAGCAGCTGTACAACCATTTCGTCACCAAATCCAACCGTCAGGTTTCCATAAAGTCGGTGGTATTTCAGATACTCGCTCTGATATTTCTTGTTGCAGCTCAGATGGCAGCAGCAGCTCTTGCAGGATGGTTCAGCGGAGATGTGCTGCCGGCAGTTCTCAGCGTGGCGGCTGCGGCAGCTTCTGCAGGAATAATGGCAGCACTTGTTATCAGGACAAAGAAGCAGTTTGCCATGAAGACAGGCAGAAGAATTGCGGGAGGACTGGTATTGTGGATTATAAAGGCCGCACTTACAGCAGCATACGCATTCCTGATATCGCAGATGTTCGGACGCTTTGTTCTGGTTCCGGTGTTTGGTCTGATGGTGTTTGCAGCGGAGATTTCAGCTGTTGTCATGGATCGGCGTACCGATAAAAGCGTAGAACTTCTGGGACGGATCTTAGGACTTAAAAACTTTATAGAAAGAGCTGAACTGGACAGAATAAATTCCCTGGTTGAGGAGAATCCCGACTATTATTACAACATATTGCCTTATGCCTACGTCATGGGACTTACAGACAAGTGGGCAAAGAATTTTGAGAGTATTGCCGTAAAGCCTCCGGCATGGTATACAGGCTACGGCGGTGCGGACATGTTTGATATATGGATGTTTTCAAACATGATGAACCGTTGCAGCAGAGCATTTGAAAGCAACATCCATATCCCGACAGGAGGAGACTCCGGCAGCGGCGGAGGCGGCTTCACAGGCGGTGGAGGCGGATTCTCCGGCGGCGGCTTCGGCGGCGGAGGCGGCGGAAGCTGGTAAACCGGTCAGAATACTTATGTGGCAAATAAAAACACAGTCTCGCAGCATGAGAGACTGTGTTTTTGATTGCCGTTATTCCTCTGTAGAAGAGTATTCTATTATTTTATCTATTACGTCTTTGTATTCCAGACCTACCCCAGCCATCATCTTCGGGAAACGACTTACAGAGGTAAATCCCGGAATGGTATTGACCTCGTTGAAGACTATTCTGCCTTCCGGAGTCAGGAACATGTCAAGACGGGCAAAACCTTTGCAGCCCAGAGCTCTGAAGAGAACTCTGCCTGCCTCCTTGATGCGTTCCTCTGTTTCGGCGTCTATTCTGGCGGGAGTATGGATTTTGGAATCCACGCCGGTGTACTTTCTGGTGTAGTCAAAGAAACAACCGGTGAAAAGCTCTATTTCGTCAACTCTGCCGACGATTTCATTGCCTTTGCCGTCACCTATGATTGAACAGCCTACTTCAAAACCGTCAATTTTTTCTTCGATGATTACCTCGTCGTCATAATCAAGGGCCAGATTTACAGCGTCCATAAGCTGTGAAGAATCCTCAATTACGGTTATGCCGTAGGAGGAGCCGGCCTTGACAGGCTTGACGAAAAGCGGATATGTGAGAGCGGACGTGGATTTGAAAATATCCTCTTGAGAAGACTTGCTGCTGATATTACATGCTTTGGGCACTGCGATTCCGGCTTCATCAGCAACTACATGAGCCCGGTATTTGTCCATGCAGAGGGCAGAAGAAAGAGTGCCGCAGCCCATCAGATCGATGCCTGCCAGTTCAATGAGACCCTGAACAGTGCCATCCTCTCCGTTCTTGCCGTGGAGCACCGGAAACACTCCGTCAAGTCTTGTATATACAGGAGCACCGCCGCGGATCTCCATCATTCCGTGAATATCGCGGTCAGGCAGTATATATGCAGGAGTGCATTGGGATTCATCCTTGTGCCACAGGTCAGTGCGGATTTTTTCCAGATCGCCGTCATAACGCAGCCATCTGCCGTCTTTGGTTATGCCTATTGCAATGGGTTGATATTTTTCTCTGTCCATGTTGGCGAGAACTGCATAGCCTGAATTCAGTGAAATTCCGTATTCGCTGGAACAGCCGCCAAAGAGTACTGCGATGGTTTTCTTTTTCATAATAGGACTCCTTTATTTGAGGTTTTCAGGGTTAAGGCCTTTAAGCTCGTCTATGACGAAGAGTCCATCCTTGCGGATGAGTACATCATCAAAATATATTTCGCCGCCGCCGAATTCCTGTCTCTGTATCATTACAAGATCCCAATGGATGGCCGAATGATTTCCGTTGTATGCATCTTCATAGCATTTTCCGGGAGTCAGATGGAAACTGCCGCAGATCTTTTCATCAAAAAGAGTGTCCTTCATCGGTGTAAGGACATAAGGATTTACGCCGATGGCAAATTCACCGAAGTATCGTGCACCTTCATCTGTATCCAGAAGGGCGTTGATTCTGTCGGTATCGTTAGCTGTTGCCTTGATAATCTTGCCGTTTTTGATTTCGAATTTTATGTTTTCGTAAGTGAAACCCTGCTCCTCAGAGAAGGTGTTGTAGCTGATGGTGCCATTCATTGATTCACGCACCGGTGCAGTGTAGACTTCGCCGTCAGGAATGTTGCGGAGACCGTCGCACTTGATGGCGGGAATCCCTTTGATGGAGAATTTTAAGTCTGTTCCGGGGCCTTTGATGTGAACCTTGTCAGTTCTGTTCATCAGATCAACCAGCGGATCCATGGCCTTACTCATTTTTTTGTAATCCAGAGTGCATACGTCAAAATAAAAGTCTTCAAAGGCTTCCTGAGACTTGTTGGCCAGCTGTGCCATTGAAGGGTTAGGATATCTGAGAACAACCCATTTTGTTTTGTTTACACGGTAGTCGAGAGTAGGGCTGGTAAGCTTGTAGTACATGTTCAGCTTGTCTGAAGGAACATCCGAAAGCTCCGAAGTATTGTCGCCGGCTCTGACTGCAATATAAGCGTCCATGCCTTTCATCTGATAAAGCTGATAGTCGTTGAGGAATTCTATCTGGTCCTCGTCGGCCTCCATAAGGACTTCACGAAGAATCGCGCTGTCTCTGTGGTTTACATAGGGCTTTGCACCAAGCTGATAGGCATCTTTTATGAGCTGTCTTATCAGAGGCTTGCAGCATTCTCCTTCATAGTCTATAAGTACTCTTTCTCCCTTTTGAAGATCGCAGGAATAAGAGGTGAGAAGTCTTGAAAGTTCTTTTACTCTTGGGTCCATAATATACCTCCTTTGGTTTTTATTATAAATATTATAACCCACGCGGCATAAAAATAAAAGGCAAATCCAAAAAGTATTCATGACTCCTCCAACAAAAGGATATTGCACATAAGTGTAAATGTATGTAAAATAAAACCGACTATATTTTAAAACGGTGGAATTTATGAAAACAATATTTGTACTTAATCCAAAAGCCGGTAAAGGCAGGGGTCTGGATAAGATTAAGGAAGAGGTTCTTGCTTCGGCGGATAAGTTGGGGGTGGAAGCCGGGATATATGTGACAAAGTCCAGGGGAGACGCAGAAAATTTCGCAAGGCTGGCAGCCTCAGAAGCCGAAAACGCAGGAGAAGAGATACATATAATTGCCTGCGGCGGGGACGGCACACTTAATGAGGTGCTAAACGGCGTTATGGGGTTTGACTGCGTAGCAGTAGGTGTAATGCCCACGGGCACAGGAAATGACTTTGTAAGAAACTTTCCTGATGCGGGAGATTTTATGAGTATTAACGCTCAGCTTAAGGGCAAAGTGGAAAGATGTGACGCCATCAGGTATTCAGGCTTCATAGACGGTCGGGAACAGACACGCTACTGTGCAAATATGTTCAACATAGGGTTTGACTGCAATGTGGTTGATCTTACCGCCACATTGAAAGAGTATCCTCTCTTGAAAGGCTCCTTTGCATATCTTGCTGCCGTCATGGGGATACTTATAAAGAAAAAAGGTGCAAATCTGAAGGTGGAAATAGACGGAGAAGTGGTGGAGGACGGACCTCTGCTTCTGACTGCCGTGGCCAACGGCGGCTTCTGCGGAGGAGGCGTCAACAGTGCCCCCAAAGCTTCACTGAGCGATGGGCTTATGGATATAAATGTGATATATAATGTCACCAGAAGAGAATTTCTGAAAAAATTTCCATACTACGCCAAAGGCACTCACCTGGAGCTGAAGGGTATCGACGAGATATTACTGTTTAAGCAGGGACATGATGTGGTGATCACTCCCCTTGACGGAACCATGCGGCTGTGTACCGACGGCGAAATTGTCGATGCAGGCAGAGTACATATGGAAATGGTACCGGCGGCCTTTAACTTTATAGTACCTGTATAGGGCTTGCGCCGGGCAGATGCTCATATCTCAACAGATGCAGATATAATAAAATGTTGGCACATACTTTCTGAAGGAGGAGATCCTCCAAATGAGAAAGAAGCCAACATTTTTTTATGCTTCGGATGTGCCTGTGCCCCATCATTCTTCCACCTTAACCGACAGTTTAATAAGATAATTATAATATCCGTCGGTGGACAGATCATCAAGAATCACATCTTCATAAATATAATCTCCCAGAGTAAGACCCTCCGATGCCGCATAATTTATCAGTTTCAGGCAGTTCTCACCCACATTGCGGTATCCGTGGTCATCGTAGATAACCAGGTATTCTCCACCGGGCGAAGTAAAGGTTTCTCCGGAAGATAAAGGCTCATCTATCACCGTATAAAATTTGGAATATCTGAAACCGGATGAATTTACATGGGGTACAGGGATGATGCTTCCTATGGGGCACGCATTATAAAGCCCCAGCCTGTCACAGTAGTCCAGATGATCGCCAAGTGCCTCCATGACGGCTGCATCGTTTTCCGGTCCGTTATAATCCGACATGACCATGTGGCGCTGAGACATAACGCTTCGGGTTACAATACCGCTTACGGCATTGCAGCCTTCTTTTGTCACGTTGATTTTATTGGAAATATATTTTTTTGACCAATTTAGCGCTTTTACTTTTTTGTCTATTTCAGCACTTTTGGATTCCATCAGAGCTATAAGAGCTTCAGGAGAGCGGTGATCCATGTGAGCTTTTATTTCTTTTATATGTACTCCCAGGTCTCTCAGCATGGTGATTACCGTAAAGGTCTCTATCTGAGTGTAGGAATAATACCGGTACCCGTTTTCCGCAACGATGTCAGGTTTAAATATACCTTCCTTGTCATAATAAAAAAGAGTCTGCTTGCCTACGCCGCATATTCCGGCAAACTCTCCGGTGGTAAAATAATTTTTGTGCATAAATCACCTCATAGGATTGGGCATGATTTTGTAACTTCTGTCCTTCTATTCTAACATTTCCGCAGAGAAAAGACAAATCCTTTGATATCAGGGGGATGTTGGTGTAAAATACAAGATACAGGAGGAATTAAAAATGAAATATCTGCAGATTGACATAGAAATAAGAAAAAAGGAGATTGAACCTGTATTGGGGCTTCTGCTGGTAAATGGAATTACCGATACGGTCATCGAAGACCCGGCTGACCTGGACAGACTTCTGAACAAGGAAGTAGAGTATGAGTGGGATTATATCTCGCCTGAAGTTCTTGCCAGAAAAGACAGCTGCCCTAAAATCACTTTTTATCTGGAAGATACCCGGGACAACAGGAAGAAAGCTGAGGATATTGCGGAAGCGGTGGTCGGAGATTTTCCCGAAGCCTGTATAAAGACAAGTCTCGATGATGACGAAGAATGGAAGGACAAGTGGAAAGAATTTTTCAAGCCTGCCAGAGTGGGAGAAAGGATTGTGGTTAAACCCACATGGGAGGAATATGCACCGGAGGAAAAAGATCTGGTAATTGAAATTGATCCGGGTATGGCCTTTGGAACAGGCACCCATGAGACCACCTCCATGTGTATAAAGCTAATGGAAAAGTATGTAAAGCCGGGAGATATGGTTCTTGATGTAGGATGCGGCTCGGGCATCCTTTCGGTAGCTGCATCGCTTCTGGGAGCAGGCAACACTCTTGCGGTGGATATAGATCCGGAGGCCGTAAAGGTGGCATCTGAAAATGTAGTTCTAAACGGCTGCAGTGACAGAGTTGCCGTAATGGAGGGAAACTTGGTGGAAGGTATAGATTTTAAAGCCCATGTGGTGGCTGCAAATCTCATGGCGGATCTGGTAATGATGCTCAGCAACCATGTGGCATCTCACCTTCTTCCGGGAGGAATATATATATCTTCGGGAATCCTTACGGAAAAAGAGAAGATTGTCAGTGAAGCTATTGTGAAATGCGGATTCAGAATAATAGAAGTTATCCATGACGGCATGTGGTGTGCTATTGCGGCAACTCTTTAAAGGAGAAATTCATGAGCAGATTTTTTGTCAGACCTGAGGACATCTCAGGAGGAAAAATATATATAACCGACAGAGGAGATATACACCACATGAAAAAGGTGCTTCGGCTGGCTTACGGCGACGAGGTGGATATTTCCGACGGAGCAGTGTGGGAGTACAGAGCCAGAATAGAAGAGATAGGTGAAAACCAGGCGGTGCTGACCATTGTTGACAAGCAGAAATTTGCCAGAGAACCTCATATCAGGATAACGCTGTTTCAGGGCATACCAAAGGCCGGGAAGATGGAAGGCATTATCCAGAAATCCGTTGAACTGGGCGTAGACAAAATAGTGCCTGTGTTTATGGAAAGAACGGTAGTGGTTGACAAGGGCAATTTTTGTAAGAAACTGGAACGCTGGCAGAAGATAAGCGATGAGGCGGTAAAACAGTGTAAACGCGGAATGATACCACAGATAGAGAACTCCTGCAGATTTGAGGAAGCCCTTACCATGCTGAAGGATTACGACCTAATTCTGTTTCCGTATGAAAACGAAGAAAATACCACCATCAAGGACTGTCTGAGAGGAATTACCGGCAGCGGAGAAAGCCCGGAGACGGTAGCCATAATAATAGGGCCGGAAGGCGGATTCAGCGACAGAGAGGCTGTAATGCTGGACGGTGCCGGAAGCAGACGGGTGACGTTGGGAAAAACAATTCTCAGGACGGAAACCGCCGGTCCTGCTGCCATTGCCATGACCATGTACGAGCTGGAGTTGTAATTAAAAAATACAACACTTTTTCTACCTTTGAATTGTCAGCAGAGGATAAACCGACTTATGCCAACAGCATAATTGCAGAAAACATTCTGAAAATGGTAAAGAAAGAGCCTGTAATCAGCACCATTCAGGAAGCACGCGCAGGAGATTTCGGTGAGGTATTTACCGTAATCGGCACTGTGGCCAACGGAACTGCTGAAAGCGGAAATGCTTTCTTCGATACTATTTACATTCAGGATGAAAAAGGAAACGGAATCAATGTATTCCCTATCAATGACAATACTATCAAGCGCGGCGACCGCGTAATGATAACCGGTGCCGTAAGCGAATACATAGGTGACAAACAGCTCTCGGCTATTAACGTTACAGTCCTCGAAGGACAGGAAGAAGTTGTTATCAACGATGTTACCACCAAGGAAGCTGATGACTATGATACCAACTTCGGAATGCTGGTTCGCGTAAAGGGCTATGTCAAGAGTGTTACCATGGCAGGAGACCTGATTGAATCCATTGTTGTTGAAGACGAAAGCGGAGTATCCTGCAGACTGTTTATCGACGGATATATCGGATATTCTGATGAAAACTCTGCAGAACTGGAAACTTTCGTTAAGGAGGGTGCATATATCAGCGGAATCGGATTTGTTTCCCACAATGCTGAAGGAAACAGACTGAGGGGACGTGACCGCTCGGAAATCATTCCGGCAACAGCACCTTCAGGTGATATTAACGGCGATGATATCAACAACTCCGACAACGGCGATAAGACCGATACAAACAAGCCGAATACAGGAGATGCAAGCAACGTGCTCCTGTGGACAATTCTTCTGATTGTAAGCGGAGGAATGACGGCCAAAATTTCTGTTTCAAGAAAAAGAAAACAGGAAGAAAGATAAAAGATAATTAAAAAAATCCGGGGCTCTAAGCTCCGGATTTTTTATTCTTCTTCTCTCTGCCATTTAAGGACTTTGCGGTAGGTGTTGCATCCGAATATGATTCCTACCACCAGAACGCCTGCGATGCTCAGGTTTCTTACGATCTTTGATACGTCTACGCTGACAGTGATGTCTGCTGTTTTCTCGCCTTTTTTAGGTAAATTCATGTTGTTCACCTCCGTATAAATACATTTTACCAGATAATCTTGTTCATGTCAAAATCAGGTGTGCGGAGAAATCTTTTTAATCCGAAAAGAGAATCACTGTCGCCCCGCCGTATTTCATTCATCTTCTGGTAGCTTGTAAGAGAAATTTTAAAACCGGCCTCTTTAAGTATTGCATCTGCGCTTCTGTCCTTGGGATAAGAGCCGTAAGGCCAGGCAAAAACTACAGGGACGGTGCCGGAAGCCGCAGATATCTTCCGGCTGTTGAGTTCCAGATCTTCTCTGAGAATAAGGGAATAAGTTTCAAAGCTCTCCCCGGCCTTCATATCCGCACCCTTTCTGCCGCCTTCGGTGGAGTGAAGATTATAAGTATGGCTGCCTATTTCTATGTTTCCTTCTGCAGCCATTATTGAAATTTCGCCCCAGGAGAGGCTGGAATTAAAAAGATTCCGGTATATGTCATCGGAACTGGAATCGCACTGGCTGCCTATAACGGATATTACAGATTTCATGTGGTATTTCTGAAGCAGAGGAAAAGCAAGAGAGTAATTATTGGCATAGCCGTCATCGAAGGTTATAAGGACAGGTTTAGCGGGAAGCGGACTGCCTTTTTCAACGTAGTCTATGAGCTGGGCAGCGGAAACACTGGTGAAGCCATTTTCGCCCAGCCATTCCAGATCCGAACGGAAAGTATCGGCAGTAATAGTGTAGTCGTTTACCTTTGCCTTGCTGTCAGTAATTCCGTGATACATAAGTACAGGAAGGGTAACGGAATCACGACTGTCAGGAATCACCGGAGATGATGAAGATGCGGTTAAACAGGAGGCGGAAAAAAGAACCATGGAGGAAATTGCCAGAATTGCGGTGATGATCGTAATGAAAAATGCTTTCTTTTTCATATATATTCATATCCTTTCAACGGAATATTTTATTCCTAAAAGCCCATCCATATGATATAATGATGCCATGGAAAAGGAAAATAAAATGCGAGTAGCTTTTCACACTCTGGGGTGCAAGGTGAATCAGTACGAAACAGAAGCCATGAGACAGCAGTTTGCCGCACGGGGATTTGAGCCTGTGGGCGAGGAAGACATGGCGGAAGTATATGTTATAAATACATGTACCGTGACAAATCTGGCTGACCGCAAGTCAAGGCAATATATACGGCGTATGAAAAAGAAAAATCCGGATGCGGTGGTGGCGGTTACAGGCTGCTACGCGCAGGTAAAACCGGAGGAACTTGAAGCGCTGCCGGAAGTTGACATTGTGGCAGGCACAGGTGAAAAAGAAAATATAATTGAATATGTGATGGACTTCATATCTGAAGGCAAGAGCCAGCTGCACATAAAAAGCTATGATGAGCTTTGCGAATATAGCGGAAGCGGCATCATAACATCCATGGAATCGCGCACCAGAGCATATATCAAGGTACAAGAGGGATGTGACAGATTCTGCAGTTACTGCCTTATTCCGTTTGCACGTGGCAGAGTAAGAAGCCGCAATCCCGAAGAAATCCTGGAAGAGGCCGAGACTCTGATTTCACAGGGATTCAGAGAACTGATACTGACGGGAATAAACACAGCGCTTTACGGTACAGAAGATGGATTCACGGAGAAATACGGTATTGGCGCTGAAGAGGCAGGAATTGAGCATATAATCAGCAGAATAAGCAGCTTGGAAGGAGACTTCAGAATAAGGCTGAGTTCACTGGAACCTGCGGTTATCAATGCCGAATACGTAAAGCGGCTGATGAAGTATGACAAGCTGTGCCATCACCTGCATCTGTCGGCACAGAGCGGCAGCAGCCATGTGCTTGAACTAATGAACAGACCATACAATGTGGAAGATTACATGGACATAGTCAGGGTGCTGAGAAGCTGCGATCCATACTACGGCATAAGCACCGATATTATTGCCGGATTTCCCGGAGAGACAGAAGAAGACTTCCGCGGCAGCCTGGAGCTTATTGAAAAAGCCGGCTTCTGCAAGGTACATGGATTTAAATATTCGAAAAGAGAAGGAACGGCTGCTGCTCTCATGAAGGATCAGATCCCGGCAGAGATAAAGAATTCCAGAATGGAACGGCTTCTTGATGCCGGCGAAAACTGCGCGCGCAGATTCTTTGAAGGATGCGTGGGGCAGAGGCGCAGAGTTCTCTTTGAGGAACAGGAAGGAGAATATGTTACCGGCTATACCGACAATTATATCAAGGTATACGCCCATGGCAGCGAGATAAACTGCTTTAAAGAAGTCACACTTCTTGAAATATACAAAGACGGAATGAAAGGAGAATTTTAAATGGCAGACTGTGTATTTTGCATGATAGCAAACCACGAGATCCCATCCAACATCGCCTACGAAGACGACAAGATAATCTGCTTCCATGACCTGGATCCCCAGGCACCGGTTCATGTTCTGGTTATCCCCAAGAAGCACATAGAGTCTCTGGACGATGTAAAAGAAGAGGATAAGGAACTGATGGGTCATATTATGATAACCATCAAAAAGATAGCGGCAGAGCTGGGACTGGAGAAGGGCTACAGAGTGGTAAGCAACAACGGAGAGGATGCTTTCCAGACTGTAAAACATCTCCATTTCCACATACTGGGAAAGAGAAAACTTACCTGGCCGCCGGGCTGATAAACCCATATAACGAGAGACATACTTGCAGACAGGAGAACTGTCCTGTCATATGCTTTGCTTTTAAAATCTGCCGGCATTTTCTGAGAATGCAGGCAGATTTTTTTGCTCTGTGCCAAATGTTGAGGCGGAGCAGGTTTGCAAATAAAAATTGTTTTTTCAGAGGGCTCAGACCCTCTGTTTTTATTGTCCAAAAGCATTTACCTTTTTCAAGGCAGTTCTTCTTCCAAAGGGTAAGACCCCAGGCACATGATCATCATGCTCGCTGATTGAAGCTGAGTATGTGTTGACGATCAATTTCTTTCCCATGGAAAACTGCTGAGATAACTGAAATTATTTTCAGCCATGGCATTAACTATTATAGGTGCTTTTTTCGCTGATAAAGAAACCCGGGTTTGATGTTCATATATGCGAGTGAATAAAAATTCTATAAAAGTGGCGAAAACACGAAAAAATATGAATAAAAATTCAAAAAAGCATTGCATTTATTCATTAACACTGCTATAATCCCACATATAAACAACAACGATAAGACCTAAGAGAGGGGAAGACTGAAATGAAATTATTAAAGAAAGCGGTTTCGGTATGTGTGGCATCACTTGTAGTGCTGTCGGCATGTACATCAGCAATGGCATGTACAGGAGTATATGTGGGAAATGAAGTAAGTGAGAACGGCAGTTCATATATGGGACGTTCAGAAGATATAGGAGATATGTACTGCAAAATTTTCGGCGTTGCAGAATCGAAAAAAATTGAACCGGGAGATGTTTTCACTGACACCTATGGATTCCAGATGGAATATGACAAATTTAACTATCCTGAAAACACATATTCATACACTTATGTAAAGGATTCACCTGCATATGGTGAAACAATGACAGATTCCGAAGGTAATCCCGTGGGAGAAGCATATGCTGAAGCAGGACAGAACGAAAAAGGCGTCAGCATGACAGCCACAGTATCCACCAGCTATAACAGCGACGCTAAAAAGGCTGATCCGCTGGTAGATACAGGTATCTGCGAGATTTCGATGACCAGCATCATACTGGGAGGAGCAGCTACCGCCAAAGAAGGTGTGGATCTGCTGGCTGCCATAATCGATGAATACGGTGCAGGTGAGTGCAACTCCATCATGATAAGCGACGCCAATGAAACATGGTATTTCGAAATTGTTTCCGGTCATCAGTACGCAGCAGTAAAGATGCCTAAGGATAAGGTATCGATACAGCCTAACATAATGCTGCTGGATGTGATAGATGTCGATGACACAGAAAATGTGGTTGCATCAAAAGACCTGGTTAAGCTGGCAGAAGAAAATGGATTTCTGGAAACAGATGAAACCGGAAAAATACATGTTGCTAAGACGTATGCCGGTGAGAATTCCGGAAAAGGACAATATTCAAGATATTGGCAGGGTGTGTACTATATAAATCAGGAAGCTGCAAAGCTCATAGACATAACGGCTATCAACAACGGGGTAAATCCTCTTCCTCTTTACAATGACCCAACATACAAGCTTTCGACGCTGGACGTGCTGCAGCTTCTGGCATATCGCGGAGAAGGGTCTGATATGGATTCCAATAAGAATTCGGGAATTTACGCTATAGGAAATAACAGACAGGCTGAATGCCATATCTTCGAAACTCGTCAGAACATGCCTGCAGAGATTGCTACAATTCAGTGGCAGGCCATGGCAGATGCGGAATTCTCCATATTCATCCCTTATTATGCGGCACTGGTAACTGACGTTCTGGACAGCTACGATAACGAAGAACTTGCCAAGAAAGTCAACCGTGTTCCTGTGATAGATGAAGAGTTCCTTGAAAAAACACAAGGCTCAATCAACTGGAACTTCCAGATGATAAACAACCTTTGCTACAATAATCGCGAGCTGTGCGCTGAAAATGTGAAAGCATATTTCGAAAAATGGCAGGAGAGCCTTATCGAGCAGCAGAAAGCCATAGATGAGGATATGGCAAAGATTTACGCGTATGATAAAGAGCTGGCCAAAAAGAAGGCAACAGAACTGGGAAAAGATCTGGCTAAACAGACACTGGAAATGTCAGATTCAGTGCTTGATGAACTTGTCGCTTACCTTGACTCAGGAAGCAACGATCCATTTGTTCCAAGCGCAATGACCAATAACATCATGCCGGTATACAGCTTTGAAAATATCGGCGGAACAGGCCTGCCGGCAGATTCTGAAAATGAAGACAAGGAACCGGGAAATACTGCAGATGGAACAAAAACAGAAGCTTCCGTATCGAAAGCTCCTAATACGGGAGATTCCTCCGATATGGTAATCTATCTTCTTCTTGCAGCAGCTGCACTGACAGCAGCCGCAGCAACAGGGGCATGCAGCCTCAAAAAGACCAAAAACAATTAAGTTGATTGCATAACCAGAGGTTAAAGCCTGCCGCCATTTTTAAAAATGGCGGCAGGTCTGCTGTTTTTGTGCGTATTGCAGAGGGGCGCATATGCAGGATGAGCCTGCAAAAGCCAAAAAATGTCTTGCACCGGCGGTATAAAAATAGTATAATATATCCGTTATCGGCGAGATAACTGTTCACAGGCTTATGTATTTCATTTTAGTCAGGAGGTGAATCAGGAATGGCACAAGTAATCGTAAGAGAAAACGAAAGTTTAGAGAGCGCTCTTAAGAGATTTAAGAGATCATGCGCAAGAGACGGCGTTATGTCCGAACTCAGAAAAAGAGAACATTACGAGAAACCAAGCGTAAAGAAAAAGAAAAAATCTGAAGCTGCAAGAAAAAAGGCTAAGAAATACTAATTTTTACACAGTCATTCTTACCCTTGGAATGCACAACAGCTTCCGCGAATAGAGGTGACAGAAGTGACGATAAAGGAAAGGCTTATGGCCGATTTCAAAGAAGCCATGAAGGCCAAAGACGATATTGCTAAGAACACCATCAGTCTTGCCAGAGCTGCCATAAAGCAGTATGAGGTAGACAACAGGGAAGAACTTAGCGAAGAGGGCATCATTGCCATTTTATCCAAGCAAGTTAAAATGAGAAAAGATGCACTTGCTGATTTTGAAAAAGCCGGAAGAACAGATTTGGTAGATTCCTACAAAGCCGAAATAGAAATCCTGAACAGATATCTGCCCGAGCAGCTTTCAGAGGACAAAATCCTCGAGATTGTTAAAGCTACTGCAGCCGAACTCGGTATCGAAGGCGGCAAGCAGAATATGGGCAAGCTTATGGGTCCCGTTATGGCCAAGTTAAAAGGTTTGGCAGACGGCAACACCGTTAAAAAGGTTGTCATGGACTTTTTGGGATAAAGAGTACAGGCTCTCTGCTATGCGGAGAGCCTTATTTATTTGCAGGAGGTAATTGCAGACTTATGGCTCTTACACATTTTGACAATAACGGAAAAGCAAGAATGGTGGATGTTTCGCATAAAGACGATACGGAACGTATTGCCAGAGCAAAGGGTAGCATAGAGTTAAATGAAGCCGCTTACGGAGCTGTGCTGAAAGGTGAATCGTCAAAAGGCGATGTCCTTGCTGTTGCAACGGTTGCGGGCATTATGGGAGCAAAGAAAACCTGGGAACTGATACCGATGTGTCATTCAATCAGTCTTACCGGGTGCGATATAACTTTTGAAAAACGCCCCCGCAGAGACTCGGGCGGAGGAGAGGTGATCTGCACCTGCACGGTAAAAACCACGGGAAAGACAGGCGCCGAAATGGAGGCTCTTACAGGTGTCAGCACAGCGCTTCTTACAGTCTACGACATGCTCAAAGCGGTGGACAGAGGGATGAAAATCGGAGAAATATATCTGATGGAAAAGGATGGCGGTAAGAGCGGGCATTATTTAAAGGAGGATCACCATGAATAACAGCAGAGCTGACATTGAAAAAAACTATAATGCAGCGATAATAACATTGAGCGATAAGGGCGCCGCCGGCCTGCGAAAGGACGAAAGCGGTCCTGCCATAAAGCAGATGCTGGAGAAAAGCGGATTCTGTAAGGTGGAAGAAGAACTGATAATGGCGGATGAACCGGAGGAACTAAAAACCGCTCTGATAAGAATGTGTGACAGCTGCGGATACAATCTTATACTGACCACCGGAGGCACAGGCCTGTCGCCCAGAGATTTTACGCCGGAAGCAACCCTGGCAGTTGCTGATCGAAACGTACCGGGAATTTCGGAATATATGAGAGCAAAATCCTGCGAGATAACACCCAGAGCCATGCTCTCAAGAGGCGTGTCGGTAATCCGCGGAAAAAGCCTTATTATAAATCTTCCCGGAAGTCCCAAGGCTGCTGTGGAGAACCTGGGTTTTATCATGCCCGCATTGGAGCATGCTCTGGAAATAGTAAGCGGCAGCGGCGGAGAGTGCGCAGCCCATGGCGCATAATTTGAGAAAGGGGAAGGAGAAAAGTCATGCCATTAAAAATAGTGAGAAATGATATAACCACAATGAAGGTTGATGCTATAGTAAATGCTGCAAACAACTCTCTTTTAGGGGGCGGCGGAGTTGACGGATGCATACACCGGGCGGCAGGGCCTGAACTGCTGGAAGAATGCCGCAAGCTTCACGGCTGTGAAACAGGCGATGCAAAAATCACCGGAGGATATAAGCTGCCATGCAGATATGTCATTCATACCGTGGGTCCTGTATGGAGAGGCGGAGACCACAACGAAAAGGCGCTGCTTGAATCGTGCTACAGAAGATCCATGGAGCTGGCACTGGAACACCGGTGCACCAGTATTGCCTTTCCTCTTATTTCGGCAGGTGTATATGGGTATCCCAAAGATAAAGCTCTGAAGGTGGCCATAGACGTAATCGGTGATTTTCTGCTGCGGCATGAAATGGATGCGTACATAGTTATTTTTGATAAAAAAGCATACCAGATAAGTGAAAAACTCTTCGGAAACATAAGAAGATACATCGATGACAATTACGTAAAAAGTCATGAAGAACCGCCAGAATACATGGCTTACCGTGCTGCCGCTGCAAGGGAATGCCAAATGCAGAATATCGGCGCAGCCAATATGTCGCTGGATGAAAAGCTCAAGCAGCTGGATGAAAGTTTTTCCCAGATGCTTCTCAGAAAAATAGACGAAAAGGGTATGAAAGATTCTCAGTGCTACAAGAAAGCCAACATTGACCGCAAGCTTTTTTCGAAAATCCGCAGCGATGTCAATTACAGGCCTAGCAAGACGACAGCTATCGCCTTTGCCATCGCGCTGGAACTTCCCCCTGATGAAACTGCCGACATGCTGAAAAAAGCCGGATTTGCGCTGTCCCACAGCAACATTTTCGACCTTATCATTGAATACTTTATCGAGGAAGGAAATTACAATATTTTTGAGATAAACGAAGCGCTTTTTGCCTTCGATCAGCCGCTGCTGGGAGCGTGATAATTGTCGCCCGGCAGGCGACCGTTACATACATACGATAATTTATAATGTGACTGTAAGTTGAAGCTGCAGTCACTTTTTTATAGGAGGTATGTGACATGAAAAAAGAAAAAAAGAACAATACAACAGAGCTGGTATTCATAATTGACAGAAGCGGTTCCATGGCCGGCCTTGAAGAAGATACGGTGGGCGGATTTAACGCAATGATCGAGAAACAGAAGAAAAAAGATGGTCTGTGCCTGGTAACTACCGTATTCTTTGATAATGAGTCAGAAATTATTCACGACAGAATAAGACTGGAAGATGTACCTGAAATGGCAGATGAGTACTATGTGAGAGGCTGCACCGCACTTCTGGATGCTGTAGGGAAAACCATAGAGCACATTGGAAACATTCACAAATATGCGCGGCCTGAAGACGTACCGGCCAACACGATTTTTATAATAACCACCGATGGTATGGAAAATGCCAGCCACAAATTCACAAAAGACAAAGTGAAAAAGATGATAGAACGTCAGAAAAAGAAATACGGCTGGGAATTTATCTTTATAGGGGCCAACATAGACGCAGTCAATGTAGCGGCAGGTATAGGCATAGGAGCTGACAGAGCAGCCAACTACCATGCAGACTCAAGAGGAACCAGGGTCAATTTTGAAGCCATGAGTAAAGCCGTCTTCTCCATGAGAGAAGCAGGAGCAATACCTGACAACTGGAAAGAAGAGGTGGATAAGGATTTCGCAAGCCGTT
Organism: Firmicutes bacterium UBA1702; assembly: GCA_002320005.1. GTDB lineage: Bacteria > Bacillota > Clostridia > Peptostreptococcales > Anaerovoracaceae > Fimisoma. The sequence goes on from DCJK01000013.1 coordinate 129,627, forward strand.
GCAAAAAACCATGAGGCGTGGGATAATTAAAAAAATAACTGCTCAAGCAGAAGATAGAAAGTGAGAATAGCTAAATGACAGAAGTGGTGGCGGCGCTGATAGGAAAGGAAAATAAATTCATGATATGTCAACGGCCGGAGCATAAGACCAGAGGGCTGCTCTGGGAATTTCCGGGCGGAAAAGTGGAGAAAGGAGAGATGATGAGGCAGGCTCTTTCACGGGAATGCATGGAAGAGCTGGGAATTGAAATCGAAACAGGGAGCATTTTTATCGAGGTTGTTCACGCATATCCTGACATAACGGTACACCTGACGCTTTTCAATGCGCAGATAATCAGCGGAGAGCCGCAGCTTCTGGAGCACAATGATATACGCTGGATTACACCGGAGGAAATATCTGAATATGAGTTTTGCCAGGCAGATGAAGAAATCCTTAAGAAGATAAAGGATGAATGGAAGCAGGCATAACTCCGGGGTAAAGAAGCATATGGATGTGGGAGAAAGTGATAATTATGCAAAAAATGAATAAAGATTGACAATAAAATATTTAGGTGATATAGTCTAAATGTGAAGAAAATGTGAAAAATTTGAGGAGGAACGGAAATGACGCCTGAAGCAGAGAAATACTTTGATTCCCTTAAAGAGACTTATGCGTCACAGAGACCAAAATCAGAAGCTCTCCACAAAAAGGCCTGCAGATACATGCCCGGGGGAGATACAAGGACAGCGACATTTTTCCTTCCTTTCCCTAATTTTATAGAACGCGGAGAAGGAGCGTATATGTATGATGCCGACGGGCATAAACTCCTGGACTTTCAGAATAACTATACTTCGCTGATTCACGGCCATGCTCACAAGGAAACTGTGGAAGCGGTGTGTCAGCAGATGGCCAGAGGAAGTGCGTACACGGCTCCTTTTGAAAAGCAGATAGAATTGTCAGGGCTTCTGGCGGAGAGATTTCCGGGGATAGATCTCATTCGGTTCACAAATTCCGGCACAGAGGCCAATATGCATGCGCTCAGAATTGCCAGAGCATATACAGGCAAAGCCAAAATAATCAAGACCGAAGGCGGGTATCACGGCACCACTGATGTGTTTGAGGCCAGCGTGGATCCTAACATCAAGAAAGCCGGAACTCTGGACAGCATAAAAGTAATACCGGAATCAAGAGGAGTTTCGGAGAACGCGCTGAAGGATGTCCTGGTGGCGCCTTTCAATGATATCGAGAGAACTGCAAAAATCATTGAAGAGCATCACCATGAGACAGCGTGCATGATAATAGAGCCGATAATGGGATCTGCGGGACAGATAACTCCGAAGATTGAATATCTCACATTTCTTAGAGAAATAACTGAAAGATACAATATCGTACTGATATTTGACGAAGTTGTTACAGGAAGGCTGACGACGGGAGGCGCGCAGAAATATTACGGCGTAACTCCCGACATCACGACGCTGGGCAAGATTATAGGAGGCGGCACGCCGGTGGGCGCCTTTGGCGGAAAAGAAGAGATCATGCAGATGTATGACCCACGCAGAAAGCAGATGTACCACTCCGGAACTTTTAACGGCAACGCAGTTACCATGGCCGCAGGACTTGCTACCATGAAGGCTTTCGACGAAGAAAAGGCTGCCTATGTCAACAAGCTGGGAGACAGATTCAGGGACGGAATACTGGGTATTTATCGCAGACTTGGACTTAACATGCAGATAAGCGGCGCCGGATCAATCTATAACACTTTGTTTACGGATAAGCCGGTAAGCAATTACAGGGATGTTGCTACCGCACACGAAGAACTTAATAAAATTTTATATATGGCCCTTCTAAATAAAGGTGTATTCAATGCAGAGAGAGGAATGTTCTGTATGTCGACAGCCATGACGGAAAGTGATGTTGACTTCGGGCTTGACGCGGTGAAATCCGCGCTGGGAGATATGCTGCCTGTCATAGCAGCAGAGGCACCGGAACTTATACTTTAGTTCTTTCGGCAGCCGCAAAGGCATGTCTTGAGAATATAATTCACACTACAGGAGGACAAAATGAAAGAGAAGAGACAACCCCGCCTTCCTAAATTCTGGGAAGCCCTCATACCGGTAGCCGCTATTCTTGCATTCATGCTGCTTGGTACTCTCGTGTGGGGCATGGACCCACATGTTCCGTTGGTTCTGGCAACCGTGATAACCGCAGGCGTAGCTGCATGGTGCGGATACTCATGGGATGCAATAATAACCGGAGCTCTGGACAGCATCAAGAGTGCTGTTGAAGCGTTACTTATCATTCTGTGTGTCGGCATGCTCATTGGTTCATGGGTATGGGCAGGAACAATGCCTGCCATGGTATACTATGGACTTGAGTTTATCGCACCGGGAGCATTTCTTGTATTAGGTGCAATTCTTACGGCAATCGTAGGACTTGCAACAGGATCATCCTGGACAGCTTCAGGTACCGTTGGTGTAGCCCTTATGGGTGTTGCCATGGGTCTTGGCATTCCTGCACCTCTGGCTGCCGGAATGGTTATCTCAGGCGCGTACACAGGCGACAAACTGTCACCGCTGTCCGATTCTACAAACGTTGCAGCTGCAGCAGCAGGAACTCCGCTTTATGATCATGTAAGCGCCATGATGACAACTACAGTTCCAAGCTTCCTGATTTCGCTTGTTTTCTACGGAATCGCAGGTGCTATCGTAATCGATGCAGACGGATATGATCCTACACTGGCTCGCGAAATCCAGCAGGCTATCGCTGATAACTTTAACCTGAGCCCATGGCTCATGCTGCCTGTACTGGTAGTTATCATTGCCGCTGTAAAGAGAATTCCTGCAATACCTTCACTTCTGCTGGCAGCAGCTTTCGCAGGTATAATCGCCATGATCGCACAGGGCGCATCCCTGGCAGAAGTTCTCAGCTCATTCCAGGTAGGATACTCTGCAGAAACCGGAAATGAAATTGCTGACAAGCTGTTAAACCGCGGAGGCCTTGACAACATGCTCTGGACCATTTCACTGATCATGTTTGCCCTGGCATACGGCGGAATGATGGAAAAATGCGGATTTGTAGAAGCTCTCATGGGAAGATTCGTAAGAAAGGTAAAGAACGTCGGCGGACTGGTTGCTGCAACCATCGTTACCGGTATAATCTGCGATGTAATCCTTACAGACCAGTATCTGGCCATCATGATTCCTTCAAGAATGTTCAGAGACGGATTCGATGCAAAAGGCCTGTCAAGAAGCTTCCTGTCAAGAACAACCGAGGATGGTGCTACTCTGTGGTCACCAATGATCCCTTGGAACGGATGCGGAGCATATCAGTCTGCAACATTGGGAGTTTCCAATTGGGCATTCATGCCGTTCGCATTTATGAACCTGATAAATCCTGTTCTGGCAATAACCATTTCGTATCTTGGAATAGGTATCAAGTGGAAAGAGTTCGACGGACTGAAGGGTGAAGAACTGAAAGCTGCAAAGGCTAAGAAGAAAGCTGAGCTTAAAGCGGCAAAGGAGGCAGCCAAGGCTGCAAAATAAATCCGCTGCTGCAAAGAGGATGTAAAATGAAGGAATATGTTTCAATAGATACAAAGCAGACAAAACTGTCGACGAGAATAGTGGCCCTTATAGTGAGCATGGTTCTCATCGGAATCAGCATCGTAAGGAGGTCCATTTACGGCGGACTTATCGGTGCAATGATTATTGCAGCCATGCTGCTGACAAAGAAAACCTACGTATGCGAGGAAGGGCTGGTAGTCCTTTACGACGTTATCGTCTACAAATACAAAGAGGTCTGGCCGTGGGAGGATATTCTGGAGATACATAGGGAACTGTCACCTGACGGAAAGAAATATGCTCTTCATTTTATGAAAGAGGTTATGTCAAAACGCCTGGTCTATGACATACCGCAGGCAAAGGCTGTAATGAACTTTGCAAAGGAAATGAACCCCGAAATACATTTCGGAGATGTCAATGACTGACGGCAACATAAGACAACAACACCCGCAGCCTTGCAGGCTGCGGGTGTTTTGCAGTTCAATGTACCATTCAATTGTGCAAACCGGAAGTTTTAGAGGAAAGCACGGAAACAAGAATCCAAACAAAACAAAAAACTTAGTGCACTTTAAAATGCAAGGAATACCACCGGTAAATCAGTCTTAAGTTTTTTGCTCATTCTTTTAGATTCATCATACATGTTCTCCATAGTAGCCATGGGTTGAGTATATTATAGCAGGCAGATAATTTTTTTCAATGCGGCAACCGCCGGAAGGGAAAGTGTGTGAAGCAAATAAAAAGTCCATCGCAATTCCTTTTAAATCACGATGGACTCATGGCGGAGAGTCAGGGATTCGAACCCTGGGTCCCTTTCGGAACACAGCATTTCGAGTCTTTTATGCAACTGTGACGGGGATGTCCGTTTTGGGGTCGTTTCTGTAAGCCCCGTACCCGCCGAAAGCCGCTTGAAATCAGGATTTTTCGCTCGGAAAGCCTTGCGGGACGGGCTTTTTTTAAAGTGGGTTCAAATCGGCATTTTTCCCGATTTTGGAGAGAAATGCGGGAAGATAGGAGAGAAAAACCGGGAGACGGCCATACACCGCAGGATAGAGCTTCCAACCGACGAAAATCTATTTTTGAGGTGTTACAAATGGATGTATTCCCCGTTAACTGGGACAGCGTTCCCGAGGTAATGAACAAGGAGCAATTCTTCCGCATCTGCCATATCAGCAAGTCCACGGCGCTGCACCTGCTCAAAAGCGGCAAGGTGCCCTGCGAGTGGACAGGCAAGAAAACCCGGTGCTATAAAATCAAAAAAGAGGATGTTCGGGCGTACCTTGAGGAACAAGCCGTTTACCCCGAGCTCTATTCCGCACCGAGGGGATGGTACGGCGGTCACTATGTTGCAAAGCTCTCAAAGGAACTGCCAGAGGATGTACTCCGGCAAATGCACGACTATTACGCCAAGCTACTCGGCAAATATAAGGATGTCGTTACCGTGCAGGAGGTTGCCGCTTTGACCGGCTACGCCAAAACCACCGTAAATAATTGGTGCAACCGTGGGGAACTTAAATCCTTCCGCAAAGGACAGCTCTTTTACATACCGAAAATTTTTCTTATAGACTTTTTCTGTTCGCTGACCTTCCGGTCCATCACCCGCAAAAGCCTGTGGCATATCCAAACGCTCAACGATTTTAGTCGGAAGATGAAGCAGAAGAAGTAAAAGTAACCGCCTCTGCATTTTCGCAGAGGCGGTTACTTGTCAATTAGTCATCATCTTCATCATCCGACCAACCGGATATGATATGTAATTCACCGGAATCCATATCCATTGCCATATTATCTCCCATACGCATCAGCAAATCTCCGTCAGAGTCAATTGCCATATTGTCTGAGATTGTATGTGCAAAATCTCCGCCATCATAGTCAAAAAAGTGTTTTCCCATAAATGTTTCCCCCTACTTAATCTAAATACAATTTCATTTTTTCAAATGCATTAACTGTGTCTGTATCATATGTATTAAAATCTTCTGAAAACGTTTGAAGGCTTCCGGTTGGGCTGATAACCAATTTTGTCATTTGCAAGTAATTGTCATAATAGTCCTTTAATATCGAGTAAACTTCCTCATATTGCGTTGGAGGATTCCTCAATTTTTTCAATAAATCAGTAACATTTGATTGATTCAATTCAATTTCATAAATACTGTTCATGAAATTTTCATCAGCAAATAAATTGGATAGAGCATCATTAAAATCATCTACAAATTTACCGTTCTTCATTGTGTATTTGTCTGTCTCGGCATCTCTTACCTCATAAATTGCATTGTACCATACACTCTTGATAAGATTTCCTGCGGTTTCTGCTTTTGCTGCACCGTCAAGCATTTTATAGGTGACGGTTTCTAAATTATCATAATAAATCATTGCGTTGCCTTTACTGATTGCAAAAGCCGTGAATACTCCGATTGCCAAAATGACAGATAGAATAATTGCGGCAACGACAACACCTTTATGTTTCTTTTTGGGGGCGTTTGTGTTATTGGGACAACCGCAAGCAGGACAGGAGCTTTCCTCTTTGCCATACAGAGCTCCGCATTCGGCACAGGTCAGAGTGTCGGGTGCGGTCGGGTTCCAGTTTTGGTTGTTACAGTGCGGGCATAGCGTTGCCTTGTCGCTGATAGGCTGTCCGCAATTTGGGCAGTGTATTAAAGGCATATACCGTCGCTCCTTTTAACCGTCATCTTCTTCGTCGGCAGACCAGGAAGAAATGAAGTGAATATCGCCGGAATCCATGTCCATAGCCATATTATCGCCCATTCGCATCATCATGTTTCCGTCCGAATCCATTGCCATATTGTCGGACACGGAATGTACATAGTCTCCGTCGTTGTAATCAAAGAAGTGTTTACCCATCAGTTTTCTCCTCAGTCTTCAATGATTTCATATTCCACATGAGAACCTTTTACCCTCCGTGCGTGGAAAGTCGCGCCGTTTGCTTTCCAGTGCGGAAAGTGATTTGCTTTTTCAGCGTTGGTATCACGATGGCAAATTATGATATTTTCCGGAACATCGCAACCTCCGCCTGAAAGCGGTCTGATGTGATCAAGCGTCGGGTGATATGCACTGTTCGGATTTCCGCAGGCTGATTTTTTCATCAGCCGTCCGGAGTAGTCATACGCTTCCTGACTTGCACCGAAAACACGGTTCCACACATCAACGGTTTTATACTTTGACATTTTGAGTACCTCCTTTTTTAAGATGTACCCATATTATAATCCAAATAAGAAAAAATAAGAGGGTACAGCTGTACCCCCCCTGTGAATCAAAGCAATTCGGAAATATCCGAATTTGTTTTGCTTGCTATTGTGATGATGGTTTCGAGCTTCGGACACCTAAATTTCTTGCTGCTTATATTTTTCCTCCACGATTCAATAGTCTCAACGCTCAGATTTAACTCATCAGCGGCTGTTTCGATTGATTTATAACAATCAATAACTGATCGATAACAACGGTTGGCGGTCGCTTCTTTATCGCCTTTCTGATATTTTTCCAAAATCTCCTGCAGATTAAAAATATCTCCACCGATAACCTGCTTTAAAAGGTCATTACAGTTTTCTTGTGTTACCGCTGTTCCGTGCTGTTCCATTGTGACAAAATGTACGCTGTTCCAATCATTCGGAACAAGATAGGGGCTATGCGTGGAATAAATGACTTTAATTCCGTTCGTTTGGAGTTCAAGCAGCTCCCGCATCACTTCTTTTTGAGCAATGGGGTGAAGCATGGCGGCAGGCTCGTCAACAATAAACAGATCGCCCGGACGAAGCGTATTCTTCATAAAGTAGTAGGTAAAATACCACCGTCTGCCGGCACTTGTGGAATTCAGCGCAACCGTTTCACCGAATTTTTCATGTAAAACTATTGACGGGATTTTTCCTTTTGAATGCTCAACTGAAATACTGTCATACATATCTTCCTCAAATTTAGGCAGGTTGGAATTGAGATATTCTTCGAATTCGCACAGAGCTTCATCGGTCAGCGAAAAATCCTTCTCTGTTTTGATTTGTTTCAGCAGATCTTCCTTATCGGCTTTGTCGTAAACCTTGTTAAGATAGGTCTCAAGAATAATATACGATTTATCGTTGCGGTAGAATTCCTGACCCCTTTCGTCGCTTTTGAATATGATATCGCTGCTTTCGTTTCGTAAAAATGAGTGTTTGCCGCCGACACACTTTTGCACTTCACGAACGAATTTAAAAAATGTGCCGTTATTTTCGGGTGTTAATTGTTCGCCGGTTAATGCTTCTTTCAGACGATTTGCACGTTCGTCAATTTCATTGAGTAATGCTATGATTCTGTCACAGGACGCTTTTGTTGCCTTGTTGATTTTTGTGATTTCCCGCTTTATCGCCGTTCCGTTTACGGTGATAAACTTTGCTTCAAACGGAGCCAAATCCGGTTTTATATAGCGGAGTTGAAAAGATAATCTTTCCGTGTCATTTAAGTTGATATAATTATAAACATATCCGAAGGATAAAGAATTATCCTCGGTATTAAAGCTTTGCGACAGCGAATTTGCAAGCCGTTCAGCCTGTTCTATAATAAATTCAACTTGAAATTTCAATTTGTCAAAATCGGTCGTTGAATTGCGGAAATCGGCAATCTGAAAACTGCGGACAGGCACATCGGCTCTTTCGTTATATGCTATTTTGTTAAGCTGTTTTGTATATGTATTGAGAGCTTTCTTTAACTCATCTGTAAGGTCAAGAATTTCGCAAATTTCAGAATTCAAAAGCGGGACTAAATATTCCGATTCAATTCTGTCGATTTTGCAATTTTCACCAGAGCAAGCGATAAAGCGGCATTTATTCTCATCAATTTTTTTGCCGGGAAATAGTCGAGCAATGTCATGCTTTGAGAGAGTGATGTGCACTTTGTAGCTAAGCGGCAGTTTACTGCTCGCCCCGAAATAATTGCTGTTTACTTCTGCTATTGTGTCCAATGCCTCTAAAATATTGGTTTTTCCGCTTCCGTTTTTGCCGATTAACACGGTTGGCAGATTGTCATAAAAGTTAATTTCAATCGGTTCTTTTATGGATTTGTATTTTTTAATTTCAATTCTTGTTATTTTCATAAGAACCCTCTCACAATGGAAAATGTACACCGTATGTGTTATATCACAAAATCACACATTTTTCAATCGATCGGTTGTCAGGTAAAAGATGCTCGAAACAGCAGAACAACCATAAGAACAATATGTGCGATTTAAAAATTCGCATACTCGCACCTGTTTTTCGATTTTGATAAACTGTAATCGAAAGGCAGGTGCATTATTTATGTCACGGTTTATAGAAGAATTTTACAACGGAAATATTGATCCGCAGGCACGCAGTACAAAAGAAAATAAGGCGTTGCAAAAGCAAATGGAAGTCCTGATGAATAATAAGGATTTGCTGACCAACGCCCTGACCGACAAGCCGAAGAAATGGTTTCTCGACTATGTGAACGCTTGGGGAGTTGCCAACGGCGAATCAAATCTCGTGTAAATGTCAACATAAAAATGTCAAAAAGTTCCGAAATGAAAATGTAGTTTTCTAACGAGATTGATTTTGCTCTCCTGAATCCAGTAAATCGTAATAGTCTTTTGTCCTGTATGAAGGACCCACCATTTTCAGAACATGAGAATGATTGAGCAGTCGGTCAAGGATTGCATTGGCAAGCATTGAATCTGAGAATACATCGCCCCATTTACTGAACGGTTGGTTGGTTGTGATAATTGTTGAATTATGTTCATATCGCTTCGCAATTAACTGGAACAACAGATTTGCCCCAGTCTTGTCTACTGGAAGATATCCGATTTCATCAATGATTAGAAGCTTGTATTTTGAAAAATGCTTGAGTCTGGATTCTAATCTGTTTTCATCATGAGCCTTTCTAAGAGTCTGTATCAAATCATGACAGGTGATGAAATACGTAATGTTCCTTTTCCTTGCTGCCTCAATTCCTATTGCTGTGGCAAGGTGTGTTTTACCCGTTCCCGGAGTTCCATAAAACAATATATTTTCCTTGTTCTCAATAAATCTAAGTGTTGCAAGATCTTTGATTTCTGTTCTGCTGACTGTATTCCGGAAATGAAAATCAAATTCGTCAGCAGTTTTGATATACGGAAAATGCGATACGCTCACCTGAATCTGAGCCGCCCTTTGATTTCTAAGTGATATCTCACGCTTTGATATTTCGTATAGAGCTTCTTGCAAACTGATTCCATCCTTTGTTGCCGTTGTCAGATATTCTGAGAGATATGGTTCAACATCTGTAAAGCCAAGCTCGTCAAGATTATTCACTAACTGTGTATACATATTACAATCCTCCTGTCCATTTATCCATGCTTAGTAGATTTTCTTGTACAAATGCCATAATTTATTCATCAGTTTTGTGCTTCATGGCATCACTTTTTAGAATGTCGCAAGCTGTACCTACAGTGTAACTGAACATTTTATCACTAATAACGTGACAAACTACCAGTTTACCGCTATAATATATTTCAAGATTTCCGTCATGAACATTGACGGTCATTCTTTTACCTATGTAACGTGTAGGTACAGAGTATTTTCGTCCTTCATACCGAATCATTGATTCTCTGTTAACGAGATAAGTTTTTGAATCTTCTTGGCGGGAGATGTACTTTTCGAGAACAGAAATGTATGGAAGTGGCAGAAAATACTCTTTTTCTTTTTTGAGTTCTTCTGCTGGAATGAGTCCGGAGCCCTGAGAAACATCCTCATTGATATCATCCATGAAATTCCTACTGATGTTAACAAGGTCATTCCATGTGTCAAATTCCTCATTGTATGCCCTTAAACGCTCCACTAACTTTGCCATTGCCTCTACTTTTCCTTTTGTTTGAGGTCTGTATGGCTGACATGCAACAGGCTTGAATCCGATATCCTTTGCGTAGTATTCAAACTTCTGATTAAATACGGTTCTGGTAAAAGAACATCGAGACTGGTCAACTACAGTCTTCATGTTATCAAACAGAATTTCTCGTGGTACACCTCCAAAATGCTTAAATGCAGAGGTCATGCAATCAAATAGTGTTTCCTGTGATCGATCCGAGGTTATTGCAAGATACTTGTATCTGGAATAACCCAGAACCATTAGAAAAATGTTTACGACGTAAACTTCACCTTTGCGATTAACAAGTTTCATGTCTTCTTTCCAGTCAACCTGTGCCTGAAGACCTGGATTTGTCGCATAACGAATAGTTGCTTTCTTTGTTTCAGTAGCCTTATGCTGCCTCACAAAATCGGCAACAATGCTGTATTTGCCACTGTATCACTTACCTTGAATGAATTTGTAAACAGACATAGCCGTACACCCAAACTTGTCAACTTTATCAATGATAATCTCTTTGTAATCATCAAGCTTTGAAGTGTAAACTCGTCTGCTTGTCTTTGGAAGAATTTCGCCTTTGGAAATCTTAATATATCTGTCAATGGTTCGTGGATCACAGTCAAATCGCCGAGCTAGTTCAGTTTTATTGCACAAATCTAGATTCTCCTTTCCTAAGAATTCAATTTTATCTTTTATGTCACCTCTCACAACAAATTCCTCCTTCGTTCAGTGACACAATTATATTAAAAAAATGCTACCTGAAAATGCTTAAATCCCTACATTTTGATATCGGAACTTTAATGCATTTCCATAGTAACATTTACACAGCACTATGAGGTAGAAAATGAATGTCTTGCTTCATAGTGCATTTTTTTGTGCAGAAAATTGCCTGAAAAAGACTCTATAACGTTTTCCGCATATAGCAGATCTCTAATTGGTAAAAATGATTGCTAGGTTGCTTCAAAGACTGTGAAAGTTTTTCTGTAAATTAGCCCTCCATGGTAATTAGATAGCTTTGACACTCGCTTTTCAGCAGGTGCCTTACTTGTTGACAATACAAGATATCATTCAAAAGATGCTATAATCCTTTGTAATATTTTTCAATTAAAGCAGCCATCAACTTACGACGCTCACGAAGGAAATCATCATAGGATGACACATCCATCGTATCAATATCATCCGGAATACAGTTTTCTGAAAGGTTAGATACAAGAAGGGACTCATCCGAAATGTTACCCAATTCGATTTTCTTGGTTACACACTGTTGTTTTGCTTTGGTGAAATATGTTGCGGGCGCATCATCGCTGATTGCTTTGTTAACTTGAGTATCAAGAAAGATGTAATTTGCGACCTGATTATATTTTGTCTTATTGGTTACCCCATTGTTCTTGAGGTATGCACGTGGGAAAATGTGATGCACATCGCCGGAAATGGTAACAAGATCGGAAACCTTGGTGCCATTCATAAGCATTGAGTTGCAGTTAAGGTTGATTTGTGCCGCGATAAAGGTATTAAATGCAGGGCTGTTTACAGATGATGTTTCCAAATTTTGAGGAAGAGTTACTTTCCAGAAAGAATCAGAGAGAGAAGATGCTTCTACATCTGCAAGGAAGTTCAGGAATCCCTTCTCGGCAATGCTTCTCATATCTCTGTCCATTACTGTTTCGGGAGAACCTATGTAACGGGATGTAAGTGTGGACATAACGAACCACTTTTGAACATAACGCTTGATCTGTGCATTCGGGATGGTTGGATCATCAAGCAACATCAAATACAAAGTGTATGCAAAATCAAGCGTCATAGCCGAATTTAACAATTTGTGCGAGATAAATCCGGCGCCTTTTATTGCCATAATAAACTGAGCAAAATTGTACTCGTTTATAAAGTTTTGAATACCCTCATCAAGTTTACGATAAGATTCGTCAACAATATCATCACGGTATTCTTTTGTTTCAAAATCTCTGCCCGAAAGTAAACTTACAAGATCTGAAAGTTTTCCTCTACGGAACTGGTGCATGAAGGAAACACGAAGCATATCGCCATAATCGGGATCGTAAATATCATCATAATCCTTTGCGAGCCATTTGATTTTGGAAGCATATTTTGAATTTTGAAACTCTGCGTCATTTGTAATATGAGAAAAAAACTCCGGCTTAACTGCGAGATGACAGAAATAATCAACTGTCTTTCTCAGCATATTGCCGCCGTGTTCGGTATCGGCTGCCATTTTAGACATGACGAAGTCAGACTGGCTGAGTGCGGTGCCTTTGGAGTTGATACGAATGAAAATCTCTGTAACTTCATCAATATCAAGCGAATGATCAAGTTCAATCACACCAATTTGACGATTCGCAATGCCCTTCAGTTCGGTAATGGCTTTATTTACATCATTAGGTTTGACGCCCTCATTGACTGAACAGTATTTCAACGCAAAATCAAACGGATCGAAATTGCTATCGAAAACAACAGAAATGTCAGGAATCCACTTTTTATCTTTTAAATGGGATGCATCTTGAACCGCAAAACGTTTTGTTTCATCTTCAGCAAGCGGATTAAATGCAATCTTAATTCGATCTTTGTTGAAGTCTTCATCAAGCACTTCCTTACCTGAAATTGCCGCCATCAGTGAGGTAATACGTTGTTGACCGTCTATAAGAATCTTCTTGCCGTTGGCTTTTCCACCATCTTTAGTCTGCACATCTGGATTTTTCCAAGTAATAATGTACCCGGTGGGATAACCACTATATAATGAGTCAATTAAATCTCTAACTTGACTTCTTTTCCATACAAAGGGACGTTGTATTTCGGGGATAACAAAATCCTCGGCTTCAATTAAACCAAGTATTGCGCTTATGGAGTATTGCATCAAAGTGAACTTTTCACCTGTCATAATTATTATTCCTCCGTCATAAAAGTTGCATAACCTTCATAATAGTAGCTGTTGCCGATGCCTTTCACATAGGCCACACGGCTGTCGATTTCATCGGTCAGTGCCGCTTTTAAAAGGCATTTAATTTCTATGCCTTTAATTGTACTTCGCGCCATTGCCGGCAGATAATCTTCATTATCAATCTTGCTCTGGTCCACCGCTTTGCTGATTTCATTCTTTAAGATGCGGTCGAGCCAAAGGCTGGCCGCGACATTTTATCGATGCTCTCAAGCGTCGCTTGCGAATAAATTAAGGAAGCAAATCGGAAATTGCCCTTCGCAATATTGACTGTTCTGAGTTCGCCTGCGAAGTCGTAAATGCCATCAAAGAGATATTTATTGAGTGCCTGTAAGACTGAAATTTTGCCGGCAGGGAGGTTGCATAGAATACCTTTTTCAAAAATTCCGCAACCTTTTTCTTGCTGATGCGCTCTTCTTCACGTGCATGGTCGGCAGAGCTTGTCAGCCCCATTTATTTTCAAGTGTCATTTGCACTTCCGTTATTCCTTATCATTCTCCAGAAGACCGTATGTCCGGTAGTAGGACAGTATCGTCTGGTATTGCAGTTTGGTTGTAAAAAGCTGGCGATAGGTAACGGTTTTTTCTTTCCCTTCAGCCTTGAGCGTTGCCAATTTCTCTGTAACCAAGTCATACTGCGCGAGAATATCGGAAAGCATTTTTTCAAAAGCCTTTATGCGTTCTCCATCACGGGCAAGGTCGGCAGAGTTTGTAAGCCCTAATTTATTTTCAAGTGCCATATTGAACCTCAAAAATCAGATTATAATATTCATGAAATTAAAACGATTGCAACTACAAAAATTAAAATACCTACTAAAAATGTCATACAACCGGTAGCCTGTGGGGATGATTTCCTATGATTAGATGCCGTATGAGAATATGTGTATGTAGGTGATTCTTGTATATGTGCTTGTTCCGATTTTTGAGTAGGGCGAAGCTTGGTGGCTTTAGAATATAAAGCGAGAGGGTCGGTTTGATTCATTATGCGTGAATAAAAATCGTCAAGCCACACAGTATCGTACGGTTCACACATATTTTGCTCGGTGCAATCAGGTTCATGTGCTATTTGATTCCTAACCCAACGGTAGTGTTTCAGTTGTTTTAAGTCATCATCCCAACCTCTTACAAGATAAGAGCCACGGGGAGTATTTATCATTTCATCAATATAAGCGGATATACGCCTATCATCATTTAATATTTCGCCGCATAGTTTTTCAAGATGTTTATACGATTCAATAAAACCCATATGGCACAACTCCTAAACTTAATTGTCCGCTGCAACACCGGATTTCATCCAGGCATCAACTTCACTGAGTTTGAACTTCCATAGGCGTCCGATTTTCGCAGCAGGCATATTTCTTTTTTCTATCCAAGCGAGTACTGTGTCGCGGCTGACGCCCAGGTATTCGTAAGTTTCTTTCATTGAATACCAGCGTTCGATGTTAGAATCCATTAAATTGTCCTCACTTTCGGGTATTTTTTTACAACTTTTGTATAGCACATTTCAGCGCTTTAATCAAGGATTATTGTGGATTTATAAAGAAAACATAGGAAAATATAATAAAATTTAATAGATAAAAAGGGTTAAAAAAGAAAATCTCCGACAGCCTTTGACTGCGGAGATAGCGTTTACCGGCAGCAGCCGACATACAGCTGCCCGGTATTGATTATTTGTCATCTAAAACCATATGGCTTTTACTGTAAGCCATATGATAATCGCCCAGACGGCAGCCACGGGCATAGCATAATACCATTTTTTCGGCTTTCCGTCTGCCCACATACCTTCTGATTTTTCACGACATTCCATCCACACATCTTTGGGAATAAGCTTTATTGTCAGAGCCATCAGAGCCGGCAATAAAATCATATCATCAAGATATCCCAGCACCGGAATGAAATCCGGAATCAGGTCAACAGACGACAGGGCATAGCATACCGTGACAGCAGCTGTCACCTTTGCCGGGACAGATGCACTGCCGTGCTTCAATGCAAGGAATACCACCGGTAAATCAGTCTTAAGTTTTTTGCTCATTCTTTTAGATTCATCATACATGTTCTCCATAGTAGCCATGGGCTGAGTATATTATAGCAGGCAGATAATTTTTTTCAATGCGGCAACCGCCGGAAGGGAAAGTGCAGGACGCACATAAAAAGTCCACCGCAATTCCTTTTAAATCACGATGGACTCATGGCGGAGAGTTAGGGATTCGAACCCTAGGTTCCTTTTGGGAACACAGCATTTCGAGTGCTGCACCTTCGACCTCTCGGACAACTCTCCACAGTATTAAGTTTGCGTACTTTAATAATATACCACAGTATCCCGCTTATCGCAAGGTTTTGTTGTAACCTGCAGCGATTGCTTTTTTGAAAAACCAGCTTATGTTATCGGTAAACACAGCCGTATGCGTGGGGAAAAGACCTGTAAAGCATAAAAGTCCGCAGCCATGATGCATTGCCAACATCATGAGATTCTGATATTATATTTAAAAAGAGAAAATGAAATAAGGAGTGCCATATTATGCTGAAATTCATATGCTATTCAAAATGCGGCACATGCCGCAAGGCGGCCGGATGGCTGAAAGAAAACCAAATAAATGTTGAAAGCCGCGATATCAAAACGCAGAACCCCACCCTTGAGGAGCTTACTTTGTGGAAAGAAAAAAGCGGTCTTCCGGCAAAGAAGTTTTTTAACACCAGCGGACAGCTTTACAAATCCATGGAATTAAAGACAAAGCTTCCGGATATGAGCGAAGATGATATGCTGAAGCTTCTCTCCGGCGATGGTATGCTGGTAAAGAGACCTCTCCTGATTGGAGATGATTTTGTACTGGTTGGATTTAAAGAAGAGGAATGGGAAACCAGACTGCTTAAATGAGTCAGACAAGCGGAGAAAAAATGGAACGATTGAAGATAAACGGAATATACAGGCATTTTAAAGGCGACTACTATCTGCTGGTGGATGTGGCAAAGCACTCTGAAACAGGCGAGGATTATGTCGTTTACAGGAAGCTTTATGATGACTGCGGTCTCTGGGTAAGGCCGCTGGAAATGTTTCTTGGAGAGGTGGATCACGAAAAATATCCCGATGCCGGGCAGAAATACCGCTTTGAACTGCAGCACATAAGCAGCGTCAGAACCATTGCGGGTCAGTACTTATAAGTCAAGTAGGTCAAGCTTCATAAAAATTGAATCGGTCATGGGGCTGTCGTTATAGCTTTCAATTTGGTAAAAAACATATTTTTTATATAAGTTTATTGCACTTTTCAGAAAAGGCAGGGTATCCAGCAGCATATGAGAGTACCCTGCTTCTTTTGCATCCCGAATGATTTCACTTACAAGGTATTCGTCTATATGTTTTCCCCTGTACTCAGGTCTTACATACAGCCGCTTCATCTCGCAATCACAATCGTTAATCTTGCGCAGACCTATGCAGCCTGCCGGTTTACCATAGTAATAAACAAGGTACAGCCTGCCTTCCGGCATTCCGTATTTTGCCTCTATATGTTCAAGCTATTCATCATAATTCTGGATCTCAAGATATTTTTTAAAAGAAGGATCCCCTTGGATCAGCATATCTGTATATTCGGTAAACAACTTTTTGATTTCTTCTTTGAATGAATATGCAGGAACCAGCTGAATCTTTTCCGCCTCTTTGAGGATTTTGCCCGTATTTTTTACGATATTTTCCATAAAATCTCTCACCCTCGTAAATTACAAATTTATCTCAGATTTTTTGCTGAGCAGATTATATCGCAAAAATGCTCAAAATTCCATCTTCCCCGGTGGGATTGTCTTTTTACTGATGAATACGGACTTGCGGCGATGAGATCAAAGAGATATAATTTTTGCATGATTAAACATGACATATAGCTGTCGTGTTTGTTGTGATATGGTTATGAACAAAGGAGCACCCATGAAGATAGACAGGCTTATCGGTATACTTTCCGTACTGCTGCAGGAAGAAAAGGTCACGGCACCACAGCTGGCAGAAAAATTTGAAGTTTCGCGGCGAACCATAAACCGAGATATAGAAGATCTCTGCCGCGCGGGAATACCCGTAGTAACCCTTCAGGGGGCAGGAGGCGGTATTTCCATAATGAACGGATACAGAATGGACAGGACGCTTCTCACATCCAAAGAAATGCAGGTGATTCTGGCGGGACTGAGAAGCCTGGACAGCATCAGCGGAAGCAGCTATTGCAGCCGGCTTATGGAAAAACTGAAGACGGGTTCATCAGACTTTGTAAGCGGACGCGACTGGATGCTCATAGACCTTTCTTCATGGGACAAATCATCTCTGGCGCCAAAGATTGAAAAAATACAGACAGCCATAGAGAAGAGAAATTTACTTGGATTCAGCTATTTCTCGCCCAAGGGAGAAAGCCTCCGGGAGATCGAGCCTTATTACTTGATTTTCAAGTGGACAAGCTGGTACGTATGGGGTTGGTGCAGCATCAGAGAAGACTTCAGACTTTTCAAACTCAACCGGATGACGGAACTTCAGATATCAGAAGAAAAATATGAGCCGCGCCCTGTGCCGCTGCCTGATCTTTCCGCCGAGAGGATTTTCCCCGGAGAGGGTAGAATCGAAGCTATATTCCAGCCGGACATGAGATGGCGGCTGGTGGAGGAGTTCGGACCGGAGAGTTTTGAGACGCTTCCGGAGGGGAAACTGTTCTTTTCCGCAGATTATTCCGATGACGAAAATCTGCTGAGCTGGCTCCTGACATTCTGCGACAAGGTGGAGGTGCTCAGCCCCTCATCTCTGAGAGAGAAGATGAAAGACAGCATCACAAAAATGGGGGAGGTATATGGGTGATGGAATATGTGAAGATAACAGAGGAGAATCTGGAAAGAGAGCATATATGCTGTGCTCTGTCAAACAACAATGACCCCCAGGTTCTTGCGAAAAAGACATGGATGAAGCAGCGCCTGGCGGAGGGCCTCACCTTTGTAAAGGCTGATGTAAGAGGGAAATGCTTTATTGAGTATATTCCTGCCGAATATGCCTGGGTACCCATAGAAGCAAAGGAATATATGCATATCAACTGCTTCTGGGTTTCCGGATCATGCAAAGGTCACGGATATGGAGACCGGCTTCTGGAAATATGCATAGAAGATGCCAGAGCAAAGGGCAAGAAAGGTCTTACCGTGATTTCCTCGGCAAAGAAAAAATCGTTTCTCTCGGATCCGGGATATCTCAGATACAGAGGATTTGTGACTGCCGACGAGGCGGAGCCGTTCTTTCAGCTCATGTATCTGCCTTTTGACGACGGTGCGGAACTTCCCGGCTTCAGAGAATGTGCCCGAAAAGCCTCTGTGGAAAAGGCAGGATTTTCTGTATATTATACTGCAGGCTGCCCCTTTACGGCCAAATACGTGCCTCTTATGAAAAAGTGCGCAGAAGAAAAAGGCATATCTTTGGATGTGACACAGATAGACAGCAGGGAAAAAGCGCAAAATGCACCTTGCGCATGGACCAACTTCGCTTTGTTTTACCAGGGCGAATATGTGACCAACGAGATACCGTCGGAGAAAAAGTTCGTGAAGCTCATTGAAGAAAAAGCATACAGAGAGGGTAAGTGAAAATGAAAAAATGGTACGATGAAGAATATGAATTTAACATTGAAGTGACAGGCTTCATACGAGGCAATCACACTGAGCATTACTGCCGCAACGGCGAAGAAATCGGCGACAGATACACCTGCACCTACGGTTGTCCGGTCAATCGGCAGGGCATGGGCATATGCTCCAAGGTGATGATGATAATGTTCCCGGCAATGGAGGCGGTCAGAAGCGGCGGCAGCATGGAAAAAATCGGAGGTCCGTCGGAATATGTAAAGGACATTGTATGCCCCGACGGCTGTGTCATTTTCAGAATGACGGCCAGACCCCTGGGAAATGAGAACTTTTTTACCGGAAAATATTATGAGGAGTGATTGTGTCAACCACCAGAGAATATATTGATTTCATCCTGGAACAGCTGTCCGGCCTGCGAGACATCTCATCAAGGCAGATGATGGGAGAATATATCATCTATTATAAAGGAAAAATCGCTGCCTATGTGTGCGATAACCGGCTCCTTGTCAAGCCGGTGGAGGCAGCCTTGGAATACATACCGGATGGTATAATGGAGCCGCCGTATCCGGGAGCAAAGGATATGCTTCTTGTGGAAAATACAGAAGACATAGAGTATCTTGAATGCCTTTTTGAGGCCATATACTGCCAGCTGCCCCAGCCAGGGAAAAAGAAAGGAAAGAGATAATGGCATTTGATTATAAAAAAGAGTATAAGGAATTTTATCTTCCGGCTGCAAAGCCTCAGATAGTTGACGTGCCTGAAATGAATTTTATAGCAGTGAGAGGAGAGGGTGATCCTAATGAGGAGGGAGGCATGTACAAGGAGGCCATAGGTCTTCTTTATGCCATCGCCTTTACCATAAAGATGAGCAAAAAGGGAAGTCACAATATCGAAGGATATTTTGACTATGTCGTGCCTCCTCTTGAAGGCTTCTGGTGGCAGGATGGAATCAGCGGAATCGATTATGCCGCAAAAGAGGATTTCAGGTGGATATCCGTCATACGTCTGCCCGACTTTGTGAAAAAGGAGGATTTTGACTGGGCAATAAGCCAGGCGGAGGAAAAGAAGAAACAGGATTTTTCAAAGGTGGAATTTCTGACTGTAAAAGAAGGCCTCTGCGTGCAATGCATGCACATAGGGCCTTTCGATGATGAACCGGCAACCATTGCCATGATGGATGAATTTATAGAGGGTGCCGGATATGAGAATGATTTTTCCTCAGGAAGACTGCATCACGAGATCTACCTTTCCGATGCGCGAAGAGTCGCTCCGGAAAGATGGCGCACCGTCATAAGGCACCCTGTAAAACTCAGATAAAAAGCGGCCTTTTTGCCTGCAAGGCGAAAAGGCCGTTTTGTCTTTTATTTTAAGGTGAATTACCGGATGTACGGGTGAACCGTACCCTTATTACTTTTTATCTTTCTGCGGAACCAGGAATATGAATACCAGTGCGCTGACAGCCATAAAGAACGGATAATACAGGAAAGGTATTATCTCATAGGCTGTGATGCTTGCAGCAGCAGCTGCCGACAGGAGTTGAGCGCCGTATGGGATGATGCCCTGTACCACGGATGCGAAGATATCAAGAAGAGATGCAGTTCTGCGAGGGTCGATGTCATATTCGCTGCTGATTTCTTTTGCAATCTGACCTGTCATGACGATGGCAATGGTATTGTTGGCCGTTGCCAGGTCAACACCTGCTACGAGGCCGGCAATGCCTATCTGAGCGCCCTTCTTGCTCTTTGTGTTTTTATGTATGAAGTGGAGAATAAAGTCTATGCCTCCGTATTCCTTTACCAGTGCGCCGATGGCAGCCACAGTAATGGAAATGACAGTAATATCGTACATGGACGTTACTCCGCTGCCGATTGCAGTGAAGATTCCGCCCCATGCCATGGTGCCGGTTACCAGACCGGCCGCTACTGCGGCCACGGTTCCCACGATAAGAACAACGAAAACGTTGAAGCCTATAATAGCGCCTACCAGCACGATCAGGTACGGAATGACCTGGAGGATGTTGTATTCTCCGAGTTCCACCTGAGTGGAGCCGTGCATGGTGGTAATAAAGAATATAACTGCGGCGGCAATTGCAGCCGGCAGCACTATCTTAAAGTTCATTTTAAATTTATCACTCATCTGACAGCCCTGAGTTCTAACTGCGGCGATGGTGGTATCGGAAATCATGGAAAGGTTGTCGCCGAACATGGCTCCGGAGACTACGGCTCCCAGACACAGAGGCAGGGAAAATCCGGTGGCCTGGCTTATACCAACTGCAATGGGTGAGAGAGCCACAATGGTGCCTACAGATGTTCCCATGGAAATGGAAATAAAACATCCGATAAGAAATACGCCTACAACGGCAAATTTCGGCGGTATAAGAGAAAGCCCCAGGTAAACCGCACTTGTTGCGCCGCCGGCTGCTGTAACGGCTCCCGAAAAGCCGCCTGCCGCAAGGAAGATCAGGCACATGATTATTACATTATCATCGCCGATGCCTTTGGCACACACCTTTATTTTTTCGTTGAAATTAAGAGAAGGATTCTGAAAGAATGCCACAGCCAGTGCAATAAGAAATGCTACGATGGTGGGCATTGCATAAAAGTCCCGGGTTATTATACCGCTTCCTATGAACATAACCAGAAATATGCCTATAGGCAGCAGGGCAACGGCACGACCCCTGTTTTCTGTCTCGACTGAAGTGTTTTTTTCCATGTCATAAACTCCTTACATTTTATAATCAGTGACGCAGAACATTGTATCATGAGAGAACAGCTAAAATCAACAGTTCTTTGAAATATCCACCGGGTTGTTAAAAAAGGAAAGGTGTGTTAAAATATAACATACTGATTTTCTCCCGGTAACATGTTCGGCGGGAGAGCAAGAAAAGAGGAACAAAATGACGCAGACAACATTGATATACATTCTTCTGGCACTTACTGCACTTTGCGCCATATGCACCGCCGCTGCCCTTATTAGCATAAGGAAGTCGGCAGACAAAGCTGCTGCAGAGGCTTCAGAACAGGCCCGTAGGATTGATGAACTTACCAGACAGATGGCAGATTTCAAGCAAAATGAAACAGCAGCCATTCAGGTTATTCAGAATTCATTTAGAACATTCGGAGAGATGATATCTGCAAACCAGCGAGACAGCGCAGAAAATCTTGATAAGAGGCTGGCAGAACTGAATCGCAGGTTTTCCGCAATGGCGGTGGAAAACGAACAGAAACTGGAGAATATCAGAATCTCCATGGAAAAGAAAATATCCGCACTCACAGAGGATAACAATAAACAGCTGGAGCAGATGCGTCAGACCGTGGACGAAAAGCTGCAGAAGACACTGGAGGACAGGATAAGTCAGTCCTTCCAGCTGGTAAGTGACAGGCTTGAGCAGGTATATAAGGGACTGGGAGAAATGCAGAACATAGCTGCAGGTGTAGGAGACCTCAAGAAGGTTCTTTCCAACGTTAAAACCAGAGGAATTCTGGGCGAGGTGCAGCTTGGAGCTATACTGGATCAGATTCTTTCTCCGGACCAGTATGTGGAAAATGTGGTCACCAAGAGCACCGGAAGCGAAAGAGTGGAATTTGCCGTAAAACTTCCCGGCGATGATGACGGAGAAGTGCTGCTTCCTATTGATGCCAAGTTCCCGGGAGATGCTTATTCAAAACTGATGGATGCTTATGACACCGGCGATGCAGCCAAGGTGGAAGAGGCTGCCAGAAATCTTGAAAAGGTTATAAAGTCCGAGGCAAAGGACATCAGAGACAAGTATATTGAACCGCCTTATACCACGGATTTCGGAATAATGTTCCTGCCTTTCGAGGGCCTCTATGCAGAGGTGGTCAGAAGAGGACTTCTGGAGACGCTTCAGAGAGACTATAAGGTGAACATTGCCGGACCAACCACTATGGCGGCACTGCTTAACAGCCTTCAGATGGGATTCAAAACACTGGCGATTCAGAAGCACTCCAGTGAGGTATGGAATATATTAGGGGCCGTAAAGACTGAATTTGACAAGTTTGGAGGCATACTTGCCAAAACCCAGAACCGGCTGAACCAGGCCAACGAGGAACTTGACAAACTTATCGGAACAAGAACAAGAAGTATAATGCGTAAACTCAAAGATGTGACGGCTCTGCCTGAAAAGGATGCCGGCGAGCTTCTGGATATTGCTGACATCAATTCTGCAGGTTTTGGCGGTTCCTACGATGAGGATGAGGAGTAAAAATGAAAATATTTGCGATAGGCGATTTACACTTGTCCTTCGATGAAAAAGTCCAAAAACCTATGGATGTTTTTGGCGGAGAATGGGTGGATCATGCCCACCGCCTTAAAAAAAACTGGCTGGAGAAAGTATCCGCTGATGACGCGGTAATTATATGCGGCGATATTTCATGGGGACTGCGGCTTGAAGAGGCAGAGGCGGACTTTAACTGGCTGAGGCAGCTGCCGGGCAGAAAATTTATATTCAAGGGAAACCACGATTTGTGGTGGCAGTCTGCCGGGAAACTTAACAGGCTTTACGGCGATGAGAATATGATTTTTGTCCAGAATACCGCAGGCATCATTGATACCGGTGAGGAACGCGTAGCTCTGTGTGGAAGCAGAGGGTGGATATGCCCGGGAGATCCGGATTTCACAGAAGAAGATGAGAAAATATATTCGAGAGAACTCCAGCGTCTTGCCATGTCACTGGAGGACGGAAAAAGGATGAATCCCGACAGGATATTAGGGGTGCTGCATTATCCGCCTACCAACGATAAAATGCAGAGATCGGGATTCACAGAACTCATGAGCAGCTACGGAGTCAGCAGCTGCGTATATGGGCATCTGCACGGCAGAGAAGCCTTTAAGCATGGTATAAAGGGAGTTTTTAACGGAGTAAGATACGAACTGGTTTCACTGGATTATCTTGAAGCCTGTCCAAAGGAGGTAAGATTATGAGCAAAGTTATTTTAATCGTTACAGACAGCATGGGAATAGGTGCCCTGCCTGATGCGGCAAATTATGGTGATGCAGGAGCAGACACTTTCGGACACATCCTTGAGAATAAAAAAGATATGAAGACACCTAATCTCATTAAGATGGGAATTGCCAATATTGACGGCGTTTCGTGGAAGGGCGCTGCTGTAAAAGACCCTGTGGGAGCCTTCGGAAAGATGGCTGAAATTTCAAAAGGCAAGGATACAATTACAGGACACTGGGAAATTGCCGGGATTTATACGGATACACCTTTTAAGACCTATCCTGACGGATTTCCTGAAAGCTTTATAAAAGCTTTTGAAAATGCCATAGGAACAGAAGTCCTGGGAAACTATCCGGCATCGGGAACGGAGATCATAGAGCAGCTTGGTCCTGAGCATGAAGCCACCGGAAAGCCTATAGTATATACTTCTGCAGACAGCGTATTCCAGATCGCTGCAAACACCGATGTGATTCCTCTTGAAAAACTCTATGAGATATGTGAAGAGGCACGCAGACTTCTGGTGGGAGATGTGGCCTGCGGCCGTGTTATCGCAAGACCTTATGTTATTGAAAACGGCAAGCGCACAAGGACTTCAGATCGCAGAGACTATGCAGTTTCACCTCCTGAAGACACGGTGCTGGACAAAGTAAAGGCTGCCGGAAAGACGGTATATGCTGTCGGCAAAATCAGCGATATTTTCAATGGAAAGGGAGTAACCCAGGCAGTTCATACAGATAGCAATATGGACGGAGTCGATAAAACGATTCAGGCATTGGGAATGGATTTCGACGGGTTTGTATTCACCAACCTTGTTGATTTTGATTCAAAATACGGCCATCGCCGCGATCCGCAGGGCTACGGACAGTGTATAGAGGAGTTTGATGCCAGACTGCCGGAAATCATGGGGGCCATGGGCGAAGATGATGTTCTGATGATCTGCGCCGACCACGGCAACGATCCTGTACACAGCGGATTTGACCATACCAGGGAATATGTGCCTCTTCTGGTATATGGAAAGAAAGTAAAAGCAGGAGCAAATCTGGGAATCAGAAAAACCTTTGCCGATGTGGGAGCTACGGTTGCTGACATTCTGGGAGCAGAGGCTCCTTCCATTGGAGAAAGCTTCAAAGAGGTGATTTTGTAATGAACATGATAGATATCATTCAGAAAAAGAAGGAAGGAAAGAGCCTTTCCCGTGAAGAAATAAAATGGTTCATAGATGGATATGTGGCAGGGGATATTCCTGACTATCAGGCTTCTGCGCTGCTGATGGCAATCTATTTCCGGGGACTCAACAAGGAAGAAACCTTTCAGCTTACTGAGGCAATGAGATATTCCGGCGACACCATAGATTTGTCACCGATATCGGGAATAAAGGTTGACAAGCATTCTACGGGAGGCGTAGGAGACAAAACTACGCTTGTGGTAGCACCACTGGCATCAGCCTGCGGTGTTCCTATTGCAAAAATGAGCGGAAGAGGTCTTGGCTTTACCGGAGGTACTGTGGATAAAATGGAATCCATACCGGGATTCAGAACAGCTCTTGCGCCTCAGGAGTTTCTTGATCAGGTGAACCATGTGGGCATGGCAGTAATAGGACAGACAGCCCATATTACGCCTGCAGACAAGAAGCTTTATGCCCTCAGGGATGTAACGGCCACAGTGGACAATTTCGGTCTCATAGCTTCCAGCATAATGAGCAAAAAGCTAGCAGCAGGAAGCGACGCCATAGTTCTTGATGTAAAGTGTGGCGACGGAGCCTTTATGGAAAACAAAGAGGATGCCGTAAAGCTGGCGGAGCTTATGGTTGAAATCGGAAACAATGCAGGTCGAAAAACCGTGGCTGCCATAACGGAAATGGGACAGCCTCTTGGAAAAGCAGTAGGCAACAGTCTTGAAGTTATTGAAGCCATAGAGACTCTTAAGGGAAAGGGACCTGATGACATAACACAGCTGGCACTGAGACTCAGTGGAATAATGGTATATCTGGGAGGCAAAGCCTCAAGCCCTGAGGCAGGCCTGAAAATGACAGAAGCAGCTCTTGCAGATGGCAGAGGACTGGCAAAGCTCAGAGCATTTATCGAAGCTCAGGGAGGCAACCCGCAGGTGGTTGATGACTACAACCTCTTCCCGGAGCATTCTGTAGAAGACAGACTCATTGCCCAATCAGACGGATATGTAAGCAAAATTGAAGCGAGACGGATAGGCCTCTCTTCTCAGCATACAGGTGCAGGGCGTGCTACCAAGGAAGCATCCATAGATTTGTCTGCAGGAATTTATGTCTGCAAGAAAGTCGGCGACAAGGTCGAAAAGGGAGAAACCTTAGCCATTTTCTACGGAAACGACAAGGCCAAAGTTGATGCCGCTATGGCAGAAGCGCAGAAGGCTTTTGAAATAGGGGCAGAACCTGTGGAACCTCCTGAGCTGATAAAAGAAATAATAGGACTGTAATAGTGAAATGAAAATGAAATGCCCGTGGAATAAGGACATAAGGTCTGTATTTCCACGGGCACTCTTTTTTTATAATAAATACATCTTTATCTTTGCTTAATATATCAGTACAATTCCCTGATGATAGAGGCGCAGCGTTCTATCCCCAGCACGCCGCTGTCCAGAGTTATGTGATAATTCTGAGCATGACTCCATTTCATGTTGGTATAGAAGCGGTGGTAGGCTGCGCGGCGCTTGTCTTTGTCCTTAAGACGCTGCTCGGGGGAATCCTCTCTTTCGCCGTAAACATCTACTATGCGCTTGGCGCGGAATTCCATGTCAGCATGAATGAAAACCTTCAGACAGTCAGCCTTGTCTCTGAGAATGTAGTCGGCACATCTTCCGACGATGACACATGATCCCTTTTCAGCAAGCTCCGTTATTATTTTCTGCTGTACTTCCCACAGCAGATCCTCATTGGTGGGACCGAAACTTCTGCTGGATAAAGCCGAAGACAGAAATCCGCCCGGAGCGTATTCTCCTGCATCTTTTATGTAATTTTCATCGAAACCGCTTTCCAGAGCGATCTGGTGGATCAGCTGGCTGTCGTAGCATGGAATGTCGAGTTTTTCAGCTACCAGCTTGCCTATAGTGCGGCCGCCGCTTCCGAATTCACGGCTTATGGTTATGATTCTGTTTTTCATAATGTAGGGTCTCCTTTCCTGTTAAGATCTCTGTAAGTTCCGCAGATCAGGAATATTGCGATGACAAAGGTGAGGGCATCGGAAACAGGCATGGAGTAGAGAACTCCGTCCAGACCGAAAAACCTCGGAAGAAGAAGAGCGAAGCCCACGCCGAAGACAACTTCACGCATCATTGACAGTATTGTGGATTCTGCGGCTTTTCCCATGGCCTGAAGGAATATGAAGCAGGCTTTGTTAACGCATGCAAATATAATCATGCAGAGATAAACACGGAAAGCTTTAACGGCAAATTCCGCGTAATATATGCTTTCGTTGGCTGCGCCGAATATTGCGATAAGCTGTCCCGGGAAAAACTCCACCAGTATAAAGGCGATGGCGCCTACCGCTGCTTCGGCAACAAGAAGCTTTGTGAAAAGATCTCTGACTCTGCTGTTGTGTCTGGCGCCCATGTTAAAGCCCACTACAGGGATGCAGCCTGCTGCCATACCCACTACAATGGAAATCACAATCTGGAAAAACTTCATGACTATACCTACCACAGCCATAGGAATCTGTGCCAGCTGTTCCTGACAGAAGACGGGATCCAGAGCACCATAGTGGCGTATCATGTTGTTTACCGCTGCCATGGAGGCTACAAGACTTATCTGAGACAGAAAACTGGTGAGTCCCAGAAGAAGTGTTCTGCCGCATATGGAAATACTTATAGAAAGGTCTCTGCCGGAAGGTTTTATGATTTTCATGTTGAGCAGATACCACAGAGAAAGAAGCGCCGTAACCAGCTGACCGATGATGGTGGCCACTGCAGCACCCATCATTCCCCATTTGAATATGAAAATGAAGATGGGGTCAAGAACGATGTTCACTGCGGCTCCTGCGAGAGTTGAAGCCATGGCAAATTTCGGACTTCCATCGGCACGGATTATGGGATTCATAGCCTGACCGAACATGTAAAAGGGAATACCCAGGGTAATGTAGAAAAAGTATTCTTTGGCATGAGCAAAAGTCTCCGAGTTGACTCTGCCGCCGAAAATGGTGATTAAGCCGTCGGAAAAAATGAAGTATACCGCCGTAAGAACAAGGCTGGCGGCAATCATCATCAATATGGAATTTCCCACGCTGTGCTTTGCGGTTTCGGACTCCTTTTTCCCGAGACATATGCTTACGAAAGCACAGCAGCCGTCGCCTATCATTACGGCTATGGCAAGAGCCACTACCGTAAGGGGAAATACCACCGTATTGGCGGCATTGCCGTAAGAACCCAGATAAGAAGCATTGGCTATAAATATCTGGTCCACTATGTTGTATAAAGCTCCCACAAGGAGGGAGATAATGCAAGGAACGGAGTATTTACGCATGAGAGTGCCTATCTGCGCCGTTCCCAGAAGCTGATTTTGATTCTGTTCCATTGTTTCACCTTACCTTTCTTTGAAATCCCGGTATGCCGGAGGGCATTCCCGGGTAATAAAAAAAGTGCGTAAGTCCTATCCGGACTTACGCACCATCGTGCTACGCGATATAAATATTATAGCAGATTTTTTTTGCAGATGTAAGAAAAATTTTTGCCTGAAGAGGCGTATCGGGACAAAAAAGTGTGACAAAGGCAGCTAAATGTGTGTATAATTACTTCAGGAGGAAGAATTATGAAAGAAGTCATTTTTGTGATTTTAATACCGCTGATAGGAACCGTATCCGGCTCGGCAGGAGTTTTTTTTCTGAAAGACGGAATGAAAAACGGTATTCAGAAAGCTCTCATGGGCTTTGCCGCCGGCGTTATGGTAGCCGCCTCGGTATGGAGCCTTATCATACCGGCCATGGAAGAATCAGCCCATATGGGGAAGCTGTCCTTCCTTCCTGCTTTTGTGGGATTATGGCTGGGAGTGCTTTTCCTTTTGCTCCTGGATCATGTTATACCTCACCTTCATGTAGCCAGCGAAGAACCGGAAGGACGATGCTGCAGCCTGAACAAGTCTACAATGCTGGTGCTGGCTGTTGCCCTGCATAATTTCCCGGAAGGGATGGCTGTGGGAGTTGTGGCAGCCGGATGGCTGGCAGGAGAGGAAAGTATAACTGCTGCGGCTGCTTTTGCCCTGGCTCTGGGAATTGCCATACAGAATGTGCCTGAAGGAGCAATAATATCCATGCCCCTTAAAAATACAGGAAAGAGCAGGGGAAAGGCTTTTGCCATGGGTGCTCTGTCCGGCGTTGTTGAGCCTCTGGGTGCGCTGCTTACAATATGCCTTGCATCTTTTATGGTTCCGATATTGCCGTATATGCTTACCTTCGCTGCAGGAGCCATGCTCTATGTTGTTGTGGAAGAACTTATTCCGGAGATGTCTCAGGGAGAACATTCCAACATCGGGACGGTGTTTTTTGCCGCAGGCTTTACGTTGATGATGGTTCTGGATGTGGCATTGGGATAGGTATTACATAGAATTGAC
The DNA here is from genome assembly GCA_002320005.1 of Firmicutes bacterium UBA1702. GTDB lineage: Bacteria > Bacillota > Clostridia > Peptostreptococcales > Anaerovoracaceae > Fimisoma. The sequence goes on from DCJK01000013.1 coordinate 159,061, forward strand.
GAGTCGGAAGAAGAAGCAGACGTTTCGTATAAAAAAGTATTTGCAGCTGGCAAATACGCAGAAAAACGCCGGAGACGGCGTTTTTTATTTCACTTTTTCGGACAGCATCCTTTCATAATTCCATGTGGTAAGCTGCTCAACAATAGGCATAAGTGTGCGGCAGCATGGCTCGATATCGTATTCCACCCGCAGCATACTGCAGCTGGGCACAACTGGTGTAATCAGCCTTATCTTCAGCTTTATAATCGAAGAGCCTTGTCTGCCTCACTCGGAATCTGTATGGTTTTCGGCGACTGTCCTGGGACTTCTCTGCACGGTGCTTGCCTTTGTTATTCAGACCTCGGCTCAGAAATACACTTCGGCATCTCATGTGGGAGTGATATTATCACTTGAACCGTTGATTGCAGGTTTTGTAGCCTTTGCCTTTGCAGGAGAGACCATGACGCTTCAGGGATACTTTGGCGCAGCGCTGATGGCAGCGGGAATATTCGTTATGGAAATCGATTTCAAAGAGATCTTTGGCCCGTCAGCCTGAGTAAAGATAAAAAATCATAATGTCATGCTGCCCGCATATATTTTAGTGACCAAATATATGAGAGGGTGGCATTTTTTTATGAAATTAAAAGGCAGGGCTTCCGCTGATTCCTCAAATCCGGTCAGAGCCGGAATGTCAGCGGTAAAGAAAAAGATAATAGTAACGTTGACAGGGAGTGCACTGATAATGTGCGCCTTTGTGGGAATAGAACAGAAACTGCCTGAGCAGAAACCCATAGTGCTGGAAACCGTCAACGACCAGCAGCCGGAGGAAGGAAAGTCAGCTCCATTTGAAGTGGAGGCCAAAGGAGCCGTGCTCATAGATGCGGATACGGGTCAGGTTCTTTTTCAGCAGGACTCGCATAAAGAACTCCCTCTTGCTTCTGTAACCAAGGTGATGACCATGCTGCTGGTGATGGAGGCGGCAGACTCAGGGAAAATAAGCCTTGAAGATCAGGTCACCATATCCGAGAGGGCCGCTTCCATGGGCGGAAGTCAGATGTACATGGAAGTGGGAGAGACACACACGGTGGCGGAACTGATGAAGGGTGTCGCCATGGCCAGCGCCAATGACGGCTGTGTGGCCCTTGCCGAATATGTGGCAGGAAGTGAAGAAATATTTGTGGAGAGAATGAACGAGCGGGCACGGGAACTGGGTATGAGGGATACTCATTTCGTCAACACCAACGGTCTCCCTGTGGCAGAACATTATTCCTCCGCATATGATATAGCAGTAATGTCGAAAGAACTCTACAGGCATGAGGAGGTTCACACCTGGTTCACCACCTGGCAGGATACCATAACGGTTGGCCTTCCGGGAAAGGAAAAGGAGTTCGGGCTCACTAACACCAATAAGCTTATCAGGCAGTATCAAGGCTGTGACGGTATCAAGACGGGCTTCACGTCTGATGCGGGATACTGCCTGTCGGCATCTGCATGCAGGGGCGATACCAGGTTTATTGCCGTGGCTCTTGGATGCGAAACATCCCCTAAAAGAAATGCAGAGGTGGCAAAGATGCTGGATTACGGCTTTGCCAATTATGAAACCACTGTGGTAGCCGAAAAGGGTGAAGTCATTAAAAAAGTCAAAGTCGAAATAGGAACTCCGCAAGAGGTTCAGGCCGTTGCTGCAGAGAAGATAACGGTGCTCACTGAAAAGGGAAGTTCCGGAGATATAAAGAGCAAGGTAAAGCTTAACGATAATGTTCCGCTGCCTCTGAAAAAGGGTGATGAGGTTGGCAAACTGTTCATATACCGAGGAGATGAAAAGATAGCAGAGTATTCGCTTGCAGCTGACAGAGATGTGAAAAAGGCCTCCTTTGGGGAACTTATGTCCCGTATGTTTAAAAGGATATAATACATACGGAAGAAGAAAAAACAGATAAACGGTAAGGAGGCAGTAAGATGGGAAAAGTCAGTGCAGGGGGAAAAGAGTATATCATAGCCTTTTCTTCTTTCTACAAAGCAGCCTACGCTCAGGATATGCTCTCAGAGGCCGGAATAAATGCTACCTTGAGAAAGCTTCCGACGGAGCTGGTCAGATCCTGCGGCACGGGTCTTTATATGAGAAGCGAGTCTGCGGAGCCGGCGCAGCTGGTTTTCGCAGAAAAGCAGATTTCACCCCGTGGAATTTATGAAATAAACCGCGGTGGCGGAGGAGAGAAGAATTATATTAAAATAAAGTAATTTTGGGAGGAGCCGGAGCTCCTCTCGCTTTTTATATTAGAAATAGCGTATGTAAAATTTTTTGCACCTGAGGCTGTAAAAATCTTTACGTCATAGGGTGTAAAATTTTTTACACCCGCAGATACGAAGATATCAAAGCAATTTCAAAAGTAATTTCAAGATATAAAAGCAATTTAAATTGAATTGAATTTCTTTAAAAAAACTGTTTGTATTTTTTTGAGAGCAGACGCGTTTCGACAGATTTTGAACATGCAAAGGTTTAATATAAAAAAACAGAAAGGGAAGGCCAATGGTAATTTACGGAGAGTATTTATTTATAGAAAATTTTACGGCGGGATTTCTGATTTTGCTGCTTACGGCAAGAATGGCAGGAAGAAATCCGGGACATCTGAGGATATTGGCAGCTTCGGTGCTGGCCGGAATAAGCGGTTTTGAAATTTTTCTTCCCGCTGCAGCAGCAGCGTCGGGAATACTGCGTCTGGCAACGGGAATAGTAATCTGTCTCACAGCTTTCGGAATGAAGCAGGTGATAAAGACAGCCGTAATATTCATAATAAATACTTTTCTTGCAGGCGGAGCAGTTATAGCGCTTCTTATCTGGAAGCATGAGCCGGCAATAACTCATCAGGGAATATTCTATATGGATGCTGTTACATATTTAAGACTTATATGCGCAGGCATAATTGCATTTGGGATTGTTTATTTCTTCGTAAAGATGATCCGCTGCCGTGTCTGTGATATAAACCTGAAGGGAGATGTGAACCTGACCATCGGAGGAAGCACATATGTGCTGCGTGCTTTTGTGGACTCGGGAAACGGCCTCAGGGAACCGGTGACAGGTAAACCGGTGATCCTTGTAGATGAAACAGGCGCGTCAAAACTTCCTTTTAAAGCCTCAGATATGAAAGAGCGTTACAGAATTGTGCCATACAGAGCAGTGGGAATTTCTGCCGGCAGTCTGGAGGCGGTACGAACGGACGAGATAATCTTTGGCGAACATAAGATAAGAGGAGCATACATAGCATTCTATCAAGGCCGCTTCGGAGAATATGAAGCACTTATGAACAGAGATTTTCTGGAAGGAGGACTGCTACAGAATGGGTAGAAATGTGCTGATACAGATGAGGATAAGACTGCGACTTCTTGCGGAAAGGGTCAGGAAAGCCGTCAGGAGAAGATCAGGGGATTTGTTTTACATAGGTGGCAGCGACATATTGCCGCCGCCCCTTGATAAAGAAGAAGAACGACGGCTGCTTGAAGAATATGCCGCAGGCAGCAGTGAGGCAAGAAATCTGCTGATTGAACGTAATTTGAGACTGGTGGTCTACATTGCCAAAAAATTCGAAAATGCCGGAGTAAATGTTGAAGACCTAATTTCCATAGGCACCATCGGATTGATAAAAGCCGTCAACACCTTTAAGCCGGAAAAAAACATAAAGCTGGCTACATACGCTTCCAGATGCATAGAAAATGAGATACTCATGCATCTCAGGCGAACCACAAGACTGAAAAGCGAAGTAAGCCTTGATGAGCCACTTAATGTGGACTGGGACGGCAACGAACTCCTTCTGTCCGACATACTGGGAACGGAAAACGATGTTGTATATCACAGGCTGGAGGATGAGGTAAACAGAAGCCTTCTTCACAGTGCCATGAAAAAGCTGACCCCCAGAGAAAAGGAACTGATGGAAATGCGCTTCGGGCTTAAAAGCGGGCGGGAAATGACCCAGAAGGAGGTGGCCGACCGTATGGGAATTTCCCAGTCTTATATATCCCGTCTGGAAAAGCGTATAATAACCCGGCTTCAGAAAGAAATACGGAAACTGGGATAGCGCCGAATCCCGGAGGGGTGAAATGCGCCAGTAATTGCCACACATAAGCAGGGAAACCATAGTACATAACTAACTAAAAAGCATGTAAACAGGATGGGTATGTATTATGGCGAACAAAGTGGAAATATGCGGCGTGGATACCGCAAAACTGCCTTTGTACAAAGAGGCGGAAATGACCGAGATGCTTCACAGAATAAAGGCAGGTGACGAAGCAACCAGAGATAAATTCATAAAGGGCAATCTCAGACTGGTTCTCAGTGTAATTCAGCGCTTTGCCAACCGGGGTGAAAATCCCGACGATCTTTTTCAGGTTGGATGCATCGGACTCATCAAAGCGCTGGATAACTTTGATATGAGCCACGGTGTAAAATTTTCCACATATGCTGTCCCCATGATCATCGGGGAAGTAAGGAGATATTTAAGAGACAACAACTCCATCAGGGTATCTCGCTCATTGCGTGATCTGGCATATAAATCTCTTCAGGCTCGCGAAAATCTTTCGCGTGAACTGCAGAGAGAGCCTTCCGTCAGCGAAATCGCCGCAGCCATGGGGGTAGGCAGAGAAGAGGTGGTGACAGCACTGGAATCTATTCAGGAACCGGTATCGCTGTATGAGCCCGTTTTCCACGATGACGGGGATGCCATCTATGTAATGGATCAGGTATCGGACAGCAGGAATACGGATACCAGATGGATAGAAAATATATCCCTTTCCGAAGCCATGGATAAGCTGAGTCCAAGGGAGAGGCACATACTGAATATAAGATTTTTTGAAGGAAAAACGCAGATGGAGGTTGCCAGAGAAATAGGCATATCACAGGCTCAGGTAAGCAGGCTGGAAAAGAATGCACTGTCGGCCATGAGAAAGGAGCTGTCCTGAAGAGCTTTAGGATCGGAATATAATAAAAAACCAAAAAGGAGGACGCCCCGGAAGGACCTGAAGCAGTAACCTTCCGGGACGCCCTCCTTGTGATTTTAAAGGTACGTCCAGTACAAAAGTAACATATTGATAAAAAAATGTCAATGCATCACATGAAAAAATCATATTTTATCTACGGTGTGTTTTTCCATTGAAATTTTACTTGTGATATGATTAAATATATAACTGTAAACAGCAAATGAAATGCTTTTAGTTTTTAGGAGGAAAAGATGATATACACAAAAGAAGTCGAAAACATGTGCCCGGTAAACAAAGGCGCATATCACGGCCCTGCGCCTATTCCTCAGGAAGGCAAGTGGGTGCAGGTAAAAGAGAACTCGGACATTTCCGGTCTGACCCATGGAGTGGGCTGGTGCGCTCCGCAGCAGGGAGCATGTAAGCTGACCCTCAATGTCAAAAACGGCATTATAGAGGAAGCTCTTATTGAGACTCTCGGATGTTCCGGAATGACTCATTCTGCAGCCATGGCCGGGGAAATACTCATCGGCAAGACACTGCTGGAAGCTCTCAATACCGACCTCGTATGTGATGCCATAAATACAGCCATGCGTGAACTGTTCCTGCAGATAGTTTACGGACGCAGCCAGTCTGCATTCTCGGAGGGCGGTCTTGCCATCGGCGCAGGTCTTGAGGATCTGGGAAAGGGTACAAGAAGCCAGGTGGGAACAATTTATTCCACCAAAGCAAAAGGCCCGAGATATCTGGAACTGGCAGAGGGATATATTACCGAAGTCGGCCTTGATGAAGAAAACAATATTATCGGATACAAGTATGTCAACATCGGAAGAATGATGGATGCCATAAAAAAAGGAACTGACCCTATGGAGGCTATCAAAAATGCCGAGGGTACATACGGAAGATTTGACGAAGCGGTTAAAACCATCGATCCGCGTGAAGAATAGGAGGGGCAGCTAATGATTACTTTTGAAAATTATGACAGAAAAATCGACAAAATTCAGGCTGTTCTGACTCAGTACGGTATAAACAATCTGGAGGAAGCCTCGGAAATCTGCAAAGAGGCAGGCTTTGACCCGTATGAGATTGTCAAGGGAATTCAGCCTATATGTTTCGAAGATGCATGCTGGGCATATACTGCCGGGGCAGCCATAGCTCTGAAAAAAGGATGTACAAGAGCCGCAGATGCTGCAGAAGCCATAGGTGAGGGACTTCAGGCTTTCTGCCTTGCAGGTTCTGTTGCCGAAGACAGAAAGGTAGGTCTTGGTCACGGAAATCTGGCAGCAATGCTTTTGAGAGAAGAGACACAATGCTTTGCGTTTCTGGCCGGGCATGAATCTTTTGCCGCAGCCGAGGGAGCTATAGGAATTGCCAAATCAGCCAACAAGGTGCGCAAAAATCCTCTTCGCGTAATATTGAACGGTCTCGGAAAAGATGCAGCTCAGATAATATCCAGAATCAACGGATTCACCTACGTGCAGACTCAATTCGATTATCATACCGGTGAACTGACTGTCTTAAAAGAAATTCCGTATTCAAAAGGAGAACGTTCAAAGGTACGATGCTATGGAGCAGATGATGTGCGTGAAGGCGTAGCCATCATGCATCGTGAATCCGTAGATGTGTCCATTACCGGAAACTCCACTAATCCAACCAGATTCCAGCATCCTGTTGCCGGAACATACAAAAAGGAATGCATCGAACAGGGTAAAAAGTATTTTTCCGTTGCTTCAGGCGGCGGTACAGGCAGAACCCTCCATCCGGACAACATGGCAGCAGGCCCTGCTTCTTACGGCATGACCGATACCATGGGAAGAATGCATTCCGATGCGCAGTTTGCAGGATCTTCATCAGTACCTGCTCATGTGGCCATGATGGGATTCATAGGCATGGGAAACAATCCGATGGTAGGAGCTACCGTAGCTGTAGCCGTAGCTGTGGAAGAATCAGCAAAGACAAAATAGAAAACCGCCCCCGCAGGGGGAAAGGAAAGGCATAACTTATATCGCCATATAAGCAGATTCCCGAAAACAGCCTGAAAAAGACGGCTTTTCGGGAATTGCTTTCTGCATGGAAAGAGGCACCGCTGCGCGGTGCCTCTTTCTCTCTTCGGTGGATGCATGCCGTCTGTTACAGGTTATTTACAGTGGCAGCGGTATATTTCATCATATATGCGCAGCGTTTCAAGAGCCAGAAGGATCTCTGCCCGTTCTCCTGCGGCTGCTGCATCAGCACCGTCGGCATAAGCTCCTATGCCGGACGCCTTGTCGCCGCGGAGGGCGACAACGGTGTTTAGCACCGCAGCGCATTTTAATGCGCGGAGGCGGCCGACGACAAATATTGCGGCTGTTTCCATATCGTCTGCCAGTATACCTTGCTGCTGCCAGTACGGCTCAAGCTGATTTTCGGCTTCGGCGTAGAAGCTTTCATGGCTTCGTGTAATTCCTACATGGCATGTTGCATCCAGCCCTTCGGCGGCGCGCAGACATGCCTGCAGCATGTCTGTGTCCGGGACGGCGGGATAGCCGGCCTTAACATAACAGTTGGAGGTCCCGTCGTCCCGCACGCAGCCGGCGGATATTATAATGTCACCCACCGAGATGTCCGGCTGCAGCGCGCCGCAGGAGCCTATGCGTATGGCAGCTTCCACACCGATTCTTTTCAGTTCTTCTATTCCGATGGCAGCGGAAACCCCGCCCATTCCTGTGGACATGCCAAGGATTTTCAGCCCTTTGTAGCAACCTGTAATACTCCGGTATTCACGGTTAAAACCTTCTTCTTTTACATTTTCAAGGAAGGGCACGATCTTATCCAGACGAGCCGGATCTCCCGGAAGAATGGCATAGCGAGCGTCAAGGGTTTCATCCAGCATTATGTGCGGCTGTTTCATAAAATATCCTCCATATACTTAATTAATATTGATTTTCACCTTAAAATCCATATGCTTTTATGTTTTGCAGAAAAGGGCAGAAGGCGCAGAAAATGCAAGTAAAAAGCTGAAATTTGCCCCCCCTTTTTCTTTGTGGATTATAATTAAAATTACTTGAAAACTTGATTTTAGTCAATAATGATGTTAAAATTTACTGGCATGAATTATTTTTTCTAATACGGAGGAAAAAACATGAAGAAGACTATTTCACTTTTACTTGTTTTCGCCATGATCCTTTCGGCATTTGCATTGACAGGATGTTCAAAGGATAATGGAGAGGGCGAGGAATTAACCGTTTCAATCGTGGTATCTTCCGCTTTCGGAGACAAGTCATTTAATGACTCCGCCAAAGAAGGTGCAGACAAGCTTGCACAAGACTACGGTGTAAAGATTAAGACAATCGAATGTCAGGAAGAAAACTTCAAACAGTACATGGTGCAGGCAGCTGAAGAATCAGACATTGTAGTTCCTGTAGGCTGGCAGTTCTACGAAATACCTGAAGTTGCCAAGGAATATCCTGATACAAAATTCATCTGGGTTGACAACGAAGCAGAAGGAATCGCAGATCTTCCAAATGTTCTCTGCATTACATATGCACAGAATGAAGGTTCATTCCTTGCAGGCTACATTGCAGCCAAGATGTCCCAGAGCGGAGTTGTAGGCGCAGTAGGAGGAGAACAGAACACAACCATCGACGACTTTATCGTCGGATACAAGCAGGGTGCTCTCTATGCAAACCCTGATATCAAGGTGGTTACCAACTATGCCAATACATATGAAGACCCGGCCAAGGGCAAAGAATGCGCATTAGCTCTTCACAATCAGGGAGCAGATGTTATATTCCAGATTGCAGGAAATACCGGAAACGGTGTATTTGCAGCAGCTCAGGAAGCAGGCTTCTATGCTATTGGAGTAGACCAGGATCAGAAGATTTCAGCTCCTGAATATGACAAGCAGATTATATGCTCAATGAAAAAAGAAGTAGGACTTTCCATTTATGATACGATTAAGACCTTCATAGAAGAAGAAAAGTGGGAAGGCGCAAGAGTATGGACTGCCGACATGGCAACCGGATATATTTCAATTGCATACGGCAACGAAGATTCAGAGCAGCAGATCAGTGATGCAATAAAATCCGAAGTGGAAGAAATTGCAGGCAAGATCGTAAGCGGCGATATCGTTGTCGATACAACAAGACAATAATTCATGACAGTACAAATCGAATAAAACCTCATTATTCGCATATAAAGCGCAGCGCTAAATGCGCTGCGCTTTTTTTCATAATCGGAGCAAATGAACCGAAAAGAGAGGTAGAAGCTTTGAAGGACACAAAAGAAACCATTGTAAAATTTGAAAATATATCCATGCAGTTTCCGGGCGTGCTGGCTAATGACGATGTTTCCCTGGAAATAAAAAAAGGCGAGATTTTTGCGCTGGTGGGTGAAAACGGAGCAGGAAAGAGCACATTGATGAATATCCTTTACGGTCTTCATACCCCAACTGCCGGAAATGTATATGTAAAAGGACAGAAGATAGAAAAATTTAAACCTATGGGCGCAATTGAAAAAGGCGTGGGAATGGTGCATCAGCACTTCATGCTGGTACCTTCATTCACGGTGGCTCAGAACATTGTGCTCAGCAGGGAACCGAAGAAAATGAAGTTCCTTTATGACCTGAAAAAAGCCAATAGCCAGGTAAGGGAATTGTCTGAAGATTACGGACTTAAAGTTGATCCGGAAGCTGTGGTAGGAGAGATAAGCGTGGGTCTGCAGCAGAGAGTTGAAATACTCAAGACTCTTTATCGCGGTGCTGATGTGCTTATACTGGACGAACCTACCGCCGTACTGACTCCTCAGGAAACAGACGAACTTTTTAAAGTCATAAGAAGAATCGTTGAAGAAAAAGACATGACAGTGATAATAATTACTCACAAGCTTTACGAGGTAATGGCAATATCTGACCGTGTGGGAGTCATGCGTCAGGGAAAGCTTATAGGAGTCGAAGAAACCAAAAATGTAAATGAAAGAATTCTCGCCTCCATGATGGTAGGAAGAGAAGTCTTATTTGATAAAATTGAAAAGACCGGAGAACCCGGAAATGTGCTTATAGAAGCGGATAATCTGTTTGTTGCTGACAACAGAGGCCTTATGGCTGTCAACGGAGTATCTCTGAAGGTGAGAGCCGGCGAGATACTGGGAGTAGCCGCCATAGAAGGCAACGGACAAAGCGAACTTGTGGAGGCACTTACAGGAATGAGAAGTGTCAAGCAGGGACAGATATATATATGCGGACAGGAAGCATCAGGCCGAGATCCCGGTGAAATACGAAAGATGGGACTTGCCCATATACCGGAGGACAGAATCTCAACGGGAGTGGCCATGCCTTCCAGCATTACCGATAACATGATCATCGGTAAAGAGCGGCGCAGTGAGTTTTCCGTAAAAGGCATACATCTGAAACGTTCCAGCGTTGCCCGATATGCACGGGAACTCTTTGATAAATTCGACCTCAGAGGAGCAGGAGTGGATACGGAGGTCGGCTCCCTTTCCGGCGGCAACATGCAGAAAGTCGTCGTAGCCAGAGAGTTTTCACTGGATACACCGGTGCTTATAGTAGCTCAGCCTACCAGAGGAGTGGATGTGGGCGCTATGGAATTTATTCACAAACAGATAATAGAAAAAAGAAACCACGGATGCGCAATTCTTCTGGTAAGCGCTGATCTGGATGAAGTAATGCGGCTCAGCGACAGGATAATCACCATGTATGAAGGCCGTATTACCGGAGAATTCAAAGCCCAGGAGATAGATAAACGAGACATCGGATACTATATGACCGGAAGCAGAACAGCAGGGGGAGGTGAAGAAGGTGCATAAGATCACCCAATCCATTAAACAGAACAAGACCTATCTTATTTCCCTCATAATCAGTATTACGGCAGCACTGATAATAGGCGGAATACTGATGGACGTAACCGGCTTCAATCCCTTTGAATCCTATGGAGCAATGCTGAGAGGAGCCTTCGGCTCTGCCCGCGTGTTTGGCAATACCCTTACAAAGATGATAACCCTTTGCCTGACAGGTCTTGCTATGACGGTCTGCGCCAAGGCAGGTCTCTTCAATGTCGGAGGAGAGGGACAGCTCTTTCTGGGAGGACTGGCTGCAACCATGACAGGTGTGTACCTTCAGGGAGCATCTCCTCTGATTGCGGTTCCGCTGGCATTCCTGTCGGCAATAGTCGCAGGCGGCCTGTACGCCTGGATACCGGCAGTACTTAAAGTAAAGCTCAAAGTAAGTGAAGTCATCACAACCATAATGCTTAACTCGGTTGCCATATATGTATGTACATATCTGGTAAACAGCAGCGGACCACTGGCAACTCATGATAAAGGAGTCCTGGGCGGAAGTGATGCAGTGCCTGAGGCCTTCAGATTCGCTCAGCTGATACCTAAATCCAATCTCAGCACAGCAATATTTTACAGTGCCGTAATTGCTTTTCTCTGCTGGTACATAATGCAGAAGACAAGCATAGGACTGGAAATGAAGGTCACCGGTGAAAATGAGCGTTTTGCTTTCTTTGCCGGCCTTCCAAAGGACAAGCTGATGATCTGGTCCATGGTGGCCTCAGGAGCCATCTGCGGCCTTGTAGGAATGTTTGAGGTATACGGGTACCAGATAAGGTTTCAGGATAGCATAAGTAACGAATTCTATTACGACGGAATGCTGGTGGCAATGATAATGAACTATAACCCTGTGGGGATAATAATCATGAGTTTCTTCTTCGCGGTAATAGATATAGGTGCCAGCGCCATGGAATTCTCTACAGGAGTTTCGGGAGAAATATCAGAGATAATATTTGCCGTTATAATTTTCCTTATGGCTGCAGAAAAAGGAATATCCAAAGCAATAACAAAAAAAAACCTGCAGCGAAAAGTAAAAAAGACCATGGGAAAGGAGGTGCAGTAGATGGAACATATATTTGATGTGTTTAATATCGGACTTTTGCAAAACACTCTGCGCACCGCCACGCCGGTAATACTGGCAGCCATGGGAGGTCTCATGACGGAGCAGGCCGGAATCATGAACATAGGTATGGACGGGATGATACTTATAGGGGCCTTCGTGGCTGTTGCTTTCAGCTTCGCATGTGCCAGCGCTTCTATCGGCGTTCTGATAGCCGTTCTGTGCGGCATACTCATCGGGTTGTTTTTTGCTCTCTTTGTCGTAAAACTTAAGAGTGATGAGTTTATTATCGGTATGGCGCTCAACACCTTTGCCGGCGGACTGACGGTATTTCTTCTCCGCTCGATTTTCGGGGTAAAAGGAACGTTTTCAAATTCCGGCATTGTGGCTCTGCCTAAAGTGCATCTTGACTTCCTGGACAGTATTCCTGTCATAGGACCGCTGCTTAATGACAATTCGATTTTTGTTTATATAACATGGATTCTGGTGTTTCTCGCATGGCTGTTCCTGTACAGAACCCCTTGCGGATTCTGGCTCAGAGCTGCCGGTGAGCATCCTGAGTCACTGGAGACAGCAGGAATAAATCCGGACAAGATGAAACTGATGGCCAGCGTGCTCTGCGGAATTTTCTGCGGATTTGCAGGCGCTCATCTGTCGCTGGGGTACCTTACCATGTTTACGGAAGGAATGAGTAACAGCAGAGGATTTATTGCATTTGCATGTGTGATTTTCGGTATGGCCAATCCGCCGAAGGTATTTCTGGCAGCGCTGCTTTTCGGATTCCTGGATGCGCTTGGTCTGAGACTTCAGAGCGTGGGAGTTCCGTCTGATCTCACATCGACGGTACCTTATATAGCCACGGTTCTCATGCTGGTGTATGTTGTGGTAAGCACAGACCGGAAGAAAAAGAAAAAGACAAAGCAGCAGCTTGTGGAAGCAAGTGAAAGAGCTTAAAATAAATAAGAAAAGGGGAAAAAGATGAAAAAATTTATTAAAAGTGCAATGATTTGCATATTCTGTTTCTGCATGGTGATTGCCATGGCAGGCTGCGGAAGCAGCAAACCTTACAGCAGCTATGATCTGTCTGAATATATCACATTGCCGGATTACGATTCCTTTGAGACTACAGCTCCGGATGTCACCATAACAGATGATGATATCGATGCAGAGATTCAGAAAAACCTTGAAGCAGCAGCTACAACAGAGAAAATAACAGAAGGCACAGTAAATGAGGGAGATACGGTAACCATTTCCTTCGACGGAACCCTTGAGGACGGAACAAAGGATGCAGGGATGACATCTGAAGGAACAGATCTTGTACTGGGATCGGGAAGCATGATAGACGGATTTGAATCCGGTCTTTACGGTGCGACAATAGGTGAAGAAGTCACCCTTAATCTGACTTTCCCTGACCCATACAAAAATAAAGAGGAATACTCGGGAAAAAATGTAACCTTCAAGGTTAAGGTTCTCAGCAAAAATGTTGAAAAGGTTCCGGAACTGGATGAGGAGTTCGTAAAAGCCAACAGCGATTATGAATCCGTGGCTGATTACAGAAATGCCATCGCAAAGGAACTTGAGCAGAACGAGTATGATGAGCAGCTGTACAATATCAAGTCAACGCTTTACTCGAAACTGGTAAGCGATACCGAGGTAATCCAGTATCCTGATAAGGAAGTAAAAAAGCAGATAAAGGAACTGGAAGAGACATACAAAAATATGGCAAAGAACAGCAATGTCGATTGGGAAGATTATTTAACCGATACACTTGGTGTCACACAGGAACAGTTTGATGAACAGGTAGAGCTCTATGCTAAGGAACTGGTGAAGCAGGAGATGATAATCTATGCAATTGCTGAAAAAGAAGGTCTGTCAGTGTCAGATGAAGAGTATGACACCTATCTGGACAACATGCTTGCAAGTTCCGGTTTCCAAGACGAGGCCGCTTTCAAGGAGTACACAGGTATGTCTCTCAAGAAATATGCCAAGACATATAAACTGGACAGAGATCTTCTGCTGACCAAGGAGCTTGATACAATTTACGAGCGTCTGGCAGAAAAACTTTAAAACCTGTCATGTGGTAATAATTGCCTCCCTGAGGAATATACTTGTCTAAAGGGAGGTACATAAGATGATAAGTACAGATAAACTTAAAAACAAAGAAGTCATAAACATCAGCGACGGTCGGAGCCTTGGATTTGTTTATGACATTGAGGTTGATCTGGATAAAGGTGTCATAGACGGCATAGTAATACCCGGAGCCAGAGGTTTCATGGGTTTCTTCTCAAAAGGCGAGGGAGACACTGTCATAAAATGGGAAAAGGTCAGAACCGTCGGGGACGATGTTATACTCGTTGATGTAGAAGGATTATAAGATAATGAATAAGACAGAGAACCGGGAGGAAAAATTATGAAGTGTCCTTTTTGTGATCATCCGGATACGAAGGTAATAGATTCAAGACCTACTGAAGAGGGACATGCCATCCGAAGAAGGCGCGGGTGCGACAACTGCGGCAGAAGATTTACAACCTATGAAAAGGTTGAGGAAACCCTTTTGATGGTGGTAAAAAAAGACGGAAGAAGAGAAGCTTTTGACCGCGGCAAGATTCTCAGCGGCATTATCAAGGCCTGCCAGAAGCGTCCTGTTTCTATGGACAGAATGGAGAAAATGGTTGATGAAATCGAAAAGAACATCAGCAGTTCTCTGGAAAAAGAAGTAGAAAGCTATTATATAGGCGAGCTGATAATGGAGCAGCTTAAAGCTGTTGACGAGGTGGCTTATGTAAGATTTGCATCTGTATACAGACAGTTTACAGATGTGAACACCTTTGTGCGAGAGATAGAAAAGCTGCTTAAACCTGACGAAGCGGAAAGTCAAAAAGAAGAAGCTCAGAAAGAAGGAAAGAATGAATAAGACCATAAAGATTGCAATAGACGGGCCGGGAGGAGCCGGCAAATCCACAGTGGCCAAAGCGGTGGCCGTCCGGCTCGGAATAGATTACATTGATACCGGAGCCATGTACAGAGCCCTGGGACTTAAGATGCTCAGACTGGACATTCCTATGGAGGATACACCTCAGCTGAGACAGCTGCTCCGCGAAACAGAAATAGATTTCAGAGGAAAGGACATACTGCTGGACGGAGAGAATGTCACTGAGCTTATCAGAACTCCGCAGGTTTCAATGGCAGCCTCTGCATGCTCGGCATTCCCGGTAGTAAGGGAGACGATGGTAAAAGCCCAGCAGAAAATGGGAGCCGATAAAAGCGTAATAATGGACGGAAGAGATATATGCGAAGTGGTTTTTCCCGATGCGGAATTTAAATTTTTCATAACAGCAGACGCTGAAGAAAGAGCACGCAGACGTTGCAAAGAACTGCAGGAAAAGGGAAACGATGCTGTCTATGAGCAGGTGCTGGCAGAAATAAAGGAAAGAGACCACAATGATGCCACCAGAGCGGCAAGTCCCATGAGAAAGGCGGAAGACGCCGAGCTCATTGATACCACCGCAATGACCATAGACGAAACCGTAGAATATATATGTGGAAAGGTCAGAGCAAAAAATCTCTGAAATTAAAGACTTGAAGAGCCGGATTGAATTATCCGGGCATAATTAACCCCTCCGATGGAAAAACTACCATCGGAGGTTTTTTATGAACAAAACAGAACATAGGCGAAGCAGATTATTGTTTGCCTTTTTTTGTATAGCAATGGCGGCCCTTGCCATAAAACTTATATATATACAGATAATCTGTTCCGATGAACTGAAAGCCGCAGCAGTTTCTCAATATGGTATTGCCATGGAAGGCCTGGACACCAGAGGCATAATCCTTGACAGAAACGGTGATCCGCTTACGGATACAGTAAATCAGTATTATTATGTCATTGACAAAAACAGGTGCAGCGGGTTGCCGGAACGGATAGAGTCTCAATGGCAGCTTCGTCAGGTTGCTGCAGATGATTCGGATTACCTGGTGTACAGAAGTGAAAATTTCAGCATTGATGTGGCAGAAAATTTGAAAAAAAAGTATGGAGCATATGTGTTTCAGAGCCGTGCAAGGTACTCGGATGATCAGATTGCATGCCATCTTATAGGATATCTCAATGGCGACCGCAAAGCAGGAGTATCAGGTATAGAGCTGATGTGCCAGGACAGACTCAGGGCAGGGGATGGAAGAATCACATTGTGGGCCGATGCAGCAGGGCTCATATTGAAAGGAAGAACGCCTTGTGCTTCGGGAACATCTGAAAAGGACGGAATTGAGGAAAAGGCTGTTGTTACTACCATAGACCGTGAGCTTCAGAATATATGTGAAGATGCTCTTCAGGAACAGACCAGGTCAGGTGCAGCTCTGGTGATGGATGCAGAAACCGGAGAAATTCTGTCATGGGCATCTGCACCTGTTTTTAATCCCAACAGGATTGCTGACTGCCTGGAGGACGGAGACTGCCTAATAAACAAGGTATGCCAGGCTGCATATGCACCGGGATCTGTGTTTAAGGCAGTAACAGCAGCTGCCGCACTTGAATCAGGCAAATGTGACGAAAATACGGAGTTCCAATGCACAGGAACCACTACCGTAGAAGGAATAACCCTGTGCTGTGCTTCCGGGCCTGAGGGAGGGCATGGGAAGCTGAAAATGGCACAAGCCATGGCTTGCTCCTGCAACTGCTATTTTGCAAATCTGGGCAGCATTGTCGGCATAGAAGCAATAATAGAAAAGGCGAAGGAAATGGGTTTCGGTGAAAACCCAATGCCGGAGTTTTACGGATCAGAAGCGGGGAATATGCCGGACGAAGAAGAGGCGGGACCTTGGGATGTGAGTAATATATCCATAGGTCAGGGCAGCATCACTGCAACCCCGCTGCAGATTGCCTGCACGACGGCATCCGTTGCCAACGGCGGCTTCAAAGTGACGCCTGAAATATTGCTTCGGGACGAAAAGGAAAAATCGGATGGACAGCGCCGCCGTGTGATGGATCAGGAAACGGCAGAAACCATAGAGGATATGCTGCGCATGGTTATGGAAGAAGGCACTGCAAAGGACAGCTATTCCATGCCGGTATGGGGGAAAACGGGAACAGCTGAAACAGGCAGAGAAAGCGGAGGAAACAACTGCTGGTTTACCGGATATTGCCGCAAAAACGAAAAAACATATGTAGTTACCGTGCTTGTGGAAGGCGGAAAGTCCGGAGCTTCCGATGCCTTGCCTGTTTTTAAAAAAATAACTGATTTCATGTCAGATAATTTCTGAGCTTTTCCAATGCTTTTTTTTCGATGCGGGATACGTAGGAACGACTTATTCCCAGGCAGGAGGCTATCTCTCTCTGAGGTCTGGGCTCCCGGCCGTCCAGCCCGTATCGCGCTGTGATTACGGCCTGCTCACGGCGGCTGAGGCATGAGGATATCGCCTCTCTCAGCCTGGAAATCTGAATTTTCAGATCTATTGAATCGACTATTTCATCGGTATCTGTCCCCAGGATATCGTTGAAACTTATCTCATTACCGTCTTTGTCGATACCTATGGGAAGGCTCAGTGAAACTTCCTGTCTGATTCGCTTTGACGAGCGTATGCTCATGAGTATTTCATTTTCGATGCATTTTGCTGCGTATGTGGCAAGTCTGGTGGATTTTCTGCCTGAATATGTGCCTACGGCCTTTATCAGCCCGATGGTTCCGATGGATATAAGATCGTCCTGGCACGCACCGGGACCTGCGTATTTTTTTGCGATATGAGCTACCAGCCTCAGGTTATGCTCTATCAGCATTGTTTTAGCTTCGGAATCGCCGTCCGCAAGTCTGCCGATAAGAGCCTGTTCCTCTTTTTCTGAAAGTGGACTAGGAAAAGAACTGCTCATTTATGTAACCCCCTCTATAGATTAAAACTATATGCCTTTTGGAGATGTCCGGTGCATGGCAGTCTTAAAAAAGGCAGGTACCTATTTGAGGGGGAGCCGGAATCCCGGCAGCTTATATCAGACGGCGGATGTCTTATCTTTCAAAGGACATGCAGTCTGTGCACTGTTCCATTGTAGGATTGGCTTCGTGAGTGCCAACTGTGATGGCATCAAGAGAGCAGTAGTTTTCTGTTTTTTCATGATGCCTGCACTGATCTACAGTACATCTGATAGTCTGATTGTTCTTGTTCATGATTTAATTTCCTCCTTATGATGTTGAACTTCACATGATTATTATGAGCAAAACTTCACAAATTATTACTGTGACCGGACTTGTACTTTAGGGCATAAAATGATATAATATCAACCGATTAATATGCTTTTACAGAAGTAAGCGACAGAAAGCTTTTTTAAAAGATTTTCATATTGCTTTTTATAAAGGAGAATATATGAAAATCAAATCTTTACCGAAACAGGAGCGACCTGTTGAAAAATGTCTTTCTCAAGGTGTTGAAAGCCTGTCCAACTCGGAACTTTTGGCACTTATTATCAATTCCGGAACCAGAGACAAATCTGCCTTTGATCTGGCTGAGGAAGTCCTGGCAAAAGACGTCAGAGGAATATGTTTCCTCAGAGATGCTTCGCCGGAGGAACTGATGTCAGTAAGCGGAATAGGCAGAACCAAAGCCGCCCGGCTTGCAGCAGCTGCGGAGCTGGGGAAACGCATATCACTGAAACCGCTGGAACCGGATATGCACATAAAAGATGATCAGGATGTGGCAGCACTGCTGATGGAGGATATGAGACATCAGAAACGCGAAATCTTCAAGGCTGTGCTTTTAAACTCCAAAGGCGGGGTGATATCCGTTGAGACAGTGTCTGTGGGACAGCTGAACAGCACGATGGTTCACCCCAGAGAAGTATTTTCTGCAGCCGTCAGGAGAAGCGCCGCGGCAGTGGTTTTCGCCCATAATCATCCCAGCGGCGACCCTACTCCCAGCAGAGAGGACTATGCAACTACCGAAAGACTGGTAGAGTGCGGCAGGCTTCTGGGGATAACAGTGGCGGATCATCTGATAATAGGAGATGGACGATATATGAGTTTGAGAGCTATGGGAAAAATATAAAGAAGAGGTGTAATTGATGTGCAGTTTTTTTAAAGCAAAAGACATGGGAATAGACCTGGGAACAGCCAATACTTTAATCTATTTGAAAGATACGGGGATAATACTTAACGAACCATCGGTAATAGCTGTGGATTCGGACGTTTCCAAGATACTTGCGGTAGGAAAGGATGCCAAGGAGATGATAGGCAAGGCTCCAAGGAATATTTCCGTTGTAAGACCGCTTCAGGACGGAGTAATTTCAGACTTTGACAAGACTGCGGACATGCTCAGGACTTTCATTGAGAGAGCTATGGAGCAAAAGAAAATGAGAAACTACCGTGTAGCCGTAGGTGTTCCTACAGGCGTTACGGAGGTTGAAAAACGTGCAGTGGAAGAGGTTGTAAGACAGATGGGAGCAACGGAAGTCTACATTCTTGAGGAACCTATGGCAGCAGCCATAGGAGCCGGTCTTCCTATTGACGGAACCACCGGATGCATGATAGCGGATATAGGCGGCGGCACTACCGATGTTGCCATAATTGCTCTGGGCGGGGTAGTATCCAGCACTTCTATAAGGCACGCAGGTGATAAGTTTAACGATGCCATTGTTCAGTACATGAGAAAGCGGTATGCACTTCTTATCGGAGACAATACCGCAGAAGAACTCAAAATCAACCTGGGATGCGCATGTATGGACGAAGATGAATTTGGAAACGAGATCATCAAGACAATGAATGCCCGCGGCCGTGATATAATTTCCGGCCTTCCAAAGACTCTGGAAGTGACTAACAAGGATGTGATGATAGCCTTACAGGAGTCTATGGATATAGTAATTGATGCAATTAAAACAACTATCGAAAAAGCACCTCCTGAAATTGCCGCTGACATAGCTGAAAACGGCATGATACTTTCCGGAGGCGGAGCTAATATATATAATCTTGATAAACTGATAAAGAAAAAGACTGACATGGATGTGGAAATTGCCGAAAATTCTTTTGAGGCAGTTGCCATGGGTACAGGAAAAGCTCTGGAAGATATAGGAAAGCTCAAAATTTATACCAGAAAATCCAAGCGGAGAGGAACAGAAGTATAAGATATGAGATGGATAAGGGAGCACAAATTAATAGCGAGTCTTTTATCATTGCTGGTAGTGCTGGCACTGATATTTGTGTTGTCAACGGTATCCGGTTTTGGCGGAAATTTTCTTACCGATTTCATAAATAACGGCGTTTCAGGCATTTCCGGATTTTTCTCTTCCGTAGGCGGAAATATAAGGGACGGAGCAGCGGGAATATTTGCTCACAAAGATCTGGAGAAGCAGATAGATGAACTCAAAGATGAGAATGCTCAGCTCCAGAGGGACCTTATTCGGGCAAAGCTGGAAGCAGAACAGCTGCAGCAGCTTCAGGAACTTGCCGGTATTCTCCACTATGATTACACACCGCAGACCTTCAATGTGGTTTCTGCAGACGTTTCCCTTAAGGACGGTTCAAACTGGTTGGAGACTTTCACCATCGACAGAGGTACGGAGGACGGAATAACCCAGGGAAAAGTCGTAATTGACGGAGCCGGACTGGTGGGCGTAGTAAGCGATGCCGGAGAAGGATGGGCAAAAGTGGCCCCTATAATCGAAGAAGGAAGCAAAATAAGTTTTAAACTTGCCAGGGACGGAAAACAGCTGGGAGTTGTTGCAGGAGATTCAAAAGGTCAGTTTACCGGATATATGCTGGATGATGGTTCAACTGTTTCCGAAGGAGATATACTGGTAACTTCCGGTATGGGAATGTACCCGGCCGGCATAGAAATCGGAACCGTAAAAAGTGTGACATATAACAGTGACAAACTGCTTAAGGAGATAACTGTTGAGCCTGCCGTCAAGTTTTCCTCTCTCAGGAAGGTGGCGGTGATTATATGAGGTACTGGAAATCCGGGATATTTTTTCTCATCGCTTTTTTAATACAGACTTCATTGCTTAATATGATCAATATTGGCGGCTGCACGCCTAATCTGCTGCTCTGCCTTGTGGTCATATTTTCGTTCTTATACGAAAAAGAACCGTATGGGCTGGTGTGGGGTGCAGTTTTTGGGCTGCTGTATGACATATGTTTCGGCGTGGTCATAGGGCCGACTCCTATAGCACTGGTGTTGACAGCCGCAGCGGTGGTATTTATGAGGGCATATTCAAATATAGAGAACATAGTGAGCATGTGGACAATATCTGCGATTTCTTTTGTTCTGTATTACATTGTAAACTGGGGTCTTCTGTCACTGGCAGGAATCCCTCTCGGACTAGGCTATGCTCTTTCAAAATCAGTATGGCCTATGGTCTACTCTATAGTTGTAATAACATTGCTATATATGATAATGATAAAAAAAGTCGTAAAGCATCATAATGACAGGTATTTCATATGAACAAAAAACTGCTTAATTCAAGATTCTATCAGATACTGGTACTGCTGATAATCCTTGCGCTGATATTATGCGTAAGGCTTTTTGTGCTTACCGTTATACAGCATGAATCATGGAATGAAGCTGCCGACGGACAGAATACCAAGTATATTACGACATCGGCTCCTCGAGGAGAGATTCTGGACAGATATGGACGCATTATCGCAACAAATCAACAGATATTTACAGTTAATTTCAATGTAAGCGGTCTTTCCACAGAGGAAATAAACAGTACTGCATACAGACTTGTTCAGATATTGGAGGCAAACGGAGATGAATATGTGGATAATTTTCCTATCAAAATATCCGGAGGCTCTTTCAGCTACACCTATGATGAAGAAAAAAGCAAGTGGCTTGCCAATAAAGAATTTCCTTCAAACTTCACTGCGGAGCAGACCTTTAACGCTATCCGCACCCAGTACGAAATAGATCCCAAGCTGGACAGATACGATGCGGCAGAGGAACTTGAAACCAGTTACGGAGTATATCCTCCGATAAACATAAGAAGTATGACCTACACTTATGATATACAGAAAAAACAGTTTCTGGAAAAGTACGGACTGGATACCGATTTCACCGCTGAGGAAGCTTTCAGAGAGCTGAGAGAAATGTACAGTATAGACGAGGAACTTTCTGATACGGAGGCAAGGAAAATTTTCCGGATAAGAGAAGAAATCAAGACCCTGGGCTATAACAAATATCGTTCAAGTACTATTGCCAAGGATGTTTCAGATAAAACCGTAATGTATGTGGAAGAATTGTCTCAAAGCCTGAAAGGCGCAGAAATTTCTTCTGAAACCGAGAGATATTACCCTAACGGAAATACTCTTGCTCATGTAATAGGATATATGGGAAGCATTTCCGACTATCAGTACGAAGAATATGTTACGGAAAAGGGCTACAACGCCACTGACCTTATAGGAAAGGATGGCATTGAAGCCGCAATGGAAAGTTACCTTAAGGGAACGGATGGTGTAAAGACCGTGAGAGTAAACAGCACGGGAGATTATATAGAAACCATCAGTGAAACAGAACCTGTTGCAGGTAAAAATGTATATCTTACCGTTGATCTGGATCTTCAGAAAGTGGCGGAAGATTCTCTTGCCGAAGTGATAGAGAAAGTAAGGACCGGTGGAGTATATCAGAGCAAATACGGCAATGTGACACTGGAGGAATACTCGAAATGTGCGTCAGGTGCGGTAGTTGCAGTAGAAGTTGAAACGGGGGATGTGCTTGCTATGGCCAGCTATCCGGACTATAACCCCAACCTGTTTGCCAAAGGAATTTCCACAAAGGACTGGGCTTCAGTGCAAAGCGTAAATCCAAGAGATCCTCTGGCCCCTACGCCTCTTTACAACATAGCAACGAAAGCTTCGGTACAGCCGGGTTCAACTTTTAAGCCTATTACAGCAGTAGCGGCACTGCAGTGCGGACTTGATCCTAATCTGCAGATATACGATAAAGGATACATCAAAATCGGAGACAGAACCTTCGGATGTTCTAACTGGAACACTTATCGTTCGAATCACGGCACGGAAGTACTTAAGACTGGAATTCAGAATTCCTGCAACTATTACTTTTACTGTATTGCCACCGGCAAGGACTGGAGCACGGGAGCTTCGCTGGGCTACGATAAAGAAATAAGTATTGAGAAGATAATGGAAGTCGCCCAGGAGTTCGGTCTGGGAGAGGAAACCGGCATTGAGCTGGATGAGGCTGTAAGCCCTCTGGCATCGGCTGAAAGAAAGATGGAAGGAATGAAAGATTCCTTGTGGTACTATCTCTACAGTTCTGCCGACAGCTACTGGCCAAAAGAAGTCGTAGATGACGAGGAGACTCTTAAAAAGGACATTGACACAATTGTAAGCTGGACGGAAGAAAACCCTTCAAGAGGTGAAATCATAAACAGAATATCAGAACAGACTAAGGTCAAAGAGGACCAGGTGGAGACAGTAACGGATATATGCAAGTATTCCTACTTTAATCAGGCGTCCTGGACCATAGGAGACGAGTTTAACATAGCTATAGGTCAGGGAGACAATTCATATACTCCTCTGCAGATGGCCAATTATGTGGCTACACTTGGTAATTACGGAAAACGTAATCAGATAAGTATAGTCAAAGGCATAGAAGGAGAGGGAGTTAAGCAAAAAGCTGAAGCCACACAGATAGATGTTGAAAAGGATGATATGGACAGCGTGCTGGAAGGAATGCGACTGGTAGCTCAAAAGGGTACATTGGCAAGCGTATTTTCAAGATTTCCTATAGATGTGGCCGGTAAAACCGGAACCGCAGAAAAAGACGGTTATATCAATCCGGCTGATGAGGTGACCTATGTTAAACAGCATCTTTCTTCAATAACATCCTCTGTATCCTGGAGCCAGGTAGAAGCAGAGATGAAAAAACTGATGAAGGAAGATCCGGAAACGTATCCGACGGAAAACGATGCAGTTGACACTGCACTGATAGAAGCCAGCGGAAACAAAGTAACCATGTCGGATATAAACAGATATAAAGACACTTATGATGAATTTGCTTGGGTTATTACTTTAGCACCGGCGGATAATCCGAAGATTGCCGTGGTCGTGCTGCTGGTACAGGGAGGAACATCGGGAAATGCTGCTCCTGTGGCAAGAGAGGTTCTCGGAGCTTATTTCGAAAAAACG
Source organism: Firmicutes bacterium UBA1702 (assembly GCA_002320005.1). Lineage (GTDB taxonomy): Bacteria > Bacillota > Clostridia > Peptostreptococcales > Anaerovoracaceae > Fimisoma. The sequence goes on from DCJK01000013.1 coordinate 183,013, forward strand.
GGAGCCATCGATGCAACAGACTTCACTACAAAGATGCAGTAATTTAGATAAACAGGAGGAAACCATGGGTAAAGCCATTGTAATCGCGTCAGGAAAAGGAGGCACCGGCAAAACCATGCTGGCAGCCAACCTTGGAGTTACCATGGCGCGGCAGGGCCACAAGGTGGTTTTGATAGATCTGGATACAGGGCTCAGAAATCTGGACCTGTATCTGGGAGTGGAGAACAATATAGTATATGATGTGAATGACGTGCTGACAGGTGTCTGCCGCATAAGACAGGCGCTGGTAAAGGTCAAGGCCTTTCCGGGACTGATGTTTATGGCGGCTTCGCCGCAGAAACCCACCGGAGAGATTACACCGCTGCACATTAAAGTTTTGTGCGGCAAACTAAAGAAAAAATATGACTATATAATAGTGGATGCTCCGGCCGGAATAGACGACGGCCTTGCAATAGCTGCCGGTGGAAGCGATATGGGCATCATAGTTGTAACGCCTGAGTACTCATCTCTTCGTAATGCCGAAATGGTTCAGAAGACACTGAGGGATTTGGGAGTATCCGATATCGCTTATGTGGTAAATAAAATAGATCTGAAACTAATTGAGGAAGGAAAGGCCCCTAGTTTCGAAGAAATAACCAAGAACATCCGCGAAAAGCTGGTAGGAATAATACAGATGGATGAAAATATACATATATCAACAAATCTCGGAGTGCCTATTGTTTCCATGGGCAACACTTATATCGCAAGAAGTTTCATGTCTATGGCAGACAGAATCAGAAAAGCTCTGGAACAAAACTAAAAATACTTAAAAAAGCAGCCTTCTGCCATATTCAGAAGGCTGCTTTTCAGCTTTCCTACACTATTCTGTTAAGTTCTTTTCCTTCCATAAATGCTTTTAGATTTGCAGCTGCGGTAGTGCAGACCACTTCTCTGGCTTCCCTAGATGTCCAAGCCATATGAGGAGTAACTATCAGACCGGGAACACCCAGCAGAGGATTGTCAGCTTCAATAGGTTCTTTTGAAACTACATCAACAGCAGCTCCTGCTAGCTTTCCGCTTCTCACTGCAGCAGCAAGATCCTGTTCGTTAATCAGTGCTCCACGTGCGGTGTTTATCAGATAGGCACCATCTTTCATACGGTCTATGAATTCTTTGTTTATAAAGCCTTTGTTATCAGGTGTTGCAGGGCAGTGGAGAGTTACTACGTCTGCCTTGACTGCTTCCTCCGGATTTCTGCTGTAAGGTATTACTTTCATGCCAAAAGCTTCTGCAACCTGTCCCACACGTTTACCTATGGTACCGTATCCTATGATACCCAGAGATTTACCACTGAGCTGAAACATAGGCTCAAGAACAAGAGAAAAATCTTCACATGCAGACCACCGGCCTTCCTGTGAAGCCTTGTTATGAAGGGCTACTTTACTGCATAGTTCCAGCAGAAGAGCAAAAGTGTGCTGCGTAACGGCTTCTGTAGAATACGCCGGAATATTGCATACGGCGATGCCTTTTTCGGCAGCAGCCTTGATGTCGATGTTGTCGTATCCCGTGGCCAGAGTGCTTATGAATCTTATGCCCGGGCAGGCATCCAGAATTTCACGCGTTATGTGGCACTTGCTTGTAAACACTGAGTCGCAATCCCCGATTCTTTCAATTATATCTTTGTCGGCAGTTCTGTCATATACCGAAACTTCTCCCAAAGATTCAAGAACTTCCCAGGAAAGATCTCCCGGATTAATTGTATAAGCATCTAAAACTACTGATTTCATACTCGTTGGCCTCCCTTAAAAGAAATACTTTGTATATTATATCTTTTAACGGAAATGAATACAAGGTGCACGGCTTCAAATGTTTTGAAAAAAGTTTTACAATATGATATAGTATAATAGATTAAGTTTAAGAAGGAAGAAAGAAAAATGAGAAAAGACGGAAGAGAAAACGATCAGATCAGATCTGTGAAAATTACGGATAATTATCTTATGAGCCCTGAGGGTTCTGTTTTGATAGAGATGGGCAATACTAAGGTTATATGTACGGCATGTGTGGAAGAATCAACAGCCCGCCATCTTACAGGCACCGGCCGGGGATGGGTGACTGCAGAATATGCAATGCTGCCGGGTTCAACGGGCAGCCGCAAAAAGAGAGACCGCGGAAAAACTGATGGAAGAAGCATAGAAATTCAGAGACTTATCGGCAGAGCTTTGCGTTCGGTTGTGGATATGGAAAAACTGGGAGAAAGAACCATATGGATAGACTGTGATGTGATACAGGCAGACGGAGGAACAAGAACCGCATCTATCACCGGAGCCTTTGTAGCAATGACTCAGGCAATGAAAAAGATGAAGGATGCAGGAATGATTGATGAGATTCCGATTATCGGGTTTGTGTCAGCTATAAGCGTAGGAATAGTGGACCATGAGGAGATTCTTGACTTATGCTATGAAGAAGATTCAAGAGCAATGGTTGATATGAATGTTGTGATGACTGACAAAGGAGAATACATAGAAATACAGGGCACAGGGGAGGAAAGACCTTTCAGCGCAGATGAACTTGCCCGGCTTCTCAGTCTGGCACAGAACGGCTGCAGTGCGCTACATGCAAAACAGAAGGAAATTATAGGAGAGTTATAGACGATGATAACCATGATAGCGGCATCATCCAATGCCCACAAGATAAAGGAAATACAATCGATAATGAGCAAATTCGGCGTAAAGGTGGTTTCGAGAAAAGAAGCAGGTGTACCTGAATTTGAAATTGAAGAAGATGGGGAAACCTTTGAAGAAAATTCATTAAAGAAAGCCGAAGCAATTATGAAAGCTACAGGGAAGCTTACTGTAGCCGATGATTCGGGATTGATGGTGGATTATCTGGGAGGAGCTCCCGGAGTTTATTCGGCCAGATTTGCAGGGGAAGAGTGTGATGATGAGAAAAATAACGAGAAGCTTCTGAAGCATCTGGAGGGACTGCCTGCAGAAGACAGAAAGGCAAAATTCGTTTCGGTAATTACCCTGATGTTTCCAGACGGAAATACAATAGTTGCAAGAGGTGAGTGTCCGGGAAGAATAATAGAGACACCAACCGGTGAGAACGGGTTCGGTTATGATCCTCTTTTTGTACCCGACGGACTTTCAAAAACCTTTGCACAGCTAAGCGATAAAGAAAAAAACTCCATAAGTCACAGAGCCAGAGCTCTTGAAAAGCTGGAGGAAATTTTGACTGAAAGGGAAATCTTTTAATGAAGCAAAAGGCTAAAGATGCGGGCAGGCGTTTCAAAAAAATGTTCCTTATGATGCTGGATCAGTTTCAGGACCCTTTTTATCAGGGTGTTGCAGCGCAGATTGCATTTTCGCTTTTTCTGTCCATTGTTCCTATACTGATACTGCTGTCGCAGCTTTTGGGACTGTTTTCGCTTTCTCTTAATGAAGTGAAGGAATGGATAGGCGAGAATATGACAGTGGAAGGGGCCGACTCCCTGCTGTCCATGCTCCAGTATTCACCTTCAGGTGTAAACAGCATATTTCTTGCCATAACTGCTTTGTGGGCGGCCTCAAGGGCACAGTTTGCGATGTTGAGAGTGGCAAATTATACTCTTACGGATGGGCGCATTACAGGGCAGAGCTATATAAAAGACAGGCTTAAATCTGTTAAGACAATCCTGATAACTATTTTTACACTGGGATTTTCTCTGGTTGTGCTTGTATATGGTGAACTGCTGCTGAAGCTTATCTTCGGAGCTGTTATAGGTGAAGATATTTCGGAAACTGCCTGGGCTTTTATACGATGGCCCATAGGTATGGCTCTTTATTTCCTTATGATATCCTACAATTACTATCTTCTGCCTACAGAGAGAGTTCGCTATAGAGACATACTGCCGGGAAGCATTTTCGCGGCTGTCGGTTTTCTGGTGGTAACGTATGTGTATACCATTTATACAGGAATATCGTCCAATTACGATATTCTTTATGGATCATTTTCCAACATGGTGGTCCTCATGTTCTGGTTCTGGTTCCTGGCATGGGTAATGTGTCTGGGAATAAGCTTCAATCGTGTATGGTGGGCAACAAGAAAAAATAACAGAATTCCTATATCTGATGAAGCTAAGGAGCGCCGCAAGCCTCTGAACATATTTTAATAAAGGTATGATATTTACATGGATTTAAAGGATAAAAAGCTTTTTCTTCTGGACATGGACGGCACAATATATCTGGGCGACAGACTGTTTGCAGGAACATCACGGTTCCTGAAAGCGGTAAATGAAAAGGGCGGAAGATGCATTTTTATGACAAACAATTCTTCCAAAAGCGCCGGAGATTATGTGGGAAAGCTGAGCAAAATGGGAATAAAGGCAGGTATAAGTGACTTTGTTACATCAGCAGATGCATCTGTATGGTTTCTCAAGAAAAAACTGGGCAGTGACTTCAGGAAGAAAAAGATGTATGTAATGGGAACGGCTTCACTCATAAAACAGATGAAAGAAGAAGGCTTCCGTGTAGCGGATGAGGCCGGAGAAGATATTGAGCTGATTCTTTGCGGATTTGACCGGGAACTGACATACAGAAAACTTGAAGATGTTTGCAGAATGCTTTCTGAAAAACCGGGACTTCCTTATTATGCCACAAATCCTGACTGGGTGTGCCCGACGGAGTTCGGATATGTTCCCGACTGCGGAAGTATGTGCAAGATGATAGAAAAAGCTACAGGAAGAAGTCCTGTTTTTATAGGCAAACCGCAGCCGCTTATGGCATTACTTGCCATGGAAATAACCGGGTTTTCACAGGAAGAAACGTTGGTCGTGGGAGACAGACTGTACACCGACATTGCATGCGGGTATAACGCAGGCGTCGAGACGTGCTTTGTGCTTTCAGGAGAAGGAACCATGGAAGATCTGGAGTCATCGGAGGTAAAACCTACGTATGTTTTTACTGATATAAACCAATTGTACAGGAGAATTAAAGATGAAACTTGATAATAAAAAAACCATTCTGGTTGGATTTGCCTTTCTGGCAATCAGCGCTTTCTGGCAGGTGTACGATAACATCATACCTCTGATATTGAAGTATACCTTCCACATCGGAGATACGCTGTCAGGAGCCATAATGGCGCTGGACAATATCTTTGCATTGATAATGCTTCCGATTTTCGGAGCATGGTCTGACAAGGTAAACAGCAGAAGAGGAAAGAGAACTCCGTTTATCTTTGTGGGAACGGTGCTTGCCGTAATATTCATGCTTCTGCTTCCGGCAGCAGCCAACGCAGATAACCTGGTGCTTTTTGCGGTTGCTCTTTTTGCAACGCTCATTGCCATGAGCACTTTCAGATCACCGGCGGTGTCCCTTATGCCGGATGTTACGCCTAAGCCGCTTAGATCCAAGGGAAACGCAATAATTAACCTCATGGGTGCCATAGGAATCATACTGTCACTTGGTCTTATCATGCTGCTGGTAGGAGAAGGAGACACACCTAATTATGAGCCCCTCTTTATATCTATTGCCGTGATTATGGTTATATCCCTTGCCATTCTGCTTTTTAAAGTTGACGAAAACAGAATGGTGGCAGAGAGAATTGCGGTAGAAAAAGAATGGGGGATTTCCGATGAAGCGGATGAAGACCAGTCAGGTGATGCGAAGCTTTCCGCGCCTGTCAGGAAGAGTCTCATATTCCTTCTTATGTCGGTAGCCTTCTGGTATATGGCTTATAATGCTGTAACAACGGCATTTTCAAAATATGCAACAGAGATGTGGGGAATGGAAGGCGGAGCCTTCGCAGGAGCTCTGATGGTGGCTTCGGTAGGAGCGCTCATTTCCTTTATACCTGTTGGAATTATCTCCAGCAAGCTTGGCCGCAAAAAAGTCATCTTGTTTGGAGTATTGCTTCTGGCAGCCAGCTTTCTGGCAGTAGCTCTTTTCAAAACGCCGAATTTTGCCATAAACATTGTATTCTTCCTGGTGGGAGTCGCATGGGCGTCCATAAACGTCAATTCATATCCTATGGTTGTGGAAATGTGTAAAGGAAGTGACATCGGAAAGTTCACCGGAATGTACTACACATTTTCAATGGCGGCTCAGGTGCTTACGCCGGTGCTGTCAGGAGCTTTCCTGGAGCATGTGGGATATTGGACACTGTTCCCTTATGCAACAGTATTTTCGGTTATAGCGTTCTTAACAATGCTTATGGTTAAGCATGGAGACAGCAAGCCTATGCCTGCCAAAAGCAAGCTGGAGGCATTTGACGTTGATGATTGATTGAAACAGGGAAGGGGATATATGGAAAAGAGAGATATAATAGAGGAACTTCTAAAACACAGGTACGCTCACAGGGGGCTACACAGAAAACCTGGGATACCCGAGAATTCTATGGAAGCCTTCAGGAGAGCAATAGCTGCCGGATACGGAATAGAACTGGATGTTCACCTGACTTCTGACAGAAAGCTGGCTGTAATTCATGACTCTGGCCTAAAACGCACCTGCGGCGTGGATCTTCAAATAGAAGACCTATCCCTGGAGAAAGCGCAGCAGTTTTTCCTGGAAGAGAGCAGGGAGGTAATACCCGATTTTGAAGATGTGTTGCAGACAGTGTCAGGAAGAGTACCTCTTATAATTGAACTGAAAGTTGAAAAAGGAAATCAGGATAATCTTTGTGAAAAGCTCATGGATGTTCTTGATGGGTATGAAGGACTTTATTGTGTTGAGTCTTTTTCGCCTGCGGCAGTGAAATGGCTGAGGGAACATAGACCGGACATAGTAAGGGGACAGCTGTCGGGCGCCATAAGAAAGGACGGCTTTCCTATAACAGCAACAGAAGATTTCCTGCTGAAGAACCTGTGGGTGAATATATGGGGATGCCCGGATTTTGTGGCCTACAAGTTTGAAGACAGAGCTCAGCCGGCATTTGTCCGTTTTAAAGGCGCAAAATTCTTCTGGACCATAAGATCTTATGAAGACTTAAAAATGGCCGAGGCTCTGGGAGCCGCAGCCATTTTTGAAAAATTTGACCCTGCAGATTATGAACAGATCTAGAGTATGTCAATTGTAGGGTTCACATGATAGAAATCGCGCAGAGCCTCGTACTGGCTCTGTGCTTTTGCTCTTTTTGAAGGTTCCTCCCGGAAGACTTTACGGCTTTAATCATTATGTTGCGTGCTGTATGCTCGAGGCTTGTAAACTCAATGAGAGCGACGTCGTATCCTCTGCTTTCCAGCTTAAGGGCTCTGAGGCCGTCTGTAAGGTATTCGGTCAGCCTGTCTTTAAGAATACCATGCTTCAGCATGGGCTGGTGAAGATCATTTTTTATCTGGCTGAAAAGTTCATGCTGACAGCACGGTACACTTAAAATTACACTGCTGTTCCAGCTGACTGCATTGATCAAAGCGTAATCGGTAGCTGTATCACAGGCATGCAGAGTAATGACCATGTCGGCATAATCATCGGTGTAATCTGCTATGTCACCCATCATGAAGGTAAGACCTTTGTATCCCAGACTATCTGCTGTTGAGTTGCAGAAGTCGATTACATCCTGCTTAAGGTCAAGACCTATGATTTTCACATTTTTGTTTTGCAGAATTTTCAGGTAATAATATACTGCGAAAGTAAGATATGCTTTTCCACACCCGAAGTCGATTATTTTCAGCGGCCTTTCACCGGCTTCAGGAAGTGCATAAGACACATCATCCACGATTTCAAGAAAACGGTTTATCTGGCGGAATTTGGCATAATGTCTATGGAAAACCCTTCCGTCCTTTCCCATTACCCCCAGAGCTATAAGAAAATCACATGGCTGCCCGTCAGGAATTATGTACTGTTTCTGCCTGTTATGAGAAATATCGGCACATTTAAGTGATGAGGGGCGACCGGTTATTCTGGGTTTGTCCGGCTTTGCGGCAAGTATCTGGATTTCCTGAGAGGGCGTAAAAATATTTGCCTGCTTAAAGTCTGATTTAATAAGGTCACAGCAGAATTCTGCGGCATGAGCCGCTTCAATATTGGTGTGAGTGACTTTTCTAGCGAAACTGTACTCCGCCTGATAGCAGAGACTGCCCGACAGCATCACAGGCCGCAGCGTTACCTTTGAAACATCTGCACTTTTCCTGCGCTTTCCCGAGAATATAAGTTTCACAGGCTTGTCCTCTGCAAAAATTTTTTCAAAATAATTATGTAAGTTTTCCATTGTTCACCTCTCTGTGGCTAATTTTACCACAGAAGAATAAAAATATAAAGAGCGGTGTAAGCAATCCGCTCTTTAAGCTGTATGTCTCCGGAAGGGCAATCTGTCTGATTACGGTTCCACAAAAGGAACGCCGAGAAAATCTGCCACTGAAAGTGCCAGGTTCTGAGCAATTTTCTCGATATTGGTAATGATCCAGGTAGCATCCTCGTAATTATCATGGTAAGCCACTTCCACCAGTACAGCCGGCGCTTTTGTGCGGCGCAGTTCCGCCAGAGTAGTTGTGGGAACTACCGAAACCAGTGAAGGATCCGGATAAATAAGCTTCAGATTATTGGCAAAGATTTCAGCAGCTCTTTTACCGGAAGAACTGTCTCTGTAATAGTACACATCGGGGCCTTTGATCATGCCTGAAAGGTTTTCGGGAGCCGCGTTGGAATGGATGGCCAGATGAAGGTCATAACTGCCTGCGTTGGACATGGCAATGGATGTGGAAACAGTACCATCAGGGTCGTTCCTTCCGAAGCTGATTCCGCTGGCTCTCAGATAGGGAATCATCGCGTCTGTTATAAGATTGGCATAATATTCTTCACTGTTTCCCGTAACAAAAATATTATACTCCTGTGTCGATGGACTCAGAAAAACAGAAGCCATTAAAATACCTCCAAAGTTTGATAATAACATTATATGCCGCATGCAGGTAAATTGGTGACTGTGGGAATGCAAGACACCAAGGAGGACACTGCGGTTAAAGCACTGTATTGTTGTAAAATACTTTTTTAACAAGAACTGCACCCATTGAAATTACGCCTTTACTGTGATAAAATAATATATCAAACTCGAAAGAAGGACTATATATAGATGAGTGAAAAGCAAAAGATAATCAACATCGCAGTTATTGCCCATGTAGATGCAGGCAAGTCAACTCTGGTAGACGCTTTCCTTAATCAGAGCGGAGTTTTCAGAGCCAATGAAGAAGTTGTCGACTGCATCATGGACAGCGACGACATAGAACGAGAAAGAGGCATTACCATTTATTCAAAGAACTGTTCGGTAATGCATAACGATGTCAAGATCAACATAGTGGATACTCCGGGGCATGCTGACTTCTCATCAGAAGTTGAGCGCATAATGAAAACTGTTGATACAGTTATACTTCTGGTGGACTCCAGCGAAGGTCCTATGCCGCAGACCCGGTTCGTGCTCAAGAAATCTCTGGAACAGGGAATAAACCCCATTCTTTTTATCAATAAGCTGGACAAAAAAGATGCAAGAGTTGACGAGGTGGTAGATGAAGTCTACGAACTGTTTATGGATCTTGAGGCCAACGACAAGCAGCTGGATTTTCCTATACTTTACGGAATTGCACGCCAGGGTATAGCAGTGCGTGATCCGGAAGAAATCAAGGACATGACCATAGGAGAAGGCGAATCAAAGATTAAAAAGAGTCCGGCCGGATTCGGAGGACTTGATATTACCCCGCTCTTTGACACTATCACGGAGCATTGCCAGCCATATCCGGATCTTAATGAACAACCTCTTCAGTTTCAGGTATCAACCCTTGGCTATGACGATTATATCGGACGTCTGGGAATCGGCAGAATTACAAGGGGAAAGATAAGAGAGGGCCAGAGTGTGGCAGTTGCCAAGGCAGATGGCTCAATAGTGCAGCGCAAGATAAATCAGGTATTTGTTTACAGAGGACTCAAGAGGGTTGCCGTTCCTGAAGCCGAAAGCGGCGATATTGTAGTTGTATCCGGTATTGCAGATATCTCCATTGGTGAAACAATCTGTGATCCTCAGCACCCTGAAGCTATGGAGATGATTCACATAGAAGAGCCTACCCTGAGCATGAACTTCATGGTAAATAAATCGCCATTTGCAGGCAAATCCGGGAAATATGTCACAAGCCGTCATATCAGAGAAAGGCTCAGCAAGGAGCTTGAAGTGAATGTCGGACTTACAGTAGAGGAGACTGACAGCACCGACTGTTTCAAGGTATCAGGAAGAGGTGAACTGCATCTTTCGATTCTCATCGAAAATATGAGAAGAGAGGGCTACGAACTTGCTGTTTCAAAACCGGAGGTAATACTTCGCAGGGGCGACCACGGTCAGACGCTGGAACCTATCGAAGAAGTGGTTATAACCGTACCGGAGGAATATTCGGGAACTGTTATAAATAAGCTTAACATCAGAAAAGGTATGATGACCCAGATGTCGGCCGAAAACGGATACGCAAGACTTGAGTATCTGGTGCCCACAAGAGGTCTTCTGGGATATAGAAGCGAGTTCATAAATGATACCCGCGGCGAGGGAACAATGGTCAGAAGATTTGATTCCTTCGGCGAATACAAAGGTGACATACCTCAGAGAACCAACGGTGTTGCCATTGCACAGGAAGAAGGGGTATGTACCCCATATGCATTGTTTAACATAGGCGAAAGGGTTCAGATGTTTGTGGAACCCGGAACAAAAGTTTATGAAGGCATGATTGTGGGTATGAATTCAAGAAACGACGATATGGTCGTAAACCCATGCAAGGCAAAAAAAGTCAGCAACATGAGAGCCGCAGGTTCTGATGAAGCCATAAAGCTTTCTCCGGCAAGAATCTTCACCCTTGAAGAGGCTCTGGAGTTTATAGATGATGATGAACTGGTGGAAATAACGCCGGATGATATCAGACTTCGCAAAAAACTTCTCAAGGAACTGGAAAGACGCAGAAGCGGCAGAGTTTACGAATAGGGGTAATATAAATTGTTTGGATTAAGTGAAAAGGCTGCGGCCGTTATGGAGCTTGCCATAGGTGCGGTGATTATAGTCGCCGTCGGGCTTCTCATTATCAAAGTTGTTATCGGACTTTCACGAAAAGCCCTTACCAAAACTACTCTGGATGAATCTATATATGCATTCATCCTCAATGTCCTTAAAATAGCCATGTATATAATTCTGACGGTGGTGCTTCTGGGACACCTGAAAGTACCTACGGCGCCTCTGGTGACGGTGCTTGGAACCGCAGGAGCTGCCATTGCACTGGCGCTTAAGGACAGTCTCGGCAATATAGCCGGAGGCATAATAATACTGGCTAACAAGCTTTTTAAAAAAGGCGATGTTATAGAAGTGGCAGGAAAAGAGGGGATGGTACAGAGTATAGACCTTCTTGCCACCACGCTGAAAACTTATGACAACAAGGTGGTGACCGTGCCTAACGGAACGCTTACTACCTCCGTAGTTGTAAACTACTCGAAGGAAGACATACGCAGAGTGGATTGCACCTTTGGAATAAGTTATGAATCGGACATTTCCCGGGCAAAAGACGTCCTGCTTGCCGTGGCGGAAAGCTGTCCCGAGATTTTAAAAGAGCCTGCACCTGTGACGGGTGTGGCAGATCACGGAAACAGTGCCGTGATGCTGGACCTCAAGGTATGGTGTCCTACAGAGCATTATTACGATGTAAGGTATTTCCTTGAGGAACAGGTAAAAACAGCATTTGATGAAGCAGACATAACAATACCGTATACGCGAATGGACGTACGCGTTACAAAGTAATTTTTTAGGGAGAGTAATATGGGAGAAATTAAAAAATTCAAAAGAGTATTGGTTGCTAACAGAGGAGAAATCGCAATCAGAGTGTTCAGAGCTTGCAGGGAACTGGGCATCAGAACAGTTGCAATCTACTCGGAAGAAGACAAGAACAGCTTGTTTAGAACCAAAGCAGACGAAGCCTATCAGATAGGCAAAGGAAAAACACCTGTAGGTGTATATCTGGGAATTGACGAGATTATAGCCCTTGCCAAGGCTAAAGGCGTAGACGCTATACATCCGGGTTATGGATTCCTGGCAGAGAATGTTGAATTTGCCAAAGCCTGTGATGCCGCAGGAATAGAATTTATAGGGCCTACTGCTGAAATGATGGACAGATTGGGAGACAAAATCAAGTCCAAAATCGTAGCAAATTCTGTCGGTGTTCCTACAATACCAGGAGTTGAGAAGGCCATTGCCTCCGAAGAAGAAGCCGTTGAATTCGCTAGAAGCTGCGGATTTCCTGTTATGCTCAAAGCGGCAGCAGGCGGCGGCGGAAGAGGTATGAGAATAGTTCGCAGCGAAGAAGAACTGCTTCCTCAGTTCAGAAGTGCCAGAAGCGAAGCAGCTAAAGCCTTCGGTATTGACGACATATTCATTGAGAAATACTTAGAAAATCCTAAGCATATTGAAGTGCAGATTCTGGGAGATAAATACGGCAACATCGTGCACCTTTTCGAAAGAGACTGCTCAATTCAGAGAAGACATCAGAAGGTTATCGAATTCACTCCTGCTCTCTGCCTGACAGATGAGCAGAGAAAGGCCATCTGCGATGATGCCCTTAAAATAGCTCACGCAGTTGATTACAGAAGTGCCGGAACTGTGGAATTCCTGGTAGACAAAGAAGGTCATCACTACTTTATTGAGATGAACCCTCGTATTCAGGTAGAGCACACGGTTTCTGAAATTGTTACAGGTGTGGACATCGTACAGGATCAGATACTGGTTGCCCAGGGATACAGCCTGGATTCACCGGAAATTGCCATTCCGAATCAGGAATCCATCAAGGTAACGGGTCATGCAATCCAGTGCCGTATAACAACAGAGGATCCTGCCAACGGTTTTATGCCTGATACAGGTATAATCGAAAACTACAGGAGCCCGGGCGGCTTCGGTATCCGTCTTGACGGCGGAAACGGATTTGAAGGTTCTGAAATAACGCCTTTCTATGACAGCTTGCTGGTTAAGATTACGGCTTTCAGCAGAACTTTCGACGATGCCAGAAGAAAGGCCATCAGAGCTCTTTCGGAAACAACCGTCAAGGGTGTTAAAACCAACATTGCATTTATGCTGAATGTTCTCAACCATCCGACTTTTGCGGCAGGAATGTGTGACACAGGCTTTATTGCCAACACCCCTGACCTGCTTAACATTGAAAAGGTTGAGGATAACGAGCTCAAGGTCATAGAATTCCTGGGAAACAAGTTTGTAAACGAAACAAAAGGCGAAAAGCCTCAGTTCAACGTTCCGGTATTTCCGAAATTCAAGAAAGAGGAAATGGAAGGACTCCGCGGAACAAAGCAGCTTCTTGACGAGCAGGGTCCTGAAGCAGTTGCTAAGTGGGTAAAAGATCAGAAAAAACTCCTTATCACCGATACAACTATGCGTGACGCCCAGCAGTCTCTCATGGCAACAAGAGTGAGAACAGTAGATATGGAAAAGATTGCGCCTGCAGTTTCAGTATACGGCAAAGATCTTTTCTCACTGGAAATGTGGGGAGGCGCAACTTTCGACACAGCCTACAGATTCCTCAAGGAATCTCCATGGGAGAGACTGGATACTCTCAGAGAAAAGATGCCGAACATCCTCTTCCAGATGCTTATCAGAGGAGCAAACGCCGTAGGATACAAGAATTATCCTGATAACGTAATCCGCGAATTCGTAAAGGAATCGGCGAAATCAGGAATAGACGTGTTCAGAATATTCGACTCGCTTAACTGGCTGGACGGCATGACCGTTGCGCTGGACGAGACGCTGAATCAGGGCAAGATTGCCGAAGCCTGCCTGTGCTATACAGGAGATATTCTGGACGAGTCAAGAGAAAAATACAACCTTGCCTACTATGTAAAGATGGCCAAGGAACTTGAAAAGAGAGGAACTCACATTCTGGGAATTAAGGATATGTCAGGTCTCCTGAAACCTATGGCTGCACAGAAACTCATTTCAACACTGAAGCAGGAAATAGGAATTCCTATCCACCTGCATACTCACGATACTTCCGGAAACGGAGTTGCTACAATTCTCATGGCAGCTCAGGCCGGAGTTGACATCGTGGATGCCGCATTTAACTCCATGAGCGGACTGACTTCACAGCCGGCTCTCAACTCAGTAGTTGCGGCATTGCAGAACTCAGACAGAGAAACAGGAATAGATCCTGACAAGATTCAGAAGATATCCGAATACTGGAGAGATGTAAGACCTGTATATGCAGGATTCGAATCTGAACTTGTTACCTCCACAGCTGAAATCTATAAATATGAGATTCCGGGAGGTCAGTACTCCAACCTGAAACCTCAGGTAGAAAGCTTCGGCCTGGGTCACAAGTTTGAAGAAGTCAAGGATATGTACAAGGCCGTCAACGAAATGCTGGGAGATATTGTTAAAGTAACACCTTCCTCAAAGGCTGTAGGAGATATGGCAATCTTCATGGTTCAGAATGATCTGACACCTGAAAACATCTATGAAAAGGCTGCAGGAATAGACTTCCCTGATTCAATAGTTTCCTATTTTGAGGGAATGATGGGACAGCCTGAGGGTGGTTTCCCTGAAAAACTCCAGAAGCTGGTTCTCAAAGACAAACCTGCAATCACATGCAGACCTGGAGAACTTCTGCCGCCGGAAGATTTTGAAGCCATAAGGAAGTATCTCCGTGAAGAACTTGAACTTGAAGGAACCAACAGAGAGGTCATCAGTTATGCTCTGTACCCGAAAGTATTTGAGGACTATGTAAAGAGCATCAGAAAAGACGGAAACTTCCGTTACATGGGCTCCGACATCTTCTTCCACAGCCTGCAGGTAGGAGAGACATGCGAAGTCAAGCTGGGTGAAGGAAAGCTTCTTATTGTTAAACTTCACGAGGTGAGACCTGTTGATAGTGAAGGTTATAGAGAAGCAATCTTTGAAGTCAACGGAAATCGCAGAATAATAAAGATTAAGGATACTGATGTAACCGTAAACTCCAGCAACTCGGTTCTTTATGCAGATGAGGATAATCCGCTGGAAGTAGGTGCCAATATCCCGGGCAACATCATAAAGGTTCTGGTTAAGGAAGGCGAAGCTGTTGAAGAAAAACAGCCTATCGCAATAATTGAGGCCATGAAGATGGAAACCAATATCCTGGCAACTGCCAAGGGAACAGTAGAAAAAATTTATGTTTCCGAAGGACAGCAGGTAAAGGCCGGAGAAATGGTAGCAAAATTAAAATAAAGAATAAAAACAATGCGGGGTGTCT